>CALEYW010000081.1 GCA_937927945.1 uncultured candidate division WPS-2 bacterium | reverse complement strand
GCCGCACGATCTCCGCCTTGAGCTCGGTGAAGGCACGCGACCGCCGGCGGTCGCGCGTGGCGTCGGGTCGGCCGGCGCGCAGCGCGGGATCGGTTTCCAACAGCCGGATCGCCAGGTCGCGACGCTTCCCCCACAGCTCGTCGAGCAGCGGCTCCAGGACCGGAATGAGGGCGTTGGCCTTCTCAGCCGAAAAGAGCTTCATATATGCGTCGTCTCGTCATCGTAACGGGGCTCTCAGGTGCGGGCAAGAGCCAGACGATGAAATCACTCGAGGATTTCGGGTTTGCCTGCCTCGACAACGCGCCGCCCGTCCTGGCCGGTCCCTTCGTCGCCCTGGTCGATGAAACCGGGGGAGCGAACGCGGCGCTCGCGCTCGACGTTCGAACGCTTGGGCCGTTCGGCGACGCGCTCGTCGCGATCGAACAGCTGGAGGCCGACGCCCATCGTCCCGAGGTGCTCTTTCTCGACGCCGAGGACGAGACGCTCATTCGGCGCTACAGCGAGACGCGCCGCCGCCACCCGTACGGCGAGAACGGCGTGGGACTGGCTGAAGCGATCGCCGCCGAACGCGCCGCGCTGGCGGGCCTGCGCGATCGTGCCGACATCGTGTGGGACACGACGCGGCTGACGCTGGGCCAGCTCAAGGATCGGATCGGCACGACGTTCCTCGGCCCCGACGCGCGCCGGCTGCGGGTCGCGATCGTCGCGTTCGGATTCAAGTACGGCGTGCCGCTCGATGCCGACCTCGTCTTCGACGTGCGCTTTCTCCCCAATCCGAACTACGTCGAAGGCTTGCGCGAACTGACCGGCGCGGACGGGCCCGTCGCAGCGTTTCTCGAAGGGATCGCCGAAACGGAACCGTTTCTCGATCGGCTGTTCGCGTTGCTCGATTTCTTGATCCCGCGCTACGAGCAGGAAGGCAAGTCGCAGGTGACGATCGCGATTGGCTGCACCGGCGGCCGGCACCGCAGCGTCTACATCGGCCGGCGCGTCCTGCGCTACTTGAGCGAGACGACCGGCGTGCTGGCAACCTTCGACGCGCGCGACGTGACGCGATGAGCAGCCGCATGCGACGCTCGCTCGGCCTGTGGCGCTGGTTCATCCCGGGCCTGCGGGTGAAACGCTGGCTGCTGATGGCGGTGATCGGTGCGGCGCTCTTCGTCAACGGCGTCTCGCGCTATCTGACCGACGAAGGCTATACGCTGCGCATCAACGAGATGGTCGACGGCATCGTCTCGGAGTTCTTCCCGCCCGGGTATCTGTCGTGGACGTTCATGGTGCTCGGCGTCCTGCTCGTTTCGCTCGGGATCTGGAAGTGGCTCAACGCGATCGTCACGGCGGTAACGCCGTATCCGTCGCGGATGATCGACGCGGTGATGGAACGACGGCTCGAGGCCGGCTACCGGATCGTCGTCGTCGGCGGCGGTACGGGGCTCGCGACGATGCTGCGCGGCCTGAAGAAACAGACGCGCAATCTCACCGCCGTCGTGACGGTGAGCGACGACGGCGGATCGTCGGGGCGGCTGCAAAAAGAGCTCGGCGTTCTGCCGCCCGGCGACATCCGCAACTGTCTGGTCGCGCTCGCCGACGACGAAGCGCTCGTCACGGAGCTCTTCCGCTACCGTTTCGAAGAAGGCGAAGGGCTCACCGGCCATTCGTTCGGGAACCTCTTCCTCGCGGCGATGACCGGGATCACCGGAAATTTCGACCAGGCGATCAAGGTCTCGAGCCGCGTCCTCAACGTGAAGGGCAGCGTGCTTCCCTCGACGCTGGCGGTCATACGGCTGTGCGCCGAGCTGGTCGACGGCCGGATCATCGAAGGCGAGTCGAAGATCACCGCAGCTCGCGGCACGATCGCGAAAGTGTTCCTCGATCCTCCGTATGCCGCCCCGCTGGACGAGGTGATCACCGCGATCCGTTCCGCCGACGCGATCATTCTGGGACCCGGTTCGCTCTACACCTCGATCATGCCGAACCTGCTCGTCGACCGCGTCGCGCGCGAGATCGAGGCGGCGAGCGCCGTGAAGATCTACGTCTGCAACGTCATGACGCAGCCCGGCGAGACCGACGGCTATACGGCCTCGGCACACGTACGCGCGCTGACCAACGGACCCGACGCGAAGTTGTGCGACGTCGTGATCGTGAACGACCAACTCCCGTGTAAGCTGCGCGACATTTATGCCGAGGAAGGCCAATTGCCGGTACGTGTGGACGAAGCGGAATTGCGCGCGCTCGGAGTCAAAGTCGTGCGCGCCAACGTGATCTCCGAAACCGAGACGGTCCGCCACGACCCCGATCGCCTCGCCGAGGTGGTGGTGGGCATCGTCAACGATGCGGTCGCCGAACGCGCCTCGTACGTGAAGTTTCGCCAGGCCGCTCCGTCGGTGGAGCCGACGTGACCGCGCCCGCCGCGCCCGACGCGGCGCTCGTACGCTGGACCGCTGCGCTCCCGTCGGTACGGTGCAGCGCCGCAGCGATCGCGCCGTGGAGCGGCGCGCGCGGCGCCGCCGACGTCCCGCCGACGGCGACGGTGCACTTCGACCGCGCGCAATTTACGACGTTCGGAGAGAACGCCGCCATCATCGCGCGCGGGAAGGATGGATACATCTACGTCCTCGCCCGCATTCCGTCCGCGCATGCCGTGGAGCTGCACGCCGGCAGCGAAGCTGAAGAGTCGAGTTACAGCGCGGTCCTCGGCGAAGCCGACACGGCACCGCCGGGCTCCATCGTCACGCTCGCCGCCGGGACGAAAACCCACGAAGCCCTCGGTCTGGGCAGCACGCGCGCGGCGGTCGAGCGCGTCCTCGGCGCGGGAACCGCGCACCACACCGCCTGCGGAACGGACGTCGTGCGCTACGTTCCGCGTCAGACCGCGATCTCCGAAGCGTCGCTTTGGTTCGTCTACCGCAACGGACGCGTCGTCGCGTTCGCGCGCTACGAGGCCGTCTAGCGACCGTCGCGCCGCGGCGGGCGGTCATTCATCGAGCAGCAGCGCCGCGGTGCGAGCCGCGGCGGCGCGCAGGTTCGGCGCGGCGTCGCGCATCGCTGCTTCGAGGCTCGCCGGCCCCGGGACGATCGGAACGCAGCGCACCCCGCGCGCGCGCAACGCGCGCTCGGCACTGAAGTCGACGCTGCCGCCGAACGCGATGACCGGAACGCCGGCCGCGCGGGCGAGCGCGGCGACGCCGTCGACGACCTTCCCGCGCAGCGTCTGGTCGTCGATGCGGCCTTCGCCGGTCAAGCAAAGGTCCGCACCGCGCAGCGCGCCGGCGAGGCCGCGCACCTCGGCCACCAGAGAGACGCCGCGCTCGAGCCGCGCGCCGCACGTCGTCGCCAGCGCCCAGCCCAGACCGCCCGCCGCGCCCGCCCCGGGGAGTTCGCGCAGGTCGCAGCCGGTCGCGGCGACCAGCGCGTCGGCCAATCGCGCGAGGACGCCGTCCAAGAACCGCACGTCGTCCGCCGATGCGCCCTTCTGCGGCCCGTAGACGGCGGCGGCGCCGTGCGCGCCCAGCAGCGGGTTGTCGACGTCGCAGGCGATCGCGAGGTCGACCGCGGCGACGCGAGCGTCGAGCGCGGAGAGGTCGACCGTCGCAACGTTCGCGAGCGCTGCGGGCGCCGGCATGAGTTGCGCACCGTTCGCGTCGAGGAATCGCGCGCCGAGCGCGGCAAGCGCACCGGCACCGCCGTCGGTCGTCGCGCTTCCGCCGATCCCGAGGATGATGCGGCGCGCGCCGTGCGCGAGCGCATCGCGCAGCAGCTCGCCCGTGCCGTACGTCGTCGCATGCCGCGCGTCGAGCGCGGTGCCGAGCAGGGCGAGGCCCGACGCGGCGGCCATCTCGACGACCGCTAGGTCGCCGTCGCGAGCGTAGGTCGCCTCGACCGGCGCACCGAGCGGGCCGCGCACGCGTACCGTGCGCGCCTGCGCACCACCGGCGAGAAACGCTTCGACCGTTCCGTCACCGCCGTCGGCCATCGGGATCGCGTCGCATGCGGCACCGGGGGCGATGTCGAGCCAGCCGGCGATCAACGCCGCCGCGACACCGGCCGCATCCAGACTCCCCTTGAACTTATCGGGCGCGACGATGACGCGCACGGCGCTATTGCTTGACGAGCGGGATGTCGATGGTGATCGTCTCGCCGAGCGCGATGCTGCCCGTGATCGGAGCGGAGGATTGCAGCGCGTAGCCTTGCGGCGGCTGCGCCTGCACGTTGTACTGGCCGGGCGGAATGTTCCCGATGCGATACGTTCCATCGGTGCCGGTCGTGCCGTTCAGGATCGTGAACGTGGTGACGACCACGCCCGCGACCGGCTGGTTCGTGGCGACGTCGTACGCCCGTCCGCGGATGGCGCCGTAGTTCTGCGCCGGCGGAACCTGCGGGCCGCCGCACGCGGCAAAGAACAGCGCGGCAGAGAGCGCAGTCAGGGTGAAACGGACGCGCGAGAGGCTCACGCGAGCGGCGTTCGCCCTAGGCTGGGACGCCGCCCTCTTCCGCGTCCTGCCGCTCGAGGCTCTCGATCTTCTCTTCGAGCAGCCAGCGATTTGCGTCGTCGCGGCGAGCCGCCGGAACGCGAGCCTTGATCCAGGTCAGGATCTGCTCGTCGGTCTGCGCCGTATCGAGCGCGGCGTCGAACATGCGCGACGTGATCCCCCAGCGATCGAACACCCCACGGTCCATCGGACAAGGATAGATATAGTCGAAGATCGTCTCGTCTCGAGAGGCCCGTGCCTTGTCGAAGACGCGGGCCAGCCATAGGTAGCCGTCGAGCGCCTCGCGCGCCCGACGGGGAAATTCGCCGGTTCGGAAATCGGTCGCCATCTCGTCCTCTTGAACTCTCCGTCTGCCCTTGCTTTGACGCAGGCTGCGCCCCCGGGGTTGCGGAACGCCGTCGGGCTATGGCCATCATCGAACCTCGACCCGCGGCCGAATTGACCTACTACCGCGACGCCCTGCAGGCCGTCGGCCACACGCCGCTCGTGAAGCTGAACCGGGTAGTCGACGACGCGCGCGCTCTGGTGCTCGCCAAAGTGGAGTACGTCAATCCGGGCGGCTCGGTGAAGGACCGTCCGGCGGTCGCGATGATCGAGGACGCGGAGGCGCGCGGCGTGCTCAAGGCCGGCGCCACGATCATCGAGGCGACCTCGGGCAACACCGGGACGGGACTCGCGATGGCCGCCGCGATCCGCGGCTATCGCTGCATCCTCGTGATGCCCGACAAAATGTCGAAAGAAAAGATCGACCTGTTGAAAGCCTATGGGGCTGAGGTCGTCGTCACACCGACAAATGTTCCGAACGATTCGCCAGAGTCGTACTATGGCGTCGCGAATCGCCTCACCGCCGAGATCCCAGGCGCCATCCAGCCCGACCAGTGGCACAACGCGCAAAACCCGGGCGCCCACTACAAGACGACCGGCCCCGAGATCTGGGAGCAGACCGCCGGACGCATCACCCACTTCGTCAGCGGAATGGGTACCGGCGGCACGATCTCCGGGACGGCCCGCTTCCTCAAGGAAATGAACCCGAAGATCGTCGTGGTCGGCGCGGACCCGGAAGGCTCGATCTACAGCGGCGACACGCCCAAGTCGTACAAAGTCGAAGGGATCGGGATGAGCTATCTCCCGCAGACCGTCGACATGCGCGTCATCGACAAGATCCTGCGCATCACCGACAAGGAAAGCTTCCTCATGGCGCGGCGCATCACGCGCGAGGAAGGGCTGCTGGTCGGCGGCTCATCGGGTACGGCGGTCGCCGCCGCGGTACGCGTCGCGCGCGAGCTGCCGCCCGAAGCGATCATGGTCGTCGTGATGCCGGACTCCGGCCGCGGCTACATGTCGAAGATCTTCAACGACGAGTGGATGCACGCCAACGGATTCCTCGAGGACGATCGCCGCAAGGACACCGTCGGCGACGTGCTGCGCACCAAAGAACCGCTGCCGCCGATGATCACCGTGACCGAAGTGCAAACCGTGAAGGAAGCGCTCGACCTGCTGCGCCGCTACGAGATCTCGCAGCTGCCGGTGATGCGCGACACCGAAGTCGTCGGCTCGATCAACGACGTCGCGGTCATGCAGGCGGTGTTCGACCACGCCGACATCATGCACAAGCCCGTCGTCGAGGTGATGGGACGTCCGTTCCCGATGCTCGAGCACGACGTGGAGGTCGGCGCCGCGTACAAACTCCTCACCATGGCGAACCACGCAATCGTCGTCACCGACGGCACGAAGCCCGTCGGCGTCGTCACGCGGCAGGACGTCATCTCGTTTCTCTCGGCGCAAGTCGCGTAGCGGTCGGACCCTTAGACGTCGTCACGACGGTGCGGTCCAAACGGGTCGCGAACGCGGTTCCGGTCGTCACGTCCACGTACGCCGTCGTGCTCTGCTCGATGCGGCAAAGCGGCAAGACGCTCGCGTCGTAGAATACGTCGTGCACGACGTCGGTCGTCGTACCGGTCGGGTCGATCTGCTTACGCTCGTCGCGTACTTCGAGCGGAGGGGTCGTCCCGGGGCGGAAAACCGCAGTCCGGCCTAGCCGGCGCGTTCAGCGTCACGACGCGGCTCGCGACGGTCGGCGGCGTGAGGACAGAGAACCAGAGCGGTGTCGTATAGTCTTCACGACGACTGGAACGTACCCGATCGTGCGGCCTTGCGTCGAGACGGTCACGGCGATCGTCGCGGCGCCCGCCGCCCCGGCCGGCGCGCCGACGAGCACGTCGCGCAAACCGAATCCCGGCGTCTGATCGTGCGCGCTCGCGCTGAAGTCCGGATGCACGTGCGCAAAATGGATCTCACCGCTCCCGAGCGATCCCTCCTCGTCGAATGAACCGTCGGCGTTCGTCGTGCGCGTGACATCGACGGACGTGAAAACTGACGCCGTTGCTGCCGCTTCCCCGCTCGACAACATGCTCGATCGCGGCGACTGAGCCGCCGTACGTCGTCGTCACGATCCGCACGTCGTCGACCGGGTAGGCCTGGTGGGCACCGCGATCGGTTCCCATCGTCGTGTCGATCGCGCTGTCGACGCTCGGAACCCCGGCCGCGTCGATGCGGACCGAGGCATGGACGGTTTCGGCGAACGGCTGGATCCCGGACATGGGTGTCACGCCCAGAGGCCCGTAGAGGATCGATCGGGTCTCGAGCCCGTAATCGATCTCGTGCACGGCGTACGTCCCGGCCGCCGGGCCAGGCCCGACCTTCCCGGTGACGACGACCGTCCTGGTTCCGGCGAGCGGCGTCACTTCTCCCAGCGCTGCGGCGCGTGCCGACGGCGCGACGATGCAGGGACCCTCGCCCAGACGGCCACGAACGCTACCGCCGCGAGAGCGGCCACCGCGGACACCCTCATCATTCAGCCCCCGTCCTTCGATCGCATGGTTCGTCTCCCTGTACGACCGCGCTCTCCGGCCGAACGGAACCCGCCGTTCGCGGAGCGTATCCTGGATCGCATGGACTTCGCCACGCGCGCCATTCACGCCGGACAGGACGCCGATCCGACGACCGGGGCCACGATCGTCCCGATCTACGCAACGTCGACGTACACCCAGACGGCGGTCGGCGAGCACAAGGGCTACGACTACTCGCGCGTCGCGAACCCATCGCGCGTCTCGCTCGAAACGCAGCTCGCTGCGCTTGAGGACGCGCGCTATTGCACCGCCTTCGGGTCCGGACTGGGCGCCGAGAACGCGATTACCTCGCTGCTCTCGGCCGGCGACCACGTGCTCGTGAGCGACGACACGTACGGCGGCACATATCGACTCTTCACCAGGGTGCTCGAACGCTTCGGCCTGCAATCGACCTTCGTCGACATGACCGACCTCGCCGCCGTGCGCGCTGCAATCCGTCCGAACACCAAGATGTTCTGGGCCGAGACGCCGACCAACCCGATGCTGCGGCTTATCGACATCCCGGCACTCGTCGCGCTCAAGGCGCCGGGCCAGCTCGTCGTTGTCGACAACACGTTCTGCACGCCGTTCTTCCAGTCGCCGCTGGCGCTCGGCGCCGACATCGTGATCCACTCGACGACCAAGTACATCGGCGGGCACAGCGACGTGATCGGCGGCGCCGCGATGACGAACGACACGTCGATCGACGAGAACCTGCGCTTTCTCCAGAAGACGCTCGGCGCGGTGCTGAGTCCCTTCGAGGCGTTCCTGACATCACGCGGCGCCAAGACCCTCGCGCTGCGCATGCGCGAGCACGCCGCGAACGCGCACGCGATCGCAACCTTTCTGAGCGAGCGCGACGACGTCGCGGAAGTCATCTATCCCGGTCTGGCGTCGCACCCGCAGCACGACCTGGCGCGCAAGCAGATGACCGGCTTCGGCGGCATCATCTCGATGACGCTGCGCGGCCCGGAAGCGCGCGCACTCGAGGTCGCCAAGCGCACGAAGCTGTTCTCACTGGCGGAAAGTCTCGGCGGAGTCGAATCGCTGATCAACCACCCCGCGCGGATGACGCACGGCTCAATTCCGAAGGAAGAGCGCGACCGGCGCGGGATCACGGACGGATTGCTGCGTCTCTCCGTCGGCATCGAAAGCGCGCGTGACCTGATCGCCGACCTGCGGCAAGCACTCGACGCGACGGCCGCGCTCGCCGAGCTTACCGTCTCGAACGGCGTTCCGGCGGGTGATCCTCCGGATCCGGATCGCATTCCCACGACGCAGAACGCCGGCGCCCCAACCGCCTAGCTTAGGTCATGCGGAAAATCATCGAATCCACTTTAGTGTCGCTCGACGGCGTCATTGAGGACCCATCGACCTGGGCCGGAGACTACGCAGACGACGAGTTCGAAAAAGCCGCGTTGGAGCGGCTCCTGGAGAGCGACGCAATGTTGATGGGCAGGCGGACATATGAGATGCTCGCGAGGGACTGGGTCGCCGGAACCGGCGATTTTGCCAACAGAATCAACAGCATCCGCAAGTACGTCTTCTCGTCGACCTTGGAACAGGCCGATTGGAATAACTCGACCATCATCAGAGGCGATGTAGTGACCGAGGTGAGCAAGCTCAGAGAGGAAGCCGGCTCGGACCTCGCTCTATACGGCCATGGTCTGCTCGGAGAGACCTTGCTGAAACGCGGCTTGCTCGATGAGGTGCGGCTTTCGGTCTTTCCGCTCTTCGTGGGCAGCGGTAAGCTGCTCTTCCGCGAGGGCGAAAAGGCACGGCTACGACTGATCGGCTCAACGAGCTTGTCGACCGGTGTCGTCGTCATGCGCTACCAACCCGCGGGGTGATCGAGCCGAGCAAATTACAATCAGCCGATCGCAGGGCTCGGCGTCGCCACAGGCGGTGCGCACGTCAAGAAGAGGGGGCGCGCAGTTCTCATCGCGCCCTCACCGTACTCCCAGCCATTCCTCGGAGCGAACTCGTACCGTCGTGCATATGAGAAAAGCTCTCCCCGTACTCGCCCTGTTAGTGGCGACCGGCCTACCCCTCGCCGCGTGCGCTCAACAGAGCGGCAACGCGGCAGAGAACAGCCCGCCGCCTGCAGTCCTCCAAGCGCGTGCCGCCGCGAAGACGGCCGCCTTCAACGACCTGAGCGGCAGCGACCGCACGCGGGTCCAAGCAATCATCGATCAAGTCAACAACGGTCAACTCACCGACTTGCGCAGCGCCGCTTCGCAGATCGACGCGATTCTCAGCCCCGCCGAAACGACGGCCGTTCTCGGCGAACGCACCAAGATGATGCAAACCATTCGCGCCAACATGCCGGCTCGTCCGGAAGGCGCCGGCCCCGGCGGTCCGGGCCCGAACGGCGGTTCACCCAACGGCGCTCCGGCCAACGGTGCGCACCGCGGCGGCAATCATGTTGGCCGGTTCCTCCTCCAGCTCGGTGTCAGCCACGAGAAGATGCGCGAACTCCGTCACGCGCAAGGCCAGACCCACTAGCACGTACCGAGTCGAAGTCCTCGATCACGCGCGATCGAGGACTTCCGCCAACGCCGGCAACGAGATCTCGTAGCGGTAGCCGACGTTGCGATGGTCGTCGTCGAACTCCTCATGGCGCACCGTCATGCCGAGATCACGACACCGCTGGGTGAACACGCGGGCGCCGATGTCGAGACCGTACTCGTCACGGCGCCCACAATCCAAGTAGCGCAACCGCAGACGCTCGAGCGCCTCGCGCTGCGGTGCGACCCGTTCGCAGGGGTCGTACGCGAGCCAGCGAGCGAACACATCGTCGCGCAGCTCGCCGGTCTTCGCGTCGAACGGAAGATCGAGAGCGAACGCCTGCACTCCGCTCGGTGAGTACGCTGCCGCGTACGCGACCATTTCGATCGTCGTGTAGAAGTGCTGCGACCGCTTCGGCCGGCGCTCGAACTCTTCGACGAAGGCCTGCACCGAGTCGAACCCTTCGAGCGTGCGCTGCGTGACCGCGAATGACGGGATGTGGGCGTAACGGAAATACGCGTCGCCGCTGTGCGAGGCGAACGCCGCAAACGTCCCCGGATGCGCCATGCAGAGGTGCAGCGCGCCGAAGCCGCCCGACGACTTGCCGAGGACGGCGCGGCCGCCTTCGCGCGCGACGGTCCGGTAGTTCGCGTCGAGGTGGGCGACGACGTCGCGCACGACGTAGGTCGCATAGGCGCCGTTGTGCACCGAGTCGAGGTACTGCGAGCCGCCCAAACGCGTGAAGCCGTCGACCACCGCGAGGATCGCCGGCGGCATGCGCTGCGTCGCGAGGAGTCGGTCGATCCACTGGACGACGTTGGTTTCCCACGCGCGTCCTGCCACGAGGCCGGCGACGTCGCCGGTGAACCCGTGCAGAACGTAGAGCACGGGATACGACGACGAGCCTTCGGGATCGTAGCCCGGCGGCGTGTAGACGGCGAGCGGCCGAGCCGACGGATCGCCGAGGGGGTTGCCGTGCAGCGCGGCGCTTTCCACCGTGTCGAGGTGCAACGTGCCTCGCAGGCCGAGGAGTCGCGAGAGTTCGTTCATGGGACGGCGAAGGGCGTTCCAATGATTCCAAGCGTGGGCCTGCGTTCCGCGGCGCGGTGTGCCGCGGCGCTCCTCGCCGTGTGCGGCGCGCTGCTCGTGCCGGCCGCCGGCAGCGCGGCGCCGGCCCCGACCTTCGGACACGCGATCGTCGTCCAGCGGAACGGCGAGCCGACGCTGGAGGTCGACGGGTCGCCCTTCTTCTTCTGGGGCGGCGCCTTTTTCTACGAGCGCATCCCCGCCGCGCGGTGGCGCGACTCGATGCTCGCGATGCGCGATCTCGGCGCGAACACGCTGGACCTGTACGTTCCATGGAACTGGCACGAACTCGCCGACGGTGATTTCGATTTCGACGGCCGCACCGACCCGCGCCGCAACCTGCGCGAAGTGCTGCGCCTGGGCGCGGAGCTCGGCTTCCGGTTCATCGTCCGGCCAGGGCCCGTGATCCGCAACGAATGGCGCAACGGCGGCTACCCCGCCTGGCTGCTCGTCCGCCCGGAATACGACATGCCGCTGCACGACGTTCTGGAAGGGCGCTATCCGGCGACCGCGACGCTGCAGAACGCGCACAGCGACGACGCGGCCGCGGAGTGGATGCGCAATTCCACGCACCTGCGCTACGCGTCGCGCTGGCTGCACCGCGCGCTCGACGAGTTTCGCCCGTACGCCGATCGCGTGATCGCGGTGCAGCTCGACGACGATCAGGGCGCGTACATCGACAACCAAACCTATCCCGCTCCGAATTTCCAGCGCTATCTGGGCTGGCTCGAAGCGCAGGTCCGCGACGTGATCGGTCCGGCGACGCCGACGTTCATCAACACGTATCAGATGCGCGTGCCGTCGTCTTCGCCGGTGTGGACGATGGGGAACTGGTACCAGAGCGACGCGTACACGCTCGGACTGCACGACCGCGTCGAGCTGGATTTCTCGACGCTCTTGTTGGCGACGAACCGGCGCGGTCCGCTCGCGCAGAGCGAATTCCAAGCCGGCTGGCTTGCAGGCGCGGAGGATCCCCAGCCGCGCCGCGCCGACCCGCAAAACACCGCGCTCGCGCTCGACGAACTGCTGGCGCTCGGCGCGAAGGGGATCATCGACTTCCCCATGCAGGACACGTCCGCCGAGCCCGGCTGGGAAGCGCCGTTTTCGAACGCGGCGTACGCGTGGGATGCGGCGTTGCGCGAAGGTACTTCGGCGCAGCCGTCGCGCAGCGACGTCAGCATCAATGCGCGCTTCTGGCCGACGCACCGGTTCGGCGCCCTGCTGACGCGCTTCGCTCCGATTCTTCTGCGCGCGCATCGAATCGCGCAAATCGGCATCGCCTACGCCGAACCACCGCCGCGCGTGGACTCGCGCCCACCCGACGGTGCCGGCGCGATCGTAGCGCGCGTCCGGTCGGCGATTTCCGCGTGCATCGAACGCGGCTACACGTGCGATGTGATCGACCTTCGCGCGCGGACGGCGCATCTCGCGAACTACGCCGCGGTCGTCATCGCGCCGGAGGTTGCGGCGGCCGCCCCAGACGGTACTCGCTGGCTGTACGCGCGCGCCGCGCGCTCGCACGCGCGCATCGTCGACGCCGTGCCCGATCAGCCCGGTCCGGGCACGACGACGCTCGCCGGCCCGGCCGGCCGCCTCACGTTGGGCGCGAATTGGTCCGACACTCCGGTGACGGTTCGCTTCGCCGGCGTTCCGGCCGTCGTTCCGCCCCATTCGGTCGCGCTGCGCATCGACGACGTCGCGCTCGCCGCGATCGGGGCGCCGAACGATCGCCGCCGCATTTCGTCCGATTGTCCGGTCGATTCCGAACCCGGCGCAATTGCGCGAACCCTGCTGGTGTCGCCGGCCGGCTGCACGGCCATCGTGCGTGACGGAGCGCGCACCACGATCTTCGGTCTCGCGCCGAACGAAAGCCTCAGCCTGCCGGACTTGCGTCGAACCCAGGCGCGCAGCACCGACACGAACGGTACGCTCGGCTCCGCGCCTGGGTCGGGCGGCGGCGGCGTAACGGCCGCTGAGGCGCGCGTCGTAGAGTCCTACCGCGACGACGGCGGTGAGATCGTGACGCTCCGAAACGATCGCACGCAGATCACGATCGATGCGCGGGCCGGTGCCCGCGCGTTCTCGATGTTCGAACCACGCAACGTGCTCGACGCGACCGGCGCGCTGCGCGATGACGTCAGCCTGCCGCTACCGCCGTCGCCGCGCGACTACATCGCCAAGTACACGCATGCGTACCCAGCGGGAACGTTCAACCGGACATACGCCGTGGAGGTCCTCGCGTCGGGTCCGCGCGCCGCGGCGCGCTTGACGTACACGATGCCGGACGCCGACCCACCAGGCCTCACGTTCGAGCGGATCGTCTCGTTGGAACCACACGCGACGCGCGTCGTCGTCGACGAACGGCTGGTCGCACCACCGGGCGTCACCACGCCGCAGCGCGCCGTCGTCCGCGCGTCGCTGCCGTATCTCACGCTTCAACAGCCCGGCGACGTGCCGGACGGGCAAGCCTCGCTCTTCGGCTACCGCAACGGGATCGCGTTCGTGGTCGCCTGGCGCGCGGGAGACGTCGAGCGGGCGAGCTGGACGCCGTTCCTGAGCACGGGGACGCTGGCGCTCACCCTGGCGCCCGGCTGGCGGCGGGTGACCTATTCCGCCGTCGAGGTGGGCGACCTCGCCGGGGCCCGCGCATTCGCCGAAGCGGAGCGAGCCTGGGTCGCCGCGAATGCCGCGACGGGCCGCTAGGGGAAGTGGCGAAATGGTATACGCAGTCGCCTCAAAAGCGACCGAGTGTGAGCTCATGTGGGTTCGAGTCCCACCTTCCCCACCAGCCGCCCCAGCCAGCAAGCGTGGGAATCGCGAGGCGCGTCGAAGGTGCCGGAGCCGATGACCGACATCTCCGCGTTTCAGAACGAATCGTACCGCATCGATCAGCAGATCTGGGACACGATCGCCCTTGGGCCCCGTGAGCGTGCCCTGTTCGTCGGGCTGGCGAACGACGGCGCGTGGGTCAAGCGAGCGGTCGAGATCGGCGTCGAGGCGACTGTCGTCGGCAGCGACGATACCACGATCGCGCGCGTCGAAGCAGTCGGGGCGACGGCGATTCGCGGCAGCGCGACGATGGTGCCGGCCTCGGAAAACGCCTACGACGTCGCCGTCGCGATGCACTATCTGCACGAGATCGATCCCGGCTTCCACGCGCACGTCGTCTCGGAACTCGCGCGGGTCGCGCGGCGCGTGGTCATCGTCGAACCCTCGCCGCCGGCCGACGCGCTCGGCAAACGGATCGCGGCGCTGTACGGGCGCGCGAAGCGCGAGGCCGGGCAGTTCGAGACCTATCAGACGATCGACTACTGGCGCAAGCTGCTCTCGATCGTGAAGGCGGACGTCTGGCAGCAGTTGATCACGTTCACGCGCGTCCCGGCCAAGGCCGCGGTGAACGAAACCATCGCGCTGATTCTCGACGCGCTCGCGATCGAAGAGATGCCGGAGCGCTATCTCGACGAATTGCGCGCGCTCGCGGCCCGCTCGGATGCGCAGCTGCTGCCGCTTTCGCGCATCGTCCTGGTCGGCACCGCGGCGGGCGAACCGTTGCCCCGAATCAGCTCCGAGCCGTTCCGCCCCGGACACAAGTCGTCGCCGTCGCGGACGCCCCCTGCGCCGGCACCCCGGACCGCCGTGGCGGCGAGCGCGCCTCAGCAGCAGCTACCGCCCGCGGCGCCGTATCTGCCTCCCACGCAAGCCGCGCCGGCCTGGACCCCAGTCGGCTTCGGCTTCGGCAGCGATCCCGAAGCGGCGGAATTGCCGCCACCGCCTCCGCCGCCGCAGGCCGCTCCCACGCCGCCGCAGCCCGTCTCGCACGCTGCGCTGCCGTCCCCGCCGCCGGGCCAGCCGGCCGGCGGACCGGCGGCACCGTTCGGCACCCCGTTCGCGTTGCCGGACGCCGACCCGCCGTTCGGCGGCATCCCGCCCGAGGAGGGCCGCACCGGCTTCGGTTGGTCGTGGGAACCGCCCGACGACCCGGCCGTCTAGGCTAGGGCGAAAACTCGCGCAGGTTCTGCACTTCGATCCCGATCCGCACGACGGCATTGGTCACGTCGGGCGGGATCGGACTCCGGCGGATCGTCGCGACGGCCGCCTGGGCGCGGGTGAGGAGCGGATCGATTCCGGCGATCGCCAGCTGGATCCGTTCCGCGTCCTGACCGGCCCGCTGCAGTGAGGCGACCAGCGGGAGTTCCGCGTAGGCATCGACCCGCTGCTTGATGCGCCGCACCTCGCGCGCGGCGCGCGCCGCTTGCAGTCCGGCGAGCAGCAGCACCGCCGCGAAGGCAGCGAGGGCAACCCACAAGACGATCGCGGTGGCCGACATCAGCGAGCTACGCCGCGGTTTCGCTCTTCTTCGGAGAATCGCTCGCAGGCGCCGACGCAGCGGGCGTAGCGGGCGCCGTCGACGCCGGAGTGGACGCCGCCGGTGTAGACGACGGGGCATCGGACGTCTTGCTCGACGAGGAGCCGTCCGCCTTGCGCGAGTCGTTTATGTAGAAGCCGGACCCCTTGAAGGCGATGGCGGCCGGCGTGAAAACGCGCGCGAGCTCGCCGCCGCACGACGGGCACGAGCCATCGTGAGCTTCACGCGAGCCGTGACGGACTTCGATCGTCGTTCGACAGGTGCGGCATTGGTAATCGTAGAGCGGCAAGGGGATCTCCGGAGGAAAAGTCTCTGACGTCCTACCTTACCCGAAGTTGGCAGACCTCGTCAACGAGTGCTAGAAATCGACGAGCAGCGCGTCGGGCTCCCGGTCGTACTCGCAGAGCCCCTTGAAGTGGACGAGGGCGTCGCTCAGGGCTGCGTCGAGCCTTCGGCGGCGGGTCAGCTGGTCGAACATCTTGCCTAAAAAGCCGCCGTAGGTCGGGTAGTCGACGCGGACGACCAAGCGCGAGCGCTCCGACTTCTGCTCGACCCGAATGTCGATCCGACGGCGCACGGAGAACGCGCCGACCAGCGAGAGCTGGTGTCCCGGGATGAAGCGGTCGACCTCGAAGAGTTGCTCGTCGTCGCCGGGGACGTTCGAGCGGATCGCGACCTCGGACCCTTGCCCGAGCGGCGCGGAAGGATCCGCGCGCCGTGCGCTGCGGATGAACGATAACCATACCGGCCACTTTTCGACCTCGCACGCGAGGTCGAAGGCGGTCCGCGCAGGGGACGCGATGTCTTGGCTGCGGTGGAGCGCCCGCGGTGACGGCCGGTCGAGAGACACGGACGACAAGGCCATGACCCCGTCTCTTCGCGATCCGATCGTGGCCGGACCTTCCTCCGACCACAAGATGTTGTACACTTCCTCCACAGACCTACTAGGCATTGTGGATGGGCTCAAGAGCTCGGCGCCGCCGGCTCTACGGCAGCGCGACGCTCCCGTCCCCGACGCCCCGGGCGAACGCGACCAGCGTCGCGATTCCGGTCGGGATCGCGTCCTCGTCGAGCCGGAACTGCGGGCTGTGTCCCGAGTGGATCGAGCCCACGATCTCGTTGTAGATGCCGAGGCGCACCATCACGCCGGGTGCGCGTTGCGCGAAATAGGCGAAATCCTCGCCGCCCATCGTCGGCGCGGGACGTTCGACCGGGATGCCGCCGAGAGCGCGCACGTGCGCGGCGAACGACTCCGCCAGCACGCCGTCGTTCACGACCGGCGGATAGCCGTAAAGCATTTCGAGTTCCGCACGCGCGCCGTATGCCGCGGCGACCCCGTCGACGATGCGGCGCAGTTTCTCTTCGGCGGTCGCGCGGACTCCGGGATCGTGCGTACGCACGGTTCCGGTCATGAACACGCGGTCGGCGATGACGTTGTTGCGATAGCCGCCTTCGATCGTCCCGATCGTCACGACGATCGACGCGAGCGGATCCGTTTCGCGCGCCGCAATGTTTTGCAGCGCGAGAATCGCGGCCGCGGCACACGGGATGACGTCGACCGCCTTGTGCGGATACGCGCCGTGTCCGCCTTTCCCGCGCAGCGTGAGACGAAACTCGTCGGCGGCGGCGTTGACGGGGCCGGGTGTGATCCCGATCGAGCCGGTTGCGAGACGCGGGTCGACGTGCAGCATCGTCACCGCTTCGACCTTCGGGTTCTCGAGCGCACCCGCTTCGATCATCGGCAATGCGCCGCCGGGTCCTTCTTCCGCCGGTTGGAACAGCAGCACCGCGGTGCCGGCGAACGTGTCGCGCGACTCGTGCAGCACGCGCGCAGCGCCGAGCAGCATCGCGGTGTGCGCGTCGTGCCCGCAGGCGTGCATCTTCCCGGAGATCTCCGAGGTGCACGGCTCGCCGGAATCCTCGAGGATCGGCAGCGCGTCCATGTCGGCGCGCAAGCCGCTCACCCGGCCCGCGAGCCCACCGCGGACGATCGCGACGACACCCGTCCCGGCGACGCGCCGATGTTCGACGCCGAGCACATCGAGCTCGCGCTCGACGATCGCCTGCGTGTTGTGTTCCTCGAAGCCGAGTTCGGGGTGGCGGTGGATCTCGCGGCGAATCGCAATCGCGCGTTCGGCGGTTTCGGCTGGCGGCATCGTCGTCACCCGGCGCGTCTTCCGCGAAGCCGCGACCCGCGCCTTGGGGGATTGCACCTGACGCTGCGTGAGGCGGCTGCGCCGAAGGTTAGACGCGCTGCTCCAGCGCGCGAATCGCGTCGGGCGGGCCGGCGGCGACGAGCTCGTCGCCGCCGAGCAGCGCCGTCGCGGCGGCGGGCCGGAAGATCATCGTTCCGGCGCGCTTGATCGCGAGCACGATCGCTTCGTCGGCCTCCGGCACCAGCTCGCCAAGGGTGCGGCCCGCCCACGACGATTCCAACGGAATGGTGAGGTCTTCGAGCAGCAGCTGACCGTTGCTCGCCGAGAGGATCGTGTCGACGAATTCCACCGCGGTCGGCCGCATCGCCAAGCTCGCCAACCGGCGTCCGCCGATCGTGTACGGTGAGACGACGCGGTTGGCGCCGGCCAGGCGCAGTTTCGGTTCGGCATCGGCGCCGTTCGCGCGCGCCACGATGAACAAGTCGGGCTTGAGCACGCGCGCCGAGAGCGTCACGTACAGGTTGTCCGCGTCGTTGTCGACGGCCGTGACGAGGCCGCGCGCGCGCTCGACCCCGGCGGCCTTGAGCGTCTCGATGTCGGCGGCGTTGCCGTGCACGACGGTTGCCCCTTCGGCCGCCGCCTGGACCAGCGATTCGTCGTCGCTGTCGACGACCACGAACGGGATCCCCTCGTCGGTGAACTCGCGCGCGATCGCCCGGCCGACGCGGCCGAAGCCGCACAAGATCAAGTGGTCCTTCATCCTACCGACCCGCCTGCGCATGCGCCGCCGATCGAAGACTCGTCCCAGCTGACCTTCGATGACGTACGCCATGAGCGAGAGCACCGTATAGGTCAGCACGCCGAAACCGACGACGACGACGCCGATCGTCCACCACTTGCCGATCACGTCGAGCGGACGAGGTTCTCCACCGCCGATCGTCGTGATCGTCGTGATCGTCATGTAGAACGCGTCGAACCACGACCATTGCTCCAGCGTGACGAAGCCCGCCGTCCCGCCCAGCACGACGGCGATCAGGAGCACGGCGGCGATCTGCAGCTGGCGCGGAACGACGGCTCGCGCGTTCATACACGGTCCCGCCCTTCGCTAGGATAGAGAAACGGCCCGCCGTGAGGCGAGCCGTCTCCGGTTCCCGAGGATCGTGACGCCTCAGCTGCGGTAGCGGAGGAACGCCGGGACCTCGATGTCGTCCATGTTCACCGGGGAAACTTTGTCGAACTCGATCGGCTGGCCGAGCGACGCCGCGGTCGTCATCGTGCGATGCGGGCGCGGGCCGAAGCCGGCGGCCAGCACGGTGACGCGGACCTTGCCGGTCATGTTCGGATCGATCGACGCGCCGAAGATGATCTGCGCCTCGCTGTCGACGGCGCGCGAGATCATCTCGGCCGCCTCGTTCACTTCGTACATCGAGAGATCGGGCCCACCGGTGATGTTGAAGATCACGCCGCGCGCGCCTTCGATCGTGGTCTCGAGGAGCGGCGAGGCGATCGCTTTTTGCGCCGCGTCGGCCGCGCGGTGTTCGCCCGTGCCTTCGCCGATGCCCATCATCGCCGAACCGGCGTCCGTCATGATCGTCTTCACGTCGGCGAAGTCGAGGTTGATCAGCCCGGGCTGCGTGATGAGGTCGCTGATTCCCTGAATGCCTTGGCGCAGCACGTCGTCGGCATACACGAACGCTTCGTTGAGCGGCGTGCGCTTCTCGATGATCTGCAGAATGCGTTCGTTCGGGATCGTGATGAGCGTGTCGACCTTCGCTTCGAGGTCGGCGATCCCGCGTTCGGCCGCCTGCATGCGCTTGCGGCCTTCGAACGCGAACGGCTTCGTCACGACCGCGACGGTCAGCGCACCGGACTCGCGCGCCAGTTCCGCGACGATCGGCGCTGCGCCGGTCCCCGTGCCGCCGCCCATTCCCGCCGTGATGAACACGAGGTCGGCGCCGTCGAGGATCATCGCCAGATCTTCGCGGGACTCGTCCGCCGCTTCGCGGCCGATGTTCGGATTCGCGCCGGCGCCCAGGCCGCGGGTGAGACCGCTGCCGATCTGCACGGTATTGTTGGTCTTGCTGTTGCGCAGCGCTTGCACGTCGGTGTTGATCGCATAGAAATCGACGCCGGACAAGCCGGCCTCGACCATGCGGTTCACCGCGTTGCAGCCGCCGCCGCCTAGACCGATCACCTTGATCGTCGCTGCATGTTCGGGCACGAACCGTTTCGCATCAGCCATCGTCGTGTGTTCCTCGGGGAAGAGGGGGAGCATCAGGGGTGGGAGTTAGTTCCAGATCGAGGTGAACCAGGTCCAGAGCTTGGCGAGTGGACCGCCGCCCTGACCGTTGAGGTGCGGCGCTTGCTCGCCGCGTGGACCGAAGAGCACGAGGCCGACCGCCGTCGCGTATTCCGGCTGACGCACGGTGTCGGTGAGCCCCGCGATCGTGGAGGGTATGCCGATCCGCACCGGCAGGCCGAACACCTCGGCAGCCGTCGTCTCGATGCCGCGCAGATGCGCGCCGCCGCCGGTGATGACGACCTCGCTGAGCACTTGATCGCGCGCCATGCGCTCGACGATGTTTGCCTTCGCCAAGCGAAAGATTTCGAGCACGCGCGGCAGCACGATACCGCGCAGCTGCGAGGACGTCACCTCACGCGTGCTGCGGCCGTCGAGCGTCTTCACCTGAAACGTCTGGTCGGCTTCGTCGGGCCGCATCAGTCCCGAACCGTACGTGCGCTTCACGTTCTCGGCCTCGGCGAACGTCGTCTTCAGACCGAGCGCGATGTCGTTGGTGAGGATGTTGCCGCCGACCGGAATCGTCGCCGAGTGCACGACGCCGCCGTCGGCGAACACCGCGATGTCGGTCGTTCCGCCGCCGATGTCGAGCAGCACGACGCCGACCTGTTTTTCCTCGGGCAGCAGCGTCGCCGCCGACGAAGCCAGCGGTTCGAAGACGATCCCCGCTGTCTCGAGTCCGGCGCGGTGCACGCACTTGAGCACGTTGGAGATGAACGTCGAACCGCCGGTGACGATGTGCGTGTCGACCTCGAGCCGGCCGCCGCTCATCCCGATCGGGTCGGTGATTCCGTCCTGGCCGTCGATCGTGTAGTGGCGCGGCAAGGCGTGGACGATCTGGCGGTCGGCGGCGACGTTGATGATTTTCGAGGCGTCGACCACCCGCTTGACGTCGGCGTGGATCACCTCGCGGTCCTCGCCGGTCACGGCCACGACGCCGCGGTTGTTCGTCGACTGCATGTGCTCGCCCGTGACCCCGACGTACACGTGGGTGACGTGCACGCCGGCCATCCGTTCGGCCTTTTCGGTTGCTGCTTCGATCGCCCGAACGGTCTCTTCGAGATCGGTGACGACGCCTTTGCGCATCCCGGTCGAGGGCGCTTCGCCGACGCCGAGGATCTCGAGCCCGTCGGCACCCGACGTGGCGATGACGGCACACGTTTTCGTGGTGCCGATGTCCAGGCCGGCGATCGTCTCGCCCCTAGCCATTCATCCCCGCCTTCACTTGCACCACCATATATTGTGGCCCAGTAGACGGATACCTACAAAATCGTCCACAGTCATCCACAGATCGGTCCCCACACACCGGTGGAGGGATCAGCGGAATTCCACCGTCGGGGTGGTGGGGGCGCGCAGGTCGACTGCCCGGATCGGACGGCGCGACCCGATGCCGGCCCGCACCGGACCGACCAGCGCCGCCTTCTTGGCTAGATCGTCGTCCTCTCCGAAGCGCAGCGTCACCCCGGTGACGTCGACCGCCTCGAGACCGCCCCACCGGTCGCGGCGCAGGGTGCGGACCGTCAGGCTCGCGTCGGCCAAGATCCTGGCGTCGTCGAGGAGCCGCGCGACCTCGGCGTCGACCACGCGTCCTCCCGGCTCGGCCAGGACGGCCTTGCCGGCGTCGATGAGCGCCGCGGTCAAGACGGCGCAGCCCTTTTGCAAGACCCGGGCGGTGGCATCGATCGTCACCTCGCGAGCACCGGCCCGAACGCAACTGGTCGGCCGGCGCATCGTCACGCCGATTTCGAGGAACGGCTGCGGGAATTGACCGCGATGGACCGTCGCCGTCTCGACGTAGGGGATCGCCTCGATGCGATGCGCGATCGCCCAGGGATTCAGCAGCCACACGTTCGCGCCGAGCGGCACCGCGGCTGCCGTTCGCACGTCGTTGCGCGACACCGGCGAGCCGAGCGGGACGTCGATCCCTACCCGTGCGATCCGAAACCATGGCGACTGTGCCAACCACAGGCCACCCCATACCAACAGCGCCGCCGCCAGCGCAGCGAGAATCCAGAACGGCCGCACGCGCGCGGCGAGCGACGGCTTCCGCCGCCGCTGCAGTCCGCGCGGGCGCGGACGCGCGCCCGCCTTCACGCGAGCACGTACCGCTCGATCGCCTCGGCGACGCCGTCGTGCGCGACGTCACCAACGACCGCGTCGGCGCGGGCTAGCAGTTCGGGCGGTCCCGATCCCATCGCGACGCCGATCGCCGCCGCATCGAGCAGCGGCACGTCGTTCCACGCATCGCCGACCGCCAGCGTCGCATCGAGCGGAATCCCGCAACGCAGCGCCACGAACGCGAGCGCCTCACCCTTGTTGACGTGCGGGTCGACCACTTCGACGAAATCCGCGTGGCTGCGAGTCAGGTACGCACGGTCGCCGAGCAGCACGCGCAGCGCCGTCAAATGGGCGTCCGAGCGCTCCGCGTCGTCAACCAGCACGATCTTGATGCTGGGCCGCTCCGCGAATTCCGCACGCAGCGATGGGACGACGTGCGGCTCGACCCGCGCCAGCGCGGTGTAGCGTTCGGAGAAACGGTCGATCGCTTCGACGTACAGCGTGTCGTCGGCGTAGCACTGGGCGTGTACGCCGCGTTCGTGCGCCCACTCGAGGACCTCGCGCGTCACGTCAGGCCGGACGGCGACTTGCCGCAGCGTCGCGCCGCTCGCGACGTCGAATATCGCGGCGCCTTGGTAGCACACGATCGCGCCGGTGACGCCGAGCGCGAGCGCGTAGGGCCGAGCGGCCGCGAACATGCGTCCCGTCACGATGGTGACGGTGACGCCGCGCCGCTGCGCTTCCGCCACGGCTTCGCGCACGCGCGGACGTATCACGAGGTCTTCGCCGACCAGTGTCCCGTCGAGATCGAGTGCGACCAAGCGGATCCGCGTCGTAGAGAGCATCTCGGACCGCCGCGTTCGACGCCGGCGTCCGCGTTACATGGTGACCCGCCGGTCCAACCCCGGCAAGTTCTCGCCAGGGAGCTGCGCGCCGCGCGCTGCTGCTCAGTCCTTCGCGCGCATCCTGGCGGTGCGCGCGTGCGCCGGAAGGCCTTCGAAGTCCGCTAATGCCGCCAGAACCTCCGCGTCGGACTCCATGCGCGCGCGGGAGTTTTCGACCAGCGTCATCGTGCGCAGGTAGTCGACGGTGCGCAGGCCCGACGAGAAGCGTGCGGCGCCGGAGGTGGGGAGCGTGTGGTTCGTGCCCGCGATGTAGTCGCCGGCGGCGACCGGCGTGTCGTCGCCGACGAAGATCGCGCCGGCGCGGCGGATCTTCGCGACCCACGCGTACGGGTCTTCGATCATGAGCGAGAGATGCTCGGGCGCGAAGCGCTCGATCACCTCGAGCATCGCGACGTCGGAATCCGCGTGCACGAGCCACGCGCGCGTGTCGAGCACGCGCGACACGACGTCGTCGCGTCCGCTCGCGCGGCCGAACGGACCGTCGAGCAGCGCCGCGACCGCTTCGAGCAGCGCGCGCTCGCGCGACACCGCCGCGACTCGCGCCAACGGATCGTGCTCGGCCTGCGCGACCAGTTCGCCCGCCACGAGTTCCGGCTTCGCGCGCTCGCCGGCGACGACGAGCACTTCCGAGGGGCCGGCGAGGCCGTCGATCCCGCACCGGCCGAACACTTGGCGTTTCGCTTCGGTGACGTACACGTTGCCGGGACCGACGATCTTGTCGACCGGTGCGATCGCCGCCGTGCCGTATGCCAGCGCCGCGATCGCTTGCGCGCCGCCGACGGCGTAGAGCTCGTCGACTTCCGTCAACGCGCAGGCGTACATGACGGCCGGATCGACGCGGCCGTCGCGCTGCGGCGGTGTCACGACGACGATCCGTTCGACGCCGGCGACCTTCGCCGGCACGACCGTCATCAGCACCGTCGAGGGCAGCGTGGCCGTGCCGCCGGGAACGTAGGCACCGATCGCCGCGAGCGGCCGCGACAAGAACGCGTAGTGCGTCATGTCGTGCGCGTGGTAATCGATCGGGTCGGGCAGCTGCCGCGCGTGAAAGTCAGCGATGCGCTCCTTCGCGAGCTCGAGACCCGCGGCGATCGGCTCGGGGACGAGCGCGCGCGCGTGCTTCCGCGACGGGACGTCGACGCGCAAGCCGGCAACGGTCGCTCCGGCATGATCCCAACGGCGCGTGTACTCGACGAGCGCCTCGTCGCCGCGCGCTCGCACGTCGTCGAGGATCGCGCGAACCGCGTCGACGACGGAGCGCGGCGGGTCCCAGCCGCCGGCATAGAGTTCGCGCAACGCCGCCGCGTCGCTCGCCGCGTGGATCTTCATACGGCGCCGTTTCGGTGGCGGTCGCGCAGCGTCTTGCGGCTGACTTTGCCGACCGCCGTCTTCGGGATCACCGCATCGAAGATCACCCGCTGCGGCTTCTTGTACCCGGCGAGCCGGTCGCGGCAGAACGCGATCAGTTCGTCTTCGCCGACCGTGCCCGGCTCGGCGACGACGACGGCGACGACCGCTTCGACCCACGTCTCATCCGGCAGCCCGATGACGGCGCACTCGCGCACCGCCGGGTGCGTCAGCAGCACGTCTTCGACCTCGCGCGGGTAGACGTTGTATCCGCCGGTCACGATCATGTCCGACGTGCGGTCGAGCAGATAGAGAAACCCGTCGCGATCGAAGACGCCGACGTCGCGCGTCCGCAGCCATCCGTCCGGAAGCCGCATCTCGGCATCGAGCTCCGGCGCGGCGAAGTAGCCGGCCATCATCGAAGGCGCGCGCACGGCGATCTCGCCTTCGCGTCCGGCCGGAACTTCGGCGCCGGCGGGATCGACCAGCTTCACTTCGACGTCGATGGACGGCTTGCCGCACGAGCGCAGCCGCTCTCCGGCGTGATCCTCGGGACGCAGCACGGTGATGCACAGCGGCGCCTCGGTCTGCCCGTAATATTGGAAGAACCGCTCGCGCCCGAACACCGCCATCGCGCGCGCGAGCACCGGCTGCGGGATCGGCGACGCGCCGTAGATGATCGTGCGCAGCGTGCGGTAGTCGCGCGCATCGACGTCCGGCTGCTGCAGGAGCATTTGCAGCATCGTCGGCACGAGGTTGATCGCGGTGATCGCCTCGGCGTCGAGCAGGCGCAGGAACTCCTTCGGCTCGAACGCCGGCATGATCACGGTACGCGCGCCGCGCAGCCAGAACGGCAGTACGAAGACGCCGCTCGCGTGAATGAGCGACGCCGCCTGCAGCATCGCGTCGTCCTCGCGCACCGGAACCAGGTTCAGCAGCACGTTGCGGCAGATCGCCGCGTACGAGGCCTGCGTGTGCTGCGCGGCCTTGAGCGTCCCGGTCGTTCCCGACGTGTACAGCGTGAGGATCACGTCCGACGGATCGACGGCGAGCGGCGCCAGTTCCGGCGACGCCGATTCGGCGCGAACGCTGAGTGCGTCGCGGTCGTGCGGCCCCGGCTCGAGCGGGATCGCGCGCAGCCCGGGGACCCGTTCGGCCAGCGCCAGCGCGCGCTCCGCCAGATCGGCTCCGTACAGCAGCGCTTCCGCCGCCGTCTCGACCAGCATGCGGGCGTGCTCGTCGAGCGAGAGGCGAGCGTTGAGCGGGACGCGGTTCAGGTTCGCTTTCACGCAGGCGAAGTCGACCGGGATGCTCAACGGACCGTTGTTGAGCAGAAGGGCCAAACGCGCGCGCGGCGCGATCCCGTACGCGGCGAGCGCGTTCGCGAGGCGCGTGCTCAGCGCGTCGACCTCGGCGAACGTCAGGTCGAGCGCACCCGCGCTGATCGCGACGCGGTCGCCGTGGCCGCGTGCGCCGCGCAGGATGAGCTCGCGATACGTCGGGCTCATCGCCTCACTCGGCCGGGCTGCCGTGGCGACCCGCGCCGCCGGTGAACCGGCTCGCGCCCACGACGCCTTCGGCGAAGACGACCTCGTAGCCGGCAGCGCCCTCGCGGCGCAGCGCCTGAGCGAGATCGAGATCCAAGCCCGCGTACACCGAGGCGCGATCGTTGAGCATGCACCGCTGCGGAGCCGCCGCGATCTCGCGCGCCAGCTCTTCTGCCGCCATGCGCGCCGCGCCGGCCGGAACGACGCGGTTCGCAAGACCCCAGCTGAGCGCTTCCGCGGCACCGACGGCGCGGCCGGTGAGGATCATGTCGAGCGCGCGGCTCATTCCGATCAGCCGCGGCAGCCGCACGGTTCCGCCGTCGATCAGCGGCACGCCCCAGCGACGGCAGAACACGCCGAAGGTGGCGTCTTCCTCCGCGACGCGCAGGTCGCACAGCAGCGCCAGCTCGAGTCCCCCCGCCACGGCGTACCCGGCGATCGCCGCGATCACCGGCTTCGCGAGCAGCATGCGCGTCGGGCCCATCGGTCCGGGACCGATGCCGTGCGGTTCGATCTCGTTGCGCCGCGCGTCGTCGCCGATCGCACCGAGGTCCGCGCCCGCGCAGAACGTTCCGCCGCTGCCCCACAGCACGGCGACCCGCAGCACATCGTCCGCTTCGAACGCTTCGAACGCCGCGCGCAGCGCGGTCGCGAGCTCGCGATCGACAGCGTTGCGCTTCGCCGGGCGGTCGAGCACGATCGTCGCGATCGCTCCCGCACGTTCGAGCCGCACGCCCTCGCCGAACGCAATCGTCACGCGGGAACGCTCGCCAAGCGGTCGAGCAGCGCGATCAGCGCATCGTACTTCGCGCGGAAGCGCACCGGGTTGACGACGAAGCGCGCCGTGCTCGCCGCGATCTCTTCGACGACGACCAAATCGTGCTCGCGCAGCGTCGTTCCGGTCGCGACCAAATCGACGATGAGGTCCGCCAAACCGGCCAGCGGCGCGAGTTCGACCGAACCGTGCAGCGGGATGAGCTCGACCGGGAGGTCGCGCTCGGCGAAAAACGCCTCGGCCGAGTGGCTGAACTTCGTCGCGACGCGCAGGAACGTCGGTAGCGGCGCGCCCTCGTGATAGCGGTCGATGCGCCGCCCCGCGACCACCAGCCGGCAGTAGCCGAAGCCCAGATCGGCGAGTTCCGCGACGTTGCGGTCCGTCTCCCACAGCACGTCCTTGCCGACGATCCCGCAGTCGGCGGCGCCGAACTCCACGTACGCCGGCACGTCGGCCGGGCGCACGAAGAGCAGCGTCGTCCCGTCGCTGGTCACGACCGTGAGACGCCGGCCGACGTCGCTCGGCACGTCGATCCCGGCCGCGCGCAGCCGCTTGGCGGCGTCGCGATAGAGCGACCCTTTGGGAACCGCGATCGTCAGCCCGTCCATCGTTCGCCCTTCACCGTGCGTCCCAATTGGATGGCGTGCGCGGGATCGGCGGCGTCTTCTCGGCACGCGCACCGACGCGGAGCTCCCGAATCGCACCGTTGGTGGCGATGACGATCCGCGGGATGCCGTGCGCGCGCGCCTCTTCGACGAGCGCTTCGTCGCCCCGGTCCGCCGCGGCAAAGCGCACGACGTTTCCCGCGGCGCGCTCGCGCGCGGCGACCACGTCGGATCCGGCCACCAGAACGTCGACCCGGTGACGCCGGCGCGTCACGTGCTTCCCGCGCCGCTCCAGCGCGATCAACAGGCGTTCGACTCCGGCGGTCCAGCCGACGGCCGGAACGTCATAGCCGAACTTCGGCAAGAGCGTGTCGTACCGGCCGCCGCCGCAGAGCGAGAATCCGATTTCCTCGACGTAGCCCTCGAACTGGAACCCCGTGTAGTACTCGAGATCGCGCAGCAGCGCGAAGTCGACCGCCACCCGGTCGCCGTATCCGAGCGCCGCCGCTCGCTCGAGCACCGCGTCGAGCGCGTCGAGCGCTTCGAGCGACGGGGTGGTGCGGCACATTGTGCGAACCGCGGCGATCGCCTCGTGCCCGCCGCGGCGCAAAGCGAACTCCGTGAGCGCCGGGCGATCGAGCTGCCGCAGCGCGACCAGATTGCGCGCCTTGATCAGCTGCTTCGCGGACTTCGCATCGTCGCCGACGATGCCGACGCCGTCGAGCACGCCGTCGACGATGCGCGCGTCGTTGATGTCGAAGCGCGCGTCGCGCAGCCCGATCTCGGCGAGCGCCTCGATCGCCATGAACAGCGACTCCGCGTCGGCGTCGATCCCCGCCGCGCCGATCAGCTCCGTGCCGGCCTGGGTGAGCTCGCGCATCCGGCCTTCCTGCGGCTGCTCGTAATAACGGAACACCGGCGCGACGTACGCGAGCCGCAGTGGAAGCGGCGCCTCGCGCATGCGCGTCGAGACCAGCCGCGCGATCGGCGTCGTCATCTCCGGACGCAGGGCGAGCGCGGTCGAGCGCCGGTCGTTGAACTGAAACAGCAGCTCCGTCGCCTCTTCGCCCAAACCGCGTTCGAGCACGTCGAACCGCTCGACGATCGGCGACTGCACTTCCTCGTATGCCCAGCGGCCGAACACCGCGCGCATCTGCTGCTCGATCTCGCGTTTGCGCGCGAGCTCATGCGGAAGCCAGTCGCGAACGCCGGCCGGCAACCTCATCGGGCGCGCATCTCGGGCTTCGCCTCGGCGACGGCCAGCGCGCGGTCGAGCTGCGCGTCGACGCCGGCCTTCACGTCGGCGGCCCGCAGCGGCGCCGGATCGGTCGGCGCGATACCGATCCCTTCGAACGGTCGGCCGTCAGGCAGCGAGGACTGAATGCTGCCGACCGCGAGCGTGATGCCCCCGTCCAACTGCGTTACGAACGGCTGTCCGGTGCTGCCGGCGGTCCGGCTGCCGACGAAGCGCGCGCGCCGTCCGTAGACGAGCGGCATCACGAAATCCTCGCACGCCGAGATGCAGCGCTCGTCGGCGAGCACGACGACGCGTCCGTCATAGTGGCCGTCGGCGGGCGGAATCTGCTGGCCCACGACCGGCTTGCGCGCCGGCAGCGGTGCGTTGGTCGACTCTTTCCACCACGGCAGCGTGCGATCGGTCAGGAGTTCCAAAAAGTCGACCGGCGTGCTGCCGCCGCCGTTGCCGCGCACGTCGATCACGATCGCATCCGCCGTGATGAAGCGCTTGAGCGCGGTGAGCGCATCGCGCTCGAACGTCTCGCCGTCGAAGCTCGGGACCGCGATGTAGGCCACGCGATCGACGACGAGCCAATGAAAGGCGACGCGCGGGGAGAACGCGTCAGCCACGTTTGCCGACGGCGTCAGCTCGCGCCCTTCATCGAAGCTGAGCCGCGGCGGGTGCGCGTCGCCGTCGACGCTGCGCATCTCCGCTTCGAGCAGCGTGCGCGCCTGCGCGTCCGACGACGCGAAGACCAGGTCGCGATGGGTCGCGAAGAACCGTTCCGCCGGGACCCCGTCGATCGCGCGCAGTTCCGCGCCGCTGGGGATCTCGCGGCTGCGGCTCTCCGTGACGATCCAGGCACCGTCGACGTAGCGCAGGACGAACGGCAGCCGCCAGCGCCGCGTGGCGGCGAACTGCGGATCGTCGATCGACGTATGCGCATTGCGCAGCGACGCCACGAGGCGAATCGCCTCGAGCGCGACCGCGTCTCGGCCGCCCATGCGCGCGGACGCGCTGCGATAGCGCGACCAGGCCGAAGCGAACGAAGCGCGCCGGGCCCGATCCCACAGGCCGAAGTGGGCCTGCGCCGCGGCGCGAATCGACGCGCCGAGGCGCGCTGCGTCGATGCCGGGCGCGCCCGCCGCGGCGGGCACGGCGGCGCAGACCGACACGGTCAGGGCTGCCGCCGCCACGGCGACCGCCCTCACGGTGCCCCTTCCTCGACGTAACGGTCGCCGACGATCGCGGCAAGCCGTTCGCCGACCCGCCGGTCGCTCGCGACGCCGCGCTGGACTTCTGAGCCGTTGATGTGCAGGATCAGCGGCGTCGTCCCGGGCCATTCCGAGATCAGCGTCGCGAGCCGGTCGATGTGCTCGCGCGACCGCACGGTGACGTGCCAGCCGGCCGGTGCCGCGGGCGCGGCTCGCAGCGCCGCGCTGCGATCGAAGGGCTGCACGTCGTTGACCGAGACGTTGAGGTCGACCGGTGCTTCGTCGCCCGGCACGGCGCCGCGCCGCTCGCGCTGGCGCAACCGCCCGGTGATGACGACGATCGCGTCCTCGACGAAGCGCGCCTGCAGCTCGCCGTACTGCTTCGGGAACACGACGCACTCGATGGCGCCGGTCGTGTCTTCGATCGTCGCGATCAGCATCTGCGACTGCGCTTTGGTCATCGTGCGCCGCACGGCGGTGATCAGACCGGCGACCTTCACCTGCGCGTCGTCCTCGACGGCGCGCAGGTCGCGCACCAAAACCGCGCCCGTACGCGCCAGCGCGTCGGCCACGTCGGCCAGCGGATGACCGGAGACGAAGATCCCCAGCGTCTCCTTCTCCCAGCCGAGCTGTTCCATCGTCGAGGGCGCCGGCAGCGGACGCAGCGACGGCTTGAGCGCCGGATGCGGTTCCTCGATCATCCCGAACAACGACGCCTGGCCGAGCTCGCGGTCGCGCGCTTCGCGCGATGCGACCTCGAGCGCCGTCTCGAGCGCGTCGAGTTGCTGCGCGCGGTTGCCGGGAAGCGTATCGAGCGCGCCGCACTTGATCAGCGCTTCGTAGACTTTGCGGTTGACCGCCTTGATGTCGACTCGCTGGACGAGATCGAACAGGTCGGCGAACGGCCCGCCGCTCTGGCGCGTCGTGAGGATCGACCGCACCGCGTTCTCGCCGACGCCTTTGATCGCGGCCAGCCCGAAGCGAATCTGTTCGCCGACGACGGCGAAATCGACCAGCGACGCGTTGACGTCGGGCGGCAGAACGGGGATGCCCATCTTCTTCGCCTCGTCGATGTACTCGACGAGCTTGTCGGTCTTGTCGCGCACCGACGACATCAGCGCGGCGAGATACTGCAGCGGAAAGTTCGCCTTCAGATAGGCCGTCTGATACGCGATCCAGCCGTACGCCGTCGCGTGCGCCTTGTTGAAGCCGTACCCGGCGAACGGCTCGATGAACGCGAAGATCTGCTCGGCGACGTCGGGACCGATCCCGTTCTCGCCGCAGCCGGCGAGGAACTTCTCTTTGTAGACCGGGATCTTGTCTTTCTGCTTCTTCCCGACGACCTTGCGCAGCTCGTCGGCTTGCCCCATCGAGAAACCGGCGCAGTCGCGCACGATCTGCATGATGGACTCCTGGTACATGGCGATCCCGTACGTGTCGCCGAGAATCGCCTCGAGCTTCGGGTGCACGTACGTCGGTTTCGTGCGCCCGTGCTTGACCGCGATGTACTGCGGGATCCACTCCATCGGTCCGGGTCGATACAGCGCGACCAGCGCGATGATATCCTCGAGCCGCGACGGTTTCAGATCGACGCTCACCCGCGTCATCCCGTCGGATTCCATCTGGAACACGCCGAGCGTCTCGCCGCGGCTCAGCATGTCGTAGGTCTTCTTGTCGTCGTCCGGGATCGTCGCCAGGTCGAACGCGGGATCGACCGTGCGCTTGATCTCGTCGGACGCGGCCTTCATCACCGTGAGGTTGCGCAGGCCGAGGAAATCCATCTTGAGCAGGCCGATCCGCTCGACCATGTTCATGTCGTACTGCGTGTTCACGTCGTCGTCGCCGATGCGCACCAGCGGGACGTGGTCGGTCAGCGGGTTCTTCGAGATCACGACGCCGGCCGCATGGGTCGAGGCGTGACGCGCCAGACCCTCGATGGACTTCGCGGTGTCGAGCAGCTTGCGGATCTGCGGGTCGTGATTGTAGAGGACGCCGACTTCCGGGATCTGGTCGAGCGCCTGCGCGATCGTCAGCCCGCCCGGTCCGGAGGGGATCAGCTTCGCGACGCGATCGACGTCGGGCAGCGGGACGCCGAGCGCGCGACCCGCATCGCGAATCGCCGCGCGCGCCGCCATCGTCCCGAACGTGACGATCTGCGCGACGCGCTCTTTGCCGTACTTCTGGGTGACGTAGGCGATGACTTCGTCGCGCCGCTCCACGCAGAAGTCGGTGTCGATGTCGGGCATCGAGATGCGCTCGGGATTGAGAAAGCGCTCGAAGATCAGCCCGAACTTGATCGGGTCGAGGTCGGTGATGCGCAGGCAATACGAGACGACCGAACCGACCGCGGAGCCGCGGCCCGGGCCGACCGGGATGTCCTGGTCGCGGGCGTACTTGATGAAGTCCCACACGATGAGGAAGTACGACGCGAACCCCATCGTGTTGATGACGCCGAGCTCGTAGTCCAGCCGCTCGCGCAGCGCGACGTCGTTCTTCGCCCGCTCCGCGCCGTAGCGCGCGATGAAGCCCTCTTCACAAACCTCGCGAAGGTACTCCTCGGCCGTCTGCAGCGGGGTTGTTTCGGCGCCCCCCGGGGAATCTTCGGCGTCGAACATGTCGACGGCGCCGGGCGTTTGGGGGCCCCGCGCCGCAGGCGTGGGGGGCGCGGAGCCTGGGGCGGAGCGCCGTGGAACTGGAAAGTCCGGGAGATAAAAGATCTTCTCTGGGATGGAGATATCGATGCGCTTGACGATTTCCAGCGTGTTGTCGCAGGCTTCCGGGATGTCGGCGAAGAGCTCACGCATCTCTTCCGCCGACTTCACGTAGAACTGGTCCGAGAAGAACTTCATCCGGTTCGTGTCCTGGACGGTCTTCCCGGTGCCGATGCAGAGCAGGACGTCGTGGGCCTGCGCGTCGCCTTGGGTGAGGTAATGCGAATCGTTGGTCGCGACCAGCGGCATTTCGAGCTCGCGGGCGATCTTGATCAGCCCGGCGTTGATCGCGTCCTCTTCGGGCATCCCGTGACGCATGATCTCGATGTAGAACCGGTCGCCGAAGATCTCGCCGAACATCTTGGCGTTCTTCTTCGCCGTCTCATAGTCGTTCTTCAGGAGCGGCGCGGCGACCAGGGACGACATGCAGCCCGAGAGGACGATGAGCCCTTCGTTGTGTCGCGCGAGCAGATCCATGTCGATCCGTGGCTTGTAGTAGTAGCCTTCGAGGAAGCCTTTGGAGATCAGCGTGGTCAGATTCTTGTAGCCGACGTCGCTGGCGGCCAGGAGCGTGATGTGGGCTTCGTCGCGGACCGTCCGGTCGAGCCGGCCGCGCGGCGCGATGTAGGCCTCGCACCCGATGATCGGCGTGAGGCCGTACTTCTTCTTCGCGGTGTCGTGGAACTCGACCGCGCCGAACATGACGCCGTGATCGGTCAAGGCGATGCCTGGGGCGCCCTCGTCGGCCGTCTTCTTGCAGAGCGAGTCGACGCGACAGGCGCCGTCGAGCAGCGAATACTCGCTGTGTACGTGCAGATGGACGAACGAACTCAACGAAAAGCTAACCTTGGCTGGCAGACGGGCGCGGGAAACTCACCAGATACCTGAGAACCGTATCGGCACCCTGCGAGCGACAACCCTCCCCCAGAGCCGGAAGTTTTCGGACCCGTGCCTCCGGACATCGCGAACGTCGATCTGACCGCGCTCCGGGCGGAGCTTGCGGAGCTGCGCCGTCGCGTCGCCATGCTCGAGGCAGAGCGGGACGAGTACCAACAGCAGAATTCCGAGCTGTTCGTCTTGCAGCAGGTGTTCTCCACGATGAACTCCACGCTCGAGATCGACGACATCCTGGCGACGGTCCTGCGCGGCGTCCACGAGGCGCTCCGTTTCGGCCGGGTCGTCCTGTTCGAGGTGCGCGACGGCGTCGCCAGCCGCCGGCTCGAGACGGAGCTGAACGGGACCGTGGTCCCGAGCCGGGATCCCGAGGCGATGCGCCATTCCGGCCCGTTCGAGGCAATGGTGGCCGGGACGTCGGAATTCAGCTTCGGCGTCGAGGACGACGTGGAGAGCCCGCTCGTCGACGTCCAAGGCACCTACTGCATGCTCCCGCTGATCAGCCGGAACACGGTCCGAGGCATCCTGTACGTCGACCGCCCGCCCGAGCCGGAGATCACCGAGACGCAGCTGCGCATGCTGCTCGACTTCGCGGCGCAGGCGGCAATCGCCATGGAGAATGCCCGGCTCTACAGCGAGACCAAGCGGCTTCTCGAGGAGACGCAGCGGCTGGCCTCGACCGACCCGTTGACCGGCCTTGCCAACCGCCGCGCGCTTACGGACCTCATGGAACGCGAACTGCACAACGCCGAGCGGTACGGTGCCCCGCTCGCCTTCCTCGTCCTGGACCTCGACGATCTCAAGAAGATCAACGACAGCCAAGGGCACCATGCCGGCGACGAGGCGCTCCGGCGCTTCGCCGATGCGCTCAAGACCGGGGCACGCCGCGGCGACATCGTGGCCCGCTATGCGGGCGACGAGTTCGTCGTCGTGATGGCGCAGACCGACCGGATCGCCGCCGAGGCGGTCCTGCGGCGGCTCTACAGCGCGCTGGCGACGACGAATCTGAAATGCTCGGCCGGGATCGCGCTGTTCCCGCGCCACGGGGCCGACGCGACCGCGCTCTTCGCCGCCGCCGACCGGGCGCTCTACGAGGCAAAGCAAGCCGGCAAAAACCGCTTTCGGTTCGCTCCCGAACCAGTGTAAATTCGCCTGTGCGACGAAGGTGGTGCGCCGGAACGCGATTTCCATATACGCTTTAGGCAAACGAAGCGGCTTGCCGCTCACTACTCGACCTCTACGAGGGGCGCAGAGAACAACACGTGATCAAGCACGACATCGTCGTGATCGGTGGCGGCCTAGCGGGGATGCGCGCAGCAGTCGAAGCCGCTGAACGCGGCGCCGACGTTGCGATCGTCTCGAAGATGCATCCGGTCCGCAGCCATTCCGGCGCCGCTCAAGGCGGCATCAACGCCGCGCTCGGCAACCGCGAGGAAGACTCGCCGGAGAACCACGCCTTCGACTGCGCGAAGGGGTCGGACTACCTGGGCGACCAGGATTCGATCGAAGCGATGGCCGAGGACGCGCCGCGCCAAATCATTTGGCTCGAGCACCGCGGCTGCATCTTCTCCCGCATGCCCGACGGCCGCATTGCGCAACGTCCGTTCGGTGGGGCCGGTTCGCCGCGCACCTGCTACTCCGCCGACGTGACCGGCCTCGTCATCCTGCACACGCTGTGGGAACAGCTGGAGCGCTTCGGCGTCAAGGTCTACGAGGAATACTTCGCGACGGCGCTGTGCGTCGAGGACGGCGTCGGATCCGGCGTCGTCGCGTACAACATGCGCAACGGCGAGCTGGAACTCGTCACCGCGAAGGCCACCATCTTCGCGACCGGTGGGCTGGGACGCGTCTATCGCAAGACGACCAACGGCTACGCCTCGACCGGCGACGGCATGGCGATCGCGTATCGCGCCGGCATTCCGCTGATGGACATGGAGTTCGTCCAGTTCCATCCGACCTCGCTCAAAGAAAACGGCGTGCTGCTCTCCGAAGCGGCGCGCGGTGAAGGCGCGTACCTCCTCAACTCCGAGGGCGAGCGCTTCATGTTCAAGTACGCGCCGAACAAGGGCGAGCTTGCGTCGCGCGACGTGGTCAGCCGCGCCGAGTGGACCGAGATCACGGAAGGGCGCGGCGTCGACGGCTGCGTCTTCCTCGATCTGCGCCATCTCGGCCGCGAGAAGATCCTCGAGCGCCTGCCGCAGATTCGCGAGCTCGCGCTCGACGCGACCGGCAAGGACGCGATCGACACGCCGATCCCGATCCTGCCCGGCATGCACTATGCGATGGGCGGAATCGAGACCGACAAGTGGGGCGCGACCCGCATCCCCGGCGTCTACGCCGCCGGTGAGTGCGCGTGCGTCTCGGTCCACGGCGCGAATCGCCTGGGCGGCAACTCGCTGCTCGAGACGATCGTCTTCGGCGCCCGTTCGGCCCAGCACGCCTCCGACTACATCAAGGGCCTCGGCGACGTGAAGCCGAGCACGAAGACCCTGCAGTCGGAACGCGACCGCATCGACGGCATCCTGGCCCGCAGCGGTGGCGAACGCCACAGCCACGCCCGCAAGGCGATCAACGAGGCGATGAGCGATCATGCCTTCATCTTCCGCGACGACGCGACGCTCAAGGCCGGGATGACCGCACTTCGTCAGGCGCGCGAGATGGTGCAGACGATGACCGTCCAGGACAAATCCAAGACGTTCAACACCGACCTGGTCGGCGCGCTCGAGACCGAGTTCCTCGCCGACATCGCGCAGCCGATCATGCTGGGCGCGCAGAACCGCACCGAGTCGCGCGGCGCGCAAGCGCGCACCGACTTCCCCGAGCGCGACGACGAAAAATGGATGGTTCACACCCGCATGAACTACAAGGGCCCGAACGCTGACCCCGAGCCCGACTATTCGCGCAAGGTCGTCATCACCAAATGGCAGCCCTCGGTTCGGACGTACTAATATGGCGTATACGCTAGACATCTTTCGGTTCGATCAGGCGACGGATGAAGTTCCGCACCGCGATCGAGTTGAGATCACCGACTTCCCCGAGACGGCGACCGTGCTCGACGCGCTGGAACACGCGAAGGCAGAGATCGACGGTTCGATCACGTTCCGCCGTTCGTGCCGCTCGGCGATCTGCGGCTCGTGTTCGATGAACATCAACGGCACGACGGGCCTGGCGTGCAAGACGCCGGTCCGCTCGGTGCTCAAGTCGGACCGCTCGATCGCGATCGATCCGATGCCGAACTTCCAGCCCATGAAGGACCTCGTCGTCCACATGGACCCGTTCTGGGACAAGTACACGCGGCTCAAACCGTACCTGCAGCCGAAGGACCGCGACGAGGACCACACCACCGAACGACGCGTGTCCCCCGAGGACATGCACAAGCTCGTCGCCGTCGCGAACTGCGTGATGTGCGCAACCTGCTACGCGCTCTGCCCGGTCGTCTCGGTCGATCCGGCGTTCGCCGGTCCGGCCGCGATTGCGTACGCGTACCGCTTCATCGAAGACGTGCGTGACTCGAAGCGCAAAGAGCGCGCGGCGCAGATCAGCGACGATTACTTGTGGCTGTGCGCGCACTGCTACGCGTGTTCGTACTGCCCCAAACACGTCGACCCGCACGACGACATCATCGCCGTCAAACGCGCGACGATCGAGGAAGGCATCACCGACGCCGCCGGCCCGCGCCACGCGCTCGTCGTCGCGAAGACGATCAAACAGACCGGGATGCTGCACGAGACCGAGGTCATTCAAGGCACCGTCGGCCGGTTCAACATCAAAGGCCTGATCAAGGTCGCCCCGTTCGGTATTCGCCTGGCACTGGCCGGCAAGATCCCGCCGCTCTTCCTCAAGCCCGTTCCGAAGGTCGACGAGATTCGGACCATTTTCGACACCCTGGAGGCTCCGGTACTCAAATGACCGCTGTAATGGACAAGCCCGCGATCAAGGGCAAATCGAAGTCCGCGCAGATGCGCAAGTACGGCTTCTTCCCGGGCTGCGTCGCTAAAGAGTCGTGCAAGGAGCTCTTCAACTCGACGATGCTCCTGGCCGACCGGCTCGGCATCGAGCTCGTCGAGCTGACCGCGGCATCGTGCTGCGGCGCGTCGGTCCTCAACGACACGAACCGCGACGTCGCGCGCGTGCTGAACGCCCGCACGTACGCGCAGGCCGAAGCGCTCGGCCTGGACGACGTGATCACGATCTGCTCCACCTGCACGGGCCACATGCGCGCCGCGAACAAGGAGCTGCTCGAGGACGAAGGCCACATGGGCCAAGCCAACACGATCCTCGCGAAGTTCGGCGCCAAGTACGACGGCACGGTGATGGTTCGCCACCTGCTCTGGCTGCTGATCGACGACATCGGTCTGGACGAGCTCAAGAAGATGGTCGTCAACCCGCTCAACGGGCTCAAGGTCGCGGCCTTCTACGGCTGCCACATCATCCGCCCGGAATCGGTCAACGGCTGGGAGTCGGCGCGCAATCCGCACTCGCTCGAAGACCTCATCGAGGCGCTCGGCGGTGAGGCCGTCGACTACGCCGGAAAGACGCGCTGCTGCGGCTTCCACGTCCAGCTCGAGAAGGACGGGATCGCCGCCAACATGGTCGGTCAGAACATGCGCATGGCGAAGGATCAAGGCGCCGAAGCCGTGCTCACGCCCTGCCCGCTCTGCCATCTCGCGCTCGACGGCTATCAGGCCGACTCGGTCGCGCGTTGGGGCCGCACCGATCTCCCGATCTTCCATCTCCCGCAGCTCGTCGGTTTGGCGCTGGGCATCGACCCCTCACTGCTCGGCATGAACAAGCACATCAACTCGCCGGGCCTGGTGCTGCAGCAGCACGACCTGGCCCCGGCGCACGTCGCCTAACGGGCGGCCAACTCAGAATCGCTTCCCGCTCGTGAGAGCCGCGCTCGTGCGACCGCGGCTCTCATTCTTTATGCGGACCAACGACCCACGCCATCACCTCGGCGATCCTGCCGGTCGCTGCCGCCGTGGAGCAGCAGTCCGCCGCAGCCAAACAGGCGGCGATGGCGACGGGCGAATTGGCGGCCGGGTCCAGTCGATCGATCGGACCCGGCGCGGGCAGGTCGTCGCCGCGGTCGCGGCTTGCAGGGGTTTGCGGTAAGCCTAGTTCGTCACGCAGATGTCGTCGTCGTCGACCGCGACGCTCTGCGGGTTAGCCGGTACGGCCGTTGCGGCGCTCTTCGACGAAGCCGCCCCAATAGATCACGGCGACGAGCGCCAGCGACAGGACGACCAGAAACAGGGGAATTGCATAATAGTCGGGCACGCGCGATTCTTTCGACGCGCGGGCCGGCGCGTCCGCTCGCCAACCGCGATCACGCTTCGTCCGCCGGCGCCGTAGGCGTTTGTGCCGCTCGCCTGGTACTATAGGCTTCGCATGGAAGCTCGCATGAGAACGCTCCTCGTTTTCGCATTCGTCGCACTGCTGGCGGCCGTCGCCCCGCTCCCGGTCGCCGCGGGAGGCGTGCTCCGGGTCGCCTCGGACGTTTCGTATGCACCGCTCGAGTTCTACAAGCCCAACAGCACGACGATCGTCGGCTTCGACTACGACCTCGCCGAGGCGCTCGGGAAACGCATGGGCGAAGCGGTCGACTTTCGCAACCACGATTTCGCGTCGCTGCTCCCGGCACTGCGCGCGCGCAAGTTCGACATCGTGCTTTCGTCGATGGGTGATACGCGAGAACGCGAGCGCGACGTCGATTTCATCGACTACTTTCTCTCGGGCAGCGGCATCTTGACCAAAGCCGGGAACCCCGCGCATCTCTGGGACCTCGCGACGCTTTGCGGTCACACCGTCGACGTCGAAAAAGGCACCTCGCAAGAAGCGGCGATCCGCCGCCAGCAGGCGTCTTGCAAAGCGGTCGGCCTCGGCGAGATCACCATCGAAGCCGCTTCCACCGACGAGGTCGCGCTCAAGACGTTCCTCGCCGGAAAATCACAAGCGCACATCTCGGATTATCCGGTCGTCTCGTATCTCGCGCGCACGTTGTCGGGCGGCCACGAATACGCGGTGATCGGGCGGCAGTTCGGCATCCTCCCGTACGGCATCGCGGTCGCGAAGCAGAACGTCGCGTTGCGCGACCGAGTGCAGCACGCGCTCGAAGACCTCATCCGCGACGGCACCTACGACATGCTGCTCAAACGCTGGGGGCTGGAACAAGGAGCGCTGCGCTCGGCGCCGGTCAACGCCGGAACGAAGTACCAGCACTGATCCGCCTCTTCGTCGCCGTAGAACTCGACGATGCCGCGCGAGCGGCGTGCGGGCGCGTCGCCGACGCGATGCGCGAGCGCGGGTTCGCCGCCCGGTGGGTGGCGCCCGAACGCTATCACCTCACCGTCGCGTTCTTAGGGATGGTCGACGAGGTCCGGCTCGACGAAATCGCGGCGAGGGTCCGCAGCGCCGTCGCGGCCGCGACGCCGTTCGATCTCCCGCTCGATGCGGTGGGCGCGTTTCCCGATGCGGAGCACGTCCGCGTCGCCTGGGTCGGCGCACGCGATGCTCAGCCCGCCTTCGCGGCGCTCTGCACCGGCGTGCGTGAAGCGTTGCACCCGCTCGGATTCACGTTCGAGGACGACGCCGTGCCGCACGTGACGCTCGCGCGTGCCGACGGCTCGCCGAGGCTTCCCTCCGTCGCGGCACCGCGCGGCCTGGTGCTGAAGACGGCGTCGCTCGCGCTGTTTCGTTCGAGCAGCGAGGCGGGCGGCACGCGCCACGTCGCGCTGAACCGTTTCCCGTTCGCACATCACGGGTGAATCGAGCGGGCGGATGCCTTCCGGCGAGCCTGCTATGCTCGGCTGCCCCGATCTGGGAACAAGGACGAAACCATGGAATCGGCAGGACGTCTGGTGCTCGGGGGGCGGTATCGACTCGGCCCGCTTCTCGGCGAGGGAGCGATGGCTACCGTGTCACGCGGCTACGACGTGCTGCTCGATCGCGACGTCGCGGTCAAGATCCTGCGGCCGGAATACGCGCGCGACGAAAGCCTGATCCAGCGCTTCTACGCCGAGGCACGCGCCGCCGCGGGCTTACTCGATCGGCATATCGTCACGATCTATGACGTACCGGCCGAAGCGGACCTCCACGCGTTCGTCATGGAATTCGTCGACGGTCCGTCGCTCGCACAATTGCTGGCGCGCGACGGACCGCTGGGCGAAGCGCGCACGGTAACGTACGCGCGGCAGATCGCGCAAGCGCTCGCAGCGGCACATTCGGGCGGCATTCTGCACCGTGACATCAAGCCCGCGAACGTCCTGGTCGGGCCGGGCGAGGTTGCAAAAGTCGCCGACTTCGGCTTGGCAAAAGCCGCGTACTCCGACGATCTCGCACTCACCGAGCCCGGGCGCCTCGTCGGCAGCGCGCACTACTTCTCACCGGAACAGGCGCAAGGTCTTCCGCTGACGCCGGCGTCGGATCTCTACAGTCTCGGCGTCACGATCTTCCAGCTGATGACCGGAACACTGCCCTTCGATGCGACGTCGGCACTGGCCACCGCGGTCGCGCACGTCACGTCGCCGCCGCCCGCACGCGACGCGCTCGAGCGCGTGATGAGTCCCGGCCTAGCGAACATCGTCCAGCGATTGCTGCAAAAAGACCCCGCCGCGCGCTACGCTTCGGCGCGCGAATTGGATGCGGCGCTCGCTGCGCTCGAACGTCGCGCCCCTGGCGTTTCTGCCGACTGGGACGCGCCGACGATCGTCGGATCGCTGCCCGTCGTCGCGTCGCCGCGCCGGCGGGCGTTCTGGACCCGCGAACGGCGCAGCCGCGCCGCGATGCCGGCCGCGCTGGCCGCGGCGGCCGTCGTGCTCGCGCTCAGCCTCACGCTCGGCGCACGACCCCACCAGCGCGACGTCGCGGTGCGAACGGCGGTTCCGCTGCCGCACCCCAGCGCCGCCATCATCATGCCGGACGTGCGCGGCCTGACGCTCACCACCGCCCGCGCCGTGATGCTCGGCGCGCACCTCAACGCGAACTATGCGGCGCGTCTGGCGACCGTGCCGGCGAACACCGTCATCGACGAATATCCCGCCGCCGGAACACCGTTACGGCAGCGGTCGTCAGCGCTCGTCATCATCTCCGCAGGTCCGCAGCCCGGCGTGCTCTACACCAACACGACGGCGACCGCGGCGCGCTGGGTTCCGCCCGGGCGGCGCAAGCATCATGGAAAGCACCATGGCGCGGATGAGGGCGGCGATTAAAGATCGCACGGGCCCCTCTCATCGCGGCGTGGGTAGGCCGGGCAACCGTCCTGCGCCGAAAACTTTTGCGGCATGGACGCGGCACGCGACGACCGCACGGAATTGCTGCTCGCGCTCGGGCGCGGCTTGCATCAAGCCGGGCTGTCGACGGATGCGCTCGAGGAGATCCTGCTCGACGTTGCGATCGCCTGCGGCGTCCCGCTGCAGGTCAACGTGCTGCCGACGAGCCTCACGCTGGCTGTCGGCGCGGGGTTCGCGCAACGGCTGGTGATTCTGCGCCTCGAGCCCGGCAGGTTGCACTTGCGAAAACTCGCCCAACTCGAGGCCGGAGCAGCGCGACGTCGAGGCCTCCGCGCTCGCGGGGATCACGATCGGCGCAATCGGCGCGCTCGCCCAGCGTTGGCCGCGCGTCGACCGCGTCTTCGAGTTCGCCGCAGCCTTCGTCGCGACGGTGATCATCGCGCTGTGGGAACGCTTCGTGGGCTCCGTCGCGCTCTACGTCGTGCTGATCGCCGCGATCGTGCAGCTGCTCCCCGGCTATTCCCTCACCACGGCGCTGAGGGAACTCGCCAACCGCAATTGGGTCTCGGGTACCGCGCGGCTCGGCGGCGTGTTCGTGACGCTGCTCTCGCTCGGCTGCGGCTTCGCGCTCGGATCCGGGTTCGGCGGGAATACGGTCCTCAACAGCGCAACGACGGTGAGCGCCGGCGGCACGAGCGCGCGCTCAGCGTGGTGGCAGGGGTTCTGATGGCGATCGGCATCGCACTCATCCTGCAGGCGCGGTATCGCGACATCGGTTGGATCGTCGTGTCGTGCTTGGGCACGATCGCGCTCGCGCACGCCTTCCCGGCCATCGGCATCGTCCAGGCGAGCCCGTTTGCGACGGCGCTCACGATCGGTCTCGCGACGAACCTGAGTCCGTCGAGTCGTTCTGACGCACTGCACCGTGTGCGAGTCAGCCGCGCGTGTGATCGTGGTCGAAGTTTCATCCGTGCGCGAGCATGCGGGAGGAAGTTCTCTTCCAGCTCAGGCAAGTACGGTAGTCGGTTTGAACCGGATGTGGCGCACTTGTCGCGCCCGGCTACGGATCGCGCACCGCGTGTTTTCCGGAACGGGGTCAATTCGTGCGACCATTTTTGTCGTGCCTTCTGGGCATCGCTTTTGCGTATGCCCTCGCAGCGCCAGCCCTCGCGCAGGCCACGGGAGGCACGCCGGCTGCACCGCCTGCCGCGGTGCAAGTCGGAAGCGTCACCGTGAACGGATTGGTGGTCGATCGTTCGAGCGGACTTCCGCTCGCCGGCGCTCCGGTCATCGCGGTCGGGACGAAATATCGCACGACGGCCGATGCAAACGGTTCGTTCACCTTGATGCTTCCGCCGGGCATGTACACGTTCCAGGCGACGTCGGCCGGCTACGAAACGCAACAGACCGACAACGTCGCCATCGTCACGGGACTCTCCACGTCGGTTACGCTCTCGCTGCAACGTGCCCAAAACGCGAGCAGCGGCATGAAGACGATCGGACACTCTTCCGCCCGGGCGAACGATGCGCTTCAGCCCGCCACGGTGATTCAGCACACCATCGTCGCGAGCGACCAACTCGCGCAAGGAACGGTCAGCGCCATCAACGCGCTCAAGGACCTCCCCAACGTCAACCTCTCGACGGGCATTTCGGCGCCGGGTATCGACGTCTCGGTCACGCTTCGCGGTCTCGGCGCACAGCAGCTCATCGACGGCCATCCGACCGAAGTGGCGCTGAACAGCGTCGCGCTGTTTCCGTTCCAGACCATCAACGTCGTGTACGGTTCGGGCAAAGGCGAGCTGTACCCCATCAACGCAATCGGCGGCGTCATCGATTTCCGCACGATCTCGCCCACCTTGTTGCCGCGCACGACCTTCATGCAGGGCTTCGGCACGTTCGGACATCTCACGACCGCGGTGAACGCGACGGGAACCGCCGGGAAGCTCGGATACGCGCTCTCATTCGGCACCGAAGGGATTCAAGGACCGTACGGTCCGACGACTCGTTACGAACCGCGTAACGGCTGGGATCCCACCGCAACGGAATCATCCGTCGCGGCGCGCAATAGTGTCTCGTTCAACGCACCGTTCACGGTGAAGTCCGAGTTCGCGAAGCTCTCCTATGCCATTTCGCCGGCGATCACCGCCACCGCGACGATTCTCGGCAGCGCACAGCTGGAAGACAACGCCGGCAACAAGTCGATCGATTACTTCCCGTACAGTCTCGCGCTGACGCAAGCACAGCAGAAGCTCGCCGGCAAGAAGGCGTCCGACCTGTGTCCGGCGGGCAGCTTCACGGCGACGAACTTCAAGGGTGTGCCGTACGGTATCGGACCGAACGGTGAGAACGACGGCGGCCAGCCGTGCCAGACGCCGGCCTCGTACGCCTCGCTCAACAGTGGCTACAGTACCGGTGAGCTCGGATCGATCGCGACGAACAACAACGACAACGACGTCAAGTTCGTCGTCGAGGGACAGCGCTACCGTTTCGTCGTCGATGCGTACGCAAGCATCTTCAAGCGATCGCAGCTGTACCAGTCGAGTCAATACCAAAATTTCCCCGGCGATCTCAACGGCGTCCACACGAAGCAGACGCACGACTCGGAGGCCGGGTTCACGGTCACCGACGACCTGATCTTCAAGAACGACGACGTCGAGCTCGGTTACTACACCAACAACTATCGCCAGGACGAGCTAGGCTGGTCGTTCGATCAGAATTACAACGCGACCGGAAACTATTTGTTCACCTACGGCAACGACATCCAATCGGTCTTCGCCCGGCTCGTCCACCATTCAGCCGGCTCTCCGCTCAGCTTCTACTTCACCGATTACGTCAAGAATTCGCAGCAGCCGAATGCGTGGTTCAACGATCCGCGCGTCGCCGTGCTGTATCGCAAGGGCAACAACACCTTCCGCGTCGCCGCGGGCGAATCGTCGGCTCTCCCCTACGCGCCCAACAACGCCACCTTCGTGCCTACGCCCATCGCGCAGTTCGGCTCCGGGGTGCAAGGACGCTGCAATCAGCAGAACTCGATCGGCAACGCGCCGGCCGGATTCACCAAGCCGGAGCGCGCCAGCGACGAAGAAGTCTCCTTCGCGCATCGTTGGGCCGGCGATTCCACGACGCAGCTCGAGCTCTATGCGGAGAACTTCGCGAGTCAGGTCCAGTACGGGACGAATGCGCCGCTGACGTACACGGGCACCGCCTTTCTCTCGCCGGCGATGCTCGCCGCGTACGAGCAAGCCTATGCCGACGCGTGCGGCGTTCCGATTTCGCCGGCCATCCTGCAGTATCTCACGCTCCAGGGCAACTACAACTTGGGTCGTGTTCTCGTTCAGGGCATCGATCTCACCGGCCGGCAGCGCGTGACCCGCCGGCTGTTCGTCGACTACGAATACGGCGTCGAGTCGAACTCGTACCGCTCGCTGCCGCAACAGTTCATCGTCGGCTCGAAGACGACGATCGTCGGCACGCAAGTACCCGGCATCCCGCTTCACAACGGGTCCCTCGCGCTCGACTACTCGGCGCCGAACGCACTGCACTTGCGACTCCAAGGTTACTATCAAGGCCGCAACAACCAGTACGGCCTGCCGGCGTTCATACGTACCGATCTCACGGTCAACAAAGACGTCAGTCGTCGCGCCACCGTCACGGTGTACGTGCGCAACCTGCTTCAGTACAAGGCGTTCTACGACCAGATCGACAACTCGGGCATCGCGTACCCGCTCAACGGGTACGCGACCTCAGGCGACTACACGCCGTATTTCGGCGCCGGCAGTACGAACCTGTACGGGATCGGTCCGCGCACGATCAACCTGAATCTGGCGGTGCGGTACTGATGCTCACGCGTCGAGCGGCACTCGGCACGATCGCCGGCGGCGTGATTGGAGCGAGCGGCATGCTGCGTGTCACCGACGCCGCACCGTCGCCTCCGTTCGGGCCGTTCGAGCGCGTGTCGAACCTCCCGCTCCTTTCGCCGGTCGGGAGCGGTTTCGAGAGCGCGGGCGTGTTCAATCCCTCCGCGATGCGAACGAAAGACGGCATCGTGCTTCTCTATCGTGCGCAAGACGCGCACGGCACCTCGAGCATCGGGTACGCGGTGTCGAAAGACGGCGTGCATTTCGACCGGCGCGCCACGCCGGTGCTCACACCCCAGGCGCCGTACGAGTTTCAAGGCGGCGTAGAAGATCCGCGGCTGGTCTCGATCGCCGGCACGTACTACCTGACCTACACCGGATACAACTCCGTCGAACAGAGCGCGCAACTCTGTCTTGCGACCTCCAAGGATCTCATCCACTGGGATCGTCACGGCGTCATTCTTCCCGCCTACCGCGGACGATGGAACGTCGGCTGGACCAAGTCGGGCGCGATCGTTCCTCAGAAGATCAACGGCCGGTGGTGGATGTACTATCTCGGTGACGGAGCGTACCAGAACGACCTCAAACCCGGCCAGATGGGGCTGGCCTATTCGGACGACTTGCTGCACTGGACGGACGCGATGTCGACGTCGGTGCTTCAGACGCGTCCGCGGATGTTCGACAGCAACGTCGTAGAACCGGGGCCGCCACCGATCGTAACCGACCAGGGGATTCTCCTGATCTACAACGGCGCCGATCAATATTTGGTGTATTCCACGGGCTGGGCACTGTTCGACAAGAACGACCCCACGAAGGTCATCGCCCGTTCGGAGACGCCGCTCTTCGGTGCATATCTTCCGTGGGAGCGCGACGGTCAGGTGCCCAACGTTGTTTTCGTCGAGGGCATGATCCTCGATGGCAATGACCTCACGTTCTACTATGGCGCCGGCGACAAGATGATCGGTTCCGCCCGCACCCGGCTGCGTTGGGGCATGCCGGCAGCTACCTGATCCGAAGGTCCAAGTGCCGCCCGCGCATGGGATCACGCCGCACGCGGGTACGAGACAATATGCCGTATCTGCGCCTCTCCTCGCTGCTGCTCGACGACGTGACGAAGCGTCACCTCGCCGACGAGCTGACCGCGACCGTCCTCGACATCCTGCCCGCAGCGAAGCCGGAGTGGACCAGCGTACACTTCACGCCGTTCGAGCCGAGCGACTTCGCGATCGCGGGCCGGCTCGTCTCCGACGGCGGGATCGCCGACACGCACCTCGACATCAGCGCTCCCGAAGTGGACGAGCGCAGTTGGTTCGCCCTGCGAAATCGACTCACCGACGTGCTGATCGAAGCGCTCGGGATCCCGCCGAGCGAACGGTGGCATGTCAACGTGAAACTCAACAGCTACGATCCGCACACGTTCGCCCTGGCGGGAAACGCGGCCGACGAGCTGCCGGCGGCAAGCGGCGATCGTCCGGTCCGCACGAGCGGCGGCCTTCGCGTCGCGGCCGTGTGGCTCGGGTTTGCGCTCGGTGCGTGCGTCGCGTACCTGTGCCTGCGCGAACGCATTGGCTCGGATGCGATCGTCGACATCGCGCCGCCACCGGGCCCGGCACCCGGCGAACGCGACGGCTAGGCCAAACGCAAAGAGCCCGCTCGATCGTTGTCGATCGGCGGGCTCTTCGTACGGATTATCTGGCGGCGTCCTACTCTCGAGGGACCCTGCGGTCCGACTACCATCGGCGCTGGCGGGCTTAACTGCCGTGTTCGGGATGGGAACGGGTGGAACCCCGCCGCTATGGCCGCCAGAAACTTGATCCGCACCGCGATGCCGAGCCGGAGCTCGAGGCAAATCGCGGGCGAAAGCTGCACAGAGAAGAACTTCCATGAACCAAACTCAATTGCGTTCATTATTTTGTAGCGTACTTATTAAGCGTCCGGGCGATTAGTACCGGTCAGCTTCAGCGATTGCTCGCCTTCCACCCCCGGCCTATCAACGTGGTAGTCTCCCACGACCCTTCACTCTTTCGAGATTGAGATCTCATCTTGAAGTCAGTTTCACGCTTATATGCTTTCAGCGTTTATCTGATCCGAACGTAGATACCCGGCTATGCCGTTGGCACGACAACCGGTTCACCAGCGGTTCGTTCAACCCGGTCCTCTCGTACTAGGGTCGACACTCCTCAAATCTCCTACGCCCACGGCGGATAGGGACCGAACTGTCTCACGACGTTCTGAACCCAGATCGC
>CALEYW010000080.1 GCA_937927945.1 uncultured candidate division WPS-2 bacterium | reverse complement strand
GGGGGCCCCACGCAAAGCGTGGGGGGCGCGCAGCTCAGAGCGGAGCGCCCTTAAAGATGAAAGCAGCAGTGGTGATGGAGCGAGCGCAGCACAATCCGGGCAAGCCGAATCGTTCAATGCGAGCTCGGCCCGGGGGCCCCACGCAAAGCGTGGGGGGCGCGCAGCTCAGAGCGGAGCGCCCTTAAAATGGAAGGACTTGCGGGTATCGAAAAGATCATCGCGCTGGTCGGCGCGATTGTCGTATTCATCTTTGCGCTCATCGGGTTGCGCGGGGAGTGGAAGAAGACCGGGCTGGACGATCAGGTGACCAAGCTGCTGCTGGGGCTCATGGCTTTCGGATGCGTGCTGGTCGTGTTGGCGGCGTTCGGCGTTCTGCCGCGCGGAGGCACAGCGTAGTGTACGATTTGGAAGACGCCCGCGGGGTACCGATCTCGAGCGGTATTCCGCCGATCGTGACGATCGCCGGAATCGCCGGCGTCGTGCTCATCTTCATCATCGCGGGAATGGTGCTGGCGAGCGCCGGAGCCAACCACGTGTGGCCCGCGTCGGCCGCGACGAACCTGAAGCTCTGACGGTTTTCCTAGACGATGTCGGCCTTGCGGCTGCTGATCCCGACGCCGAGCGCGGGAAGCCGCTTGGGCAGCACGCCGGTCGCGCGTCCGTCGATCGCGTGCACGCCGCCGTATTCGGTGAATTCGCAGAGCGCAGATTTGGCGAGGTCCGGCAGTTCGACGTGGCCGAGCGTCGGCCACTCGCACGCGACGGTGCGATCCTCGGTCAGCACGGCGACGTAGCCGTTCGTGTCGGCGCTCGACGCGGCATCGCGGCGGCGATAGCGAATGTAACCGTCCACGATGTAGATCGGTCGCATGGTGTGGTAGAGCGCGCGCACGGGTGCGAGCATGACGCCTAACGCCCACGCCGCGCAGCCGAGGACGCCCAACGCGAACACCGGGGCGATGATGATGATGTCAGGATTGACCCAGCGCGGCGAGAATCGCGGGGCAGCGAAGATCCCAACCGTGATGATGGTGAACACGATCCCGCACAGCAGCGGTTCGATCGCGATGCTCAGCCGTCCGAAGAACCCCATCAGCACGACCAAGCGCTCCGCGCGCGTCCAGGGACGGCGGATGAGCGTCGTCGCGCGCTCCTCGCTGCTGAGCCGGCCCGGTTTGATGCCGGTGATGATGCTGCTCGTTTCGATCATACTGATGTTCCCGGTGTCAGCCTGCGCTGCGCAGCGCCTGCACGGTATCGTCCTCGCGGTGACGTCGAAGACCGGAGAAGTCGTGGTTCGCCACGATGCCTTCGGCTCGATGCCGGCGATGACGATGCCGTTCCGTATCGTTCCCCGGGAGCGGGCCGCGCAACTGCAAGCCGGGGCCACGATCGACGCGGACGTCGACACGAGCACGGAGCCCTGGACGCTCTCGCATGTGACCAGCGCGAGCGGACAGACGCTCACCCAGAGCGGGTCCCCGCTGCGGCGCGTCACGCCGATCCGCATCGGCGACGTCGTCCCCGATACGGCGTTCCTCGACCAGCGCGGCCAGCCGTTCCGCCTTTCGCAGCTGCGCGGGCGGAACGTGGTGCTCTCCTTCATCTACACGCGCTGCCAGGATGCGCGCATGTGTCCGCTGATCAGCGCGCAGTTCCGGCAGATCCAAGAACTGGCGGGGAAGCGCCCCCTGCACCTCGTCGAGGTGACGCTCGACCCGGCGTACGATCGCCCCGACGTCCTCGCGCGGTACGGCACGACGTTCGGTGCCGATCCGAAGCGCTGGAGCATCGTCGTCGGCGACGCAGAGCCGACGCTGGACTTCGCGGCGCAGTTCGGCGTCACCGCGTTCCCCGACCCGAGCATCGGGATCATTCACGCCGAGGACACGGTGCTGATCGATCGCGACGGCCGGGTGCGCACGATGATCACCGACACCGCCTGGCTCCCGGCCGAAATCTTGGCCCAGGTCGACGCGCAGGACGGCATCGCGTCGAACCCCATCCAACGGCTGAACCTGTGGCTCTCCTCGAAGGCGACCGCGCTCTGCGGCAACGGCGTCGCCGGATTCAGCGGCCTCACCGACCTCGCCGTCGTCCTGACGATTTTCGCCGCCCTCGCCTACGTCGTCTACCGCCTCGCCCGAAAGATCTTCGCCGAAAGCTGACGCACCCGCCCTCAGCGCGATCTTGTCGAGCCTTTTTCAACCCACGACCAACTGTTGCGAGACGCCGGCTGCAGCCGTCCAAAGCGTATACGGGTTGCCGCGCTCACCATGAAGCTGCATCATCTTGTCGATCAATTCTTCAGGTGAGCGTCTCTCTATCACCGCTTTGTCAAAGTCGCGAATGTAGGTTTTTGTCGCGGCAAGAATCGCTTCGGGGTCGTCATCATGCGCCGCGGGATCCTTGTGACCGGCAACAACGATCTTTGGATTGAGAGCAGCAATCGTGTCCAAACTCGCTACCCATCGTTCTCTCTTGTCATGATCGGTTTGCGCCAGCCAGCAGTGTATGCCGTGTAGGCAACGTCGCCACCGACGACTGCGTCGAGATCCGGAACGTGCACGACGCTCGACGGCTCCGTATCGCTCTGGCCCACCATGATTGGACGCAGTTCGTGTCCCTCAAGGTACATGACGCTGCCTTGCAGTGGATCCGGCACCCTCGGATGCTCGGGAATTTGGTTCGGGAAAAAGCCATTCCAAAAACGCATGTATCCTTCACCGACTTGATTCTGAGCAAAGGGCACGACCTCCGGGAGCGCAACGGCCTTCGCTTCGGGAAAGGCTTCAAGGATCGTATTGAGTCCGAAGAAATGGTCGCCATGACCGTGTGTGATGTAGACGGTTGTAAGCCTTTTCTCTTTGGCGCGGATCCACTCGACCACGCGTTGGGCCTCCGCATACGTGATCAGCGCATCGATCAGAACCGCTTCCTTCTCGCCGGTAAGAAGCGACGCGGAGCTCGCCGGTCAGGTAGCCTGCCGAGTATCATCCCATGAGGGCAGCACACTGACAATCGGTTTATATGGGCTGACGTAGACGTCAAGCTTGATCGTACCGGGCATATCCGTTCTCCTCATACCGATGATTCTGGCCGAGGCTCTCGAGCCCTGAAGCGCTCGTTAGGTAAGCGCGACCTCTTCAATGTCCAAGATACCAACAGATGCTCCGGCGAATAGCCCCATTGATGGCAATTGAAGGCGTGTCGCCGGGCGCCCGGCAGAGGAGTCATCGTCAGTAAGTCAGCGAAAGAACGTGTACACGGCGCTGTAGTGGACGGCCGTCGTCGCGCCGGCATGCGCGGCGTCACACCCGGTCGCCGGCGCTAGGCCGCCTTCCGTATCGGGCGCGGCGTACGAACTGCACGCCGCTGAGCGCCCCTGAGCCGTTGGACGAGATGACCTTCAACATCAGTGCGGGCACGGCGCCGGTGCGTTTGACGACGGCGAGCGGATGTGCGCCGTCGGCGCGGATCGAGCTGCCGTCCACGGCGGTCCACGCCGGTCCGGCGCTGTGCATGCCGAAGTCGCTCCCGTCGTCGTTCACGAGCGGCGCCTTCGGCCCCGTCAACGTCCATTGGTAGGTGCCGTCCGCGGCGGAACGGCACGCGTAGACCTGCGCGCCGCCGGCTTGCACCCGCACGAGTGTCGTCCCAGGCGGCGGGGTCGGTTCCGGTTCCGGCGCGGCGTCCGCGGCCGCACCCGCCGATGCGCGGGTGAGGAACAGCAGAAGCGCGGCACCCGCCGCGCGCAGCGTGTTTCGATGCATCCGGGAGGCTTTTCCGGCGCACGGCCGCCCCTCCGTCTGCATGTGCTGCTCTGCTTGCTTTCGAGCTCACTGCGTCGACGAACACTCAACGACGCTAAAGGGTCGTGCCGACGCGCAGCTCATGCTTTCGCGGGGGCGACGGCGGCGCGCTCCGCGGCGCGTGAGGCGAGTGCGAACGTGAGCAGCGCGGCCCCGATCGCGATCGCCGTGAAGACGAGGTACGCGATGCGATACCCCACGACGGGATCGCCGTGCGAGTCGGCGACGCCGCCGCCCAGCGAGCCGCCGAGGATCTGCCCGATGATCAGCATGATCGAGAGCAAACCGACGGCGCCGGCACGCTGGTCCGCGCCGACGCGGTTCGTGATGATGTAGCGAGTCGGGGCGCCGAGCAGCGCGCCGAAACCGATCCCCGCGACGACCATGGCGACGAGCGCAACCCACAGCGTACCGAAACCGAGCGCGAACACGAGCATGCCGAGCGCGGTCAGCAGGCTGCCGACGGTGAGCACCGCGCGGCTGCCGACCGCGTCGAGCGCGCGTCCGGCGAGCGGGATCACCGCGACGAAGCAGAACGCGCCGAGCGCCGCCACGCCGCCTGCCGCGGCGAAGCTGAGATGTTCGCCGGCGACGAGCGCCGCGGGAATGAAGAACAACGCTCCCTCGAGTGCGCCGATCAACACTTCGAGCGCGTAGGTGATCAGCAGCTGCCGGTCGCGGAAGAACTTCGGCGGGATCACCGGCTGCGCCGCGCGCCGCTCCACCATGCCGAAGATCGCGTACGCGACGACAGCGACCACGACGAGTCCCCACGCAACCTCGGAGCTGACCGAGCCGCCCGCAGCGTAGAGCCGCGTCAGCAGCGCCATCGTCGCCAGCAAACCGATCGCCAGGCTGACGATCCCGGCGACGTCGAGTGGACCGCGCACGTTGGCGACCGTCTTCGGGACCGTCGTGCGCGCCATGACGATCACGACGAGCGCCAGCGGAACGTTGAGCGCGAACACCCAGTGCCACGAGATGAAATGCGTGATCAGGCCGCCGATCGTCGGACCGATGACCGCGGCCAATCCCCAGGTGGCGGCTACGAGTCCGAGCGCGGCGCCGCGCCGCTCGGGCGGAACACGGTCTGCGATCGCCGCGGTCGCGACCGGAAAGATTCCGCCCGCGCCGGCGGCTTGAATCGCGCGCGCCACGAGGAAGATCGCGAACGTCGGCGCGGCGATCGCCAGCACGCTGCCGGCAGCGAAGATCGCGACGCAGGCGATGTAGATGGGGCGGCGGCCGTAGCGATCGGCCAGCTTCGTCATCACCGGGATCGCGACGACGTTCGCCAGCAAGTACAGGGTGAAGACCCACGCGAGGTCGCGCGGGCCGACGCCGAAGGAGGCGCCGAGCGCCGGCAGTGCGGGCGAGAGAACGCCGAGGTCGAGCGCGCCGGCGAACACGCCCAGACCCAGCGTGATCAAGAGCGGAACGGTGCTGCGGTCGAGCCGGTGGCCGGCTACCGTCGCGGTGGCGGCCACGGTGGGTGCGCTATGCTGCGTGCGGGATCACGCGGTCGACGACCATCGCGACGCACATCAGCGCAAGATACAGCAGCGAATACTTGAAGAGGACGCGCGCGTAGCGTTTGGTCGAATCGCCGCCGACCTTCCACGCATCCCATAGGAAGACGCCCCCGAGGACGAGCGCGCAGCCGCCGTAGCACGGGCCGAGAACGTGCAGCGGGAAGAACGCGAGCGAGACGCCGACCAGCACCAGCGAGTACACCATGATCTCGCGTTTGGTGCGCGGGACGCCCTTCACGTTGGGCAGCATCGGAATTCCGGCTTTTTCGTAGTCTGTGTTCGTCATCAGCGAGAGCGCCCAGAAATGCGGCGGCGTCCACAGGAAGATGACGGCGAAAAGCGCGAACGCCGGCGACCCCAGGTGATGCGTCACGGCCGCCCAGCCGACCAGCGGCGGCACGGCGCCGGCGGCTCCGCCGATCACGATGTTGAGCGGCGTGATGCGCTTGAGCCACATCGTGTAGATGACGACGTAGTACGCGTTGCCGGCGAGCGAGAGCCAGGCGGCGAGCGGGTTCGCGAAATCGTACAGCACGGCGAAGCCGATCGCTTGCGCGACGACGGCAAAGACGAGCGCGTTGCGCGCCGAGATCGCGCCGCGCGCGACCGGTCGCGACTTCGTGCGCGTCATCAGCCGGTCGATGTCGCGGTCCCACACGCAGTTGATGGCGCCCGCCGATGCCGCCGAGAGCGCTCCGCCGAACAGCGTCCAGAACACCAGCGCGAGATTCGGAATCCCGCGTGCCGCCATGATCATCGCGGCCAGCGTCGTCACCAGCAGCAGATAGATGATGCGCGGCTTGGTCAGCTCGTAGTAGTCGCCGGCGGCGCCTCGCCAGCCGTTCCGTGTGCCGGGCAGCGCGGTGCCTTCGACCCGCGCAAGCGTCGAGCTCACGGCGTTCGCCCTTCGGTCGCGCCGCCCCGCACGCGGAGCTCGTCTGCGCGCACGGCGACCGGGGCTGTTCCGTCGATCGCTGCGAACACCAGCGCCGCGACGAACGCGACGAAGACCGCGCAGGCGTTCGCAGCGTGCGCTTCACGCAGTGCGGTCGGCAATTGCCATGCGACGTTGGCGAACCCGAGCATCACCTGCAGCACGATGAGCGCGAAGGCCAGCAGCGTCGCGCTGCGCACGCGCGCGGTCGTTCCGAACGTCGCCATGTATGCGGCGAGGGTGGCGAACGCGAAGCACCCGGCGGCGATCCAGCGATGCGTCATCTGCGCCAACTGCGCGGGTCCCACGCCGGTCCAGGAACCGCCGTCGCAGCCCGGCAGCGTCGTGCAGGCGAGACCGGCGCCGCTGGAGCTGACGAACGAGCCGGCCAGCATGGTGAAGAATGCTAGCGCCGCGCAAGCGGTCAGCACGCCGCCGAGCAGCGAATGCCGCACGGCCACGCGGCGCGGCGCGACGATCGCGAGCAGCGCGAGCGGGATGAGTCCGGCCAGCAGCAGCATCGCGGTTCCCCAGTGGACGACGACCGACCAGGGGGTGTTCGAAAGCGCGACCGTCAGGCCGCCTAGGGCGACTTGGAGGACGTAGATCGCCACGATGTAGGCGAGCGTCACGCTCACGCCGCCGATCAGCTTGCGAGCCTGCCAGCCGGTCCAGAGCGCCGGCAGGACCAGCACACCGGTCACGAGCGCAAGCAGGCGGTGCGACCACTCCAACACCACGCCGCCGGTCAGCGACGGGATCAGCGCCCCATGGCACAGCGGCCAATCGGGGCAGGTCATCCCAGCGCCGTTGATGCGCACCCAGCTGCCGAGGACGACAACCAGGAATGCCGCGGCGGCCGCCGCGATCGAAAAGGCCCGGAACATCATATGGAGCGTACCGCGCTAGGATATCCGGCGAAACGACTCAGGTCGTCAACAGCCGGACGTCGCAGCGATGCTGTGGTCGGCGGCGATGCCCTCGTCGGCCGAGATCGCGGTCGAGAGGTCGGTCAAATCGTCGGCGACCGAGCGCATCGTCCGATTGTAACTCCTCGGCGGATCCGGGAGGAGTGCTACACGCCCCCCGGCCGCCATCGCTCCGGCGTCCGGCACGGGGTTGTCGCGGCTCTGAATGTCGCGCGCTTCTTTGGCGTCTTCGCGGCCCTGCATGATCGTCACGTCGCGCATGAACTCGTTGGCGGCCTTGGTTTGGCGATAGATCGCGCCGCCGAGCGCGTCGGTGAACGCTTTCAGCTCGGCTTTGCGCTGCGGATCGGTCGACGCGAGCGCAAACGCGCGCAGCTGTTTGATCTCACCGTCGGCGGCCTTGCCGTTCTGGCGGACGGCCCCGGCTTGCTTCATCAGATCTTCGATCGCGTTGCGGCGCTGCAGGCTATTGAGCCGATCGAAGTCGGTGTTGCGCAAGTTCGTCGTCAGGATCGCCATCGTGCGGTCGTTGTCGAGAGCCGAGGTGATCGCGCCGTTCGCATGCACGACGATCGTCGTGCAGATCGGCGTCGTTCGGACGCGCCCGATCTCGGTGAGCGGGGTCGGCCGCGCGGTCGAAGCCGGCGCCGGAGACGGATTGCTCGCCAAAGCCACGACGAGCGGCAACAGGCTCAGCATTGGATGCTCAGACTTCCGTCGCAGGCGCGGGGTATCCTCGGCAGCGACCGTCGAACGCTCGGTCCCGATGCGGCGTGTTCTCGCCGCCCTCGCGCTAGCCGTCGCTCTTGTCGGCTGTCGCGAGGTGCGGGTCAATCAGGTTCGGTCCGGGACCACACCGACGGTGGGGCCCCGGGAGGTTGTCGTCGTGCGCGACCACCGCGCGCTCGACGCGATCGGGGTCGCCGGCTCGGTCGATTTCCGCAAGGAGTTCGCCGTCGTGCTCCTGATGGGTCCGCACAAGGAAACCGGCTACACCCAAGTCGTCGAATCGATCCGGGCCAACAGCGACCGGGTGCGCATCGTCGCCTTCGAGCGGCCGCCGCTGGACGGCGGCGAGCCGGCTCCCAGAGAGTACCGGACGTACACGATGTGGATCGTCCCCAACGCCGTGTACCGGACCGGCTCGAAGGTGGAGGTGGTCTCCCCGTCCGGCGAGGCGATCGCCTCGACGACCTTACGGTAGTGGGGCCGGACAAGCGGCTCGACGGCGGCGTCCTGCGGGCGAACGTCGCAGCGTTCGCCGCGCTCGGAGCGCCGGTGGCGGCGGTGCTCAAGAACGACGGGTACGGCTGGGGCGCGCGGCGGCTCGCGCGCGAGCTCGACGGGGTCGTCGAGTCCTATGTGGTCGGCGACCTCGACGAGCTCGCCGCCCTGCGGCCGGCGACGGAGAAGCCCGTTCGGCTCTTGAGCGACGCGCCGCCCGGGATGCTCGGGCGCGTGCTCGATCTCGGGGGCATCGCCAACGTTTCGACGCGCGCCGCACTCGCCGAGGCGTCGGCCGAGGCCGGCCGCCGCGGCGGCCTGACCGTGCGGGTCGGCGTGCTCGACGCCGGCGGCTGGTACGCCATCGCGCCGCCGGACGCGCCGTCCTTCGCGATCGCGGTCGCCGAGGCGGGACTCGCGGTCGAGTTGTGGACCCACCTTTCGTCCGCCGCACGCAGCGGCGCCATCCTCGACGGCTTCGTGGCGGCACAGCGCGCGTTCGAGGCGGCCGGAGTCCGGGTCGTCTCGCTCGACGCTGCGGCCACCGCCGGCGCGCGCCGCGGACTCGCGTTCGATCGCTTGCGGGTCGGCGTCGGCCTGTTCGGCTCGCGGCTCGGGGCCTCGGTCGATGTGGCCTGCGCGCTGCGGGTCGATGCGCCGGTCGTCCTCCGGTTCGGTCCGGGCGAGCGCGCGTGGGCCGGGTACGGTGATACACCGATCCCGGCGAACCGTACCGCGGTCGTATTGCGTTGCGGCTACGGAGATGGGCTCCCGCGGGGAATTGCCGGGAGTGCCGATATCCTTTCGGTAGGTATGCAGTATACAGTGCGCTTGACGAGCGAAGAACGGGACCCGTGCGAACTAATCGGCGAGTCCGACGATGTGGATGCGCTTGCGGCGCGGGCGGGGATCAGCCCGCATGAGCTCGTGGTAGGGTTGGCTCCACGGTGATGCTCGACACCCTGACCCGTTTCGAGGGAAAGATCACCCGCCTCGGCGTCGTGCTGAGCCCGGACGGTTCTGCCGAGGAGATCGAGGGCGTCCTCAACCCGGCGAGCGCGACCGCCCGCGACGGAACACTGCTGCTCTACCCACGCGCCGTGGCGCGGGGCAACGTGTCGCGGGTCGGGCTGTGCCGCGGCACGCGCGACGGCGACGCGCTGACCTTCGAGCGGCTGGGCTTCGCGCTCGAGCCGCAGGCCCCGTACGAGCTCCGCACCGCACCGGGTGGAATGGGCTGCGAGGATCCGCGCGTCACCTTCATCCCGGTGCTCGACCGCTATGCGATGGCGTACACCGCGTTCGGGCCGGACGGCCCGCGCATCGCGGTCGCGCTCTCGCAGGACGGATACCGTTGGGAACGCCTGGGCTTGGTGCGTTTCGCGCCGACGCTCCATCAAGGCGACGACAAGGACGGCGTGTTCTTCCCTGAGCCCGTGCTCTCGCCCGACGGCGTCCGTTCGCTCGCGCTCTACCACCGGCCGATGCTGCGTCTCTCGACGATGGATGGCCGCGGCGCGATCCCGACGCTGCTCGACCTCTCGCCGGCGGAGCGCGAGTGCACGCGCATCGGATACATCCCGCTCGAGCCCGTGCTCCGCGACGTGAACAAGCTGCTCGACGTGAGCGAGAGCGCGCTCGTGCTGGTGCCGGACTCGCCGTGGTGCCGCATCAAGACCGGCGCGGGCACCCCGCCGGTGCGCATCGCGGAGGGCTGGTTCTCGATCTTTCACGGCGTCGATGCGAAAGACGCCGGAAACGGATCCTACCGCATGCAGTACAGCGCGGGTTTCGTCGTCCACGATCTCGAGCGTCCGCATATCGTGCGCTACCGCTCGCGAACGCCGGAGATGGTCCCCGAAGGCGTCGACGAGACGCACGGCATCGTCAACAACGTCGTGTTCCCGACGGCGATCGAAACGATCGGCGAGCGGAAGTACGAGTTCTTCTACGGGATGGCCGACGCACGGATCGGTCGCGCCCGGCTGGAACTGGCGGAGCGGTTCGCCGACGCGGAGGGCCCTGCCGCATAGCCGGCCGCGGAGCAATGCCGCTGCGGGGGATGGGACGCTACTACCTCATCGCGACGCTGATCGTCGTCGCGCTGGGGAGCATCGTGTTCGCCCATCGGCTGACGGCGCTGCGCGACTTCGACGTGACGGCACGCGCAACCGGGACGCCGACGCCGACTCGCGGCAGCGGCGAGACTCCGGGGGTGCCGTTCGGCGACTTCGCCGGCGAAGGGCCGTGGGTGCTCAGCGCGCTGCCGAGCTGCTTCGTGCAGCAGCAGTCGGTCAGCGGCAAGGCGGCGCAGCTCACCCGCGACTTGCCGCCGGCGCGGCTGCGGATCGCACCCGGCACGACGCTCCATCGCGGCAACTGCCTCGTGACGGTCCGCGCGCACGACATCTTGGTCGCTCGTGGCGCGGACCGGCTGCACGTTCCGCCCGAGGCGCGCTTGTACGATACGCCGAAGGGGCTGACGCTGGTGTACGAGCATCGCGGACGCACGCAAATTCGCGTCTACTCCGTCGAGGAGCCACGGATCTGACCAACTTCGACGTGGACCGCCTCGTCCATCAATGGCGAGACATCGACAAGCAGCGCTATGCGGCTGAGACTTCGTCGAAAGCCGGTGAGCTGTTCGGCACGCTCGAATCCCTGCATCTGCGCATCTTTCGCGAGGGCGATCGCGGGATCGACGCGTTCGCGCGGCTGCTCGAAGACCCCGACGATCGCATCCGGGTCGACGCCGCGGCGGCGCTGCTGCCGCACCGCCCGCGCGTCGCGAAGGCGATTCTGGTGGAAGCGGCGAGCCGTTCGCTGACCGCGCGCTACGTGCTCTCGGAATGGGGCCGAACGTCGGTTCCGGCTCCGCCGGACGAGGGCGACGCGGAAGAATCGGCACGCGCTCGCATCACGCGATTCTACGCCACGATCGACGAACGGTTCGATTTTCTCGGTTCGCTCGGCTTCCGCCGCACGATCACCGAAAAAGCCGGTACGCGCGCTGCGCAGGCCCGCTGGGGCGGCGGCGGCCGATATCTCGAAATCACCTACGACACGGTCGACGGAACGCTCGACGTCTACGTCGGCGGCGGCGAGTTCGAGCTGCGCGACTCGGTGTGGGAGATCATGGCCGTCCGTGGAGCGTGGCAATACTCCGGCTACACCGGCTACACGATGGAGGCGATGCGCCAAGGGATCGAGCTCGCCGCACGACATCTCGATGCGCACCGCGACCTGCTGATCGCCGACCTCGGCGCCGAAGAACGCAGCCTGCTCAAACGCCGCCGCGCCGCGCTCCTCGAACGCGCCGCAACCGCTACGATCCCACCGGCCGAGCAGGGAAGCCTCCTGTAACCGGCCAGGATCGCGCTGCGCCGCCGGCCGGCCGAGGAGTACGCTTGCGGCCGAAGTCGAATGGAGCGGGTCGCCATGGACATTCGCGAGGAAGTCGCCAAGCGGCGCACGTTTGCGATCATCTCGCATCCCGATGCCGGCAAGACCACGCTGACCGAGAAGCTCCTCCTGTACGGTGGGGCGATCGTCACGGCAGGGCAGGTGGCTGCCCGGAGACGGGCGCGAGCGGCGACCTCGGACTGGATGGAACTGGAGCGCGAGCGCGGGATCTCGATCACCTCGACGGTCCTGCAGTTCCCGTATCACGATCACACGATGAACTTGCTGGACACGCCGGGCCATCAGGATTTCGGTGAAGACACCTACCGCACGCTGCTGGCGGCCGACTCCGCGGTGATGCTGATCGACGCCGCAAAGGGCGTCGAGCCGCAGACCCGCAAGCTCTTCGCGATCTGCCGCGCGCGGCGGATCCCGCTGTTCACGTTCATCAACAAGATGGACCGGCCCAGCCGCGATCCGCTCGAACTCCTCGACGAGCTGGAGAACGTGCTCGGGATCGGCGCGTATCCGGTGAACTGGCCGCTCGGGAACGGCGAGACGTTCCGCGGCGTGTACGATCGCGAGTCCCGCGAGGTTCACGTCTTCGAGCGCACGATGCACGGCGCGAAGCGCGCTCCGGTGACCGCCAGCGATCCGAAAGACCCGAAGATCGCCGCTCTCGTCGACGAGCGCACCTATCGCGAATTCCTCGACCAGCTCGAATTGCTCGAAGGCGCGGGCGCCGATTTCGATTACGCGGCGATGCTGCGCGGCGACGTGACGCCGGTGTTCTTCGGGAGCGCCGTCACGAACTTCGGGGTCGAGCTGTTCCTCGACAAGTTCGTCGAGATGGGGCCGCCGCCCGCGGCGCGCGTCGACGCCGAGAAGCACGTCGTCGAGCCGACCGACGAGCGGTTCAGCGGGTTCGTGTTCAAGATCCAAGCGAACATGGATCCGCGCCATCGCGATCGCATCGCTTTCGTGCGCGTGTGCAGCGGGAAGTTCGAGCGCGACATGACCGTGCGCAACGTGCGGACCGGCAAAGACGTGCGGCTGACCCGCGCGATGAAGCTCTTCGCGTCGGAGCGTGAATCGGTCGACGTGGCGTTCGCGGGCGACGTGGTCGGCCTGGCGAATCCCGGCGTGTTCGCGATCGGGGATACGCTCTCCGAGGGCGACGCCGTGCCGTTCGAGCCGATCCCCGCCTTCGAGCCGGAACATTTCGCGCTGGTCCGGAGTATCGACACGGCGACGTACAAGTCATTTCAGAAAGGGATCGCGCAGCTGCGCGAGGAGGGCGCGATCCAGGTGTTCTACCCCTACGGGCAGACGCGGATCGAGCCGATCCTCGCGGCCGTCGGCGCGCTCCAGTTCGAAGTCGTCAAGTACCGCTTGGAGTCTGAGTACAACGTGAAAACCGTCTTCCAAACGCTCCCCTACACCACGGCGCGCCGCGTGACCGGTGAAAACACCGCCGCTGCGACCCTCGGCTCGAGCGCGCGACTGGTCGAAGACTGGGACGGCAACGCGCTCGCGCTCTTCGAGAGCGAGTGGAGCATCGGTCTGGCGCAGCAGTGGAATCCGGGGCTGCGGTTCGAAGCCTTCGGCGCGCGCGATCTCGCCCGCGAGGTGCCGGCGTGAACCCTCCCGCTCCGCCGCCCCCACCACCGCAGCCGCCGGTGGCACGCCCGGTCTCGACGATGCCGCCGCCGGCGCCGCCAGCGCGCTCGCGGCAGCGTCAGATCTTGTGGGCGGTCCTCGGCGTGATCGTCGTGGCGCTGGTCTTGAGAACGTGCGCCGGCGCAGAGAACAAGTACGAGAAGATCGCGCACCAGCTCACCCAGGCGATCCAAAACGGCGACGTCGCCGCGGTGCAGAAGCTCGAGAACAGCGGCACGGCGGCCGACATGCCGCGCGCGCGCCTCGGCGCCGCGACCGACAAGTTCTCGGCGCTCGGCAAGATCAAGCGCGTCAAGGAACACACGCCGCCGACCGATCCGCCGCGGGTGCACGAGTTCGACGTGACATTCGACAAGGGGGCCGTGCACGAGAAAATCGAGTTCGATCCGCAGGACAAGGTCTTCCACTTCCGCTGGGACCCGATCGCGGCGCAGTGATCGAGTCTTCGTTCGCTGCGACGTTCGACGACGTGCGTGCGGCGGCCGGGCGCCTGCGCAGCGTCGCGCACCGCACACCGGTCGTCACCTCGCGCACGCTCGACGAGCGGACCGGCGCGCGGGTGTTCCTCAAGGCGGAGAACCTGCAGCGCATGGGCGCGTTCAAGTTCCGCGGCGCGTACAACCGGCTCGCGCAACTCACGCCGAGCGAACGCGCCGGCGGGGTCGTCGCGTTCTCGAGCGGCAACCACGCGCAGGGCGTGGCGCTCGCGGCACAACTGCTCGGCGTCCCGGCGGTCATCGTGATGCCGGCGGATGCGCCGGCGGCGAAGCTCGCCGCTACGCGGGGATACGGAGCCGAGGTCGTGCTCTACGAGCGCGAGCAGATGAATCGCGCCGAGCTCGCCGCCTCGATCGCGGACGAGCGCGGCGCGACGCTCGTGCCGCCGTACGACGATCCGGCGATCATCGCCGGGCAAGGGACCGTCGCCCTCGAGCTGATCGAGGACGCCGGCCCGCTCGACGCGCTGCTCGTCTGCCTCGGCGGCGGGGGTTTGATGGCCGGTTCGTGTCTCGCCGCGACGGCGCTCTCGCCGGGCGTGCGCGTCTACGGCGTCGAGCCCGAGGCCGGCGACGATTGGGTGCGCTCCTGGGCCGCCGATCGGATCGTCTCGATCCCCGTGCCGAAAACGATTGCCGACGGCCAGCAGACCCAGGCCCCGGGCGAATTGACGTGGCCGATCGTCCGCAGCATCGCGGCCGGAATCGTCACCGTCACCGACGATGAGATTCGCGCGACGATGCGCTTCGCGTTCGAACGCCTCAAGCTCGTGCTCGAACCGAGCGGCGCGAGCGCGCTCGCCGCGCTGCTCTTCGAAAAAGTCGATGTCCGCGGCACCCGCGTCGGCGTCACGCTCAGCGGCGGCAACGTCGACCCCGCAGCCTTCGCGGCCTGCATCAATTGATTGGCGGGCTTAGCAGCGCGCTGCGCCTTCGGTCACGGTCCAGGGTAATTTGCGCATTTGCTTCATTTCCGTAACCCTCGGGTGTGCGTCGATAGGCTTCAGAAGCTGCCGTAGTCGTTGCTCGACGTCTGCCGGATCGATCGCACGTGGGAAAAGCTTGGAGTGTTTTGAAGGTTGTTCCAAATGCAAAACGACGCGAATCTTGCTTGCTCCGGCGACGGATTTTGCCATGGCTCGTTCTGCTGGTTCGCTTGAACTCAATCGAGCCGGAAGCATTGCGGCGAGAGTATCAAGGACCTTGCCGCATATCTCGTCACCGATTTCGGTCGCTTTCACACGCTGATGCGCTCGATAGTCCTTGACCTCGATGAGATACGCAACAGCATCGGAAGAAACGGCGAGGATATCCATGGCCTTGATGCCGTTTCTGATCCGCACGAAATGATGTCGATAGTACATCCAATCGTCATATTGTGAAATGGTAAACCCTGCGCCGAAGGCGAAGGTCAAATTCCCCACACCCAAAAGCGTCACTAGTCTTCAATTGAAAGGAAGCGATCAGATTGCTCAAGGCTTTCGTCCAAAGCTGAAATCTCGCCGATCTCTTCAACTGTCGAACCTTGACTAACGGAAACCCCGTCGGGCCCTTTGTGAAGACCGAAAAACCGCGGTTTCAAAGAGTTGTAGCGCACGTCGGCGAGCAATATCTCGAATTCACGCAACAGAAAGAGGCTGTGCGTCGCAATGAAGACTTGAATGCCATTTCGGCCTAAGTCGAGAATCGTTTGTGCGACCCCTTTTATGAGCCGTGGGTTTAGGTTCGCTTCCGGTTCATCCCAAAACAAGTACCCATTGTCGAGCAATGTGCCTGTTGCGATAAGACGTGCGACCATCCCAAGCTTCCTTAAGCCTTCAGCGACTAACGGCATCTCCATCTTACCGCTCGACGTGCGAAGATAAAATCGGTCCCGTTCAAGAACGATCCCGCCCCCCATCGCTGCTTCAAGGGGTATGAGGAAATCCTTGATTCGCTCCTCTCGGGGGCCTCGCTGAAGAGGCAGCCCAAGCAAAATGCACGTATCGCGCCAGGTCTCTTCGAATTCGAGATAGTGTCCTTCATAGACGGAGACGAAACCGGGAAATATCGTTAGTAATTCGCGTGTTGGCAAATAGACAGCGGAGGCTTCGACCCATTTAGTCGGTAGTCGACTGATCGATACCTCACTCTTGCTGTTAGTGGCGAAGCCAAACTCGATGTTCAGAGAGGCATCTTCGAAACGCAGCGCTATGTCGCAGCGTTCGCGCCCCTGGCGGCGCCGCGCGATACGACCGAGCACTTCTGGTTTAAAGACATTCGTGAGTTTGTCCGCTATGCGCGTCTGCAACAACGATTTCGTCGGCGGAGCGCTATTCGACTTTCTGCGCTCCTCTACGCTAACCGCAATGACGGAATAAGCCGCCTTGAGAATGTGCGTCTTGCCGCTTCCGTTTTCACCAACTATGACGTTTACGTCAGGACCGAAATCCATTTGGATTGACGGGAATGCGGTTAGATTCTCAGCGGTCAGGGATTTTAAAGCCCCTCGTTGCTTGCCGTGGGTCACCATGCCTGCTTGATGCTCATCTGGGGTCGATTGCGAATCTGAATTTGCGTATTGATTAAGAGAAGGTCTGACCCCTCGTCGGCCTGGCATCAGTGGGCGAACCGGAGTTGAGCGTCATTTAATTGGCCCTTACATCTTAAGGCGGACGTCCAGGGCGGCTTGGAAGGGGATCTTCGTTCCGACGAAGCCGGTGTTGAGGTTGTTGCTGAAGTCCCCGTAGGGGTAACGCAACTGCACCGGCGTCTGTGCGATGGGGATGAAGTTCCCCGACGGGCCGAGACCCGCGCCGCCTGAGGGCAGTTCCGAGTAGACGCAGAAGTTGGGATCGTCCCACGCATAGCCGCGCTGATAGCACTTGTCCATCAGGCCGGTCAGCGTCAACGTCAGCCGCACGCTCTTGGTGAGGTCGTACGACGTCTGCAGGTTGAGCGTGAACCGCGACGGCTCTTTGAACGCGCCGAGGTTGTCGAACTGGCCGGTGAACGCGTCGGGAATGAAGAGGTAGTCCAACGCCTGCCCGCTCGCGCTGGTGAAGCCGCTGCAGGCGTAGACGTGAAGTGGATCGCCGCACTTATCGGGGATGTAGCCCGGATAGCTCAGCGGCGAGCCGTACGTCGAGCCGGAGCTGAACGTGAAGCTCGGCGTGACCGTGAGCCGGTCGTGCTTGTACTGGACGACCGCGGAGACGACGTGCGGTGTCTCGTAGCCGTTCTCCCCGACGAAGGGCTGCGGAATCTGATCGTAGGTCGTGTACTGGCCGTCGACCGGGAATAGATTCTGCACCGGCGCGTTGTAGTACGGGTTGACGGTGGTGCCGGCCGGGCATGCACCGCCGATGAGACCGGCGCCGGCTCCGGAACTGTCGTAGCACTGCGCGGCGGCACCGCCGCCGACGGTCGTGCCGCAACGCTTGTCATTCGGGTTTGCGCCGCAGAACGACGTGTACGCGTTGTAGTCTTTCACGTACAGATTCATGCTGTCGATCACGCTCGTGCCGGACGGAAACTGCGAATACTTGATCCGGCTGTGCGTGTACGTGTAGGAGAGCTGCGCGGCGAGCCCGTTTCGGGCGAAGTCACCCTTGCGGGCGGCGAACTCCACGCCGTACGAAGTCTGGTGGCCGACGTTGAAGCCGCTGACGATGCCGCCGACGCCGATCGGGAACGCCTGCAGCTGGTTGCGTGTGCTGCGGTAGAACGGTGTGAGCTTGAACGACGTGTCGGTGCCGCGCAGATGCTGCTCGAGCGAGAGGTCGTAGTTGTACGAGGTGTCGGGCTGCAGGCTGTGCGTGGGCGTGTTGAAACCGTAGCCCAGGAAGTTCGATGCCGCGTACTTCGTCCAGTCGCGGTCGTTGAGGTCGTTATACTGCAGCCACGACGTATTGACGGGGCGCGAGTAGACGCCGAACGAGCCGCGGATGACGGAGTCGGGGTTGAGGGTGTAAGTAAACGCCAAGCGCGGCTGGATCACGCTGCTCGAGAGCTTCGTCAGCGTGCTGTTCTGGAAGTTCGCCGGGACGTAACCCGTCCCGGCGTATTGCGCACAGTTCGCCGGGGTCGCGAAGACGCCGTTCGTGTTCGCCGGCGCCGAGCCGGCGATGTTGATCGCGCCGAAGACGCCCGGCTTGTAGCAGTACTCGTTGTCGTACGCCTTGATCCAGAACGCGCGGTTCAGGGCGCTCCCCCCGATCGGGCTCGCGGTCGTGTCGCCCAAGCGGTTCGTGTAATTTTCGAAGCGCACGCCGAGCGTCATCGTAAGCTTGTCGTTGGCCGTCCAGTTGTCGTTGATCGAGGCGGCGGTGAAGAACGGCGAGACGTTGTTGACTCGGCCGAGCGGCCCGTTTTCGGTGACGATCCACTGGGCGTTCGCCAGGGCGGCGGGTGAGCCCACAGGCTCGATACCTGGAATCGGGGTCGCGAACGTTCCACGATTGCTGCTCGAGAAGCAACTCGTCAGCCCTCCGTCCACCGGGCTGTAACAACTACCCGTTTGCGCGGCGGTACGCGGGTCGATCAGGTTGGTGAACGCCGTCCCCATACCCTGATTGCCGGGGAATTGGTAGAAATAGCGGCGCTGGATCTTTGTCTGACTTTCGGTCCCCGTGATCGTGAGGAGGTGCTTGTCGTTGAGTTGGTTCGAGTACATGAGGCTCGTGCCGTAGGTGTGGCTCGGGATCTCGTAATCGTTGAGCTCGGCGCCGAAGCAGCAGGTGAAGTTCTGGTTGGCCTGGCCGGTGATGAACCAGTTCGAGTAGACCGAGTACCCGAAGAGACGCAGGAACGAGCGGTCGTTGATGTTGCGCTGGTACTGCAGCTTGAGGACACCGACGCCGTTGTCGTTCGTGTCGCGCGCATCGTTCGAGATGTTTGCGCCGAACGCGCGGTTCGTCGGGCTGCTCATGAAATAGTAGGGGACGACGCCGGCGCCCGGTGCGGCAAAAAGCGGTCCGTTATACACGTAGCCGTCGTGCCAGCTCGCTTGATAGGGAGCGGTCGCGGCCGGTCCGCCGTTGCCTTCGGCGAGCGCGTTCGCAACGAAGTTCGGTCCGCCCTGATCGTTGACCGAGCTGTAGTAGCTGTTGAACAGCTCGCTCGTCACGTAAAGGAACTGCACGTCGTCGCGGCCGGACTTGCGTGGGATGCCCCAGTGCAGGTTCACCACGTTGTCGCGCTGCGACGTATGCGCGATGGCGTACGTCTGTCCGGGTGCGAAATACAGCCCGTTGTTGACGGTCGCCGTGGTGCCGGAAACGTAGCTCGGCGTACCGTCGAAGATGTTGAAGCGGTTGAAGTTGTCGCCGAACGGATATGAGACCGGGTAGAAGAAGCGCGGATCGCTCGCGCCGTTGTTGCCGTCGATGTAGCGATAGTCCTGATTCGCGCCCGAGACTCCGACGTAGTACGAGAAGTTGCGATTCTTCGTCGCGCCGCCGACTTCGAACGAGAGCCGGTGGAAGAACGCGGGACTTCCCATGCCGGCGTTCATCGTGAGCGAGGTCGGATAGGTCCCCGTCCGGATGACCTGGTTGACGTAACCCGAGAGGCCTTGTCCGTCCGACGTCGCGGGAGTTCCGCCGGTGTAGACCTGCAGCTCTTGCTGGCCCAGCGTCGAGAGCATCGTCTGCGGCGCGTTGTCGTACACGCGGTTGACCGGGATGCCGTCGAGCTCGTAGCCGACCTGATCGATGTCGCCGCCGCGAATCGACAGCTGTTGATACCAGCCTTGCTGCCCCGCCTGGACCACCGTTCCGGGGACTGACGAGATCGCGGCGTAGGCATTGGTGAGCCCGCCGGGTCCGCCCAGCGCCGCGGCCGCGTCGGCTTGCGCGCCGCTCACGGAGTAGACGTCGCTCGTCGTCCCGGAGCGCACCAGGTCGCTCGCGCGGCGGGCAGTCGTGCCGCCGATCGTCTGCAGGCGCGGCGCCAGCGCGCGGTTCAGCGTCTGTGTCTGGTCGGCCTGAACGGTTACGCCGCTCAAGGTCAGCGTGTCATAGCTCGTGCGCTCGACCGTCACCGTGTACGTGTCCGGTGAGAGCGAGAGGAACCGGAAGCCGCCGGCCGCGTCGGTGACCGAACGCTCCGTCTGCGAGGGCGAAGCCGCGGTCACCGCGGCACCGGCGACCGGCGTGCCGGTTCTCTGATCGACGACGCGGCCGACGATCGACCCGGTCGTGCCGGACTGGGCCGGCGCGGGGGCCAGCGATACGGTAAGGAAAGCCGCCGCGACAAGCGCAGCGGCGGCGCGCAAGAGACCTCTCATGCGGCCCTCTACGCTGATGGGCGCTCGGTCCCTTTAGCGATCCGTCGAAGCGACTGACGTGTGACCTTGGGAAGCGCGCCTCAGCGACTTGTCCCAGGCCGCCCCATCTCGTGGAATTGCGGGTTGGGGCGCATGTCCATGAAGCCCGCCATGCGATTGGACAAGCCGAAGAACGCGGCGACGGAGGCGATGTCCCAGGCGTCTTCATCGCTCAAGCCCAAGGCCTTGAGTTCGGCGAGCTCCTTGTCGGTCGCGCTGAAGCCGCGTTCGTTGACGCGAGACGCGAAGGTGAGGATCGCTCGCAAGCGCGGGGAGAGGTCGGCGGTGCGCCAGTTGGTCGCGATCTGATCGGCGACGACGCTGTCTTTGCCGAGGATGCGCAGCGCCGCGCCATGCGAGATCACGCAGTAGAGGCAGTCGTTCTCCGCCGATACGGCGACGACGATCGCCTCGCGTTCGGCGCGCGAGAGGCCGCTCGGGCCTTTCATCAGCAGGTCGTGGTAGTGCATGAACGCGCGGAAGTGTTCCGGCCGTTTGGCGTACGCCAGAAAGACGTTCGGGACGAAGCCGATCTTGGCGCGCGTCTCTTCGCAGATCACGCGAATGTCGTCGGGCATGTCGTCGAGCGACGGCGCGCCGAAACGTGAGGGCGCCGCATTGTGCGCGGCGCCCTCGTTGAACGGTGGGTGGCTACTTCGCGACTGGGACGTTCCTACAGCAGACATAAACGCCGGCTTTCTTCGTCGACTTGCGAACGACGATCGCGCCGGTCCTATATCTTCATTTTCGACATCGCGGATTTCGCCACGTCGCCGCACGCCACGTAGGTCGGAATGTCGGTCGTCGACTTGTGCACGTTGATGGCGTACTTGCCGAGCAGCTCGCCGATCGTCTCGCCCTTGACGACGGTGGTCGACTTCCCGCCGATGACGCTGGTCAACGGATATGCCGGTTTGGGATCGAGCTTCGCGCAACTGCCCTTGTGGATGTGTGCGGGCTGGGGCGCGGCGGGGGCGCCCTTGATCGAAAGCACGACTTTGAGACCGGCCGGCGTGTCGGTCAGCGTCGCGGTACCGGATTCGCCGGAACCGTTGAGCGGCTTGATGGGGATCGTCAGCGGCGCCTTGGCCATCGGCATCGCCGCCATCTTCGACATCCCCTCCGCCGCGACGGCCGGTGCGACCGTCGCTCCCAGCACGAGTGCCGCCCCGAGCGCGGCGAATTTCGGAATCGCTCTCATGGAAGAAACCTCCGGATCAGTGCAGAGAAACCCCCGCTTCCCGTCGTCCGGCATGACCGCCTCCTGGAGGGTCACGTCGTACATCGCGCGATCGTCGCGATGGAGCTCGCGCACAGCGCAAGCGAGCGAGGACTCCTGTTGCCTTCCACGAAATGGCGACGCGAGTTTCTTCGAAGTTCCTACGGGTGTGTCGATGTTGCAATCTCCTCGACCGTCTTCAACCGTATCGCTGCTGCGCCGCGTCGTGCTCGTCGCTATCGCGTGCGCGATACCCGCCGCCGTCGCGCTGGCGGCGCTCTCGAGCAAGTCGTCGGCGTTTGCGCAAGCGTCCCCCGATGCCATCAGCCCGGCGTTCGCTCCGGTTCCGCGTTTCGCGACCGGCCGCGCCGTCCCGCACACGCTCGGCGCACTGCAGGCGAACCCCTCGGCGTGCAATCCCGGGCCGGAGCGGCTCAAGCCGGGGACGAGCGACGTGTTCCTCGATCTGCCGCTGCGGCGCGTCGCAGCGAGGATCAACAATCCGGCCAATCCCCCCGATCACAAGATGGACGATCTCGAGCTGCGCACGTACAGCGGGTGCCTCACCTCGCCGCTGATCGAAGCGAGGCCCGGAGAAACACTGCACATCGCGTTGCGCAACCAGCTCGACGCAAACGATCCGACTTGCGGAGCGACTCCCGCGCCGTACCTGCAGTTGCCGGTTGGCGTCGGGTGCTTCAACACGACGAACTTCCACGCGCATGGGCTCCACGTCTCGCCGAGCGGCATCAGCGACAACGTCCTGCGTGCCATGCCGCCCTCGTCGCTGCCGTATCCGGTACAGATCGACCTGCCGAAGGATCACCCCGCCGGAACCTTCTGGTACCACGCGCACATGCACGGCTCGACGGCGGTCGGCGTGTCGAGCGGCGATGCCGGCGTCCTGATCGTGCGCGGTGACCGCGATTGGGCGCATCGCGCGCAGAACCACGGCATCGTCGACGTCGACACGATTCTGCACGGCGCCGACAAGGTCGCCTTCACCGATACCGTTTTCTTGCTGCAGCAGATCGCCTACGGCTGTTTCTGGCAACCGGCGGCGAGCCCGTCGCCGAACGCGTCGACCGGGCCGTACGACAACCTCATCACCGAGAAGGGCCTCTACACCACGGCCGACTCGCAACTCTCGCCGCCCGCCACGCCGCCGCCGTCCGCGAACGCGCCGTGGACGTGCTCGTACGCCTCGCAGCAGCCGGGGACGATAACCAAGGGCGTCGTGGAGAACTTCAATACCCAGGTGTTCTCCCCGACGATCTGGGACACCAACGGCCGCTTCACCAGCATCAACGGCGTCGTGCAGCCGCAGATCACCGTGCCCGCCGGGGCAATTCAACGCTGGCGCTTCGTGCACGCGGGGATCCACGACACGATCAATCTTCAGGTGCTGCGCATGACGCAACCCGCCACCGCGAACGGAACACGCAGGCCCTTGGCGAGCGCGCTGGCCGGCAAGTCGCGGCTGCAGCAAGTGGCGATCATCAAGAGCGTGTGTGTCGCGACTCCCGGCGCCGTCGTGCCGCAGCTCGAGTTCGCCGTCGACGGGCTGACGCGAGCCAAGATCAACACGATTCGTCTTGCGCAGCCGGGTATTTCGGCGGTCGTGCCGCCCGTCGCCTCGAACTACTTGCAGCCCGGCTACCGCAGCGACATCCTCGTCGCGTTTCCTTCGGCAGGCGACTACTGTCTGCTCGATCAAGGAGCCCCGCCCGGTGAGCGAGTGATCGTGGATCCGAAGACCGGCCAGACGAGCGGGAACGGCGGGAACGGACCGTCGCGTCCGCAGTTGCTGGCGTACGTGCACGTTCAAGGCGGAGCGCCGATCCACGGCGACGTGGCCACCTACGTCAGGAACACGCTGTACGCGGGGAACCCGGAGCTGCCGCCGGCGGTGCGGGCCAACCTTCGCGCGGGCAATCTGACGGCCTTCGCGCCGTTCGTCGAGCTGGCGCCGCCGAACCCTCAGCTCATGCCGGCTCCGACGGCGCACTTCCAGATCAGCGGCAGCATCACGCCCAACGCCTTCGGCGTGAACGGCTACGGCTACGATCCGAATCTCGTCCAGACGAACCTCATCCGGCAAGTTGGAACGACCGACGACTGGGACGTCGCGGTCCTTCCCACGCCCGCGCCCCATGCAGAGAATTCCGGCGCCGAGCCGCACATCTTCCACATCCACGTCAACCCGTTCGAGATCATGGACGTGCAGAAGATCATGTATGTCAACGGCAAGCTCGTCAAGCGGTCGATCTTCGATGCGAAGACGGGGCAGTGCAACGCGCTCGCCGCAGCGGACGCGATGCATCTCGCCGATCAATACTGCGGGCTCCATCACGTGTTCCGCGACACGCTCTTCATCCAAAACGGGTACGACCTGACGTTAAGAACGCACTACGAGCGCTATACCGGCGAGTTCGTGCTGCATTGCCACATCCTCGACCACGAGGACGCCGGAATGATGGCGAACGTCATGATCGTGAACGACCGGCTGCACCCGCCGCCTCCGGCGATGCTTGCGATGCCTGCGCATCATACGAGCCGACACCGGTAGCGAACTCCGGATCAGTGGGGACTTCTATGCCGGAAAATGCGGCCGGTGCGTCAGCGCCGGCGTCGCAACAGTCACGGTACGTTCGATTTCGTCAGATCATGGAGGCCGCGGCCGGCACGTCCGGGGCCAGCTACGACGGACACGATCGTTTTTGGAACCTGCCGCTGGACGAGCTGCGGCATGTGAAGCTGTACGGCATCACCATGCTGCTGCCCGACGAACCGGCGCCTGGGGCGGGCTGCGGCGCGGCGTCGGGCCTCGTGCGCGGGCTGCGCGGACGATTCCCCTTCGACGGCACGCAATTTCCGCCGCTCCTTTGGGGCGGCGCTCGCGTGGCGGAGGCGGATATCCAGTTGATCGAGCAGTGGATCGACGACGGTTGTCCCGCCTCGGACCACGATGCCGCAACCGAGCACCATCATCGCCATCTTCAGGCGCTGGCGACCGGCGCCGAATCGCACCCCGAACACGCCGGTCCGGTCAACGAGATCTTCGCCGCGGCAGGATCGATCAAGCAGCGCAAGAGCATCAAGAACCTCTCCGACGAAGAGTGGCGCCGGCTGCGGGCCGCGTTCGCGTGGATGAAGTCGTTCGATGCGTACTGGCTCGACGAACGCAGCTTCGGCTACTGGGCGCGCATCCACGCGAGTCAATGTCAGCACGGCTGGGAAGAGTTCCTCACCTGGCATCGCGCATATCTCTACGGGTTCGAGCTGAAGCTGCAAGACTTCGACCCGACCGTCACCCTTCCGTATTGGGACTGGACCGGCGAGTCGGCGCAAGACGTGCTGGCGTCGATCGCCGCAGGCGCCACGTCGCAGCCGCCGGGCGCGGCGCTTCCGCCTGCGCTCGACAACGGCATCATACCGCCACCGTTCCGGTGCTGGATCGACGAAGCCGGGCTCGCGAACCTGACCGCGGGGAAGATCGTGCCCACTGACGTGCTGGCGGCGCTGCACGGCATCCTCTACGATCCGAAGAACGCGGACGGTACGACCTTCAACTCGGGGACGCGGCTCTTCAGCGCGGCGAAGATCGTGTACGGCGCGAACGCGGCCAGCGATCAGGCGATCATCGCGGAGCTGGAACGGATCAACCCGCTGTTCCATTGGCGGCGCTGGCCCGGCGGAAACAGCGACCTCATCTTCGAGGCGTATCCGACTCCCGCCGATATCGATCGGATCCTCGCGTTCGACGACTTCTTCACGTTCGGCAGCGGACCGACCGACGACCAGTTCTTCGGGGCGCTCGAGAACGTGCACAATCTCATGCACAACTTCGTCGGCGGCGTCAACCCGAACTATACGTACGATGCTTCCGACCCGGGCGACCGGAACAACCCCGACAACCCGCCTCTGCCCTCCGAACCGGCGTTCGGCGACATGCAGAACGGCGGCATGACGGCGTACGACCCGATTTTCTGGTTTCACCACGGCAACGTCGACCGGCTGTGGGCGCGCTGGCAGCAGCTGCATCCGAACGTCGGGCCCGACGATCCGGCTGCGCCGCTGATTCCGTGGAACCTCACGGTGGCCGACACGAGCAGCACGCCAAGGCTCGGCTACGAGTACGTGATCGAATCCCACGTGTTCCCGACCGACGCCGATACGGCGCTGGTCCGCTTCCGTTCCGCTCCCGTCGCGATCGCTCCGCACGTACTCGAGGCGCATCGGCGCGCCGAGATTCGGGTGCACACCGTCCAGCACGTTACCCGCGGCGGATTCCACGTGCGCGCGTTCCTCAACACGCCCGACGCGAGCATCGCTACGCCGACGCGCGGAAACGATCACTACGTCGGCCAGGTCAACATGCTGACTGGGCTCTGCATCGGCGGACCGGGGCACTGCGCCGTACCGAAACGCAGCACCAACCGGTTCGACAAGCGGCCGCGTCACCACAAGACGCCTTCGAACTTCCGCCTCGATGCGACCGCCGCCGTTCGCGCGCTCGCCGCGACGGGCGTCACGGACCTCCACGTCAACCTCATCGTGCTCAACACGGACGGGACGCCGGCCACCGACGCGTTGCTCATCGACGGCGTCTCCCTGAACTTCATCTGACCGATCGGTCGACCCGCGCTTCCGAAGAGGACCGCATGCCTGCAACGTTTCGCGTCCATCCCGCCATCGGCATCGCCCGCCTCGGGAACAGTCCGAGCTCGTTCTATCTCGCGCCCGAAACCGCGGGCGGGCTGCCGATCGACTGCGATTCGTTCGGCAACCCGATCGTCGATGCGCACGGGACGGAGCAGACCGTCTCACAGTTCAAGGACGACGATCAGCGCATTCGCCGGCAAGCCGCCCGCTTTCGCGTGTTCGTGTACGGTGACCCGAGTGCGCCCGACGGGCGCGAGATCGCGATCGGCGACACGTTCGAAATCATCAATTCAAGAGGTCAGCTGCAAGAGGTGGAGATCACCGACATCGGCTGGACCGTCTACCTTGCGAACAAAAAGGCGAGCTGGTACGCGTTCCAGGAGACGGCCGGCGAGCACGGCTACGCTCCCAATCACCCACTGCGCAACGCCGACATCGTCAACACGCAGGCACGGCAGCAACTCATCATCGATCCCGGTCCGCGGAGCATCACGCATCAGAACCAGCCGCGTACGCCGCCGACGTTCGACGCGGCGACGAGCCCTGGGCCGGCGAGCTTTCCGCCGCCGCTGCAGCCGAATTCGATCGCCACGCTCGGCGAGCTGCGCTGCACGCAGCAGAACGATCGCAACCGGCTGCTCGTGCTCGGCGGCTTCGGCAACTCCGGCTCGATGAAGACCGGCTTCGGGAACCCGAAGATCGAGGAGTACGCGAACAATGACGGCTGGTTCGACGACATCGCCGACGGCCCGGTCACCGCACAGCTGCTCTACACCGTCAAGAAGATCGACGGCTATCCGGCACAGCCCGACAGCGTGACGCACAAGCTTCCGACCGGCAGCGTACCCGTCGGCGATCCGGCCTGGGTGATCGTCGGCTATCCGCGCTACGCGCCCGAGATCCTCGACGTCGTCACGATGGACGACACGATCTTCGACCTCGCCGTGCGCAACTTCGCGTACGTGCCGTTCATGTACGGCATCCCGCCGTTCGACGCGCCCGCACCGGCCGCTGCCGACCTCGCGCCCTGGCGTACGCGCGCGGTGTGGAATTTCGAATACCGGCCCTATTTCGAACGTGACATCTGGCCGATCCTCAAGCGGCCGTTCGAACAGCAATACGTGATGGACTTCGACGTCATGAGCGGCGGCGATCCCCATCAGTCCGGCCCCGGCGGCAACTTCGACCACCAGCAGCTCGCGATTCCGCCGCACGACGGCGAAGATCCGGTCGTACGCGAGCGGCGTGCGCAGATGCGGCAGTACGTCTACTGGGCACTCCGCAAGGAAGGTCAAGAGAACGATTTTTACGCGCCGCCCAACCCCGACATCGATGGTCTGCGCATGTTCCTCATGCCGCGCCTGTGCGGCGACAACCCGCTGCAGCACAACGACACCCCTCCGCCCTCGAAGTTCCTGCGCTTCACCGACACGATGCTCTTCCTCATCAAGCAATGGGCAGACGGCAAGTTCATCAACGAAAAGCTCGAGAACATCGAGCCCGGCCCCGTCATCAAAGGTGAAGGCTCGGCACTCGACCGCGGTGTCTTGGGCAGCGTTCTGGGTGGAGCGTTCTGTCCGGGCGCCGAGGCGTCGTGGATCATGCGCAATCCCGCGATCTACGCGGCGCCATATCGCATTCGGCACCAAGCGGCACTGCACAAGAAGACGTCGGACACGAGCCTGCAAGGCGCGCTGAGCCAGCCTGCCAACCTGCCGGGAGGACCACCGGCAAACGCGGCCAGTCTCAAAAGCGGCTTGGAACCCGGCGACATTACGAAGTACGACGCGGTACCGTGGCAGTGCGACTTCAATCAGTGCTCGATCCAGGACATCGACATCACGTATCGAGACTGGAACGCGCCGTATCCCGACAGCACGGGGGACCCGGTGCAGCTCGTGAACACGCTGACGTTCTGGTGGCCTGCCCACCGCCCGTGGATGGTCAACGGGGCCCTGTGGTCACCGACGCCGCAAACCAACGCCGGTAATCTCCAAATGGTGACGGAGTGGGCGAACCTCAGCTTCGTCACCCGCAACCCGGAGTTCGACGCGACCCACACCGGCGGCGTCGACCCGGTACATTCGGTCTTCATTCTGACCGAACCGTCCCCCTAAGTCACCGCAAAGGACGACGCCGTGCCGCAGAAACCCGACATCCCCAGCCTCGCCGGTACGTGGACGTATCGCAGCTTTTTCAACGACCCGAACGTCTCCGCGGACTTCGACGGGTTGGAGTTCGGACGCGGCAGCATCGTCATTCAACCGGCGAACATGGGCGTGCTCGCCGGAACGATCGGGGGTCCCGGCTGGCAGCTCGCGCTCAACGGATCGATCGGATACGGCACGCCGTGGTCCGTGCGCTTTCAAGGTGTGGGCAACATCGGCAGCTCGCAGTGGATCTACGACTATATCGGATACGTCGTGCCGCCGTGGCCGAACGGCATCGACCAGCGGCCCGCGATGGTCGGCTCGATCGTGCGAACGATCCCGCACCCCAACGGCTCGGGCGGCGTCAGTCCCGCGGGCGTCGTCGCTTCGTGGATCGCCGTCTACCAGAGTGATGCCCTGACCTAGTGTGCTGAGCGTACGAGCGTGACGATCGAGGGAGCTGCGTACGATGTCGCGATCCTGGGCGGCGGCCCGGCGGGCAGCGCGGCAGCACTTTCGCTCGTCCAGGTGCGCCCGGAGCTGCGCGTCGTGCTCGTCGAACCGTCGGCGTTCGACGACTGGCGCATCGGCGAGACGCTCGCGCCGGGCGGCCGGCAGATCCTCGAAGGCCTCGGCTGTTGGGAGCGTGTACGGAAAGCGGGAGCCGTCGAGTCCCACGGCACGATTGCGAGCTGGGGCAGCGACGAGCCGTACGAGAACGACTTCGTGTTCTCCGCGCGCGGCAGCGGATGGCATCTCGACCGCACCGGATTCGACGCGGCGCTGATCGGCTGCGTCGAGGCGGCCGGCGTGGAGCTATGGCGCGGCGCGCGTTTCGCCGCTGCGGCGCGGGAACGGGACGGCGCGTGGCGGCTGATCATCGCGGATCGCGGCGAACGGCACGCGATCCGCGCCGCCGTGGTGATCGACGCGACGGGACGCGCCGCATCCTTCGCGTCGCGCCAGGGTGCGGAGCGTCTGGTCGACGATCAATTGACGGGCGTCGCGGTGTTGTGCCGGTTCGACGGCGACGACGGCGTACGCGACGCGCGAACGCTGGTCGAAGCGCAACGCGACGGCTGGTGGTATTCCGCAGCCGTACCCGCCGGGCGGATCGTCATCGCGTGGATGAGCGATGCGGACCTCGTTCGGCGCGACGGCCTCAAGGATCCGCAGCGCTGGCTTCACGGCTTGGGCGCCGCGCCACTCACGCGTGCGCGACTCGACCGGTGCACGCCGGACTGGCCGGTCCGCATCTGGAGCGCGCGTTCCGAGCGGCTGCGCGACGTGTGCGGCGATCAATGGATCGCGATAGGCGACGCTGCGTCGGCTTTCGATCCGCTCTCGTCGGCCGGCGTCATCAAGGCCCTGTACAGCGGCAAGCTCGGGGCGTTCGCGGTCCTCGACCTCCTCCGCGGCGTCTCCACCGGGTTCGAACGCTACCGGCGGTATGTCGAACGTGAGTACGCCGAGTACCGGACGACGCGGGCGCGCTTCTACGGCCAGGAAGGACGCTGGCCGGATTCGGCGTTTTGGTCACGCCGAACGGAGCGCCATTCCAAGACCCTCGTAGAGGCGGCCGCGTCGACGTGAACCCATGGCGCCTCAGAGGCGCTTGCCGTTGCGGCTGTTCTTGCCTCGGTGTTTGGGTTGGAACGGTGCGCCGACGACATATTTCCCGCCGCGCGGCAGGTTCGTGTCGACGTCTTCGCAGCCGATCGGCGTGAAGGCGCGGCAGTCGTGTGGGCGCGCTTCGTAGATGCCGCAGTAGTACTTGCCCGAGCGCGAGCCCATCAGGAAGACGCACTTGTCGGCGACGTCATCGGTGACCTTACGCAGCCAGCCGACGTACGAACCGTCGGCCGATTCGCGCGGCACCACGTACTCGGTCATCACGTCCTCGTACGTCATGCCGAAATGATCGGCGATGCGCTGCACGTCCGACGCGCTCACGAACGGCTCGTATCCGCTGCAACACTCCGCGCAGCCCGGCGGGCACGAGACGTTCTCGGGGAGGTCGTACATGTGCTTGCGCGAGAGCTCGATGACCGTCCTGATCGCCGCCACGAACTCCGCGTCGTCGTTGTACTTGTAGACCCATTCGCGGTGCGTGATCTCGTTCGCGTTGTAGCGCCGCTCGGTCGTCTTGTTGTATTGGATCGTGATGTGCTCTTCGTCGATCTCGATCTGTTCGACCCGGGTCATCGGCTCGAGATCCATGTCGGCGAGGCGCGTCGGCGCTCCCGTTTCGCGCGTGTAGCGGCGAAGGTTGCCGAGTTCGCGGCGGGCGATGAGATCGATGGTCTCCTGCATAGTGCCGGTTACTTCGTGGCCGACGGCGGACGACCCGGCACTTCGCAGAACCGTTTGCTGATGCATTTACACCTCGCTTCGCTTGCCGCGCTCGCCCTGCTGGCGGGCGCGCCGGTAATCACCTCGTCCGAGTGACGACGATCGCGGCGACGGGTTTCACGATAACGATGACCTATGCGGCGCCCGATCGCTTCCCAGCGGCGGAGACCGCCGCGCCCGGCGCGAAGGCGTTACGCATGCAGAGCAACGGAGCGCGGTTCTAGTGGCGCGCGCAGCGATTGGGGTCGACCTCGGCGGTTCGCACGTGATGGCCGCCGTCGTGGACGAAGCCGGCGCGATCACCGGCAGAGAAGAGCGCGACGTCATCGATCGCTCGCCGGCCGCGGTGGTCGAGGCGCTCGTCGCCGTGGTGCGCACCGCGATCGACGGTTCGAAGCACGACGTCGGTGCGATCGGAATCGGCTCGCCCGGCAACATCGACCCTTCGACCGGCACCATTCGCTACTCGCCCAACTTCGGCTGGGAGAACGTCCCGCTGGGCGACCGGGTCAAGGCGGCATTCCCGAAATTCGACGTGTTCGTCGGGAACGACGCGCGCTGCGCGACACTGGGCGAGTACGTCCACGGCATCGGCCAGGGAACGAAAGACTTCGCGCTGCTCACGCTCGGCACCGGGATCGGCGGTGGTTTCGTCAGCAACGGCGTGATGGCGATCGGTCACCAAATGGGCGCCGGCGAGTTCGGCCACCATCAGATCCGTCCGGATACGGGGTTCGTGTGCGGCTGCGGGAAGACCGGCTGCTTCGAGGCGCAGGCGTCCGGGACGGGGCTCATGCGGCACGCCCTCCGGTTGGCACCGTCATTCCCGCGCTCGGCCCTGCTCGACGTTCCGCGTGAAAAGCTGGGCTCCAAGGCGATCCGCAAAGCCGCGCAGGCCGGGGATCAGCACGGACTGGCCGCGTTTGCGGCCTTCTGCGACGACCTGGCGCTCGGGCTCGCGAACGTGATCGCCTTCGTGAACCCCGAGATCATCGCGCTCGGCGGCGGCGTTTCGAGCGCCGGCGACTTCTTGCTCGACCGGGTGCGGCCGCTGGTCGAAGCCCGCACGACGATGGTACCGCGCGGCACGACGCGCATCGTCCGGGCGACCTTGGGCAACGATGCCGGCGCGGTCGGAGCGGCCACGGCCGCGATGCGCGGCGGACTGATCGCCCAGCTTCCGCTCGTGGCGTAAGCATTCCGTAAGTCTCCGTAACGCCGCCGTAATTCCGGGCCGCTACGGTGGTCGCGTGAACGAGCGCGATATGCCTGCCCTCTTGCCGCCGATCTGCGACGACTGCGGCCACCGGGCGTCCCTCCACCATCTCGAAGGTTGCCGGGCCCTCCTGTTGGGCCGGGGCTCGCCGAACCGTACCTGCGGCTGCGAGACGACCTTGCGCGACATCCTGAGCGCACGCTATCCGCGCCAACCCGCGGAACTGCTGGAGCGCAGTCAGGCGCTCTGAGCTCTAGCAGGTTAGGCGGCCGCCCCCCTACTCTTTCGCCGCTTCTTTGAAGGCGCGCGCTTCGGTGCGGCGTGCGGCGCGCGAACCCGGGGTGCGTTTGCAGCGATTCCTACCAGGTCCGCGAGCATCTCCGGGACGCAGAAGTCGGCGATCACGTCGGGCCATTCGATCGCTGACCCGCCGTTCACCACGGCGACGTTGCTCATCTGCTCGAAATTCGCGCCTTCGAGACCACGAATGCGAGCGCGAGGGATCGCCACGCAAACGCCATTGTCGAGCTCGAGCACGACCCGTTCCGACGAGCGGTCGTAAGAGGCCGAGATGGCGATTCGGACGTCTTTCGGCGCCGGGAGTATGACTGCCGAGCGCCGTCCCGTGGTCGGCTTCATGGGTGAAAGCGCCTCCAAATTACGAGCAGCAATGCCCGATGCTTCGCGACGAGCCGAACCGCCTTCTGCTCGTCGGTATGCCGCATGCGGCCGACGACTCGCTCGGCCGGACGGGTCCCGTCCAGGTAGACCCGGAGATCTGCGCCGGCGCGAATGACGTGTGCATGCGGTGGGTCGTGGTCGTTGGTGCGAACGACGATACGAAAGCCGCTTTCGAAGATGGCCGTGGGTGCCACGGTATACATCTGCGACACGCTCCGGCGTCGGCAAGCGTGCTCAGTTGCCCTGACCTGCGCCTCCGACGCGCTTGACGTAGAAAACCTCGGGGTCGCCGGGGTCGAGCTGGTCGACTTCTCCGCAGCGGGACCAGCCGTAGCGTGCGAGGAGCGCGTGCATCGGAGCGTTCGAGCGGTTCGTCGAGATGAAGATGCGGTCGGTGGGAAGGTTCGCTTCCGCCGCCGCGAGCAGCACGCCCGCGTATCCGTTGCGGTGGTGGCGCGGTGACACGGCGAGCACGTTCACGAAGCGATGGCCGAAGAACTCGGTCAGCCACATGAAGCCGACGATGCCGCCGTCGTCTTCAGCGACGCAAACCTCAGCGTTCGAGAGCGCGCGCAAAAATCGGCCGCGCTTGTACGGCGGCGCGAGAAATGCCGGCAGTATCGGTTCGAGCGCCGCCAGGTCGTCCGCCGTCGCAGCGCGGACGATCGCGGTCACGGGGCGTGCAAGGGTGCGTCGAGCGCGAGCGCCGTCATCATGCGCACGCCCGTTTCGAGCGCCGACTCGTCGATGTCGAAGCGCGCATGGTGGTGCGGAAACGCGGTGTTCGCGCCGCCGTTGCTGCCGATCGTGAAGAAACACGCCGGAACGCGCTCGGCGAAGAAGGAGAAGTCCTCGGCGCCCATCAGCCGCGGGATCTCGTCGACGCGATCCTCGCCGATCACCCGGTTCGCGACGGCGCGCACGTAGCGCGTTTGCTCGACGTCGTTCGAGGTCACTGGATAACGCCACAGATAGGTGAACTCGTAGGTCGCGCCCGAGCTCTCGCAGATGCCGCGCAGCACGCGTTCGATGCGCTCGGACATCTTCGCGCGAACGTCTTTGTCGAATGCGCGGACCGTTCCGAGCAGACGCACGCGGCTGGGAATCACGTTGTGCGTCGTTCCGCCGTTGAACGCGCCGATCGTCACGACGGCCGGCTCGATCGGGTCGATGTTGCGCGAGACGATCTGCTGCACGGCGACGACGAACTGCGAGGCGACGTAGACCGGGTCGACCGAGAGGTGCGGGGCCGCGCCGTGTCCGCCTTTTCCTTCGACGGTGATCTCGATCGAGTCGCTCGACGCGTAGAAGAGACCTTCGCGAAAGCCGACATGGCCGACCGGATGCGACGAGGAGAGGTGCAGTCCGTACGCGCGCTCGATTCCGAAGCGCTCGAGCACGCGGTCCTCGACCATCGCCTTCGCGCCGCCCTTGCCTTCCTCGGCGGGCTGGAACAGAAAGCATACCGCGCCCGCCACGTCGTCGCGGCGCTCGGCGACCAGGCGCGCCGCCCCCAACAGCATCGCGACGTGCCCGTCGTGGCCGCAGGCGTGCATCTGCACCGGCGTCTGCGAGCGGTACGGGACGTCGTTTTCCTCATCGAGCGGCAGCGCGTCCATGTCGGCGCGCAGCATGATCGTCTTGCCGGGCTGCGAGCCGCGCAGGACGCCGACGACGCCCGTCTTCCCGATTCCGGTGTGGACCTCGAAGCCGAGCGCGAGCAGCCGTTCGGCGACGAGCTTCGAGGTGCGGTGCTCCTCGAAGCCGAGTTCGGGATGCGCGTGCAGATCGCGGCGGGTCGCGACGACCTCGTCGACCACCGCGGCCGGCACGTCGACCGTGAGAACGGGCGGAGCCATGTTCGTCGCTCTAGACGGCGGCGGGGATGACGCGCCGGCCGGTGATCGCGATGCCGGCGATCAGCTCGGCGATGCGGCGGGAGGAGCCGCGCGGCGCGAGGAGGTTCTGCTGCGCGCGCATCTTCGCCAGGCGCTCCTGGTTGTGGACGATGCGGGCGACGGACTTGACGACCTCGCTCGTCGAGAGCGCGACGACGCCGATCCCGTTGGTCCGCACGTAGTCCAGATTGCCTCGCTCTTGCCCCGGGACGTAATCGTACACCACGACGGGGACTTCGGCGACCGAGGCCTCGGCGATCGTGCCCGGTCCGGCCTTGGTGACCAGCAGATCGGCGGCGCGCATCAGTTCGGGGACGTCGTTGCGGAAGCCGAGCACCGTCATCGGGGTCGGCAGCGATGGCGCGATCTCTTCGAGCTTCGCCTTGAGGGCGGCGTTGCGTCCGGTCACGACGACCAGGTGGTAGTCGAGGCCGGCCTTGGCCAGACCCATCGTCGTCGGGAGCAGCTTCCCGCCGCCTTCTCCGCCGGCCATCAGCAAGCAGATCGTCTGGTCGGCCGGGAGGCCGAGCTTCTTGCGGATCTCGGCCTTGGTCGCCGAGACGTCCTCGAAGCGGGGGTGAATCGGGTGGCCGAGGAGGCGCAGCCGCTCGGGCGGGACCCCCCGTTCGATCGCGCGCTGGTAGACCTCGCGCGCGGGGACGACAGTCAGGTCGGCTTCGGGGAGCAGCCAGCCCTCGTGGACGCGGCCGAGGTCGGTGATCACCGTGACGATCGGGACGTGCTGCATCCCGGCATCGGCCCGGGCGCGCAGCGCCGCATGGTTGAGCAGCGGGTGGACCGAGACGATCGCGTCCGGCTGGTACTGGGTGAACACCTCGCGCAAACGCTCGCGGTAGAGCGGCTCGCAGAAGCGGACGATCGTGCGATAGCGGCGGCGTCCGTTCGTCGCGTGATACAGCGCGCCGTAGATCGGCGGCGCATAGCGAAGGGCCGCGCTATACGCCGGCCCCAGCTTGGAAAGCGGAAACGTGCAGTGGGTGGCGATATCGTCGATCCGCCACTCGAAACGCGTCGCCCCATCGATCTCGTCGAGCGCGGCACCGACGGCTTGCGCGCCGGCGCGGTGTCCACCGCCCGTATCGGAGATCAGAAAGAGGACGCGTTTGGTCATTCAGCCTCAGCTCGTCTGTTTCACGACCGTGCGTCGCTTCATCGCGACGGCACGGCGTGCAGGGGCGCCTTTTCGCTTCGGCGCCCGCTTCAACGCGCGCGTCCAGGCTCGCAGGGTCACGATCGTCGCCCGGGCCGGAGCGTCGTAGAACCGGAAGATGTCGCCGAACTCGACCTCGGGATTCCGGTGGTGGCCGTCGTGGTCCTCGGGCAGGACCAGTTGGATGACCCGCGCGGCCCGCCGAAACCAGGCTGGCGTCCGCCAGCCGATCTCGCAGGTATGGCGCCACCAGACGTGCGCTTGGCCGAGCACCAAACCGAGCACGGCGCCGGCAATCGAGAGACGTAGGCAGAGCGCGCCGAGCACCATGTATGGGACGGCGCCGAGGAAGCCGTCGAGCAGGACCTGCGGGTCGCGCGAGAGGACCGCGTGATCCCAATAGGACTTGCGGCGGTCGTGGTGCGTTCGCAGGTGCAACTTGCCCCACACGTGCTGCGGCACATGGTACAAGAAGGTCGACAGAAGATCTCCGACAAGCAGGACGATGAGCATCGCCGCGATCGCAGAGAACACCGGCGAACCCAGCACGGTCGTGATCACGCTATTCCTTACGCGAGTGAAAGAGGGCTAACGGCGGATTGGTCCCGACTGCAGGAAACCCTCTCTCCGCAGCCTTCGTGGCGGTCGCTTGGACCTTTCTCGGCGTGCGGATCGACGGAGTGCGGGATGCCGCCCTGTCGTGGCATATACCCCCGCCGGTACCCGTTATGCGAGGCCTGCGCTTGCTGATGGACGCAGGCCCAAAGGCGCCGTTGAATGTGAAGGTTGCGCGCGAGGTGCTCCGCACGAATCCGCGCCTCGGCCAGATCGATGCGCTCGTGCTGGCAACCGCCACGATCGACGCCGCGCGCGCGCATGGCTTGCCGCCTGCCATGCTTGCCGCAACGCTGCTGCAAGAGTCGGCGTTCGATCCGCAAGCGATCTCCGCAGCGGGTGCGGTCGGCATCGCGCAGTTCACGATTCCGACCGCGCGGACGGTCGCGGTCGAGCCGTGGGAACCGCGTTCCGCGATCGCCGGCGCGGCGCATTTGCTCGCGCGTTACGTGAACGCCTACCGCGCGCGGTACGACGATCCGTACTCGGTCGCGCTCGCGGCGTACAACGCGGGTCCCCTCGCGGTGGAACGGTACGGCGGCGTGCCGCCCTATGCCCAGACGCGCGAGTACATCAGCGATATCCGCGACCGCTGGTCACGAATCGTCGGCCGCTGACGGCTCCGCGCGCCGCGGCCGATCAAACGAACGACTGGCGCAGGAAGCTGCGTACGCGGTCCCACGCATCGGCGATCTGACGGGTCGCGATCGTGCCGAGATCCTCGCGGAAGAACGAGTGTCCCACCTCCGGGTACTGCTGGATTTGGAAGTGCGCGTGCTTGGCGGTGAGCCGGTCGCGGATGGCGGCGATCTCGCCGGCGCCGATCTGCTCGTCGTGGCCGCCGAAGACCAGCAGCAGCGGCGTGCGGTACTCGTCGATCTCGTCGAGCACGGGCTTGCCCGTGCCGGGCAGCGGACGCGCGATGCTCTGCCCGTAGAAAGCGATCGACCCGGCGAGTCCGGCGAGCGACGACGCGAGGAATGAAGCCGTGCCGCCGTAGCCGAAGCCCCAGGTCGCGATCTTTCCATGCTGCACGAACGGCTGTTCGTTGAGCCAATCGCGCGCGGCGGCGACGTCGTCGCGCACGGCCTTCGTGTCGAAGACGGTCGCCGCATCGTTGCCGCGCAGATAATCGACCGCGATCGCGTCGAACCCCGAGGCGGCGGTGACGTCGGTGATGCGTTTGATCTCATCATCGAAACCGTAGACGCCTTCGAGCACGATCACCGCCGGCCGCGGCTTGTCGTCCAGGCGCGCGAGATGCGCCCGCATCGGTCCACGCGGTGCGTCGATGGTGAGTTCCTGCACGATCATTCAAGATGCTCCCTCAGGAAGCTCTGCACGCGCTTCCAGGCGTCGGCGACGTCATGCAGTGCCGGGCTTTGCGAATCGCCGGCCGCGTCAAGCTGCGCACCGCTGTTCCGGAAGAACGCGTGATCTTGATCGGGGTAGACCACGATCTCGAAACTCTTCCCGGCGGCGGTCAGCGCTTTTCGAATCAGCTCGACGTGCTCGGAGGTGATGTAGGCGTCTTTCCCGCCGAACGTCAGCAGTAACGGTACCCGCACCTCGGCGGCGTCCTCGATCGCGGCCGGCTCGCCGTTCGGCAGCGGCGAGGCGATATGGCCGCCGTAGAAGCAGATCGTGCCCCGCAGGCCGGGCAGGTTCGCGGTCACGAACGCGACCGTCCCACCGAAACAGAAGCCCCAGGTCGCGATGTTGTCCCGGCGCACGTAGCTCTGCGCGTTGAGCCAATCGATCGCCGCCCCGACGTCCCTGCGCAGCGAGGCCTTCGTCACCGCGCCGGCCGCCGCGAACCCCGCTTGGAGCCCTTCCGGGGTATAGGGCTCGTTGAGGTTGGGATGCGTACGGTGGTAGTAGTTGATGGCCAGCCCGACGTAGCCGGCCCCGGCCAGCAGGTCGGTGATGCGCTTGACCTCGGCGTTGACGCCGAAGATCTCTTGCAGCACGATGACAGCGGGCCGCGGAGCTTCTCCGTCGGGCCGGGCCAGGTAGGCGGGCATCGGGGTGCCGGCGACGTCGATGGTAACCGATTGAGAGATCACTGTACCTCCTGGAGTTTGCTGCAAACTCGTCCCGAGACCGGGGGTTAGGCGCTGCACATGGTTTCGACGACGCCGGGGGCGGTATCGGACCGCTTCGCGCTCCATCGCGATCCGCATCCAGCGCGGGTCGCCACGTTCGCCGAAGACGTCCGCGCAAGCCTGGGCACGCGCCCGCTGAGACTTTCGCCGAAGTACTTCTACGACGATCTTGGTTCGGCGCTGTTCGAAGCGATCACCCGTCTCCCCGAGTACTACCTGACCCGCGTGGAGCGCGACCTGCTCGCGACGTACGGCCGCGAGATCGTCGCCGCCTTCGACGGACCGCTCGAATTGGTGGAACTCGGCAGCGGCAGCGCGATCAAGACGCGCCTGCTGATCGACGCGATCCTCGAGCGTCAGCGGTCGATGACGTTTCATCCGATCGACATCTCCGCCGAAGCCGTCACCGAGTCGTCGCTGGCGCTGGCGGGCGCCTACGAGCGGCTCCGCGTCGTCGCCTACGCGAGCGATTACTTTCCGCTCTTGCGCGAGAAGCGTCTGGTGACGCGCGATCGCGTCCTCGCACTCTTCCTCGGGTCCAACATCGGCAACTTCGAACCCGCCGATGCGCGCGAGCTGCTCGATCTGCTCGCCGCGGCGCTGCGACCCGGCGACGGTTTTCTGCTCGGTTACGACCTCAAGAAGGACCCGACGATCCTGGAGCTGGCGTACGACGATCCGACCGGCGTGACGGCGGCCTTCAACAAGAACCTCCTCGCGCGCCTGAATCGCGAGCTCGGTGCCGATTTCGCGCTCGACGCGTTCCGCTTCCAGGCGCGCTGGAACGAGCGCCGCGGTGCGGTGCGCTCGTTCCTCGTCAGCAGACGGCGGCAGCGCGTGCGCATCCCGGCGGCGGAGCTCGAGATCGACATCGCCAAAGGCGAAACGATCCATACGGAGTCGTCCTACAAGTTCAGCCGCGAAGAGATCGTGGCGCTCGGCAAGCGTTCGGGTTTCGTCGAGAAGGCGTCGTACACGGACGCGGCGGCGCGCTACGCGCTCGCGCTCTTCACCGTCGCCTGACCGGTTGCAGCGGCAGCGCGCCACCCTGGCCATCATCGTGGCGGCGTCGCGGGCCGCCTCGGCCGCCGGGGGCGTTGTGGTCCTTGGCGTCGCGCGCGTGGTCGTTTGGCTCGCGAGCGGCGTCGGTGTCGCGGCGGCGATCACCGATACGCTCGAGCGCGTCCCGGTCGCGCGGCGCGGCTTCGCCAGCGCCGTCGCTTGGAGCGGCGCGGGAGTGGGTCTCATCGTCTCGGCACCGGCCGGCGCGTGGTCGCTGGGCGATCCGTCGCGCTGGCGCGTCGCGACCGTGGCCGGTGCGCTGGCGGCGCTCGTGCTCGCGCTGCTTGCGACCCGGTTGAAGCCGCACGTCATCGTTGAAGCAACGGCGATGAACGGTGATGCGCCGTTCACCTGGCGCGACGTGCTGCGACCTCGCAACGCGTTCTTCGTATGCGCGTATGCCGCGTTCGGGGTCGCGTACATCAGCTACGCGACGTTCGCGGTCGCGGCGTTCGCTGCGCGCAGCCTCGCGCCGCCGCTCGTCGCGATGGTGTGGTCGGCACTCGGCGTCGCGACGATCGCCGGCGCGCTCGGCGTCGTGCCGGTGCTGCGGGGCCGCGGCGCCCGCTTCGCGTTCATCCTGCCGTTCGTGGCCGGTGCGCTCGGCTGTTGGATCTCGAGCCTTCCCGGTACCCTCGGGCCGATCGCAGGGCCGAAACCGCGGCGCTCGCGTTCACCGCGGTCACGGCCGTGTTCGCCTGCGGCGCGCTCAGCGCGGCGGTCGACGCGTGGTTCGCGGGTGCGGCTAGGCAGGTCGTCCCCGGGCTCGGATAGCGCGCATCGTCGCTTCGAACGAGGCGATCGCGGCGTCGACGTGCGCGCGCGACAGAAGCGCGAGGCGACCGTCGTTGACGGGCGTCGCGTCGTCGTCTTCGGCGCAGACGTAGACGATCGCGTCGACCGCGCCGTCCATCGTATTCGCCCGGACCTCGACACGTTCGTAGCGTGCTTCCTCCCACGCGTCGGCGATCTCCCAACCGACCGCGTCGAGCGCGACGAGGGCGCCTTCGATCGGCGCGGCGTCGAGCCACGGCAGCGTGCGGCGAATCGTCAGATAGCCCGACGACGTCGCGATGCGCCGCCAACCGGCCAGCGTCGCCGGCGCCGACGGATAGTCCGCACCGAGAATCGCCCGCCGCCACGCCGCATCGCGCAACGTACCGTACACGAACAGCGGCTTCACGACTTGACGATGCAGGATGTCACGCGCGGGCCAGGCGTTCGCAGGCGCGGAGGGCGGCGTCGGCGGCGATCGCGAGGGCGGCAGCGGCGAGGGCGCCGGCGACGATCTTGCCGGCGTTGACGGTGGCGATTCCCTCGAAGAGCAGCACGCCGAGCCCGCCGGCGTTGATCCAGGCGGCGATCGTCGCGAGCGCGACCAGCGTGACCGCCGCGACGCGCACGCCGCCGAGCATAACCGGAAGCGCGGCGGGAAATTCCACCCGCAGCAGCGTCTGCCGCGCGGTGAAGCCGAGGCCGCGCGCGGCGTCGACCAGCGCGGGATCGACGCCGCGCAAGCCGGCGACGATCCCGCGGATCAGGATCATCTGGGCGTACACGACGAGCGCGACGATCGCGGTCGACGTACCGAGTCCCATCACGGCGACCAGCAGCGCCAGGAGCGCGAGGCTGGGGATCGTGTAGAGCACGCCGGCGAAGCCGAGGATGACGTTGGCGGCGCGCGCGTTGCGCGCTGCGACGACGCCCAACGGAAGCGCGATCACGAGTGCGATGGCGAGCGAGACCGCGACGAGCACCACGTGCTCGCCGAGCAGCGTACCGATCCGGCCGAGATGTGTGACGAGGTACGTCACGCCGTGTGGTATCCTGGGCGGCGATGCAAGCGATATTCTTCGATCTCGACGGCACGCTGACCGATCCGTACGAAGGCGTGGCGCGGTCGCTGGCGTTCGCGTTCGACGCGCTGGGGCTGCCGCCGCTCGGCGAGGACGACGTGCGCGCGATGATCGGACCACCGCTGCAGGTCGCGCTGCGCGAGCGTTTCGCGGACGCGGCGCTCGTCGATGCGACCGTGCAGCGTTTCCGCGAGCGGTACGGCACGATCGGGATGTTCGAGAACGTCGTCTACGACGGCGTGCCGGAGATGCTGGCCGCGCTGCGGGGCCGTGCTCGGCTGTTCGTCTGCACGTCGAAGCCGCAGGTGTACGCGCAGGCCATCCTGGAGCGGTTCGGGATCGCCGGCACGTTCTCGGCGGTCTACGGCAGCGGGCTCGACGGCACGCGGATCGACAAGCGCGAGCTGCTCGCGCACGCGCTCGCCTCCGAAGGGCTCGTGGGCGCGGACGATCTCGCGCTCATCGGCGACCGGCATCTCGACATCGCCGCGGCGCGTGCGAACGGCATCCGCGCGTGGGGCGCCGCGTGGGGGTACGGCGGCGTCGCCGAACTGCACGGGGCGGGCGCGGATCATCTCTTCCACGCCCCGGCCGAGGTCGCGTCGCTCATCGCTCGATGAGCGGGCGTTCCAGCGCCAGGCGGCGCGTCTCGGCGTCGACACCGACCAGATCGCGCACGAAAGCATCGGCCGGACGTTCCAGCACTTCGGTGGGCGAGCCGGTCTGCACGACGTGCCCGGCGTTCATCACCACGATGCGATCGGCGAGGCGCAGCGCTTCGTCGACGTCGTGGGTGACGAACACGATCGTCGTGCCGAGCTCGCGATGGACGCGCGCGATCTCGTCTTGCAGCGACGCGCGCACGATCGCGTCGACGGCCGCGAACGGCTCGTCCATCAGCAGCACGCGCGGCTCGGCCGCCAGCGCGCGCGCGACCCCGACCCGCTGTGCTTCGCCGCCGGAGAGTTCGCGCGGCTTGCGATCGCGATAGCGTGCCGGGTCGAGCCGGATCATCCGCAGCAGTTCGTCGACGCGCCGCTCGACGCGCTCGCGCTCCCAGCCCAGCAGGCGCGGGACGACCGAGACGTTCTGCGCGACCGTGTAGTGCGGGAAGAGTCCGACCGCCTGGATCACGTAGCCGATCCCGCGCCGCAGGTCCGTCGCGTCACGCTGCCGGATCTCGCCGCCGTCGATGCGGATCGTCCCGGTCGTCGGTTCCACGAGCCGGTTGATCGTGCGCAGCAGCGTGCTCTTGCCGCAGCCCGACGGGCCGAGCAATACCGCGAACGTACCGCTTTCGATCGTCAGGTCGACGCCGTCGACTGCCGGAAAGGGTGCGTTCGGGTAGCGGACGCCGACGCCGTCCAGCTCGACGCGCGCGCCGCCGGCGCGCGCCCCGCCGTTAGGCGAGGCCGTGCTGCTTGAGGAAGTCACGTGCGACGTCGGCGGGCTCGCGTTTCTGCGATCCTTCGACCTGCAGGTTCAGGTTTTGCATCAGGTCGGTATCGAGCAGCGGCGCGAGCTTGTTCAGCGGATCGGCGAGCGTGGGCTTCGCGCTCAGCGCCGCGCGGCGCACGACCGGCGCGGCTTGATAGACCGGGAAGAGATGCTTGTTGTCCTCGAGCACGATCAGGCCGTCGGCCTTGAGCTGGCCTTCGGTCGAAAACGCGACGACGACGTCGACGTCGCCGTGCTGCAGCGCATTGTATTTGAGGCCGTTGTCGAGCACTCTGACGGCCTTGAACTTGAAGCCGCCGTAGCGCTTCTGCAGCCCCGGCAGGCCGTCGGCGCGGGTCAGGAATTCCGGGACCGTCCCCAGCCGAAGATCGCCGGCCTTCGCCGCGAGATCGCTCAGCGTCCCGAGCGCGTAGTTGCCGGCAATCGCTTGCGTCGTGGCGAGCGCTTGCGTGTCGTTGAACGGCGCCGGATCGAGCCAGACGAGGTCGTACTGTTTCGCGAACGCCTTCTTCACCGTCGCATACGAGCGCTTCGGATCGCTGTCGGGCGGCAAGTGCAGCACGTTCAGCAGCGCCGTCCCCGTATATTCGGGATAGAGATCGATCTCGCCGCGCTTGAGCGCCGCCAGCGCGATGTCGGTCGTGCCGAGATCGAGCTTTCGCGTGACCGGGATGCCGGCGTGCTCGAGCGATTGCGCGTACAGCTCGCCCAGAATCAGCTCCTCGGTGAAGTTCTTCGAGCCGACCTTGATCGCGTCGCCGCGGCTGCCGCAGGCGGCGAGCGGTGCGGCGGCGAGAAGTGCGAGCGCGCGGGCACGGGTCAGTGCGGTCATCGTCATCCTGACGTGGGCGAGAGGGAGAGGGCAAGGCGGCGCTGCGTGACGCCGAGCGCGGCGTCGGCGAGGATCGCGAGCACGGCGACCGATGCCGCGCCGAGGAGGAGTTCGGGGAAGTTCCCGGTCTGCAGGCCGCTTACGATGTAGTCGCCCAGGCCCCCGCCGCCGATGAACGCGGCCAGCGTCGCCGAGGCGATCACCTCGACCGTGGCGGTGCGCACGCCGACGGCGACGACCGGCAGGGCCAGCGGCCAGCGGACGCGGGTCCCGACCTGGCGTTCGGTCATCCCCATCCCGCGGGCCGCCTCGAGCGTCGCGTTCGGGACCGAACGCAGCGCAACGTCCGTGTTCACCAGAATCGGGGGGAGGGCCAGGACGACCAGGGCCAGCAGGGCGGGCGCGAAGCCCAAGCCCAGGAAGGGGATCGTCAGCGTCAGGACCGCGAGCGACGGGACGACCCGGAAGCCGCCGGCGAGGGCGAGCAACACCCCGCGCGGCAGCGGGCGGTCGACGGCCCCGCCCGCCAGCGGGATGCCGATCGCGGCGGCGACGAGCAGCGCGGCGCCGGCCAGCACGACGTGCGCGCCGAGGTGGGCGATGAAGTCCGCGCTCACGTGCCGAACGAGGCTCGAGTCATGCTCACCGGTTCGCAGGTCGGCGCCGAGCTCCGCCCCGCCGCGGTGGCCGCACCGATCGCGCTCGACGATCCCTCGCTCTACATCAATCGCGAAACGTCGTGGCTGGAGTTCAACGACCGCGTCCTCGAAGAGGCGCTGGACGAGCGGAACCCGCTGCTGGAACGGCTCAAGTTCGTCGCCATCTACGGGACCAACCTCGACGAGTTCTTCATGATCCGCATCGCGGGCTTGATGCAGCAGATGGCGGCCGAGGTACACAAGCGCTCCGACGACGGCCGGCTCCCCGAAGAGCAGCTCGCGCTGGTGAGCCAGCGGCTGCGCCGGTCGCTGGCGCGCCTGTCGGATTGCCTGCAGCACCAGCTCTTACCGTCGCTCGAACGGCACGGCATTCGCGTCCTGGGCTATGCCCAGCTCGATTCGAACACCAAGCGCGCGATGCGCCGGTACTTCGACGAGCGGGTCTTCCCGGTGCTGACGCCGCTGGCGATCGACAAGGGCCATCCGTTCCCGTACATCTCGAACCTCTCGATCTCGCTCGCGGTCGAGCTCGACGAGCAGACGCCGGACGGCCCGATCAATTACTTCGCGCGGGTGAAGGTGCCGGGCTCGCTGCCGCGCTTCGTGCCGGTCGATTCGGCCCCCGCCGGCCAGCGCTGGTTCGTGATGCTCGAAGAGATCATCGCACACAACCTCGAGGCGCTCTTTCCCGGGCTGCGGGTCACCGCGTCGTACGCCTTCCGGGTCACCCGCGACGCCGATCTCGACTTGCAGGAAGACGAGGCCGACGATCTGCTGCGCGCGATCGAGTCGGAACTGCGCAAACGGCGCTTCGGCGAGCCGGTGCGGCTCGAAGTCGTTCCGCAGATGCCGGAGGCGCTGCGCGACAAACTGCTCGAGGCGCTCGAGCTCGACCGCGGCGACTGCTACGAAGTCGCCGGCATGATGGGGACCAACGATCTGTGGCCCATCGTCGGCATCGACGAGCCCGCGCTCCACGACCCGCCGTTCACGCCGGCGATTCCGAAGCGCCTGATCGGACAGACGGACATCTTCGCCGCGATTCGCGAAGGCGATCTCCTGCTGCACCATCCGTACGAGTCGTTCGACCCCGTCGTGCAGTTCGTGCAGCAGGCCGCCAACGACAAGAACGTACTGGCGATCAAACAGACGCTGTACCGTACGTCGGGGAACTCGCCGGTGGTCGGCGCGCTGGTCGACGCCGCCGAGAACGGCAAGCAGGTTGCGGCGCTGATCGAACTCAAGGCGCGCTTCGACGAAGAGAACAACATCCATTGGGCGCGCATGCTCGAGCGCGTCGGCGTGCACGTCGTCTACGGATTGCCCGGGCTCAAGACGCATGCCAAGGTGACGCTGGTCGTGCGCGACGAGCCGGACGGCATTCGCCGGTACATGCACTTCGGCACGGGCAACTACAACGACAAGACGGCGAAGATCTACACCGACTTGAGCCTCTTCACGTGCCGCGCCGACCTCGGCGCCGACGCTTCGCAGCTGTTCAACGCGCTGACGGGCTTCTCGAAAGCCGACCACTACGAGCAATTGATGGTCGCGCCGACCGGCTTGCGCACCGGCTTCGAGGAGCTGATCGATCGCGAGACCGAACACGCGATCGCCGGGCGTCCGAGCGGCATCGTCGCGAAGCTCAACGCGATCAGCGACGCCGGCATCGTGCAGGCGCTCTACCGCGCCTCTCGCGCGGGCGTCCCGATCGATCTGGTCGTGCGCGGCATGTGCGTGCTGCGGCCCGGGATCCCCGGCGTGAGCGAGACGATCCGGGTGAGCAGCATCGTCGGCCGCTTCCTCGAACACTCACGCATCTTCGCGTTCGCCAACGGCGGCGACCGCGAGGTCTACATCGGCAGCGCGGACTGGATGGGTCGCAACCTCGATCGGCGCGTGGAAACGGTCGTCCCGGTCTTCGACCCGCTGCTGCGCGAGACGATCGTCAACGACATCCTCGACGTCTACCTCGCCGACAACGCCAAGACACGCATCCTGCGCTCCGACGGCGGCTACGAACGCCGCGGCGTCCTCCCCGGCGAAACACGCATCGACACCCAGCAAATCTTCCTCAAACGCTACCAAGCCGTATAACTCACCAGCGCGACGATCAGGCAGATCGCCGCGGGCAGTGCCTGGATCACCATGATCCGGCGGCTGACCGTGAGCCCGCCGTAGATCCCGGCGATCACCACGCACGACGCGAAGAAGATCGCGAGCGGCTTCTGCATCGGCGGCCCGGCGAGGATCGCCCACACCGCGCCGGCTGCGAGGAAACCGTTGTACAGGCCTTGATTGGCGGCGAGCGTCTTCGACTCTTCGGCGAATGCCGCCGTGGTGCCGAAGGCTTTGAGCGTCGCGGGCGCGGTCCAGCGGAACATCTCCAGGTACAGGAAGTACGCGTGCTCCAGCGCGACGAGCACGAGCAGCAGGACGAGACCGGTGTGCATGACGCCTTCGTTCCTTGGTTGATGCCGACTAGCGCGCGAGTGCTACGATCGCCTGCCATTCGAGTGCGTTGACCGGCTGCACCGAGAGGCGCTGGCCCCGTCGCAGCAGCGGCATGTGCGCGAGGTCGGGGATCGCGCGCAGTTCGTCCAGCGTGATCATGCGCGGGAACGCTTCGACGAACCCGACGTCGACGCACCACCACTTCGGGTTGGCCGGCGACGAGCTGCCGTCGTGGTACTCGCTCTTGCGGTCGAACTGCGTCGAGTCCGGATGCGCCTCGGCTACCACTTCGCAGATCCCGACGATCCCCGGCGGCGAAACGCTGGAGTGGTAGAAGAAGCCGAGGTCGCCGAGCTTCATCTCGCGCATGAGGTTGCGTGCCTGATAGCTGCGCACGCCCGACCATTCCTCGCGCTTGACCCGTTCCAGGTCCTCGATCGAGAAGGCGTCGGGTTCCGTCTTGAAGAGCCAGTGTCGCGGCACGACCGGCGCCTTCGCCGGCCGAGCCGCAACGCCCGCTCTAGAAGCGATGCGAGAGCTGGATGCGCACGTTGCGCGGGTACACGAACTGCAGCGACTTGGCGGAAGTGCTGTACGTGCAGTTGGTGCCGTCGGACTTGCAGCCGTAGCGGACCGTCTGGGAGCCCTGGTTTTGCAGCGCTCGTCCCAACGCGGTTCCGGTGCTGTACGCGAGAAGGTTGTCGATCGCGAATTCGAGCGGCCATCCATTCGCGACCGGGACGCGGATCGTCGCGTTGAACAGAGTGTACGGCGGCCCGTACGTCGAGTTGTTGAACCCTTCGTAGTCCGCCCCCACCGAGATCAGCCCATCGCGCACGAAGGCGTAGCTCAGCTCGGCGTAGGTCTTGAGGTACGGGACCGAACCCGTCCCAAGGATCGAGCCGTCGAGTTGCTTGCCGTTGATCAGCGGCGTCTGTCCGCCGAGGTAGATCGAGGGCGAGATCTGGTCGTAGAATGCGCGCTCGAGTGAGCCCGAGACGTAGTAGCCGTAGCCCAGCAGCGGATTCTTCCGTAGCGAGACTTCGAGTCCATACGCTTTGAGCGCGCCGACGTTGATCGTCTGGTTGACGAAGTAGCCGCTGCCCGTGCCGCCGCCGGTGACCGGCCCGCTCGGGCAACTGACGGTGATGGCGACCGGGCTGGCGCCCGGGTATGCGCATTGCGCGGCGATCAGCGCAGGGCCGGTGAGCGCGACGTTGTTGGCGGCGAACGCATCGTGGATCGCGATGCTGTAGACATCGGCGGAGAGCACCCCGCCGTCTCCCAGGCGCAGATCCCCGCCGAGATCGTACGACACCTGGGTTTCGGGAAGCAGATTCGAATTCGCACGGGTCAGCGTGTAGGTGTTGCTGTTCGCCCCATTCGGCGGGTCGACGCGATCGATCCCCGAGATGATGCTCGCATACGGGTCCGTAATCGACGAACCTGCGGTGGCGCGCAGCACCAGATCGCGATTCGCGCGATACTCCAAGCCGAAGTGGGGATCGTAGTGCGTGTACCCCTTGCCGACGTGGACGAGTTGCAACGGCGCGGCCAGCGGAGCGCCCAGGTTTTGGTACTGGTTGAGGACGCTCGGGTCTTCGATCTGTGCGTCGGGGTGGTAGATCGTAAGGTAGTTCCCGACGGCCAGCTGGAGTCGCGGCGTGAGCTGGAACTGGCCGGTCAGCGAGAAGTCGTTCTTGCGAATGTTGGTCGGCGCGTAGCCGAGGCCGGTCTTCGGCAAGAAGCTCAGCGGACACGTAGGCTGATAGTTCGGCTTGCCGGCGGCGTTGGGCTGACCGCTGCCGATGACGAATGAGCATCCCGCGGGGGCGGGGTTCAGGTCGCCCGAATAGAACGTCGAGTTCTCGTTGTTGTAGTCGTACGAGAAGTTGTAGACGTTTTCGCCCACCGGGTGGACGTACGAGAACGTCACGCCGTGGAGATAGTCGCGCTCCGGCTGCGAGAACGGCGTTCCGTAGTTGTAGGAGCCGTCGTTGGACTGCGCGGTCGACGTCGTCCAACAGGGGTTCGCGGTGGTGCACGTCGGCGCCGCCGTCGTCGTCGAGAAGCTGTGCGGGTTGGCTGCGCCGCCGATATACGCCGGCGAGTTGTACTGGGCGTTCTGGCCGAAACAGGGACCCTTGGCGACGCCGCCGTTGGCCGTGGTCGGCGACTGGAACGCGACTTGGCAGTTCGCCGCGTTCGTCACTTGGAACCACTGCCCGTTGTTGCCCGGGTAGAGTACCTCGTACTGGCCGTTGATGAACCGGTTGATCTCGGCGGCGTAGGGCCGGATCAAGATCGTATCGTTCTTGAGCGTCGTCCGGAGCTCGGCGCTGAATTGCGGCTCGTTGTTCTGGACGTAGGAGTTGGGAAACCACTGGTATGCGTCGACCATCGAGCCGGCCAGCGACGCGGCGTAGGGCGCGTTGTACGCCGACGTTGTGTTGCATTTGGTCGGGTCGAACACGATCGTTGTGCCGTTGGCGCAATAGCCGACATTGACCTTACCGTAGTAGCTCGCGTAGGCGCCGCCCTGCGGGAAGTACTGGCCTTGCAGTCCCAAATACTCGGCCGTCACCGAGGTGTTCTCGGAGAACCGGTAGCGAATCTTTGCGAGCTCCGCCTCGAGGTTGTACCGGTTGCTCAGATCCCCCTGGAATTGGATGAGCCCGTTCGGTGACGGCGGCTGATACGTCCCGACCGGGAGCCCGCTGACGGTGCCGACCCGATTGGTGAACACGTTGTTCCACGGCCCGTTGTAGCCGGAGCTCGTGCGCGCCGCGAGGACGCTGAGCTTGTTGTTGAGCAGGTTCGCGCTGCCGAACAAGTTCAGATACGAGCCGCTGAACGAGTCGATTCCGGCGGTCGCTTCGAAGGTGTTGCGGGGGGTGAAGTCGCGGGTGCGCAGGTTGATGGTGCCGATCGCCGACTCGCCGGCGGTCGGGCCGTTGAGGCCGGCGCCTTTGAGGACCTCGATCTGATCGAAGATGAACGGCGACGCGTAGTTGGTGTTCCAGTTGCCGAACTGGCCGGATGCGACGGGATGGCCGTCGACGTTGACCTTCTGCTGAATGTAGAAGCCGCGCGTGACAAAGAACGAGTTGGCGGTGGCGCCCGTCGTGCGCGCGATTGAGACGCCGGGAAGTTCCGTCACGACATCGTTGAGATTCGTCGGGACGCGCTCGGCGATCACGTTGGCGTTGAGCGTCGAGACCGCGCTGACGTTGGTATTGATGGGATTGCGGTTGCCGGACGTCGAGACGCGCCCGATCGTCTGCAGGGTCTGCGTCGAAGATTCAGCCATCGGGATCGTCAGATTCGCGGCGCTGCCGGCCACGACGGCGATGTCGTCGTTCTGGACGGACTGGTAGCCGCCGTGGTTGATCACGATCGAGTAGAGCCCAGGCGGCAAGGTGAACGAGAACGTCCCGTCCCCGGCGGTCGTCGCGGAGCGCGTCGTGCCCGCGCCGCTGACCGTGACGGCTGCGCCGGCCAGGGGCGTGCCGCGCGCATCGGTGATTTTGCCGGTCAGCGTACCCTGCGCGATACCGGCTTGTGCCACGACGTTCGACATCGTCGCCGCGCTAGCGGGTCCGACGAAACCGACGAGAGCCAAAACAGACGTCGCCAAGGCACGTAATAGTGTGCGCACGGGTGATCCTTTCGGGAATTGGGTTTGTCGGGGCCCGAACGGGCCGCGCCAGGCGAAGTCCTCCGCGTTTGCGTCCGATTATCCTCTCACCGAAGGGCCCGCGATAACGGGACGTAAGCACTTCCTGGTAGACTCCGGCGGGCTTTCGTCGAAGCCTCGTTCAGTCGCGCTCGGGCCGCGGCGCAATGTCATACCTCGTTGTCGTCGCTTCATAGGAGCGCCCCCTGGGCTTCATTTGTCACGCGTCCCGGGCGTCGTGGGGCGTTGCGTGATCGTCCGTGGGCCTTTCGATAAGGCACCGGCGTTTGCGCCGACCGTCCCCGTCGTCGCGCAGAGCGCCCGGGCGGCGGCGTCCACCGTTTCCGGCGCGCATACGGCGACCGTCTCGCGCAGCGGCTTCCAGGCCGGCACCGAACGTCCGGTTATGCGTCGGCTGACAGCGTTGCGAGCCGCGGAAAATGGCGCGTTGCCTGGCGCTCACCGTGGCCGCTCCATAACCTCGCCGTAGCCGTCAGGTTGCGTAGGGCGAAGCCTGGGGTAGACGGGGCGATCGCGTTCGAGTCCGAGTTGCCGCGCGTTGCCGACGGCGAACGCTTCGACCCGCGTCCCGCGCTGCGGCGCGCTCGCTTCGAAGGCGCGATAGTTGTCCATCGTCGCGTCGCGACGGATAGCGGGATAGTCGTAGCTCGGAAAGCCGCGATCGATGAGACGGCGGATCGTCACGAGTTCGGCAACGTCGGTGATGCCGCTAAGCCGGTACGCTGCGAGCCGTGAGGGAAAGCATCGTCGCCGACGTCACCAATCTGAGGAGTGGAAGTGCGTGAGCAGCGCGACGTTGAGCGCGCCGGTCCCGATCGCGTCGAGTCTGCGTTTGACGTACCGGCCGATTTACTCGGCCGGCCGGCGACTTGGATTCGACGCACCGGCGCGAGCAGGGCGCCGCCAGAAAGGTAGGCCGAGTGATGGTCCCCACTACGGCGTCAGGATTCGTCCCTCGAATGCTTCGAGTTTTGTCCGCTGTCCGGGGGTCCAGGGGATCGCGTTTTCGCCGTCGCTGGCGACGACGACGATCCGGGCGAGGGCCCGGATCTCTTCCGTTTCGGCCCCCGAAAGCGCGTGCTCCATCACCATGCTGCTGCGCCCCAGCGAGTGGACGCGGGTGTGGACCAGGAGTTCCTCATCGTAGAAGCACGGGCGCAGCATGCGCGTCGTGATCTCGACGGCCATGTGCTGAAACGCGAAGGTGCGCTGCGGGGAGTCGTCAGCCTCGCCGATCGCCGCGAACATGCGCAGCCGCCCCAGCTCCCAGTACGTGGTGTAGACGGTGTTGCTGACGTGGCCGAGGGCGTCGGTTTCGCAGAAGCGCGGCCGCACCTCGAGGGCAAAACGAAAGGAGCGAAGCCATGCGGCTTCGCCCCCCGGTTCGTACAGCTCCAGCACGCGGTGCTAGCGGAGCTGGATGGACGGCGTGACGCCCTTGCCTTCGAACGACTTTTCGAGCAGCTTGGCCAGCTCGCCGCTTTTCGCCATCGGCTCGAGGATGTCGGTGTCGCCGTAGAACTGCCCGGCGATGAACACCTTCGGAAGTGTCTGCCAGTCCGTTTGCTCGGAGAGGGCCTGCCGCTTGGGCATGTTCTCGAGCACGTCGACGACCGCGAACGGGTAGCCGAAAGCGTTGAAGAACTGGATCGTCTCGGCGGTGAAGCCGCAGCGCGGAGCGTCTTTGGTTCCTTTGCCGTAGACGAGAATCGTATTGTCGGCGATCTCGCGCTTGATCTCGTCGTGCAGGTCAGCCATTGGTATCCTCGGGAGTGGCGGTGCGGATTTGAAGCGCGTGGATGCGCCCATCGGCGCGGGCCGGGGCGAGCGCCTTCTCGACCATGCGGTGCCGGTCGAGCGGCGAGATGCCCTGGAACGCCTTCGTTCGTACGAACACCTCGAGATGGTCCATGGTGCCGGTCATGTCGTACACCCGGACTTCGGCGTCGGGCATCGTCTCGCGGAGCATGGCGGTTATCACAGCGTCGATCACGAGCGACCCGTCTACGACTCAAGGGGCGGCAGGACCCGCCTAGCGAGCGAGGTCATCCGGCCGGCGTTGCGGTATGTCTGAGGAACCGATGAGGCAGAACGTCCGTGCGCGCGCTAGCGTGCTCGCCGTCGTTGCCACGGGAGCTGGGCTAGCTTCCGCGGGCTTTGTCGCGCTCGCCCGAGCGGGTTTCGTCCTCTGTCACCAGCACCTGAGCGCCGGCGAGGCGATGCGGATGGACGGGATGCCCGGGATGTCCGGGATGGCCTCTGCCGCGGCGGGCACGGGCGACGTCTGCCCGCTCGTCCTCAACGTCGCCCTCGTCCTCGCCGCCCTTGCCCTCGGCGTTGCCGCGTGGCTCGCCTTGTCGGCGGCGGCACCAATCGTCGACGCGCTGACGGCGGCACTGCGCTTCGTTGTAGAGCCTGGTGCCGGCGCTAGCTGGCTGTCCGTCGGTCGTCCCCCCATGGTCCCGGCGCGCGCGGCGATCGCGCGGCGCAATCCTTCGCGCGCTCCTCCGCACCGGTAGCGAACCTTCCCCCGGCGCTGCGAGCGTCCGTTCTCTCGGCTTCAGGCGTTCTTCACGCCCAGGACCGATCATCGGCGACGGGACCGCTCAGCCGGCGTCGTTCGTTTCGCTTTTCCGGCTCGGAGATTCCATGGACCTCACCCGTTCGGTGCTCGCCGCTTTGGCGATGAGCACGGCCGTCCTCGTCACGACGGTCGCGCCCGCTCGGGCCGACGTCGTCGGCATCGTTCGCGGGACCCTCACCGGTCCGGATCACCGGCCGATCGCGCACGTCACCGTGACGCTGACGGGCGACCGGACCAGCTATACGGCGACGACTGGTGATGACGGGCGCTTTGCGTTCCCGCGCGTCCCGTTCGGTCACTACACCGGCAGGCGATCTCGCCGGCCGGCACCGCCGCCGCGACGATCGACGTCGCAACCGACGCGGTCGTCGACGTCGATCTCCTCGCGGCGAAGCTGATCGGCCGCACCGGCGCTAGCGCGACCGGCGTGCGCGGGACTCCCGTCTCGCAGAACGCGTACGGGGCTCGGCGGCTCGCAGCGCTTCCGCGCAACGACAGCCTCGACGCGATCGTGCAGCAAGTTCCCGGCGTCGTGCGCTTCTCGTACGACGAGCCGGTCGCGCACGGCTTCCACGGTCTGACGTTCGAACTCGACGGCGCTCCGCTGCCGCAGTCGACGAGCTCGAACTTCGCGCAGTTGATCGACCCGCGCAACGCGCAGGCCGTCGAGATCTTCACCGGTGCCTTTCCGGCCGAGTTCGGCGGCTCGCGCCAGGGCGCCGTCGTCAACGTGGTCAGCGGCGGGATCGACGCCGGCCCGGCTGGCGGCGCGCTGACTTTGGGCGCCGGCGAGCTCGGAACGTCCGACGTGCGGCTCGCGCAGCGCTTCAATGCCGGCCGCGCGCAGTTCGCGCTCGCGCTCAACACGCAGCGCAGCGACCGCGGCCTCGACGCGCCCACGCGCAACGCGCTGCACGACGCGTCCTCGACCTCCGACCAGTTCCTGCGCATCTCGCTGCCGCTGGGCGAGCGCAACGTGCTCTCGGCCGACCTCTCCAACCAATATGCGTCGTTCCAGATTCCGATCAACACGAACCCGAACGATCCGTCCTCGCCGTTCGTGACGCCGCCGGGCACCGACGACGTCCAGAGCGAGTACGATCGCTTCGCAAGCGTGTCGTTCACACAGACCTCGCGCGACGGCAGCGGGTACTTTCGCGTCGTGCCGTGGGTGCGCTGGAACCGCGTCGCCTACGGCGGCGATTTGGCCAACGACACGCAGGCCTTCGTGGTGAACGCCGACGGGTCGACGACACCGCAGAACGGCTTGCGTCAGGACCGGGTAGCGTCCTACACCGGCTTGCGGGCCTCGACGTTTCACGCGAGCGACCATCACGCGATCAAAGCCGGGCTGGACCTCTTGCAGGAAAACTTCCGTTCGAGCAGCCTGATCCGCATCACCGGGTTGCCGGATTTCCCCGACAACGCGGCGCAGCGCGGCACCCAGATCGGCGCGTACGTGGAAGACAAGTGGACGCCGAGCCGCACGCTCGCGATCAGCGGCGGCCTGCGCTTCGACCACAGCACCGGCTACGTCGGCGGTGCCCAATTGAGCCCGCGCATCGAGATCAACGACGAGATCGCGCGCGGCACCGTGCTGCATGCCTATTACGGCCGCCTCTACGCGGCGCCGAGCCTGGAAGACGTGCGGCGCGATGCGGTCGTCACGCAGACCTCATCGAACGATGCGCCGGTGTACGATCTGCGGCCGGAACGCGACACCTACGTCGAGGTCGGCCTCGCGCACACGTTCCGGACGGGATTGCGCGCCTATCTCAACGCGTTCGACCGCACTGCCGTCAACGTGCTCGACACGACCCAGCTCGCCAACACGCCGCTCTTCGCGGTGTTCAACAACGCCGTGGCCCGCGATCGCGGGCTCGAGCTGCGGCTCGACGCGACCTCCGCGAATACCGACATGGGCGTCTCGGCAACGTTCTCGCGGGCCGAAGCGGGCGGCGTCTCCGGTTCGACCTTCCTGTTCACACCCGCCAGCGTCGGCGACATCACGCTCCAGCCCGAAGATCACGACCAGCGCTGGGAAGGAAACGCGTTCTACACGCGGCGATTCGGCGCGGGACTGCTCGGCTTCGCGACCCTACAGGCCGAGTACGGAACCGGCTTCCCAGTGCAGTTCGAAAGCGGCCAAGGGCGACTGCCGGCGCATTGGCTGATGAACGCGTCGTTCGGCCGCCAGCCCGATCGCGCGTCACGCAAATTCGGCTACACCGTCTCGGTGGACAACATTTTCGACCACCGTTTCCTGCTCAAGGTGAACAACGGTTTCAACACGACGCAGTGGAACGCTCCGCGCCGCGTCGTCGTCCGGGTCACCGCACCGTGGTGAGCGTCTCGACGTAGGACCGTCGTACTCGACGGCACTTCGATACTGCACGTGTCGAATGCGCGCGCCCTCCGCCTGAGCTACAATAGCGGAGATCGCCCGCTGCGGCGCCCTTCACGGTTCGGCCATATCGTTATTGAACCGGCGTTTTTCCCAGGCAAAGGAGTCTCTTGACCAGCATTCGCATCGTCGCTGGAGCTCTGTCTTTGTGCGCCCTTCTCGCGGCGACGCCGCAGCTCGCCGCGGCGCAAGCCACGCCCCCCGCCTCCCCCTCGCCGGCCGTCTCGCCGTCACCGGCACCGTCGCCCTCTCCTACGCCGAAGCTGCTGCAGTTCTCGGGCTCGATCGACGCGGGATATACCGGCGCGAGCGGAACCAATAAGCTGCGCTTCACGAACGGCGTTCCGAGCACGGTCTTCGGCGGCGCCGTCGGCCCCTATTTTGACGCGAACGGCGGGCGGCTCATCATGCCCGCGAACGACTTCGTGAATTCTCCGACCCTTCAAGACGCCAACGTGCAGCTGACGATCAACGGAAAGACGATCGGCGGGAAGCTGGAGGGCATCTTCGGGACGGACGCCGACTTCGTGGCGTCCAACGGTCAATCGCGGTCCGGAGCGAACCTTGCCCAAGCGTATATCTCGTACACCGGCGGCCCGCTTACGGCAATCGTCGGAAAATTCTGGACGCTCGCGGGCGTCGAGGTCGCGGAGGCTCCGGGGAACACCAACTACTCCCGCTCATTTCTGTTCGGGTATGCGATCATGTCGTCGTTCACGGGCGTGCGCGCAACGTACGTCGTGAACCCGAAAGTCACCGTGATCGCCGGCGCGAACAACGGCTGGGACGATTGGAAGTTCGCCGGAAAGAAGAAGACCATCGAGGGATCGCTCGCGCTGACCCCATCCCCGGGGTACTCGCTCAACCTGACGACCTATAACGGCAACGACTTCGCGGTCTTCGGCAACAGTGCTCTCGGCATGCCGCCGGTATACACCAATCGCATGCTTTATGACGGCATCTTGACCATGCATCCGACGAGCGCGCTCACGCTGATCGCGAACTACGACAACGGCACCCAGCTCGGCGACGCATTCGGCGCCTTCCCCACCTCGCACTGGAACGGCATTGCCGGTTACGTCAACTACCAGTTCAATCCGAAGTACGGGATCTCGCTGCGCAAGGAAACGTTCCGTGACACCCAGGGTTTTCGTACCGGGCTGGCCCAGCGGCTGCAGTCGAACACTGCGACCTTGAACTACACGCCGAACGCGACGATGATCTATCGGGCCGAGTACCGGATGGATACCTCCGACGGCAACAATTTCTTGAGCAACTCGATCGACCCCCTCACGACGCTCCCGCTCGGGCGCAATCACCAGAACACGTTCGGCGCCGAGGCCGTGGTGAAGTTCTAGCAGCCGGCTTACCGATGATAGCGGCGGCCGCGAACCACGACGGGCTCGCGGCTGCCTACGTCATCACATCGCAGCCGACGCTTCTTCGCGCAAGAGGTCGAGAATGTCGTCGACCACCGAATGAAACGCCGTGGTGCGCTTGAGGTGGTGATCGCGGGTGCCCGGAAAATCCGGTCGCAGTTCCTCGCGCACGCGGCCCGGATTCGAGCGCAGGACGTAGACGCGCTCGCCGAGGTAGACTGCTTCCTCGACGTCGTGAGTGACGAAGAGGATCGAGATATGCGTGGTGCGCCAGATCTCGAGCAAGAAATCCTGCATCACGATGCGCGTTTGCGCGTCCAATGCGCCGAAGGGCTCGTCCATCAGCAGAACTCTGGGCTGGTTGGCGAGTCCCCGGGCGATCGCGACGCGCTGCTGCATGCCGCCTGAGAGCGTCCGCGGATACGCCTTCGCGAACTTGGTGAGACCGACCACGCCGAGATAGCGGTCGATGGTTTCTCGGCGTTCCGCGGCCGACACCCCGTCGAGCGACAAGCCGAAGCCGACGTTTTCTTCGATCGTCAGCCACGGGAAGAGCGTGTAGCTCTGGAAGATCATCCCGCGGTCCGCCGACGGCCCGACGACCGGCTCTCCGTCCAGCGTGATCGTCCCGGCGCTCGGCCGATTCAAGCCGGCCGCGCACTGCAGCAGCGTCGACTTCCCGCAACCGGACGCGCCGACCATGCAGACGAACTCATTCGGCGCGACCGCGACGTTGATGTCCTGCAGCACCGTGAGGGGGCCGCCAGGCGTCTCGTAGGTTTTCGAGACGTCGCGAAAGACCAGTCCGCCTACGCCGACCATGGGAGAAGCACTTTCTTCGCAAGCCGAAACGCCTGGTCGAGGGCGAAGCCGATCACGGCGACGATGATGAGCGCGACGAACATCTGGTCGCTCGCGTTGGTGCGCTGCGCCATCATGAGGCGATATCCCAGACCGCTGTCGGCCGCGATCAGCTCCGCGATGAACAGGAAATTCCATGCGACCGCGACGTTGACGCGAAGCGCGTCGACGATTTGCGGCATCGCGGCGGGCAGGATCACGCGCCGCAGAACCTGCAGGCGCGTCGCGCCCAGCGTATAGCTCACGTTGATGAAATCGCGCGGGACGCTGCGCACCGCGTCCGCGATCATGATCGTGTTGTAAAAGAACGTCGAGAGAACGATGATCGCGAGCTTGGGGGCCTCATCGATGCCGAGCCACAGGATCAAGAGCGGAACGAGCGCCGTGATCGGTACGTAACGCAGGGTTCCGACGACCGGCGCGAGCATCGACTCGACCGTTCCGAAGCTTCCCATCAGCAGGCCGACCGGAATGCTGCAGATGGTAGCGGCGACGAAGCCGATCGCTACCCGAGTGATGCTGGCCCGAATGTCGGCTGCGTAGTTGTCCGCCATCAGCGCCTGGAACGCGTGCCACACGCCCGTGGGCGACGGCAAGAACATCGCCGGAATCTTGCCGTATTGCGAGAGGAGCGCCCAGCCGATCAGGATGACGGCCGTCACCGCGAGCGGCAGCACGATGCCGTGCCAGCGCGCAGTCGACTCTCGGATCGCCCAAAAGGAGCTCGGCCGCAGGCTCCGCCGAGTCCGTCGACTCGGCGGAACGCTTGCGACGCGCCCGCCGTAGTCGCGGATCACGCCCGGTCGCCCGTGCTATGCGGTTGAATGGGTCGCGGCATACGCCTTGACGAATTGGCTGTCGAGCATCGAGTCCACGTTGACGCTGGTCTTCGTGAGGCCGGCCTTCAGCAAGAACGCGGACATCATCTTGCCGCTGTCGGAGAGGTGTTTGATGCTGCTCCCCGGCGCGAACGCCTCAACGTTGTCGCGGACGGTGAAGATGCGCGTGCCTTTGTCGTACGAGAGGTACTCGGCCGGCGACACGGCCGCGCGCTTGGCCATGATCGCGACCGCCTCGGCCCGATTGGCTTGGATGTACGCGAGCGTGTCGAACCACGTCTTCACGATCCTTTGGACGTCGGCCGGCCGCGATGCGACGAGCGACGGAGAGAGGACCAGATGATCGGGGATCGCGCCCGGAAAGTCTTTCGAGCTCGCGATCACGTGCCCCAGGCCCGTCTTCATCGCCGCCGTCGTGAAGGGCGCGAACACCGCGCACGAGTCGACTTTGCCGCCGGCGAACGCTGCCGCGGCTTTATCGGTCGCCAGCGCCTTGATGTGGACGGCGCTCTGCGGGACGCCGGCCTTCTGCAGCGCGAGCAGCAAGAGGAAGTGGTCGACAAGACCGAATTCGACGGCTACGTTCTTTCCGGCGAGTCCGCGGGCGTCCGCGATGCCGGCCTTCGCGATGACCTGATCGTTTCCGTACGAGTTGTCGGTGGTCAGGACGATCTTGCGCGGAGCGCCGCCGGCCTGCGCGGAAATCGCGTCGTTCGTCGTCTCGGAGTTGCCGTCGATTTTGCCGGCCGAGAGCGCGCTGATCGACGCCGTGTAGTCGTCGAACCACACCATCTCGACTTGGACGCCGTTTTTCGCGAAGAGTCCCTTCGCTTCGGCGACTTTCCATGGAAACCAACCGGGCCATGCGCTGTATCCGATGCGGATCGGAGCGTCGGCGGCGCTTGCCCGTGGCGCCGGTGAGAGCGCTGCTGCGGCGGCGACGCCCGCGATGAACGATTTCCGCGAAAACACGAGTGTGATGGCTCCAATCTTTTCTGACGCAACACATAGCCCACGGGGCGCTTCGGCGCGGTCACCGTGGCGCAGGGCTATATCGTCTCGGCTGGGCGGCGAATCGACAATAGACGTTTGTAGGCCGTTACGATACGCCGTTGGACAAATAGCGTCGCCAACCGCCCCACGCGGTGATCTCCGGCGCGTTTGCGAGCGCGTGCTGCTCGCACAAAAATCCCGCGACTTCCGTGCCGTCGTGCAGGCGAAGTTTGCCGATCGCCATCGGCGTCGGAAGCGATGCGACGAAATGACCGAACGCAGCGACGCTCATCGACCACACTTCGACGTCGATCCCGGGTCCCGCAAAGCCCGGATCGCGAACGAGGCCCGGCTTTGCCGGTTCCGTCGAGAGCGCGAACAAGCGGTACTCGCCGTCCGTCGCGCAGGTGCGCACCAGCGTGGCACCGAGCTCCATCAGTTGATGATTGAGCGGAAAACCGGTCAAGTGCGCGCCTGCGACGGCGATCTGAACGGCGACTGGTCGCGCCTCGACGGACGGCGCAACGCCGGCCGCGATCGGATCGAGCGCCTTGCCGACTCCCGTGCCCTGCGAGCGCTGCAAGCGGCCGGCGACCGATGCCAGGTCGTCGTCCGCGAACGCCGGTCCGATCAGCGTCACGCCGAACGGAAGCCCGTTCCCGGTGCGAAATCCCGCCGGGATCGCGATGGCGCCGTAATCCAACAGGTTCACGAAATTCGTATAGAGCCCGAGGTTGCTGTTCAAGCGAATCGGATCGCGCTCGACCTCATCGACGGAATAGATCGTCGGCGTCGTCGGCAGCAGCATGACGTCGATCTCGTCCCATTGGTGCGCCGCTTGCTTTTCGAGTGCCCGCAGCCGGTACTGCCCCTCGAACGCGTCGACGGCCGAAAAGCGCTGCGCCCCTCCGATGATCTCGCGCACAATAGGGTGCAGCGCGGCGGCGTTCGCGGCAAAGAAGGGTGCGATCGCGGCCAATCGTTCGGCGACCCAGGGACCGCCGTACAACAATGCCGCAGCATCCCGAAACGGTGTGTAGTCGATCTCCACCGGCGTGCCGCCGCAGTCGATGAGCCGCTCGATCGATGCGTCGTAGAGCTCCGCCGCTTCGAGGTCACCGAAGAATTGACGATCGGCGGCCGCGAGCACGCCAAACCGGAAATGCTCCAGCGGAAGCGCCGCATCGATCGAGCGGCGCGAATACGGATCGGCTTCGTCGAAGCCCTGCGCGACCGCCGCGATGTCCCGCGCCTCGTCGACGCTCGCTGCGAATATCGTGACGCAGTCGACCGAGCGGCACGCCGGAACGACGCCGCGGGTGCTCAAACGCCCTTTGGTCGGCTTGTAGCCGACGATGTTGTTGAACGACGCCGGGACGCGACCAGAGCCGGCCGTATCCGTTCCCAAGGAGAACGAACAGAGGCCCGCGGCGACGGCGACGGCCGATCCGGAGCTCGAACCTCCCGAGACGTAACGCTCGTCGAAGACGCAGCGCGGTGCACCGTGCGGTGACCGCGTGCCGACCAAGCCCGTCGCGAATTGGTCGAGGTTCGTCTTGCCGATGAGGATCGCTCCGGCCGCGAGCAGCCGTTCCACGACGAACGCAGATTCGCCGGGCTCGTACGCAAACGCCGGGCATCCCGCCGTCGTCGGCATGCCGGCGACGTCGATGTTGTCCTTCACGGCGAACGGGATGCCATAGAGCGGGAGCGCGTCGATCGAAGCGCGGTCCGCCGGCAACGAGCGTGCCCGTTCGAGCAGCTTGACGTCCGAAACGGGCGCGATCCACACCGCGGGATCCGGATATGCCCGCACGCGCTCGAGGACCGTCGCGACGACGTCTTCCGGCGTGAAGAGTCCGGCGCGGTAACCGGCCCGCAACGTCGAGAGCTGCAGCATCTGCGGAAGCATCACGCCGCCGCCTCCGAGGAAAGCAGGACGAGGGTCTGTCCGGCATTCACCGGCTTGCCCGACGCGCAGCGCACGGCTTGCACGACCGCTCGGTGCGGCGCGCACACCTCGAGTTCCATCTTCATCGACTCCAAGATCACGAGCGGATCGCCAGGTTCGACCATTCGTCCCGCTTCGACGAGCACTTTCCAGACGTTTCCGGGGACCGGCGATTCCACGGCATGCACGCCGGGAGGCAGCGCGTCCTCGACGTCAGCCGGCGTGAGCCCGTCTTCCGGGACGTAGGTGTCGAGTCCGCGCGCCGCCCAATCGTGCCGTTCGACGTCGAACGCGGTTTGCCGTCGCTGCTGGAACGCCTCGATCTCCGTGGCGTGACGTGCGAGAAACTCGCGGTATTCGCGGAGGCGAAAACGCTCGTGCTCGATGCGCACGGGATACCGTCCGTGTGGAAACGCAGCGCGCGCTTCGAGCAATTCTTCACCCGTGACCGGAAAGAACCGGATCTGATCGAAGAATCGCAGCAGCCACGGCGATTCCGGCTCGAAGACCTCCGTGGAACGCCAGCTGTTCCACACTTGAATCGTTCGCCCGACGAGCTGATAGCCGCCGGGACCCTCCATGCCGTAAATGCAGAGATACGCGCCGCCGATGCCGACCGCGTTCTCCGGCGTCCACGTGCGCGCGGGATTGTACTTCGTCGTGATCAGACGGTGCCGCGGATCGAGCGGCGTGGCGACCGGGGCACCGAGATACACGTCGCCCAATCCCAGGACCAGATAGCGTGCATCGAAGACGATGCGCTTGACGTCCTCGATCGAATCGAGCCCGTTGATGCGTCGAATGAACTCGATGTTGGAGGGACACCACGGAGCATTCGGGCGCACGAGTTCCTGATACTTGCGCATCGCGAGCGCGGCGGCGTCGTCGTTCCACGACAGCGGCAGGTGGATGATGCGGCTCGGGATATCGACGTCGTCGACGGACGGAAGGCCGTCCTCGATCCGCACGAGCAGTTCGACGATCTCCGCCGGCGTGCGGACGCCGCTGTCGTAGTGCACCTGCAGCGAACGGATCCCCGGCGTGAGGTCGATGATTCCCGAAATGTGCGCGCTCTCGAGCGCGGTCATCAAGAGGTGTACGCGCAAGCGCAAGGCGATGTCCAGAACCATCGGACCGTACTCGACGAGAACGTTCTCGTCGCCGGCGATCCGGTAGACGACGGGGACTTCACGATCGTCGAGCTGCGCGTAGATCGCGGACGCCGGCGTGGTCCGCCGGAAACGTACGCGGTTGCCGGGCCGAAGCTGGCCGACCTTCCACAGCTCACTACCAGCAACCACCGCCGGGCAGACGAAACCACCCAAGCTCGGTCCGTCCGGCCCGAGGATGATTGGCATGTCGCCGGTGAAATCGATCGACCCGATGGCATACGCGTTGTCGTGGATGTTCGACGGATGCAGTCCCGCTTCACCGCCGTCGCGCCGGGCCCAGGCAGGTTTCGGCCCGATCAGCCGAACGCCGGTGCGATCGCTGTTGAAATGGACTTCGTACTCGGCTTCGAACAGCGTCGCGACGTCGGCGTCGGTGAAGAAATCCGGTGCACCGTGCGGGCCGTAGACGACGCCGATCTCCCACGATGTCGTCAGCTGCGGACCGTCGAGTTCGACGCCTGCGGGAAAACGAGCGGCATCCGTCACGGCGGGTGCGACGCGCAAGATGTCGCCCGTCTTCAGCGTCCCGGTCGCATGGCCGCCGAATCCGCCCAGAGCGAACGTCGCGCGCGAGCCGAGGTACAGCGGCGCATCAAAGCCGCCGAGCACGCCCAGATACGTTCTGGCGCCGGGTCCCACGATCGCGCCGATCCTCAAAACCGCACCCGCTGCGACGCGGATTGGGGCTCCGTACGCGACGGGGACGCCGTCGAGGTCGGCCTGCATCGCCGCGCCGCCGAGCGCGACCACCGCCGGCGCGTGAAAGCACAGGGTCGGGCCGTGCAGGGTGAGCTCGAGCGCGCACGTCTCGTCGGGATTGCCGAGCACGCGATTCACGAGGCGGAACGAACGCTCGTCCATCGGGCCGCTCGGCGGGACCCCGACGTGCCAGAAGCCGAGGCGTCCCGGCAACTCCTGGAGGCTCGATCGCACGCCCGGCTTCAGCACTTCGACCGTCTCCGGCGAGTACGCGAACGCGGCCAGCGTACCGGTCGTCATCTCGCCGGAGAGGAACCGCTCGTCGTCGATCACGGACGCGACGTACCCGAGATTCGTCTCGATTCCGAAAATGCTGGTCTCGCACAACGCGTCGGCCATTCGCGCGAGCGCGCCGGTTCGCGTGTCTGCGCGGACGAGGATCTTCGCCAGCAGCGGATCGTACTTGGCCGAGACCTCCGTCCCCGTCTCGACCCACGTGTCGACGCGAGCGTCCTGCGGAAAGCGAACGCTCGTCAACACACCGACGCTCGGCCGGAACCCGCGCGCCGGATCCTCCGCATAGATGCGCGCTTCGATCGCGGCGCCGGACGGCGCTAGCGCGGCAGGCGCGGGAAAGACGAAGTCACCCGCTGCTTGCCGCAGCATCCATTCCACCAGATCGATGCCGTACACGAGCTCGGTGACGCCGTGCTCCACCTGCAGCCGCGTGTTCACTTCGAGGAAAAAGAACTCTTTGGTGGACGCATCGTAGATGAACTCGACCGTGCCGGCGGACGCATAGCGAACGGTCTCGCCGAGCGCAACTGCTGCCGCATGCAGACGCGAGCGCACGTCATCGTCCAAGCCCGGCGCCGGCGTCTCCTCGACGACTTTCTGGTGACGCCGCTGAAGGGAGCAATCGCGCTCGCCGAGCGCAACGACGCGGCCGTTCCCGTCGCCGAAGATCTGCACTTCGATGTGCCGGGCGTGCTCGACGTACTTTTCGAGGAAGATGCGTTCATCGCCGAAGTTTGCCGCCGCCAAGCGGCGGACCGTCGCATATTTCGCGACGAGATCGTCAGCGGATCGGCACACTTGCATCCCGATGCCGCCGCCGCCGGCGGTGCTCTTGAGCATGACCGGATACCCGATCGCACCTGCACGTTCGATCGCGCTCTCGACGTCCTCGAGCACGCCGCTGCCGGGAAGAAGCGGGACCCCCGCTCCTTCCGCGAGCGCGCGCGCCGTGTGCTTGAGCCCGAATGCCTCCAGGTGCTCGCTGCGCGGGCCAACGAACGCGATTCCGGCGTCGGCAAGGCGCCTTGCGAAGCCGGCGTTTTCGCTGAGGAAGCCGTATCCCGGATGCACCGCCTCGGCCCCCGACGCTTGGCATGCGGCGACGATCGCATCGACGTTGAGGTACGTCTCCGCGACCGTGGCTCCCCGCAGCGCGATCGCTTGATCTGCCGCGAGGACCGGAAGCGTGAAGCGGTCCGTATCGGAGTACAGCGCGACCGAGGCGATGTTCAGACGCCGAAGGGTCGCGATGATTCGGCCGGCGATCTCTCCCCGATTGGCGACCAGGACGGTCTTGAACATGGAGCCTATGCGCCCGGCGCGTCCCAGACGAGCACGCGTATCGGCGTCGGTTCGAAGCCGTTGCACGGGTTGTTGACCTGCGGACAGTTGGAGATCACGCACAGTGCGTCAATCTCGGCCCGGACGTCAACGAAACTTCCGGGAGCGGACAATCCGTCGGTGATCGCCAGCTCGCCGTCGGGCAGAATCGGAACGTTCATGAAGAAATTGATGTTGCTGACGAGGTCGCGCTTCGTCATGCCGTAGCGCGCCAGTTCCAAGAGAAAGTTCTCGCGACAGGCGTGCATGTACCGCGTGTGATGACCGAACCGGACGGTGTTCGCCTCACAGCTGCAAGCACCGGCCGAGGTGTCGTGCTGCCCGCAGGTGTCGGCGATCACCGTTGCCATCACGTTGCCGTCGTTCGAGATCAGCTGCGTGCCCGCGGTGATGTACGCCGAACCTTGCGTTCGCAGCGTCTGCTGCGCGCAGTACCGCTCCGCCGTATCGTGCGCGTTGTAGAAGAGGGTATCCACGGCCTGTTGTCCGCGAAGATCGACGATCCGCAGGACTTGGCTGCGGAGAAGAACCCGCGACCACGGCATGCGGGCAGAAACCTCACGGTCGTAGATTGCCAACGCGGGGTCGAGCGGCGCCGATGCACTCGCGATCATGGTGAAGCTCCTTCCGGCTTACGCGCGAAAGAGCGCGTCGGTATTTTGGTAGGCGCGGATCGCTTCCGGCCCGGACGTGCGGCACAAGTCGGCGGCATCGGCTGCCGGCCCGCGCCAAACGATCGCTTCGACCGCTCCCGTCGGGGAGGACCCCGGCGCCAGCGGATGGTGACAGTTCGATAGAGCGACGAGGACGTTCATCTCCGCGCGAAGGTCGACGTAGCAGCCTGCTGCAGCATCGCCGGAACTCCACGTCAACCGCCCGTCGTCCGTCGCCACGACGGGCGCGAAAAACGTGACGCACGGAGCGATGTCGCGCTTCGTCAAACCATGCTTTCCGGCAGCGAGAAGCAAGTTGTCGCGGGTGTTCCGCAGGTACCGGTCTCCATACTTCGCCGCGTTCGAGGCAGGCGTGCTGCCGCCGACGAGCGTGTCGTGACGGCCGGACATGTCGGCCGTAAGAGAGAGCAAAACGCGCCCCATGTCGGAGAGCAAGACACGTCCGGCGCGCAGCAGCGCGTTCCACTGCACTTTCACGGTGTCCCCCGCATTGTAGCGTTCGCTCGTGTCGTCGGCGTTCCAAAACATCGCGGAGACGCCGCACGTGCCGCTCGTGTTGACGATACGCAAGACGTCGCCGCGGGAGAGCGTCCCGGTCCAATACCAGCCGTACGGGATCGACTCGCGAAGCACGATCGCATCGGCCGGAAGCGGCGGCCCTTGCACCGTCGCTGCACCCAGTCGGTCGGAAGCCGCCTCGCGTTCGCGCGCTGCCGCCTTCATCTCGAAGTAGCGAGCACGGTGCTCGTCGGGTGAGAGATTGTCTAGCGAGATTCTTTCGAACACGGTACCGGCGTTTGTTTGCAGGCGTACGAGCGCAAGTTCCGTTGGCCATTTGTCGAGTCCGCGAACGGCGCCGGTCGCTCCGAGAGCACCAACGTTCAATTGGTTGGTTACTTGCGCAAGGAGCGGGTGGGCATACCGATCGTCGAAAGATCGAGCAGGTGATTGCGAATCCGGCGCAGGGTGCGGCGTGTCGGTGCGAGCATGAAGATCGGTATCATCGGCTCGGGCAACATCGGCGGAGCGTTGACCCGACGCTTTCGCGCTGTCGGACACGACGTCTCCCTCGCCAACTCACGAGGACCGCGGTCGCTTGCAGAACTTGCACGCGAAACCGGTGCGAAGGCGGTGTCGGTGCAGGACGCGGCGCGCAACGGGGATGTCGTGATCGTGACGATCCCGGAGAAGAACATCCCGGATCTGCCGGCGGACCTCTTCGCAGGCGTGATCGGCTTCGACGCCGTGGACGCCGGCGGACTCGACGACTCGTGGCGGCAGCAGCCGGGGACGCCGGTCTACACGAAGGATCACGACGCCGACGGCGTGCGGCGCGGCCTCGCGGAAGCGCAACGGGAACGCACTCCGGCCTGGCGCGGTACCGCGAACAGCCCGGGCAATTTCGCGCAGCCCGCCTGACATCAAAGCGGCCGCCGCATTCGCGGCCGCATCGGTACACAAAACACCCGAAGGGGGTTCCACATGGCAGAGAATCGCGGTGTCGTCTATCTTGGACCGGAGAAAGTTGCGGTCCAGGAGATTGATTTTCCTAAGCTTGAGCACGAGAATCGCAAGCTTCCGCATGCGGTCATCTTGAAGATCGTGTCCTCGAACATTTGCGGAAGCGATCAGCACATGGTTCGCGGCAGAACGACCGCGCCCAGAGGCATGGTCCTTGGCCACGAGATCACCGGCGAGGTTATCGAGATCGGGGACGACGTCGAGTTCATCAAGGTGGGCGACCTCGTTTCCGTACCGTTCAACGTGGCATGCGGACGCTGCCGCAACTGCAAAGAACGCAAAACCGACGTTTGCTTGAACGTGAACCATAGCCGCGCGGGAGGGGCTTACGGGTACGTCGATCTCGGCGGCTGGACCGGCGGACAGGCGAACTATGTCATGGTCCCTTACGCCGACTTCAACCTTTTGAAGTTTCCGGACAAAGACCAAGCGATGGCAAAGATCCTCGATCTGACCTGTCTTACGGATATTCTTCCGACGGGTTATCACGGCGCCGTGAGCGCCGGCGTCGGAACCGGCTCGACCGTATACATCGCCGGTGCCGGACCCGTAGGACTCGCGGCGGCCGGAGCATCTCAGCTGCTCGGAGCCGCCTGTATCATCGTCGCCGATTTGAACAAGGAGCGTCTCGCCCACGCGAAGCGCTTCGGATTCGAAACGATCGACCTTTCCGTCGACGCGCCTATACCGGACCAGCTCCACCAAATTCTCGGTGTCCCCGAGGTGGATGCCGCTATTGACTGTGTAGGCTTTGAGGCGCACGGAAGCGGCGGCGAAGCGCAGCCTGCCGTCGTCCTGAATACAGCCATGGACGTCACTCGCGCGGGTGGCGCAATCGGCATCCCTGGGGCTTTACGTTACGGAGGATCCTGGGGCTAGCACGGAAGCCGCCAAGCACGGCAATCTCATGCTGCGTTTTGGTGTCGGCTGGGCGAAATCGCTCTCGTTCTACACCGGTCAGACGCCCGTGATGAAATACAATCGGGAGCTGATGATGGCCATCTTGTACGATCGCATTAAGATCGCCGATATCGTTGGAGTGGAGGTCATCACGTTGGATCAGGCGCCCCAGGGTTATGCCGAGTTCGATCGCGGCGCCCCGCACAAGTACGTCATCGATCCAAACGGCAGCTTTTCACATAATTAAGCGCTGCGCCGCGCCGCCGATATTTCGGCGCGGATCTGCGCGACCCCGAGCCGGCACTCAGAGAGCATCGCGGCGGAACCAGCGACGAGCAGCGTCATACCGGCCGTGGTGACGGCCACCGGGAGCCACCAGAACGCGTCACCGGCGGCGTGGTCGATCGCGATCACGAAGCCCGCGACTACGAAGGAGATGACCGCGGCAAACAACAGCAGCAGGGCTCGCTCGGAGAGCAGCGCACGGCGTTCGTTGCGGTCTAGCTCGGCCGGATCGCCGCCCTGCGCTGTCTCGGCCACCTTGCGCACTCGGTCAACGACTCGGGCCAAACGCACGAGGACGGTTGCGATAAGAGAGCTGGACGCCATGATGAGGAGTGCAGGCGTTACCATCGCGGCGATAACCGCCTGCGCGGTCGAGAATCCGCCCACGGTCAGCCGCCCAATGTTTCGTAAACGATCCCCAGCGTCGCGCCTCCGAGTTCCGTGCTGAAGTCCCCGGTCAGTTCCGCGGCGAACGTCGTCACCGAGCTCGTAACGCCTCCGGCGGCCACGATCCGTCTCCACGCCGCGTCCTCCGTGCGCGTATCGACACCGCCGCACGCATCGACTGCGACGTGCACCTCATATCCTGCCGCAAGAGCGTCGAGGGCCGTGCGTTGGACGACGATTTCCGTGGCCACGCCGGACAACACCAAGACGCGACGCGCGCTTGCGCGAAGATACTCGACCAGGACTGGGTCGGCAAAGGCCGACGTTTGCGTCCGCATGCGAGGCTCGGGACTGCCGACCGTCTCGAGCACGGCCTGCATGTAGGGCCCTCCCGGCGGAACGGCGGAGAGATAGTGCGGTAGGTGATGCAGTGCGGCGAGCTTCGCGAGCGCTCCCGCGGTGCGGCGGAGCCGGTCGAGTGTGAGCGTGCGACTGTTCTTCACGATCTCGTCTTGCAGGTCGAGGAACAGGACGGCGGCATTCTCACGCGTTACAGAGGTCACGGCTTCTCCTCCAAAGAGGATGGGATACGAGGCGCCTTTTGCTCGATCGCACGCACGCCCTTCGGCCAAGTGTATCTTGCGGCCGCTCCGAGGATTGAGGGCGATCCGCAACCCGCGTCGCGGCTCACTCGATGGCCGATAGGCGAGCACATCGAATGCCGACGCAGTCGTCAGCGGCGTAGCGCATGCCGCGTCGCGACGCGCCCGACCCCTCAGGCGTCAGGCGTTGAGCCGGCGTTGATCGCTGCGCGCGGCTTCCACCAGCTTCGTCGTTTCGCGAACGACTTCGGCGAGTGACGGCGCGGCGGCCCTCAAGGCCCGTACCGTCCCGGCGGCGAGCACGATCGCGCTCGTGCCGATGAGGATCGCGGGGACGCCGCGCGCGCGGAACTTCCCGTAGCGCAGGTTTGAGGCGCGGAGGATCCGAGCGAAATCGGGGAGCTTCATAGGGCGGGGTGCGCCGGGCCGCCCTGCGAATCCTCGGCCCATGGCTGACGCAGCGTTCTCCTGGGACGTCCCCTCCGAGTTCAATTTCGCGCGCGACGTCGTCGACCGGCTCGCCCAGGAAGACCGTCTCGGGCTGCTTGCCGTCGACGCGAGCATGGCCCGGCGTGAGTTCACCTTCGCGAAGGTTTCCGATGCCACCAAGCGCTGGGCCGCCGCGCTGCGCGGTGCGGGCGTCGGCAAGGGCGACCGGGTGCTCGTCGTCATCCCGAAGATTCCCGAGTGGCTGTTCTGCATGACCGCGCTGTTGCGCATCGGCGCGGTGGCGATTCCGAGCGCGGAACAGCTGCGCGCCAAAGATCTGCTCTACCGCGTGCAGCACAGCGGCGCGATCGCCGTCGTCGGGCACGTCTCCAACGCGGCGGAGATCGAAGCGATTCGACCCGACGCGCCGGCGCTGCGCGCCTGGCTCGTCGTCGGCGGCGAGCGCGCCGGGTGGACGGCCGCCGATCCGCTCGTGCGCGACGCGCAGCCGTGGGACGGTGAGGTGACCGTGCCGGACGACATCGCCTACATCGTGTACACGAGCGGGACGACGAAAGATCCGAAGGGCGTCGTGCACACCGTCGCGTGGACGTTCGCGAACCGGAGTCAAGCTGCGACGTGGTTCGACGTCAAGTCGAACGACTTGGTGTGGTGCACGGCCGGAACCGGCTGGGCGAAGTCGCTCTGGAACGTGCTGCTGGGTCCGTGGTCGTGCGGCGCGGCGATCGTGCTCGACGAAAGCCCGTTCGCCGCCGAGCGGCGGATGGACATGATTCGCGACCTCGGCGTGAACGTGCTCTGTCAAGCGCCGACCGAATACCGGCTCGAGGTGAAGCTGCCAGATTTGGGGACGCGCTGGAAGCTGCCGAAATTACGGCACTGCGTCTCTGCCGGCGAGCCGCTCAACCCCGAAGTGATCGAAGTTTGGAAGAAGGCGTTCGGTCTGACGATCCTCGACGGCTACGGACAGAGCGAGAACACCCTGCTCGTCGCGAACCGTCCGAACGTGCCGGTGCGTCCGGGTTCGATGGGCAAGCCGACACCCGGCCACGACGTCGCGGTCGTCGACGAGAACGGCGCCATCTGCGAGGCGGGCGAGACCGGCGACATCGCGTTGCGCGGCCGGCCGCCGTCGCTCTTCGTCGGCTACTACAAGAACGATGAGGAGACCGCGGCGTCGCGGCGCGGCGAATGGTACCTCACGGGCGATCGCGCGCAGGTCGACGACGACGGATATTTCTGGTTCGTCGGACGCGCCGACGACGTGATCTCCTCGGGCGCCTATCGCATCGGCCCGTTCGAGGTGGAGAGCGCGCTGCTCGAACATCCCGCGGTGCAGGAGTCGGCGGTCGTCGGTTCGCCCGACGCCGATCGCGGCAACATCGTGAAAGCGTTCATCGTGCTGCGCCCGGGTTTCGAACCGAGCGACGCGCTGGTGAGGGAACTGCAGGATCACTGCAAGACGGTCACCGCGCCGTACAAGTACCCGCGCGCGATCGAGTTCGTCGCCGAACTCCCAAAAACGCGCTCGGGGAAGATCCGGCGCGTCGAACTGCGCCAAGCCGAGCTGCGAAAGAAAGGCGCGACCGCGGCGAGCGGATACGTGTAGTCCGCCCGCCGCGCAGTCCCGCTACTTGGCGGGGAAGCGCCCGTTCTTGGCGCTGATGTAGGCCTTGGCGGGGGTGTTGTAGGCGGGATTGACCCTGACGAGCGCCGACGCGGAAACCCAATGGTTCTTGCGGATCGGGCAGCCGGATGTTCGCATGGGAACCTCGTAGGCGCCAAAAACCGGCGGTACGAACGAAACCGACGACCCCGGTCAGTCGTGAGGGAGGATGACCAGCGCTTCGTACGCTTATCCCGTGGTCCTGGTCGACGACGACTCGGCCGGCGAAACACCGCCCCCTCCCCTCCGGTAGGTTCGCGTGAGGATGGACCCGAGTGCAGCCAAACGATGATGATCCCACGGTCGCCATGCACCGCGTCGGTGCGCCGCCCCCATTAGAGGCGCCGCCGCCGATCGAGGTGCCCCCGCCGGCGCGCCCAGGCACGTATCAAACCGGCCCGGTCGAGGAAGCGGTGGTCGTGGGACCGGCCCCGCCGCGAGTGGTCAAACCGGTCGGACCGCGCTTTCCGGTCGGCAACCCATTCGCCTATGCGCTCGCGCGTCTCGCGGCGTTCGCGATCGATCTCGGCTTGGTCGCGGGCGTGCTCACCGTTCTGGCGTACGCGCTGATCGCGATCAATCCGATCACCGGTCTGCCGACCAATTCGCAGCGAGGCTTTGATGCGACCTTGGCGATGGGGATCGTGCTCGCCACGATCTACATCATCTGCGCCGAAGCGCTGCTCGGGACGACGATCGGCAAGCTCGCGTTCGGACTGCACGTGCATGCGCTGCGCGAGCGCAAGGTCGGGTTCGCTCGCGCGTTCGTCCGCGCGCTGCTGCGGCCGCTCGACATCCTTTGCATCGGAGGACTGCTCGCGCTGCTGCCCGGCCATCGCCGCCTCGGCGATCTCCTCAGCGGCACGGTCGTCACCCGCGAGAGCAAGCTCGGCCGGTTCGCGCCGTACGTCGGTTGGCTCGCCGCGCTCATCGTCGCGGGACTCCCGTTCGTGCTGGTCGGAACTTCACTGACGCTCAGGGGAATCTTCGCGTTCGTGCAGTTCGCGCCGGGCATCGGAGCACGCATCTTGCTGCTCGTGCAGCACCTGCTCGGTTCGACAACGTACTGAGCTTGCCGCGCGCCCCGAGCGCGTGATACGGTCCGTGTGAGACCATGTCGTTACACGAGATCGTCCTGCCGGAGACCGAACCCGAGACCGAATGGATCCTCGGCCGCGCGGTGCAGAAAGTGAGCCCCTTCAGGACGCACGCGCGCCTGCAGCTGACGCTCGGCGCAGCGCTCTTAGCGTGGGCGGACGGTCGCGGGGAGGTCGGATCGGAATGGCGTTTCCGCGTCGCGCCACCCGGTGAAGTGCGTCGTCCGCTGGTACCCGATCTGGCGTACGTATCGAACGCGCGATTGGCGGGGCTGACCGGACGCGACCTCGAGCTTCCTCCGTTCGCCCCTGACGTCGCGGTGGAAGTACTCTCTCCCGACGACGTCCCGAGTCACATTGCGCACAAGATTTCCGTCTATCTCGCCTCCGGGTCGGCACTGGTGATCGTCGTCGACCCGCACGACCGCTCAGTGCACTTGCACGATCGCGACGGCGTGCGCGTCCTCCGCGGCGACGACGTGCTCGAGCACGGCGCGCTTCCCGGCTTCGCGCTCGCGTTGCCGGTGCTGTTCTGCGCGATCGACCCGCCGCGCTGAAGGGCGCGGTCCCTCCGCGGCGTACCGCGAGGAGAGGAGGGCTCCTATGATCGCTTCGGACGCCGCGCTCAAGACCAAACACCAGCGGTACGTGCTGACCCCGTGGCTCGCGCAGGGCGCGCTGGCGCCGCCGGTCATCGTGCGCGGCGAGGGGATCTACCTCTACGACGAGGAGGGCAACCGCTACGCGGACCTCACCTCCGGCTTAATCGCCGTCAACCTCGGCCACGGACACCCGACGGTGCGCGCGGCGATCCACGCACAAACGGACCGGCTGTGCTTCAGCCCGCCCAGCTGGTTCAACGACGCGCGCGCCGAGCTCGGCGAAGCGCTCGTGAAACTGGCGCCGTGGGGCGACGAAGGCGGTCGCGTGTTCTTCACGACCGCGGGCGCCGGCGCGAACGAGGATGCGATCAAGTTCGCGCGTTCCGCGACCGGCCGCTCGAAAGTACTGACCGGGTATCGCTCCTTCCACGGGTCCGGGGCCGGATCGGCGACGCTGACCGGCGAGAACCGCCGCTGGGCGAACGAGCCGAACAGCGTGATGGGCGGCGTGATCCACTTCTGGGCGCCGTATCCGTATCGCAGCCCGTTCTTCACCGCCGATCCCACCGAAGAGACGCGCCGCGCGCTGCAGCACGTCGCCGACGTCGTCGCCGCGGAGAATCCGGATCAGGTGGCGGCGATCCTGATCGAGCCGGTCGTCGGTTCGAACGGCGTCATCGTGTATCCGCCCGGATATCTGGCGGGATTGCGCGCGCTGTGCGACGCGCACGGCATCGTGCTGATCTTCGACGAGGTCATGACGGGCTTCGGCCGCACCGGCGCCGTGTTCGCCGGCGAACGCTTCGGCGTCGTGCCCGACATGATCACGTTCGCCAAAGGCGTGACGTCCGGCTACGTTCCGCTCGGCGGCGTGATCCTGCGCGAGCGGTTCGCTCGCGCGTTCGACGAGAAGCCCCTTCCGGCGGGACATACGTATTCCGGTCACCCGCTCGCGATGGCCGCCGGCGTTGCGACGCTTCAAGCGTACGCGGATGGTGACGTGTTCGCCGACGTGCGCGATCGGATCGAGCCGCGTCTGCGCGCCGGACTCGAACGGCTACGCGACCAGCACGAGATCGTCGGTGAAGTGCGCGGGGTCGGCGCGTTCTTCGCGGTCGAGTTCGTGAGCGATCGCGTCGCCCGCACGCCGCTGGTGCCGTGGCAAGGAAAGTCGATGGGCCCGATGCCGACGCTCTTCGCGGCGCTGCGCAAGCGCGGCGCGTATGCTTTCGGCCGCTACAACGTCCTGCACGTCGCGCCGCCGCTCATCATCGACGACGCCCAGATCGACGAAGCCGTCGCGACGATCGATGCTTCGATCGGGGAACTGGCGGACGCGTGGGCCGCGTCGAAGCGGTAGCTGTAGCCGCGAGAGCCTCGTCGCCCGACGGAGGCTGGCGCAGTCGCCGTCCATAAGAGTTAGGCGTGCCGAACTGGAGACTTCGGCGTGCCTCGCTCGCGTTGGCCGCCGTCTCGTGCATCCTCTTTCTGGCGTCCGCCCCGCTCGTCGCGGCGGCTGACGCCGATGCCACGGCACCCGGAGTCGATCCGACGACCGTCGGCCTACAGCCGCTCACGGGGCCGGTGCCGGCCGCGACGCCGCTGCCGGGCGAGTCGCGGCTCTCGCGACGTGAGGACGGGACGTTCGCGGCGCTGCCGGAGCGGCAGGGCCGGATTCTCACCTTCCACCTTGCGGCACGCGAGGCGCCCTGGACGCTCCAGCCGGGGCTCACGGTCAACGCTCGCACCTACAACGGCGTCGTCCCCGGACCGACGCTCGTCGTCCGCCAGGGCGATCGGGTCGTCATCGATTTCCGCAACGCGATGAGCGTTGCGGACACCGTGCATTTGCATGGCATCCACGGCGCCCCGGCGGCGATGGACGGCGTCGCCGGGATCTCGCAGCCGATGGTCGCGCCCGGCGAGCGCTTCCGGTATGCCTTCACCGCGAACCAGTCCGGCACGTTCATCTACCACAGCCACGCCAGCGAGCGGATGGTCAACAGCGGGCTGTACGGCGCGATCGTCGTGCTCCCCGCGCATCCGCGCCCCGAAGAGCGCGTGCAGCGCGACGACGTGGAGATGCTCTCGTCGTGGTCGATCCAGAGCACCCTCGAGAACCATTTCACGCTCAACGGCAAAGAATACCCGGCGACGACGCCGATCGAAGTTCGGCGCGGCGATCGGGTGCGCTTGCGCTGGATCAACATCTCCTCCGAGAACGTGCACACGATGCACACGCACGGTCACGACATGCTCGTGATCGCGCGTGACGCGCAGCCCGCCGGCGGGCGCGACGTGCAGGATACGATTCTGCTCGGGCCGGGACAGCGCGTCGACGCCGTCCTCACCGCCGACGCGCAGCCGGGCAACTGGCTCGTGCACTGCCACGTGCTCGACCACACCGAAGACGCGATGGGGATGCCCGCCGGCCTCGTGACGACGATCCACTACGCCGGCACGCCGCAGCTGCTCGGCGCGATGAACATGGCGATGCGCATGCACGGGCCGGCCACGTCGCTCGGAAACTCACGCGCACCGCTTTCGTTCTGGACGACGGCGCTGCTGGGCGCCTTCGCGGGGCTGACGATCTTCCTCGGGCTGCCGATCGCCCGCGCGCGCAAGCTTACGCCAGCGGCGATCGGTGCGCTCAACGCGGTCGCGATCGGGATCCTCATCTATCTGATCGTCGAGATCGCGGGCAATGCGACGTCGCCGCTGCTGCGCGCGATCGCCGCGTGGCAGCGCGGAGCCACCGGCGGTGGCATCGCGCCGGCGCTTCCGCTTGCGACGATGATCGCGTACGCTGCCGGACTTGTCGTTGGACTCGTGGGTTTGGGGACGCTGGCGACGCGGCTCTCGAAGAGCGGGGCGGAGCGAGGCGGGGTCGAGAGTCCGCTGCTGCTGGCGGGGATGATCGCGATCGGCATCGGCGCGCACAATTTCGCGGAAGGCCTGGCGATCGGCGCGAGTGCGGCGTCGGGCGCGACGGCGATCGCGGTGGGCTTGATCGCCGGATTCGCCCTGCACAATGCGACCGAAGGCTTCGGCGTCGCGGCGCCGCTGGCCGGCCGCGGAACGATGCCGACCTGGGGCCAGCTAACGCTAGCGGGGCTGGTCGCGGGCGGTCCGACCTTCGTGGGCGCGATGATCGGCTACCGGTTCTCGTCGCCCGTGCTGGAGACGTTCTTTTTGACGACCGCGGTTGGCGCCCTGGTTTTCGTCGTCGGCGAGTTGTGGAGCGTGCTCAAGCGCAGCGGCCTCACGATCCTCTCGACGTCGACGCTCGCCGGCGGCTTCATCATCGCACTCAGCACCGAAGTCTTCCTCGACCTCTACGCGCGCTGAGGGTCGCAATGACAGGGCGACTACGCCGTCGTTGGTTCGGGGATGGCGGCGCGGATCGTTGTGGGGCCGGCGATGTCGGTGATTGCTTCGTATTCGGCTTCGGTGAGGCGTGAGGGATCGGTGCGCATGAGGTAGGCGTAGGCGAGGCCGGCGACGATGATGCTGAAGAACCAGCCGCCGGACCACAGGAAGCCCAGCGGTGCGTACCAGAAGCCGATCAGCGGCGGGATCCAGCCGACGACGAGCGCACCGATCGCGCGCAGATTCCACCCGCCGGCGTAGTCATAGCGGCCGTTCGGCGTGTAGAGTTGCGCCAGGTCGAGGCGGAGATTCCGCACCAGCCAATAGTCGGCGATCGCGATCCCGTCGAACGGGCCGAGCAGCGTGCCGTACGTGCCGAGCCAGGTGAAGACGTAGTTGTGGAACGTCGCGAGCACGTACCACGGCTGCATCACGAGCGCCAGGAGTCCGGTCATGATCGCGCCGATCGCGAAGGTGATCGTGCGCGGCCAGAGGTTCTCGAACGCGCGGGCGGGCGCCATCACGTTGGCGCCGACGTTGATCGTGATCGACGAGAGGATGACGATCGCGCCGCCGATCAGCACGACCGGCGTCGGGAACGTCACCAGCAGATCGACCGGATTCCACAGCGCCTTCCCATACACCGCGACGGTCGTCGACGTGACGGCGATTCCGACGAACGCGAAGAGCGCCATCACGACCGGCATCACGAGCTGACCGCGCAGTTGCGCGTGCTGCGAAATCGCGTAGCGCGAGTAGTCGGGGATGTTCAGTGCGAGTGTCGCCCAGAACGCGACAACGCCGATGACCGAGGGGAAGAAGGCCGCCCAGAACGCGGAGCCGTGCAGGCTGGCCGGCGCGGCGAGCATCGTCGGCACGCCGCCTGCCGCGTGGACGCCCCACGCGAAGAGCAGCACCGCGGCGAGCCCGAGCGTCGGCGCGGCGAATGCGGCGAGCTTGCCGATCGCCTGCGGACCGCGCATCGCGATCCCCACGTTGAGCAGCCAGAACGCGACGAACGAGATCGCGGTGTGCGCGCCGAACGCCGGCCACGCGGCGAAGATGTGGCCGAGGATCGCGTCGAGCGCGAGGCCGCCGAACCAGGCGTTGATCCCGAACCAGCCCGCGCCGATGATCGCACGCGCCAGCGCCGGCACGTGCGCTCCGCGCGTCCCGAACCACAACCGCGCGAAGACCGGGTACGGAAAGCCGTAGCGCGTCCCCGCGTGCGCGACGAGCAGGATCGGCACCAGCACCACGGCGCTGCCGACCAGGATCGTCAGCACCGCTTCCCACCAGTTCATCCCCAGCGCGATCATCCCGCTGGCGAGCGAGTACGTCGGGATGCACAGACACATCCCGATCCACAAGCTCGCGAAGCGCGACGCGCGCCAGTCGTGTTCGCCCGGCGTGCAGGGCCGCAGGTCGTCGTTCCAGAGCTCGGCGTGCTGCGACGCGGCGCGCGCCGCCGTCTTGGTGAGGGTGACGATCCCGCCGGCTTCGACTTGGGTGGGCATCCTAGACGTCCACCATCGCGCCGTACGTTTCGGGACGGCGGTCGCGATAGAACTGCCAGGTGTTGCGAACCTCTTCGATCACGCGGCGATCCATCTCGCCGATGACGACTTCGTCCTTGTCGCGACTACCGACGGCGACCATCTGCCCGCGCGGGTCCACCAGGTACGATTGTCCGTAGAATTCGCCCATGTTCCAGGGCGTCTCGAAACCGACCCGATTGATCGCGCCGACGTAGTAGCCGTTAGCGACGGCGTGCGCGGGCTGCTCGAGTTTCCAGAGATACTCGGAGAGTCCGGCGACGGTTGCCGAGGGGTTGAAGACGATCTCGGCGCCGTTGAGGCCGAGCAATCGCGCGCCTTCCGGAAAGTGGCGGTCGTAGCAGATGTAGACGCCGATTCGCGCGAACTTCGTCTGAAAGGTCGGATAGCCCATGTTGCCGGGCTTGAAGTAGTACTTCTCCCAGAAGCCGCACGACGGCGGCCCGGCCTGCACTTGCGGGATGTGGTGCTTGCGATAGATGCCGAGCGCGCTGCCGTCGGCGTCGATGACGACGGCGGTGTTGTAGTACACGCCGCTGATCGTGCGTTCGTAGAGCGGAACGACGAGCGCGATCCCGAGTTCCTTCGCGAGGTCCTGCATCAGGCGCGTCGTCGGCCCGTCCGGAACATGCTCGGTCGCCTCGTACCACTTCGGATTTTGCTCGGTGCAGAAGTACGGCCCGTAGAAGAGCTCCTGCAAGCACACGATCTGCGCGCCGCGCTGCGCAGCCTCGCGAATCAGCCGCACGTGCTTTTCGATCGCCGCGCGCTTGTGGTCGGCGACCGGTGCCGTGCCGTCGGTGTCGTGATGGGCCTGAACCAGGCCGATTCGGACGATGTCGCTCACGCTGCTGCTGACGCTCCTGTGCGATGCGGACTACAACTGGACGGGACGGAAAGGCGCCGACTTCTGATGGATGCCGCCGTGCGGATCACCGACGAACGCGTCGCCGTCGACGATTTTCCGCCCGCGCGAGAACACGTAGCGCGGGCGCCCGCGCACGGTCATCCCCTCGAAGATGTTGTTGTCGGCCTTCATATGATGCGTCGTCGCCGAGATCGTTCGCGAGACACTCGGGTCCCACACCACGATGTCGGCGTCGCTGCCGACCGCGATCGTTCCCTTGCGCGGAAAGAGGCCGAACAGCTTCGCCGGGTTGGTCGAGCCGAGCGCGACGAGCTGGTTCAACCCGATGACGCCTTTGTTGACACCGTGCTCGTAGAGGATCGCGACGCGGTCCTCGATCGTCGGCGCGCCGTTGGGGATCTTCGAGAAGTCGTCGCGGCCGAGCTCTTTCTGACCGCAGTTGTTGAACGAGCAATGGTCCGAACCGAACGCGTGCAGCTCGCCGTTCTTGAGTTTCTTGAGCAGCACGGCCTGATCGCGTTTCTCGCGCAGCGGCGGCGACATCACGTAGTTCGCGCCGGCAAAATCCGGCCGGTCGTAGTCGCTCGAGTCGCAGACGAGATATTGCGGGCAGGTCTCACCGTAGATCGGCAGACCGCGCTTGCGTCCGTCGCTGATCGCGTCGGCGGCCATCGCGCTCGAGACGTGCACGACGTAGAGCGGGGCGCCGGCGACCTCGGCCAGCCGGATCGCCCGCGAGGTCGCCTCCGCTTCGAGCTCGACCGGGCGGGTGAGGCCGTGAAACCGCGGCGCGGTGTGTCCGGCCGCGAGGGCTTCCTTGACGGTGACCTCGATGACGTCGCCGTTCTCGGCGTGCACCTGCACGAGGCCGCCGAAGCGCGCCGCCGCCTTGAGCACCTTGAAGATCGTCTCGTCGTCGACTTGCAGGACGTGCTTGTACGCCATGAAGACCTTGAACGAGTTCACGCCCTCGCGTTCGATCATCACCGGAATCTCTTCGAGCGTCTCGGGCCGTCCGTCGGCGATCGTGAGGTGGAACGCGTAGTCGATCGCCGCTTTACCGGCAGCTTTCGCGTGCCAGGTCTTCAGCGCGTTCGCCAGCGAGTCGCCCTTGGTGTGCAGCGCGAAGTCGACGATCGTCGTCGTCCCGCCGAGCGCCGCCGCCGCCGTGCCGCTGGCGAAATCGTCGATCGTCGTCGTGCCGCCGAACGGCATGTCGAGGTGCGTGTGCGGATCGATGAAGCCCGGGAAGACGTACGCACCCGACGCGTCGACCGTCTCGTGCCCGGCTGCCGGAATCGAGCGCGCGATGGCGGAAATCGCGCCGTTCTCGATGAGGATGTCGGCCGCAAACGTGTCCGTCGCGGTGACGATCGTCCCGCCTTTTATGATGGTACTGATAGCTTTTCTCTCCAGGTGTGAACGGTGTCGCCGGCGTCGACCCGCACCATCTCGATGCAGTCGACCACCGGGCAGACCATCGCGCAGAGGTTGCAGCCGACGCAGTGCGCCTCGTCGACGACGGGCGCGAGGCGCGGGTCAGCCGGGCGGTCGATGCACTGGTGCGCCGCGTCCTCGCACGCGATGTAGCACTTGTTGCAGCGGATGCACGACTCGGGATCGATCCGCGCCACGATCTTGTAGTCGAGGTTCAGGTCGTTCCAGTCGACGAAGCGCGGGACCGTCTTCCCGACGATCTCGCGCACCGACGCGATGCCGCGCGCGTCGAGGTAGTTGTTCAGCCCGTCGATCATGTCGGCGACGATACGAAACCCGTGGTGCATCACCGCGGTGCACACCTGCACGTTGCTCGAGCCCATCAGCATGAACTCGACGGCGTCGCGCCAGTCGGAGATCCCGCCGATCCCGGAGATCGGAATCCCTACGCCTTCGTCGCGCGCGCACGCGCCGACCATGTTGAGCGCGATCGGCTTGACGGCCGGTCCGCAGAACCCGCCATGCGACGATTTGCCGTCGACGTGCGGAATCGGCAGCCATGTGTCGAGATCGACGCCCATCAGGCTGTTGATCGTGTTGATCATGCTGACCGCGTCGGCACCGCCCTTTGCCGCGGCCCGCGCGGTGTAGCGCACGTCGGTGATGTTCGGGGTCAGCTTGACGATGACCGGAACGTGCGCCGCTTCCTTGACCCAGCGGGTGATCAGTTCGACCAGTTCCGGATCCTGTCCGACCGCGGCGCCTTGGCCGCGCTCCGACATGCCGTGCGGACAGCCGAAGTTGAGCTCGAACCCGTCGATCGGAACGGTCTCGCAGCGCCGCACCAGCTCGTGCCAGCTCTCGCGGGTGCACTCCGTCATCAGCGACGCGACGATCGCACGATCGGGATACTTCGCCTTGCACTCGGCGATCTCGCGCAGGTTCTCGTCGAGCGGGCGATCGGTGATCAGCTCGATGTTGTTCATCCCGGTCATCCGGTACGCGCCCATGTTCTGTCCGGCGAAGCGCGACGTGACGTTGACGATCGGTTCCAGTGCGAGCGTCTTCCAGACCGCGCCGCCCCAGCCGGCGGCGAACGCGCGCATCACTTGGTAGCCGGAGTTGGTGGGCGGCGCAGACGCGAGCCAGAACGGGTTCGGACTGCGGATGCCGCCGAGATCGACGGAAAGATCGGCCATCAGCGGGTCTCCGTGCGCATGAGCAGATCGGCGCTGTAGGCGGCCTGCTTGCCGCGCTGCGCGGCCTCGACCACCATCGCGTCGGTGCCGCCGGGTTTGAACATGACGTCACCCGCGGCGAAGACGCGCGGATTGCTGGTGCACAGCAGCTCGTCGACTGCCGCGATGCCGTTCACGTCGTGCCTGACGCCGAAGGCGTCGAGCAGGCCGACGAGCCGCGTCTGCCCGATGGCGAGGATCACGGTGTCGACGGCGACGATCCGTTCCGTGCCGGGCAGCGGCCGCGCGCTGCCGTCGTCGGCCGTCGAGATCAGCTCGAGGCCGACGACGCGCCCGTTCTCGACGACGATGCGCTTGGGCAGCGTGTACGTGCGAAACTCGACGCCCTCGACCTTTGCGAACTCGATCTCGAAACCGTAGGCGGTCATGCGGTCCGCGCCGCGCCGGTAATACATCGTTACGGACGGGACGCCAAGACGTCGCGAACACGTCGCCGCGTCGATCGCCGTGTTGCCGCCGCCGATCACGGCGACCGTCGAGCCGATCGGGCCGACGTCGCCGCCCATCTTGGCGATGCGAATGAAGTCGAGCGCGTCCCACGCGCCGGCGGCATCTTCGCCTTCGATCCCGAGGCGCGGCACCGCGCCCATCCCCACGGCGAGGATGACCGCGTCGTACTCCGCCAGGATCGTCTCGGCCGAGATCGTCTCGCCGACCGTGACGCCGGTGCGAAATTCGACGCCGAGCGCACGGACTTGCTCCGCTTCCCACAGCGCGATCTCGGCCGGCAGTCGGAACGGCACGATGCCGTACGTGTCCAGGCCGCCGGGTTCGGCGTCGCGCTCGAAGATGGTGACGGCGTGACCGGCGCGCGCGAGTTCGCGTGCGGCCGCCAGTCCCGCGGGTCCGGAGCCGATCACGGCAACTCGCTTCCCCGTCGGCGCGCCGGCGCTGAAAAGAATCGCTCCGGTGTCGATCGCCCAGTCGGTCGCGTAACGCTGGAGGTCGCCGATGCGGATCGGGTTCTCGTCGGCGTTGTAGACGCATGCGCCTTCGCACAGCTGGTCGGTCGGGCAAACGCGAGCGCAGCTTGCGCCGACGGGGTTTGCATCCATGATCGTGTGGGCGCTGCCGGCCAAGTCGCCGGTGGCGATCCGCCCGATGAAGCGCGGCACGTCGATGCTCGTGGGGCACGCGCGCGTGCAGGGTGCGTCGTAGCAGTTGAGGCAGCGGTTCGCCTCGATCTGGACGTCCAGCCGCGAGAGCCGCTTGGCGATGGGCGGTCCCAAGTTCACCGGGGGAAGGGTCACGAACGCGCCTCCGTATACGAAGCTCGCAAAGGGTCTACTTGGCGGTCGGCAGTAGGCGCTCCCGGTTCATTACGCAAACGCCCCCGAAATGCGAGCCGTCCGAATCAATGCCATCGACCGCGAGCGCGGTCCCGAGCAGTTCCACGTCGACGTCGTCGACGACCCCTCGCCCGCCGCCGGCGAGATCCTCGTCAAGCTCGCGCGCGCCGCGTTCAACCGCCGCGACGTCTTCATCAGCCAGGGGCTCTATCCCGGGATTCAACTGCCGTGCATCCCCGGCTCCGACGGCCTCGGCATCGTCGCCGCGCATGGCGAGGGAGCGCAGGGACCCGCGGTCGGGACGCGCGTCGTCATCGATCCGACGCTCGGCTGGGGAGACAACGAGCGCATCTGGCGGCGTGACTCGAATCTTATCGGCATGCCGCACCAGGGGACGATGGCCGAGTACATCGCCGTTCCGGCCGGCAACGTGCACCCGGCGCCCGCGTCGCTGAGCGACGATGGAGCCGCTGCGATGCCGCTGGGCGGCGTCACGGCATACCGCGCGCTGATCTCGCGCGGCGGCTGCACCAAAGACGACGTCGTGCTGCTGCCGGGGATCGGCGGCGGCGTGCAAACGTTCGCGCTGCTCTTCGCCAAGAAGATCGGCGCCAAGGTCATCGTGACGTCGTCGAGCGACGAGAAGTTGGAGCGCGCGAGGCGTCTGGGCGCTGACGTCCTCATCAACTACAAGACGACGGAGAAGTGGGAGAAGGAAGCCTCTGCGGTCGACGGCGGCCCGAGCCTCGTCGTCGACGCGGTCGGCGGCGACACGTTCGCGAAAGCCCTGAGCGCCGTCCGCTACGGCGCGCGCGTCGTCACCTACGGCGGCACGACGGGCGACGCAAAGATCCGTCCGTTCAGCGTGTTCTGGAAGCAGCTCGACATCCTGGGCTCGTCGATGGGCTCGCCCAAAGATTTCGCCGCGATGCTCGCGATGTGGGACGGCTCCATCAAACCCGTCGTCGACAGCAGCTTCCCCCTGGACGACATCGTAGCAGCCGCCAAAAAAGTCGACTCCGGCGATCAGTTCGGCAAAGTCGTCGTCGCCATTTCAGGGTGAGCCGTACCGAGGTGGTAGATGAGCACGGGTTCCTTCGTCGCGAAACCCAGCTCGGCGCGGATGACGTCCGCGCCTGGACCGGCTTCGAGCTTCGAGAGGTCGGGGTTGAGCAGCGCGGCTTCCGATGACGTCGCGGCGCGCCCGAGCGGCTCATCGCGCACGCGGCCCTCGCGTTCGAGTGCGATGAGGTAGGCGAGAACCTGCCGCGCCGCCGCCGGCCACAGGTTGCGCGGCGTCTCGGCGTAGATGCGCGCGACCAGCTCGGGAATCGTGGACGGGCCCGCCGCCAGCGCCTCGAGAATCTGCCGTTCGCGTGCTTCGCGGTGCGCGATGTAGTCGTCGAGTTTGGCACGCACGTCGCGTACTTCGGGACCGTGGCCGCCGTAGAGAGACGTCGCGTCGCCGTAGCGTTCGCGCAGCCGGCGCAGCGTGGCTTGGTACGTGCGCATCTCGCCGTGCGGGGGCGCGATCACCATGAAGCCCGTACCGGCGACGACGTCGCCGGTGAACAGCGCCCGCTCCTGGTCGAGAACGAACACGAGGTGGTCCGGGGCATGGCCGGGCGCGTGTAGTACCGTGATCGCCGCATCGCCGAACGTGAGCCGTTCGTCGTCCCGCAGCGCGCGGTCGTGCGGAAAACGCGCCGCGGGGTGGGCGAACACCGGCGCGCCCGTTGCGGCTGCCAACGGTGCCGCTCCCGGCGCGTGGTCGGGATGGCCGTGGGTGACCAGGATTGCCGCGTAGGACGCACCGGCGGCGCGGGCCGCGGCGAGGAACGCGTCGCGCTGCGCATCGTCGATCGGACCGGGATCGATCGCGACGAGCTCGCCTGCGCCCACCTGCAGAACGTACCCGTTGGTTCCGTCGAGCGTCATCGGCGAGGGATTGTTCGCGCGCAGCCGCCCGACGCGCGGGCTCAAGGTCACCACGCGTCGACCACGTCCGTCGGCAGCGCGAGCTCGCCGCCGCTGTATTCGGGTTCGACCGTCGCGATGCGCTTCGCCGCGGCAAACACCATCAGCTCGGCGACGGTGTGGTACGGTGCGATTCGCTCCAAGTGCTTCACCGTCGGAAAGATCATCCCGATCTCCTTGCGTTCGAACGCGGCCAGCGCTTCGAGCGGACGGAACCAGCGGCCGTCGAGCACTTCGATGGCGTCGGCCTCGGCGATCTGATCGTGCGGAACGCGGCCGACGAAGAACCGCGCGTCGAAGCGACGCACTTCCATCGGCGGCGTGATCCAGCGCGAGAAGAACCGCAAGTGTGATGCGTCGATCGTGGTGTCGAAGCGGGCCAGCACGTCGGCAAAGGTGATCTCGTTCGCCAGCAGCGCGCGACGCGCTTCGCTCAGCGCCTCGGGCGCGATCGGCCGGTCGGCGAAGAGCAGGCCGCCTTCCTCGAACGTCTCGCGCGCGGCCGTGACGACGAACGCGGGATCGACCTCGCCGGCCGAGCCGCGCAGCTGCGTGTGAGCGGCTGCTTCGCGGTCGGCCGCGTCGACGGCCCCACCGGGGAACACGTAGATCTGCGGCAGCCAAGCGGAACGCGCGTTGCGCCGGACCATGAAGACTTCCAGGCCCTCGGTCGTATCTCGCGCGACCAGCACGGTCGCTGCATCCCGAATCGGCGTCATCGGAACCCTGGTTCGCGCTCTTGGCGCCACGACATTCGCGGTCCCCAAGGGCCCCCGCCGCGCGGGCCGGGACGCTGGAGGCGTAGACGATCGCGGTCCAGCAGTAGCATGTCGTGCGCTGCGCCATCGGTTCGGACGAAGCGGGTCCGCTGACGGAAGCCCTGCTCGCCGAACTTGGCCGGCGCGGCATCGCCGTCGAGCGCTACGGCGCCCTCCGCGAGGCGCAGGGTGAGGCGCAAGGCTGGGCATCGATCGGGCGCGCCGTCGGCGAGGCGGTTGCCTCCGGCGCCGCCGACATCGGTATCGTGTGCTGCTGGACCGGAACGGGCATTTCGATCGCGGCCAACAAGGTCGACGGGATCCGTGCGGCGTTGTGCGCCGACGCGACGACCGCGCAGGGAGCGCGGCGTTGGAACGACGCGAACGTGCTCGCGCTCAGCCTGCGGGCGACCGCTCCGGCGGTCGGCTGCGAGATTCTCGATGCGTTCTTCGCTTCGTCCGCGAGTTCCGAGGCGGCGGATCGTTCGCAGATCGATCTTCTCTAATCAATCCGCAGCCCCAGGGAGCCCGTTCTTAGGCAGAACCTGCTTTCTGGAGAACACTGCACGTGATCAAACACTTTTCGGCCGTTCTGGCCGGCGCGGCGCTGGCCGCGTTCTGTCTCACCCCGGTCCTCGCGGCCGATGAAACGGCGTCACCGGCGCCCGCGATGTCCGGCGAGATGTCGCACATGGCGATGGGCGGCGAGCACGGCATGCCGCCCGGCGGCGACGGCTCCGTCTTTTCCGGCACCCCTGACCTCGCAGCGACGATCTCGCTGGTGAAGCTCGGCGGCGGCCCGGCGACGTTCTCGATTGCGAAGGCGCTGACCGCGATGGTCGGCCCGACGCTCGTGACCGAAGAAGTCACCAAGCTCACCAAACAGTACGGCAAGCCGGCCGTCGACAATTGGCTCACCGTCTTCGACTATTCCGTCCAGACGGCTGCCGCGACGGCGAACGCTGCTGGCGTGAAGTTCCCGGACGCGAACCTTGGCGGCAAGGAGCTGGCCGCCCGCCTGGTCATGCTCGGCGTTCCCGGCAACGACGGCGCGTTCTACCATGGCACGCTGCTCGACCATCTCGTGACCCATCCGATCCACGAGACCACGATGGCCGCCATCGACGCGAAATATTCGCCCGCGCTCGACGCGAACTATCACCGGATCACCGACCAGGCGATGTACGATCTCGCGCAGGCGCTCGGCGCGAACACCGTCAAGCTCGCCGCGTTCCACTGATCCACGCTCCGCGACGGCAAAGCGAAAGGGCCACGCCGCTCGGCGTGACCCCTTCGTACTTTTTAAACGGTCGCTCCGGCACATCGGCCGTTACGACGCTGGGTCCTTCGGTGGATCCTCGGTCATCGAGATGATGCCGCCCTCCTGCCATCGGAATATGTGTGCGCGAAGTGGGTTGGTGTTTTCGCACCGTACCGGCGCGCAGTCAGCCGGTCGGTGCCGCGATCCCGGGTGGATCCTGCGACGTCAAGCCGCCCTCCCGTATGCGAACGATAAGTAATACCTCGAGGTGCGAACATCGTACACCCGGTCCTGGGCGGGGTCAATCCCCCAAATCACCCACCCAATGGTCCCAGGTAAGAACGGCTCGCACGCTCGGTGGACAGCGTGGCCGCTGCAAAGGCGAACACGAAGCGCCCGCCAAGAAAGAGGGCGGTGAGTTCGCGCACAGCCCGTTGGTTGCGCCGCCTGGAGGCGGTCGGTATTCTGGTCGCTTCGTTCGCGCTCGCCGCCTTCGTCGTCTCGCACCGACCCTGGGTAGAGCAAGCGCTCATCCAACTCGGTCCCTTTGCGATGCCGTTGGCGGTGATCGTGTTCGCGGTCGTAGCGTCCGCGCCGTTCTCGGTCACCGACGCGCTGGCGATCATGAACGGCGTGCTCTTCGGGCCGGTCTGGGGTTCGGTCATCAACGCGATCGGACTCGTTCTCGCCGCGATCATCGGCTACATCGTCGCGCTGCGCACGTCGGCGGCCTTCGACGTAAAGCAGAAGGTCGAGCGCCTGCCGCCGTGGGCCCGGCACTTCAAGATCGGCTCGCCGATGTTCTTGATCGTCGTGCGCATCATCCCCGGTCTCGGCGGAACGATCGCAACGCAGACGGCGGCGGCGTTGCGCGTCCCGATTTTTCGCCAAATCTACACTATGTGTGCGGTCGCCATTCCGATCTGTACCGTCCTCGCCATCTTCGGGAACGCCGCTTCCGCGTACGCCGACGACATGTACGAGCGGCACGTCGTCGGCCCCGTTCATCGTACGATGGAGAAGCATCATATCCACTTCGGCCGCAGTCCGCGCCCCATCCATGCGCCGTCCGAGACGAACCCTCCGGTGACGCCGTGAATCCTTCCACAAGCTCCGGACTCGCCGTCACCGTCGTCGATACGCCCGCCGGCTTGGCGGAGGTATGCGAGCGTATCGCGCGTGCACCGCGGGTCGGCATCGACACCGAATTCCACACCGAGAAGTCGTACACGCCGCACCTGATGGTCGTGCAGCTGCTCTTCGACGACGGTGTCGCGATCGTCGATCCGCTGGCGCTGCGCGATCTGCGGCCGCTCGTCGACGCGCTGGCCGGCGCGCGCGTCGTCGGCCACGCGCTCTCGTCGGATCTGCGGATCATGGCCGACGCGTTCGAGACGCTGCCGCGTGCCGCATACGACACGCAGGTCGCCGCGGCGTTCGTCGGCTACGGACTCTCGATCTCACTGCTCGATCTGGTGCGCGATCTCTGCGGTGTGACGCTGCGCAAGTCGCAGACGGTGAGCGACTGGAGCACGCGGCCCTTCACGCCCAAGCAAGTCGAGTACTTGGTCGACGACGTCAAGCATCTCTTCGAGCTCGAGGACAAGCTCGAAGCGAAGCTGGCGGCACGCGGGCGCGAGACGTGGGCCGAGGAAGAAATGCCCGCGCTCGTTCAACTGAAGAGCTACCGCAACGATCCGCGCCGTCTGTATCTGCGCGTCTCCGGCAACGCCCGGATGAATCGCCGCGAGCTCGGCATCCTCAACGAGCTCGCCATCCTGCGCGACCGCTACGCGCGCGAGCGCAACATTCCGCTCAAGTACGTGCTGCCCGACGACGTGATGATCGGCCTCGTGCAGTTGCGTCCGAAGACGGTCGACGAGCTCTCGCAGCTGCGCCGCATCGACAACGGCACCCGGCGCAATCTCGGCGACCGCCTCATCGAGGCGATCGCGCGCGGCGAGCAGATGCCCGAAGCCGACCTCCCGCCGCGGGCGCCGAAGCCGCTCGGGGCGCAGCGCGATGCGCTGGTCTCGACGATGGCCGTGCTCATCAGCGCGCTCGCCGCCGACAACGACTTGCCGACGACGCTGCTGCTGCCGCGGGCCGCGCTCGAGCGAATCGCCCGTGAAGCGCCCCAGACTCCCGAAGAGCTGGGCGACGTGGTGAACCTGACCTCATGGCGCCGCCACCTCGCCGTCGCGCCCCTCTGGCAGCTCCTCTGCGGCGAACGCGCGCTCCGCGTCGAAGGCTACATGGAAGGCGACCCCCGCACCGTCTTCAGCTGAAACGTTGCAGTCCAAACTGGAATCTAACATTTAGCAAGCGAGCGACCGATCGATCCTCGGAGTAAGGGGCAGTTTACTAGCTCCTCGCCATTGCCAGATTGAGGCGGTTCACTGGTGAACGCGTTACGTCGAAGATTTCTGAAAACGCCGCGTCTTGCACCGCGTGACGGCTTCTCGCTGCGATCATTTTTGACGGAAGAAACGACATGCCACGCGTACGGGTGACGAGGAAATTCGAGTTAGGCACGGCCTGGTTCATGATCATGGACGGGGTCGTTCACGGCCACCAATTTGCCGCTTGGGCGTCGACTCAGATCAGCAGTTCTGGTGGAGGGGGATATATCCACCCCCAACACGGTGGAACCGTGGCTGCGCCGAACGTCACTAGCACGGTAACGCAGCACGAGCGAACGACTCTATGGATAAACGACGGCGAGGATGACCAGAACATAACTCTGGGCTACGCGTTTCCAATAACGAATGGGCATGGGGCGCGTCTGATATGGGGCGCGGCCGAAAGCGCGGATTCTGGCGACTACCTGTATCTTAAGAACAATACGACTGGGCAATACCACTCATATAAAAGCGCTGATGAAATGTTCGACTGGGCGATAGCAAACCGTTTGATCCCGTCCAGCCGCGCCGGCAGAGTGTTCCTGTACGGTGTCTGCTTGACCGTGTTGGCATACATGTTGGGCGCAGTTTTCAAGTGGTCTCAGCCGCAGTTTGCAACGCTCTTTGGTTGGCTCTGCGTGCTTACGGTCACTGCGCCACTCGTCATTTCAAAAATGTACAAGAGAGCAAAAGGCCGCGAGGTGCGTGACTTCGTCTTTCCGGTCATAAACCACAATTGCTAGCAAGCCCAAATACGTCTATCGGTTAGAGGTCGCGCAACGACGCGAAGAAGCGCGCGACTCGCGACGCGTCGTAGGAAGCGTCGGCCTGAATCTCGCGTTCGACCCATGCGTGAAGCGCGGCTGTGTCGACGTCGGTGGCGCGTGCGCGAGCGACGGCGAGCGCGACCTCGAGCGCGGTGCGATCGCCCCAAGCCCAGAAGTGGAGAAAGCGATCGCGCACGACGTCGGTCGGCGTGTAGACGTGAAGCAGCGCGTCGCCGCGGCGTTCGGTGCGCCAGGCGGTGATGTAGTCGCGGCCGATCGATAGGGGGCCGATCGGAAACGCCAGCGTGTACGGCAGGCGCTCGTGCCGGTAGTGGCCTTCCGTCGACAGCGTGTACCCGATGGTCGAGAGCGCGCGATCGACGATGTGCGGTGCCGCGCCGACCTCGACCACGAAGTCGATGTCGAGCGATTGATAGCGGTCCGGGACGTAGTACGCCGCGGCGCTGCCGCCGCAAAGCACGGCCGTTTCCCCGGCCCGCGCCAGCACGGTGCACGCGGCGAACGCGACGTCGACTAGGCCGGCGTCGTCGCCGAGCGTCACAGCGGCTTCCCAATGCGCCGCGGCCGCTCGCGGAAGGCGCCCGCGCGGTCGCGCACCTCGGGGTACGCCGCGACGAGGCGGTCCAGCAGGGCGCGGAGTTCGACCGCTCCGTACCATCGTCGATTGAGCAGCACGATCCGCGTGGTGCCGACCGGCCGGGAGACGACGACGCCCGCGCGCTCGAGCGCGATGACGACCCGATGAACGGCGTTCGCGCTCGCTTCGATCTGGCGGGCGAGCTCGCGCACGTGGAGGCCGTTCTCCGAGAGCGCCAAGCGGATGAGGACGCGATCGCGGATCGCGGTGCCGAAGAGCGCGGGCCGGAGGTCGTCGCGGCGCATCCTCCTGACTGTCCCAAGAAACGGTACGACTGTCAACAATTCGGGGACAACGGTCGGGAGCAGCCCGACCGGCGAACGGCGAAAGCGGCACGTTGTGAACACGCAGGCCCACCCGAACAGCTTTTCTGCCCGCGACACCCTGCGTGTCGGCGGCCGGGAATACACCTACTTCCGGCTCGCCGCTCTGGCCGAGCGCGGTCACGACCTGGCTACGCTGCCGTACTCGCTGAAGATTCTGCTCGAGAACCTCGTGCGGTTCGAGGACGGCCGATCGGTGACGCGCGAGGACGCCGAGGCGCTCGCATCCTGGCAGCCGGGCGCGCCGTCGTCCAAGGAGATCGCCTACCGGCCGGCCCGCGTGCTGCTGCAAGACTTCACCGGCGTCCCGTGCGTCGTCGACTTGGCGGCGATGCGCGACGCGATCGCCGAGTTCGGCGGCGACCCGAAGCGGATCAACCCGCTGCAGCCGGTCGAGCTCGTCATCGACCACTCGGTGCAGGTCGATGCCTGGGCCAGCGACGACGCGTTCGAGAAGAACGCGCAGCTCGAGTTCGAGCGCAACGGCGAACGCTACGCGTTTCTCAAGTGGGGACAGTCGTCGCTCGACGGCTTCCGCGCCGTGCCGCCTGATACCGGAATCGTCCATCAGGTCAACATCGAGTATCTCGCGCGCGTGATCTTCGGCGCCGGCGGCGGCGGTGAAGCGCATCCCCGCGGAACGCCGGTCGCGTATCCGGACACGGTCGTCGGCACCGACTCGCACACCACGATGGCGAACGGCCTCGGTGTGCTGGCGTGGGGCGTCGGCGGGATCGAAGCCGAGGCCGCGATGCTCGGTCAGCCGGTGACGATGCTGATTCCCGAGGTGATCGGCTTCAAGATCACCGGCAAACTGCGCGAAGGCGTCACCGCGACGGATCTCGCGTTGCAGATCACGCAGATGCTGCGCAAGAAGGGCGTCGTCGGCAAGTTCGTCGAGTTCTACGGCGCCGGACTCTCGTCGCTGCCGGTCGCCGATCGCACCGTCATCGGCAACATGTCGCCGGAATACGGCTCGACGGTCGCGATCTTCCCGATCGACGCGCTGACGCTGCAGTACCTGAAGCTGACCGGCCGCAGCGAGGAGCAGATCGCGCTGGTCGAGACGTACGCGAAGGCGCAGGGGATGTTCCGCACCGATGCGTCGCCCGAACCGCGCTTCAGCGACACGCTGCAGCTCGATCTCGGCGACGTCGTGCCAAATCTCGCCGGACCGCGCCGTCCGCAGGACCGCGTTCCGCTCACCGACGTGAAGTCGACATTCGCGGTCGCGCTCGAAGAGTGGCAGAACGTGCGCGGCGACGGCAACGGCAAAGCGGTCGAACGTTTCGAAGGCGAAGGCGGCGGTACGGCCGTCGCCGCGCAGCCGCGCACGGAAGTCTCCGACGGCGCCGTCGTGATCGCCGCTATCACGTCGTGCACGAACACGTCGAACCCCGCGCTGTTGATCGGCGCCGGACTGCTGGCGAAGAAAGCGGTCGAGAAAGGGCTCTCGTCAGCACCGTGGGTCAAGACGTCGCTCGCACCGGGCTCGAAAGTCGTCACCGACTACTTGCTCAAAGCGGGCCTCACGCCGTACCTCGACAAGCTCGGTTTCAACCTCGTCGGCTACGGCTGCACGACGTGCATCGGCAACTCCGGCCCGCTCGGTGAAGACGTCGCGCACGCGGTGGCCGAACACGACATGATCGTTGCCGCGGTACTCTCGGGCAACCGCAACTTCGAAGGCCGCATCCATCCGCAGGTGCGCGCGAACTATCTGGCCTCGCCGCCGCTGGTCGTCGCGTACGCGCTCGCCGGCCGCATGGACGTCGACCTCACCACCGAACCGCTCGGCCGCACCGCGACCGGCGAAGACGTGTACCTCAAGGACATCTGGCCCACGAGTGCCGAGATCGACGCGGCGATGGCGGCGTCGGTGAACGACGCGATCTTCCGCGCCCGGTACGCCGACGTGTTCGCGGGCGACGCGCGCTGGTCGTCGATGCAGGTTCCCGCCGGCGAACGCTACGCGTGGGACGAGAAGTCCGAGTACGTGAAGCGCCCGCCGTATTTCGACGGCATGCCCAAGCAGCCGGCGCCGGTGCAGGACGTCCGCGGCGCGCGCGTGCTCGCCGTGCTCGGCGATTCGGTGACGACCGATCACATCTCGCCCGCCGGCAACATCGCGAAGACCTCACCCGCCGCGAGGTACCTGCTCTCCAAAGGCGTCCAGCACGCCGACTTCAACTCCTACGGTGCGCGCCGCGGCAACCACGAGGTGATGGTGCGCGGCACGTTCGCCAACATCCGGCTGCGCAACGCGCTCGTCCCGGGCGTCGAAGGCGGCGTGACGCGCTACCTGCCGACGAACGAGCAGATTTCGATCTTCGATGCGTCCGAGAAGTACCGCGCCGACGGCACGCCGCTGATGATCCTGGCCGGCAAGGAATACGGTTCCGGCTCGTCGCGAGACTGGGCGGCGAAAGGCCCGTACCTGCTCGGCATCAAGGCCGTGATCGCGGAGTCGTTCGAACGCATCCACCGCTCGAACCTCATCGGCATGGGAATCTTGCCGCTGCAGTACACGCAAGGCGCCACCCGCGATTCGCTCGGCCTCACCGGCGAAGAGACGTTCGCGATCGAAGGCGTCGCCGCGAAACTCGAGCCGGGCATGACGGTGAAGGTCACCGCTACGTCGGCCGACGGCACGTCCAAATCCTTCGACGCGCTGCTGCGCATCGACACCCCCGACGAAGCCGACTACTACCGCCACGGCGGAATCTTGCAGTACGTCCTGCGTTCGCTCGCAACGGCGTAACCGTCACCGTCACGCTGCCTTACCGCCTTCGGTTCGTTCTCCGCACCAAGTCTCACACGTCCTGGACGATCTCGAGCGGTGCGGCCTCGCGTAGCCGGCGGTCCTCCTCGAGGTAGCGGTCGAGTACGTGTGCGCGCTTCTCGCGCGCCGGATAGTTGCCGTCGGGATGGTTATCCAGCCAACGCTTCGACCGCACATAGACGTACTCGAAGTTCTCCCACACCGCCGGGCCGGCACGCCGGCGCACGATCGCCGTCAGATCGTGCAGCATGTCCCAGGCCGTGACGATGCGGTAGCATGAGTTGTCGAGGAACGTGTCTTCCGGAAGCAGACCGTTCTTGATGAGGTTGCCGATCGCGTCATACGAGTTTGCGAGCTTGATCCAGGGCGCGTTCCGGTCGTATCGGCCCTCGTCGATGTCCCGGCGGAAGATGGGATCGCTGAGCAGTACGGGGAGCCGTTCCTGGGTCACGGTGAACCAGGTGTTGAAGTCTTCGTCTTCAATCCGCGCCAGCGCGGTGAGCAGGCCCTGAAGCTGATTGCTGGCGCGCATGTGGCGGAGCTGAATGACCGCGGCGATCGCGGTCGTCGCGATAACGAGGAACGTGCCGATGGCGGCTACGGTATTGACAAGCTCGAGCGACATTCGTGAATGACCCCGTAGCGAGTGGCGGTGCGTACGAGTTCTCCGTAGGTTCAGCGCCTTCCTAAACCGCCGAAGCGGACGAAGGTGAACTCGTCGCTCGGCCGCAGCGTCGCGCGTTCCTCATGGGCTTTGGCGAGCACCGGTTGGGTGGTCGGAACGGTCGGTTTCGATTCGACGTAGAGGACCGCCGGGAACGGATCGGCGGGGTCGTGGGCGTTCGGGTTCGGGCGTGCTTCGACGACGCCGAGGTCGCCGAACTCGGCGATCATCTTGGTGATCTGCGGCAAGTAGGGGCCGCTGTAGTCGAAGCCGCGCAGCCAGCGGACCCGGTGCGCGAACGCGCGTTGCCGTTCGTCCATCGGGAGCGAAGGATCGGTCACGACGGTGAAACCGCCTTCGGTGAGGACGTCGTTCGGAACGCGTGAAGGCCAGAAGGTCGGGATGAACGTGTCGTTCGGCGTTGGATTGCCGGGCCAGCCGTAGCCCGACCGGCACGACGCGGTGTCGGTCTGCCACGGGACCGCCATCCAGCGCGAGATGTCGCCCGGCGCGCTCCAGGCAAGCGGACCCGCGGGCCCGAGCGCGATCGTCTGCGTCATCACCGGTCCGTAGTCGGGTTCGGCGATCTCAGCAGGCCGCTCGCGCAAACGATACGGCGCGCGATACATCGAGATCTGCCGCATCGGCCACGTCATCTCGCAGCCGGGATGGAACGGGCCGCCCATGCACCAGTGCAGCGCCGCGCGATCGAGCGTCTCCGGCTGCTCCGCGAGCAGCACGTCCTCGAGCCGTTCGGCGCGTTCGTCGGGCGTCGCGTAGTCGTCGATGAAATCGCCTTCGGACCACTTGCGAAAGAGCGCGTACTTCGTCGCGGTGACGGTGAAGTACACGCGCGGGCTGGCGTAGTAGTTGCCGAACGCGTCGCCGTAGATCGGCGGCCACTGGTGCGGCTGCTGCACGGTGGTCGCCGGATCACGCAGCATGTTGAAGATCTGCACGCGCAGCTCGCGATAGGTGTCGTCACCGTGAGCGGGCTTCGGCTGCGCGAGCTTGCGCAGCAGCTCCTCGCGGCTGAAATCGTAGGCGTTGCCCCAGCCGAAGGTGGTGAAGAAGCCGTCGTTGACCCACTGCGCGTCGGTCATCTGTTGCAAGAGCGGCAGAATGTCGCGGCGGAACGACGGGGTGATCGCCTTCGCGGACGGCAGCCACGCGCCCGCGAGGGCGTCGTAGATCACGTCGTGCAGCGTCTGCGGCGTGACGATGTCGGGCCCGTAGTTCGGCGGCGCGACGACGACCCAGGCGCCGTCGGCGTCGAACGTCTTGCCGTCGATCTTCACCGTCGCGTGCACCGGACCGTCGGAGACGTCGTCGTGCCAACCGTCGTTGTTGGCGAACGTCGTCGGACTGGTCTCTCCGGTGAAGGTCGCCGAAACGCCGTGGCCGCCGAGAAAGCGAACCCGACCGGCCTCGTCGGTCTGGAGCTCGCCGAGATACACCCGTTTGCCCACGAACTCGCCGGACTTGAAGCGCTGCGGCTTCGCGTTCGGACCCGAGATCGTGCGCGGACCCGGATCGATCGCGAGCTGCTTGCGGGCCGCGCCGGTGAACGTGCCGTTGCGCAGCACCGACGCTTGCGCCGCGGCGTCCGGGATGTCGAGCGCAACGTCGAAGTCGTACCACGCCGCCTTCGTGTTCGCGACGTGAACGGTCCATTCGATCTGCGCGTTCTCGGCGGTCAGCTCGGCGACGACGCTCCCCGCGGCGTCGTACCCGTAGACCCGAAACAGCGCCGCTTGGCGTTTGAGACGGCCCTCGGCATCCTTGTAGAAGCCGAGCGGACGCGGCGTCGGATACGGCAGCTCCGGCCCGTCGAACCATTCCGTCGGGCTGTTGCCGATCCGGGCGATGCCGATCGCCGGATGGATGCGCACGCTGACGATCGACGCGGTTCCCATATTGGACACCCTTTCCAATGGAGAGTCCGCGCGGTATAGACGCGAACGGCGGACAGCAATGGGCAATGCGACGGGTGTGCGGCGGAACCCCGCCGTCCGTGAGGTCGTCGTCATCGGCGGCGGGCCGGCGGGCACGGCCACCGCCCTGCTGCTGGCGCAGCGGGGGCGGGACGTCGTCCTCGTGGAGGCATCGTCGTACGGCGAGCCGCGTTTCGGTGAGACGCTGCCGCCGGAGATCAACCCGCTGCTGCGCGAGCTCGGCGTTTGGGAGGCCTTCGCGCGATCGGGGCCGCTGGCGTCGCCCGGAATCGTGTCGGCTTGGGGTTCGGGCGACCCGCAGGAGACGCACTTCATCGCGAACCGTCACGGCAGCGGCTGGCACGTCGACCGCAACGTATTCGACAAACTGCTCTCGAACGCGGCGGCCGCGGCCGGCGCGGAGGTCATCACCGGAGCGGTGGCGCAGCGCTGCACGCACGACGACGGCGCGTGGCGCGTCGACCTTTCGGGCGAGCGGGAACGCCTGCACGCGCGATTCGTGGTCGACGCCGGCGGCCGCAACGGGATGCGGCTCGGCGACGTCGCGCGTGAGATCGACGATCGACTGCTCGCGATCTTCCTGCGGCTCGCGTTCGACTGTGAGCCTCCGCGCGACACGCGCACGCTCGTCGAGAGCGCGCCCGACGGATGGTGGTACTGCGCGCCGTTGCCGTCCGGCGAGACGGCGGCGGTGCTGTTCGTCGATCCCGGTCAGTACCTCCGCGACGGTTTCGAGCTCGCCGAACAGCTCGCGTCCGCGCCGCTCACGTGCGCGCGTGTGGGCCGCGCCCGGATCGTGGCGTCTCACGTCGTGCACGTTCCGTCGTCGGTTCGCCGTCGCGCGGCCGGGAGCGGATGGGCGGCGGTCGGCGACGCCGCCGCGTCGTACGACCCGCTTTCGGGGTTCGGTATCGTCAAGGCGCTGCAGGGCGCGCGCACGTTCGCGGACGCACTCGACGACGCGTCGCTCGCCGCGTACGACGCGGACGTGCGACGGCGATTCGACGCCTACGTCGCGCAGCGGCGTGCGTACTACGCTGGGGAGCGACGCTGGCCGGACCGGCCGTTTTGGCGCGCTCGGCTCACGGCAGGAGCCACAGACGGCCGTTCCGGTAATCGAACACGGTGACGAAACGCCGCAGCACCGGCGTGCCGAGGTTGCCGAGCTGCGTCGGATCGGCAAGTGCTCCGGTGATCATCGTGTCGAGCGTGATCGGCACGTCATGGAGGACGACGTCGCCGACGCGCAGCGAGCGGGCGCTTGCGAAGTACCCGACCGTTCCGCCTCCGATCCCGCCGCCGGTGCTGACGAGACGGTGTACCCGGTAACGCCGAACGAGGCCGTGTTTGCGAACGAACGGCGACATCACGTCGAGCGCGACGCCGCTCCCGGTATCGATCGCGATGGCGCCGCGCAAACCGTCGAGCGCGCCGTCGACCTCCGGGCCTGACGGCGCGAAGCGCAGCGCGATCGCGTGTGCGGTGATTCCGAGCGCGCGTGCGTTTCGCGCCAAGCGGACGCGGCGGTGGGCGAAATCGAAGGCCGCAACCAGGCGCTGCAGCACTTCCCCGCCGATCGCCCCGTCGATCCCGGGACCCGGCGCGTCGTCGATGATGCCGAACGGCTGATCGCTGAGCACCGCGGCGCCGATATCGAGCCGATGCGCCGTCGTGTAGCGCTCGCGAACGAGGAGCGGTCCGACGCCGCCGCTCTTGTCCGCGCCGACGGCGCGCAGGTGCGCGCGTCGCGCCGCCGCCGGCGTCAGGTAGTTCGTCGAGCCCGAGTCGAACAGCACGTGCAGGACGGGTCCGCCGTCGATCCGGATCGGTACGACCGGCGCGCCGTCCGCGATCCGCATCGGGATCGTGGTCACGCCGTCGAGCCGCGTATCGCCGGGCGGCCGCGGCGGCGCGAACGCGTTCCCAGGAATCGTCCGTGGAAACGTGACCGCGCGGACGCGGTAGCGCCACGTCGTGAACGGGCTCCTCTGGGCGATCGCGAACGGCACGAACGCGCCTCGTTCGCTGCGATAGTCGCCCAAGGACGTCGACACCGGGTCGACGCCGGTTTGGTCGAGGACGCGCGCCACGCGTCCGGTCGGCCTGTCGATCGCCACGTCGATCGGTCCGGAAAGCCCGGGATAGCGAAGCCGAACGACCTGCGTTCGCCCGCGTGTCGACAGCGGCGTTACGCTCGGCCGTTCGGGACCGGTGCGGCCGAACAGGTGCGCCCACGCGACCGAGTCGCGCCGGCTTTCCGCGTTCCCGATCACCATCGGCATCCCGGTCGCGTCGGCGTGCCAGGCGTGAGTCCCGTCGAAGCCGTCGGTCGCCGTCAGCGGTCCGGCGTCGACGTGTTCGACGGTCCGCCCGGTCGCGCGGTCGATCAGCCAGATCGCCGTGCCGCGGACGCCCGAACCGGTGACGTCCGCGTGCACGCGGACGTAGCGCGGCGCAGTAGGCGCTGCAAGGAGCACGCGCGGCTCGCGCGTTCGGGCGTCCGCGGCGGGGGCGGAGCATGTCAGCAGTATCGCGGTGACGACGGCGGCGGCCGCGCTTGGTCGAATCAGGAGTTTCGCTCGGCGCGTTCCGGCGCCACGAACAAGAGCGCCAGGATCAAGTACAGCGCGATCGCCAGGTACACGTTCAAGTAACCGAGTGCGCCGCCCACGACGTAGCCGAGCGGTGCGAGGACCCACAGCGCGCTCACGCGCCCCGTGCCGCGCCGCGCGATCGCGGCGTACAGCCAGCCGTTGATCGCCCAGAGAAGACCGTAGATGAGCGACGCCAGCGCCGCATCCGTCGTGCCGACGTGCGTTGCGAGCAGCGCCGTCGCGAACGGTACCGTGGTGATCCCCATCAGCAGCAGCAGGTTGAGCGAGATCAGCGTCGTGTCGACGCTGGTGATGCGCCCGAACACGCGATGGTGGTTGAGCCACTTGATGCCGACGAGCACGAAGCTCACGAACGCGATCGAATAGTCGGCCGCGTGGTTGTGGAGCTGCGACGCGAGCGGCGTTTTGTCGTCCGGAACGTGCAGCCCGAATGCCAGCAGCGTGATCGCGACGGAGAAGACGCCGTCGCTGAATGCCGCGATCCGGCTCGCGTTCAACGCTTCGCGCACCGCGCCAGGGTTCGGGTCGGCACGAGGGGCTCCTGGCGGAGCAGGAAGCCGCGCGAGGGGAACGGGAGGAAGCGACGATGATTCCCCGTCACGTCGCTCTGCTGTCCTTCGAGGGTCCCGACCGGTACGCGTCGATCGGCGGGCTCGGCACGCGCGTCACCCAGCTCGCGCGGGCGCTCGGCGCTGCCGGCCACGACGCGCAGCTCTTCTTCGTCGGAGATCCGCACATGGCGCCGGTCGAGGCGAGCGGCCCCGGCGTTACGCTGCGGCGCTGGTCGCAGTGGGTCTCCTCGCAGTACCCGCGCAACGCCTACGACGGCGAGCCGGCCAAGGTGCGCGATTGGGAAGTCAGCCTGCCGCCTTGGATCGTCGACGAGCTCCTGATCCCGGCGCACGCAGCCGGGGAGCGCGTGCTCGTCATCTGCGAGGAGTGGCAGACGGCCAATGTCGCGATCGCGATCGACCGCCTGGCGCGCGAACGCGGCGTGCGCGGCGCGCTGACGCTGATGTGGAACGCGAACAACACGTACGGCTTCGAGAAGATCCACTGGCCGACGCTGACCCGCGCCGCCGCGCTGACGTGCGTGAGCAAGTACATGAAGTTCGAGCTCGCACTCTGGAACGTGCACGCCCTCGTGATCCCCAACGGCATCGATCACGCATTGCTTGCCGGCGCGGACGCGGAGCAGACGAAGGCGCTGCGCGCGGCGTTCGGGAGGCGCCCGACGTTCGTCAAAGTCGGCCGCTTCGATCCCGACAAGAACTGGCTGCAGGCGATCGACGCGCTGGCGGAAGTGCGCGCAGCGGGCATCGACGCGCGGCTGATCGTGCGCGGCGGAAAGGAACCGTACGGCGACGTCGTGATGGGACGGGCGCGCGAGCGTCAGCTCGGCGTCGAGCGGGTCGCCTACGAAGGCACCGACTGGCGCGAGTTCGTGCGGCTGCTCGCGGTCGTCGAAACACCGGTCGTTCACGTCCGCGCCTTCTTGGACGAAGGGACGCTTCATGCGCTGTACGCGGCGGCCGACGCGGTGCTCGCGAATAGCGGCAAAGAGCCGTTCGGTCTGGTCGGTCTCGAAGTGATGGCGGCCGGCGGGATCGCGATCTGCGGCGCGACCGGCGAAGAGTACGCCGAGCCGTTCGTGAACGCGATCGTCTGCGACACGAGCGACGGTCGCGAACTCGCGGCATACCTGAAAGCCCTCGTCGCCGATCCCTCGCTGGCCGGCGAACTGCGCGCGAACGGTGCGGAGACAGCGGCGCGCTATACTTGGGACAATGCACTCACCGCACTCGACCGAAAGATCGCGTATGTCGACGCCGTCGCTCGCTGAAGACTCGCGCGGGACCCTTCTCGTCACCGGCGGCAGCCGCGGCATCGGTGCGGCCGTCGTGCGGCAAGGCAGCGCTGCCGGCTACGACGTCGCGTTCACGTACGTTCGCGAGCGTGCCGCAGCCGATGCGCTCATCGCCGAGATCGCCGCTGCCGGACGACGCGCGATCGCGATCCCGGCCGACGTCGCGGGCGAAGACGACATCGTCGCGGCCTTCCTTGCGGTGGACGATGCGTTCGGCCCGCTGACGGGTCTCGTCAACAACGCCGGCATCGTCGGCGCGACCTGCCGCGTCGAGGGGATCGAGCGCGAGATGCTCGAGCGCGTCTTCGCCGTGAACGTGATCGGCACGATGCTCTGCTGCCGCGAAGCAGTGCGACGCATGTCGACTGCGCAAGGCGGCAGCGGCGGCGCGATCGTCAACCTCTCCTCACGCGCAGCCGATATCGGCGGCGGCGGCGTCTACGTGCACTACGCCGCGAGCAAAGGTGCGATCGACTCGCTCACGATCGGTCTCGCGACCGAGGTCGCGGCCGAAGGGATCCGCGTGAACGCGGTCGCGCCCGGACTGATTCTCACCGAAATCCACGCGCCGGGACGGCTCGAGAAACTCGTGCCGTCGGTGCCGATGAAGCGCGCCGGCACGGCGGACGAAGTCGCGGAGACGATCCTCTGGCTCCTCTCCCCGGCGTCGTCGTACGTCACGGGCGCCGTGCTCGACGTCGGCGGCGGGCGCTAGCGCCGCGGCGCCGTTAGTACTCGCGAGAACGTTTGCGTCGGTTAGATCTGGAGCTTCTGGATCACCGTCGCGCCGGCCATCCAGAGGTTGCCGTCTGGTCCGGTCGTGAGCGGTGCGGCGAACACCACGCCCGGTACCGTACACTCCGTGATCGCGCCGCTCCGCGTGATCTTTCCGATCGTTTGCGCGCCGAACTTTCGGTGAACCAGAGATTCCCGTCCGGGCCGGCCGCGATGAAAAACGGCGCATGGCCGGATGGAACCGGGAACTCGGCGATCGTCCCCGCCGGCGTGATCCGCCCGATGCCGCCGCCGGTCTGGACAGTGAACCAGACGTTCCCGTCAGGACCGTTCGCCAGATACGCCGCGATGCCGTAGGGGCCCGGGATGACGAACGCGGTGAACGTGCCGCTCGGCGTAACGCGCCAGATCTGCGAGTAGAAACGTCCGCGAACCAGACGTTCCCGTCAGAGCCGGCGGTAAGCCCGATGGGCAACCCGCCGGCCGGAACCGTGAAGGCGGTGATCGTCCCGGTCGGCGTGACGCGGTCGATCCTGGCGTGCGCGTAGTCGCCGATCCACAGGTTTCCGTCGGCGCCCGCGGCGATCCCAAAACCCCGTGCGTGCGTGCCGGGGAGCGGATATTCCGTGATCGCCCCAGAGGTCGTGATCCGGCCGACGCTGCCGGCCACCGGGGTCTGCGACTCCCCGAACCAGAGCGCACCATCGGGTCCGACGGCGATGGAGCCGTAATTCACCGTTGCGGCGTCGGGCGGCACGTAGTGCGTGATCGTGAAGCCGTTGATCGTGATCGGCACGCCGGAGATCGTGTTCGCGACGCCCATGTTTTGCGCGCTGCCGTAGTTGTCCGCGAACGCGATCGTGCACGTGCCCGGTGCGGCGGCGGTTCCGCCCGCGGTGATCGTTGCGACCGATCCCGCGACGGAGGCGGTGGCGACGCCGGTGCCCGGCGGAGGGGGTCGCGGTGTAGGTGACTGCCGGAGCGTTCGCTTCGCTCAGATTCACCTGTGCGGTTTCGCCCGAGCCGGTGAACGCGACCGCCCCGCCGGCGAAGTAGGGCCGGCGCTGGTCGCGTAGAGCGGCGAGACGCTCACGGCGAGCGAAATCGGGCGACGAGCGGATTCCCCGGCGTCGAGAGCGTCGTGTTGGTCGTATACCCTGCGGCACCAAGGCCGTCGTAGCGCAGCGCGAGCGTGTCGGTCGAATGCGCGATCACTGCCGTCGCACCGACGGGGGCGCCGTTGAGGACGAGGGTCGCGTGACCGCTGCCGCCCGTCTCGACGAGGGTGGCGGTGATCGGATTGGCGTACGGGTCGTTCGTTCCGGCGGTGATCGGGTTGTTGTCGAAATCCTGCGGCTGCAGGACGAAGGCGAAGTTGTGTGTCGCGCCGTCGGCCGGGAGTGACGCGTACGACTGCGCGCTGTTGAGCGAGCGGATGACGCCGCTGACGAAAATGTTGAGCGTGTTGGCGACGTCGAGGCCGATCGTCTGCGTCACCGTGTCGACGCCCAGCAACTTGGCGCCGGTGAACGAGCCGCCGGTCGGGGCCGCGTCGTAGCTGGCGATAAAGAAGTCGTCGTTGCCGGGCGGGAGGGCGATCACGACGCCGCAGGGCGCGGATAGCCGGTCTGGCCGCCGCACGCGATCGAACCGGACGAGACGTCGGTCGCGCTCGACGCGATCACGGTCGTGGAGCCGTGCGCGGAGGCGTCGATCAGCACGCCGTTCGTCGAAGGCGAGATGAACTTCGGCGTGCGCGCCTTGCTCGACGTGTTCGTCGCGGGCGGTCCGGCGATCGTCATCGTGACGCGCACGGACTGCAGCGCGCCGGGCGTGCTCGAGGCGCCTGCCAGTGGCGCCGCGGACGAGGCGCCGCCGCCTCCGCATCCGGGGCGGTGATTCCACCGGGTTGGCCGCTCGTGTTCGGCAGCGGGAACATCGTGATCACGCCCGCCGGCGTGATCCGCCCGATCGCGTTTACCGGGTTTATCGCCTGGAACCAAAGGTTGCCGTCCGGCCCGGCGGTGATGCCTTTCGGGTTACTTCCGCCGGCCGGGAACGCCGTGACGCCGCCGGCCGTCGTCATGCGGTCGACCTGGTCGTGGTTGTAGACGGTGAACCAGAGGTTTCCGTCGGCGCCGGCGGCGATCCCGAATCCGGACGAGCCCACACCCGGGGCCGGGAACTGGGTCATCGTCCCGCTCGTCGTGATGCGGGTGACGTGGCCGACGCCGGCCGCCGGAGTCAACCCTTCCCAAACCCACAGCGCGCCGTCGGGGCCGACGGTGATCGAGCCGTATTGCACCGTCACGCCGCCGTCGGCGTCGGCCGGCGTGTACGTCGTGAGGGTGAAGCCGTTGATCGTGATCGGCACGCCGGAGATCGTGTTCGCGACGCGGACGGCGACCGTGCTCGTGCCGTCGGAGATCGCAACGCTGCAGGGGCCGAACGCCGCAGCGGTGCCGCCGGAGGTGACCGTCGCGTTCGCGGCGCTGATCGACGCGGTAGCGATGCCGGAGCAACTCGCGCTCGGTGTCGCGGCATAGGTCACCGTGCCGGGCGCACTCGCTTCGCTGGCGGTCAGCAACGCAGACTCGCCCGAGCCGACGAACGACAGCGAAGCAGCGGAGAAATACGTGCTGGCGCTGGCGACGTAGAGCGGCGAGATTCGAATCGACGAGCTGGCCACGCCGGTGGCGCCGAGCGTCGTGAGGGTGGTGTAGCCGGGCGCGCCGAGGCCGTCGTAGCGCAGCGCCAGCGTGTCGGTCGAATGCGTGAGCACCGTGGTGGCGCCGACGGGGTTGCCGTTGAGCACCAGCGTGGAATGACCGCTGCCGCCGGTCTCAGCGAGGTTCACCAAGATCGGGTTGGCGTACGGGTCGTTCGTGCCGGCGGCGATCGGGTTGTTGTCGAAGTCCTGCGGCTGCAGGACGACGCCGAAGTTGTCCGTCGCGCCGTCGGCCGGGAGCGACGAGTACGATTGCGAGCTGCCGTATGAGACGATGACACCGCTGATGAAGATCGAAAGCGAGTTGGCGACGAAACGTCGGTCGCGCTGGTTCCGATGATGGTCGCATGCTGCGTGTCGGCATGCGCGTAAGCGTTGATCAGCACGCCGTTCGTCGAGGGCGAGATGAACTTCGGCTTGCGCGCGGATCCCGACGCCTTCGTCGCAGGCGGTCCGGCGATCGTCATCGTCACGCGGACCGATTGCAGCGTACCGGGCGCGCTGGAGTGACTCGGCAGCGGAGCCGAAGACGAGCCCGACCCTCCGCCACCGCATCCAGCGAGCGCCGTCGCGCACGTGAGCGCAACAACGAGGTCTGCGTTTCGCCGGCTGCTCGTGCTCGCACTCATCAGTGGATCACGCCGCCGGTCGTCGTGACACCGACGCCGATGGTGGACTGATGTCCGAGCGAGTCGCTGACGGTCACCGTGGTCGTGCCGGCGACGCCGGCGGTGACGCCCACGGCCGGACCGGGAACGATCGTCGCCGTCGCGACGGCCGGAGTCGTCGAGTTCGGGGTGTAGACGCCGCCGTAGCCGGGATCGGTGATCGGGACGTCCTGGAATTGACCGGTCGCGGTGAACTGGATCGAGTTCGTGCCGAGCGTCAAGGGTCCGGGTTGCGGAGTTGGCGTGGGCGTGGGCGTCGGTGTGGGTGTCGGTGTGGGTGCGCCGGGGAAAAAGCCGGATCCGCCGCCGCAGCCGGCGATCGCGGCAGCGCAGGCAATGACGATGAAGAGGCGCTTCACGGCGTCGTCCGGGTGTTCGCGGCGTTGTAGAACGCCGGCAGCGCGAGGAAGAAATTCACCGCGTTTTGCGCGCTCGGACAGGCGCGGCGCAGCGCTTGGTCGACGACGAAATCCTGCGCGCCGAATCCCAGCAACAGCGGCAGGGGGCTGCTGCTCGAGCCGTAGAGCCGACCCGTTCGCGAGCGCCGTGCTTCACGGCGGCCCGACGACGAACGCGTTCAGACCCTGGGGCGGTGCACTCGGCGGGGGCTTTGCGCCAGCGTGAGCGGCGCTGCCGGCGGCTGCTCGGGCGCCGGCAGGCTTGCCAGGTAGGCCCTGAGGTTCACGTTGAGGCGATCGATCTGCGCCGTTTCGTCATTGCCCGGCCCCTGTTGGGCGTCCGCACCGCGCGGGAACGCGACGCTGAACACGATAAGCGCCGCGAGAAAAACCGCGAGCCCGCGCATGGAACCTCCCTGGCTGAATACCACCCACCGGCATCGGCAGAGGCAAGCGACTGGACGCCGGATTCGCAGCCCTGTACGGAAGGCCGTGGCATGCCGGGAGACTGTGCGTTCGCTAGGCTATTCGCGGTGTGTTATACTGACGTGTCACCTCGCGTGACACACTCTTTGCGCGATCTTTCGAAATGCCGATCGACTTGCGCTCGCTTTCGAAAGAATCGATGCAACCCACTTTTGACACACTGGGCTTGAGCCCGGTGTTGCTCCGCGCCGTGCGTGAGCTTGGCTTCACCACCCCCACGCCGGTCCAGACCGGCTCGATCCCGCCGGCGCTCGAGGGACGCGACGTCCTCGCCAGCGCCCAGACCGGGACCGGCAAGACTGCCGCCTTCGGCCTTCCGCTCCTGCAGAAGATCGCCGAGCTGCCGCGCCGCCGCACCCACGCGCTGATCCTCGCGCCGACCCGGGAGCTGGCCGCGCAGATCGCCGACAGCCTGACGGCGCTCTCCAAGAACTCCGACATCCGCGTTCGCGCGATCTTCGGCGGTGTCGGCTACGGCCAGCAGGCGCAGGCATTCAAGACCGGCGTCGAGATCATCGTCGCGACCCCCGGCCGCCTGATCGACCACCTCCAGCAGGGCGCGCGGCTCGAGAGCGTCTCGATGCTCGTGCTCGACGAAGCCGACCGCATGATGGACATGGGCTTCCTGCCCGCCGTCCGCCGCATCGTCGCCAAGCTGCCCGCCCGCAAGCAGACGCTGTTCTTCTCGGCGACCATCGCCCCGGAGATCGCGAAGCTGAGCCGCGAGCTGCTCGACGATCCGGTGCGCATCGACATCGCGCCGAAGAGCCTCGCGCCGACGGCGGAGGGGATCACCCACGTCGCCTACACGGTCGATCAGATGCGCAAGACCGACCTGCTCGTCGAACTGCTCAAAGACAACAACATCTTCAGCGCGATCGCGTTCACCCGCACCAAGGCGCGCGCCAACCGGCTCGCGCTGGCGCTCGAGAAGCACGGCGTCGGCGCCGACCGCATCCACGGCGACCGTTCGCAGGCGCAGCGCACCCGCGCGCTGGCCGACTTCAAGCGCGGCAAGCTGCGCGTGCTGGTCGCGACCGACCTGGCCGCGCGCGGCATCGACATCGTCGACCTCGGCCACGTGGTGAACTTCGACGTGCCGATGGTTCCCGAGGATTACGTCCATCGCGTCGGCCGCACGGCGCGGGCCGAACAAAAGGGCGACGCCATCACGTTCGTCTCGCATGAGGAAGAGAAGCTCTTCCGCGACATCGAGAAGGTCGTCGGGCGGCGGATCGATCGCGAAAAAGTCCCCGTGCTCCCGGAGCGCACACCCGACGTGCGCGAGCCGGCCGGCCTGCACCGGCCGTTCGCGCCGCAGCGCCACGTTCAGTTCGGGCGCGGCAAAGCCACCCCACAGCGGCGCGGCCGCTAACTAGCTCGAGGCGAACGCCGCTGCGCCGGGCATCGTTGCGACGATGATCGCTGCAGCCGCGTTCGTCCTGGGTCTCGCGGCGCCGGCGCCGCTTCCGGTCGTGCAAGCGACGTCGGCGAACGCCGCGCGCTACGTGCGGCTGCGGCTCGACGTCGTTGCGTACGGCATTCCCGGCCGTGGTGAGATCCTGATCGATCGCGCTGCGGGCTGGTTCGTCCGGCGCTTCGACGCCGGCCCCGCTTCCGATCGCGAAGGTTTCGACGGGGTCCACGCCTGGCGAGCAGATGCCACCGGAATGGCTCGCGTGCAAGGCAACGTCGATCAGCGCGGTGCGATCGTCGCCGCGTCGTATCTGTACGCGCGCGCCCCGCGTCCGGCGGCGTCGGAGTCGGTCGACGGCGGCTTGCGGCTGCGTTATGGCGGCCTCTCGCGGGCGATGGACGTGCGCGCCGCCGGCGGAATGGTCGCGGAGGCGCGGCGGCGGGTCGGCGAGGATACGGTGTCGACGACGTTCGCGGGCTACCGAACGGTGGCTGGATTGCGCGTGCCGTTCGCGCTCACCGAGCGGTCGAGCAACGGGACGTGGAGCGCGCGCGTCCGCGCGGTCGAATCGCTCCGCGGCGTTCCCCGCGACGCGTTCGCGCCGCCGCCCGCACCCCGCGACGCGACGCTCGCGGAGCCGACGCGCGTACCGCTCGACCCGGGTGAAGTGATCGCCGTGCGGATCAACGGCGCGGCGCCGCTGCGCTTCCTGCTCGACACCGGCGGCCAAAACGTCATCACGCCGCAAGCCGCCGCGCGTTTGGGGATGACGGTCTCCGGCAACGGCGCCGTCGGCGGTGCGGGCGCGAAAATCGCGCCGATCCGCTATACCACCGCCCGCACGATGCGGATCGGCGCAGCGGAGTTGCGTGACCAGCCGTTCGTCGTGCTCGACCTCGGCCCGGCGGCGCCGTTCGACGGCATCGTCGGCTACGAGGTGTTCGCGCGTTTCGCCGCGCGGCTCGACTTCGCGCACCACGTCTTCGAGCTCGCGCCGTCGGCGGCGGCGTTCGGCACGCGCGGCACGGCGGTGCCGATGGTGTTCGACGACCGTCAGCCGCAAGTGAGCGGCGCGATCGACGGACTGCCCGCGGCAGTGACGATCGACACCGGGAGCGACGAGGCCGTCGACGTCAACACGCCGTTCGTCCGAGCGCACCGATTGGAGCGGACCTACCACGTCACGCCGCGCGGCATGCTGTTCTACGGCGTCGGCGGCGGCGTCGACGGCTGGCGCGCCACCGCCCGCGAGCTGCGCTTGGGCAGCGTCGTGATTCGCGACGTGCGCCTCGCGTTGACCGACGCGCGCGCCGGGGTCGAGACCGACCCCAGCATCGCGGCCAACGTCGGTGACCAGGTGCTGCACCGCTTCACCGTCGTCTTCGACTACCGCCACGCCCTGCTGCGTTTCGCCCCTGAACGTTAGTCGACGGGCCCCTCGGTCGGAGGGACGACGCGTTCGTAGACGCGGAATGCCACCGCCACGACCTCGATCTGGATGCGGATGAAGATCGCACCGATCACGAGCACGACGATGAAGGCGATCAGCGCCGCGGGCCAGCTGACGCCTTGCCCGCTAGCAGACGTGCCCGCGCCGACGGCGCTCGCAATGGCGAGTGCATAGAACAGCACGACGATCAGGCCCAACACATAGGCGATCGGGATGAGGCGCGGCGTGAGGAAGCGCGTGAACGAGAGATCGAACAACGTTTTGAAGAACGGCGTATGCTGACGGCTGCGCACGAGGGTATCCTCCAAGTCTCCTTAGATCGCGGCGATCGCGCGGACGCGTTCGCCCACTTCGTCGGCGTAGCGCGCGGCGTCGTCGTCCGACGCGCCTTCCGCCCAGATGTTCACCGATGCTTCGGTCGCGTCGGGCAGGACGAGCACCCAGCCGGTGGGCCGTTCGAGCCGGATTCCGTCGAGCGTCTCGACCTTGCCGTTTGCACTGTGCGCGGCTTCGTCGTGCAGGGAGCGCATCACCGCGCCCTTGCGATCCCACGGGCAGGGCACGACGCGGCCGGCGATGTGCCATTCGGGGATCATCGCGACGAGCTCGGAGAGATTGCGGCGTTCCGCGGCGAGCAGTTCCATGATCTTCGCGGTCGCATAGATCCCGTCGAACGCGGGCTGGAACTCGGGGAAAATGAGCTCGTACTGCATTCCGCCGGCGAAGGCGATCGTGTGGTCGCTCTCGGCTAAACTCATCAGCGAGCGCCGGTCGCTGCGGGTGCGGATGATCGTCGCGCCGTTCTCATGCGCGATGCGCTCGACGACCGAGGGGACGGTCAGTGGAAGGGCGATCTTCGCCCCCGGCGTCGCGCGCGCGACGAGCAGCGTCAGCACCGCCATCAGCCGGTTGCGGCCGACGATGCTGCCCTTGTCATCGACCAGCATCACCGTCTCGCCGTCGGCATCGATCAGCACGCCGAGGTTCGCTTCGAGCGAGCGGACGACCGAGCTGAGCTGCTGGAGATGCCGTTCGCGGTCGTTCCGGAACGTGCGCACTTTCTCGGCGTCGAAGTACGCGTTGAGCGCGATCTGCTCGACGCCGAGGGCCCCCAGGATTTGGGGCAGCACGATCGACGCGTTGCCGAACGCATAGTCGATGACCACGCGGAAGTTGGCTTCTTTGAGCGCCTGCGCGTGCAGCGATTCGACGAAGGCGGCGGAGTAGCGCTCGAGCGCGCGCGAAGGGAAGTCGAGCCTTCCGACCTCGTCCATCGGCGTGCGGCGGAAGTCCTCGCGGAAGAACAGATTTTCGACCTTGCGTTCCGCGCCTTTGTCGATGCCGATCCCGGTGTGGTCGAAGAACTCGAAGACCAGCGAGTTCGCGTCGTCCGGGGAAACGCGCACGTGGACACCGCCGTCGCTGCCGACCCGCACGGCGTAGCGCGCCAGCGGCAACGGGTACGAGCGCAGGTCGAGCACGTTGATGCCGACGCTGAGCAGCCCCGAGATGATGCAGCGGTTCATCACGCGCGAAGCGGGGTGCGTGTCGCGGCTGGTCATCACGGTTTGCCCGGGTTTGAGATAGGTCCCGAACGCTTGGGCCAGTTTGAGCGCGAACTCGGGGGTGATCTCGAGGTTCGCCAAACCGCTGATGCCGACCGAGCCGAAGAGCGAGCCCGGCCACTTCTGGCCGTAGATGAGCGACATCGAGACGATCGAGCCGGGGTTGACCCATTTGTCGGGCCAGAGCTTGAGGTGCGCGTTGACCGTTGCGCCGCTGCCGATCGTGCAGCCGCGTCCGATGACGCTGTTTTCCTGGATCGTGGCGCGCTTCTCGATCGTGTTGCGGTCCGCAACCGTGCAGTCGTTCAGCACGGCTTCCTCGCCGACGTAGCAGTCTTCCCACGCGACGCTGCGGTTGATCGCGGCGCCGCGTTCGACGATCGAGCGGTCGCCGATGACCGTCGGTCCGACGATCTTCGCGCCGGCGGCGATGCGAACGTCGCGTCCGAGCACGATCGGCGCTTCGAGCCGCGCGTCGGGATCGATGCGCGTCCCCTCTCCGGCCCACACGCCCGGCGCGACCTCGGTCCCCGCGTGCGTGATGTGCACCTTGCTGGAGACCGCGTCGTAGTTCGCCTGCTGGTACTGTTCCAGGTTACCGATGTCGGTCCAATAGGCGTCGAAGACCCAGCCGCCGAGCTTCGCCCCGTCGCGCAGCATCAGCGGGAAAAGATCTTTCGAGAAGTCGTAGATCTTGCCGCGCTCCATCAGGTCCAGGATGCCCGGTTCGAGCACGTAGATGCCGGTGTTGATCGTGTCGGAGAAGACCTCGCCCCACGACGGCTTCTCGAGGAAGCGCGTGATGCGGCCGTCCTCGCCGGTGACGACGACGCCGAACTCCAGCGGGTTCGTCACCCGCTGCAGGGCGATCGTCACGTCGTTCCCTCGCTCGCGATGATGGCGCACGAGCGCGGTGAGATCGATGTCGGTCAGCGCGTCGCCGCTGATGATGAGGAACGGTTCCCCGGCGAGGACGTCGTGCGCCATCTTCACCGCGCCCGCGGTTCCGAGCGGCGTGTCCTCGACGACGTAGTGCATCGTCACGCCGTACACGCTGCCGTCGCCGAACCACGACTCGATCTCGTCGGCGAGATAGTGCAGCGTCGAGACGATCTCGGTGAACCCGTGATCGCGCAGCAGCTCGACGATGTGCTCCATCACCGGTTTCCCAGCAACCGGCGCAAGCGGTTTCGGTCTGCGGGAGGTCAGCGGACGGAGCCGGGAGCCCTCGCCCCCAGCCATGAGGACAGCTTTCACGATGGCCTCGGACGAATCTCGTTGAGTGCAGTGCAGAGTCGGCGGAGTCGCTCGTCGGAGGCTAGGGAGTCCAGGTCCGTGGCGAGCTTACGGCGCCAGTTCGGGTATTGGGTCGAGGTTCCCGGGACGTTGACGGGTTGCCGTTCGCCCAGGATGTCGTCGAGTTGGGCCATGACGATCGCGCTCGGCGCGGCCGCCAGATACCGGTTCGCGGCGATCACGATCGCCGTGTCGTCCCCGCGGTCGGATCCGGCGAGATCGCCGTGTGCGATCAGCGCATCGAGCAGCAGTTCGCGGTCGCGCGCACGAGCCGAGCGCTCGTCCGCTGCCGGCGTTTCGAGTAAGCCGAGACGGTCGCGCAATTCGATGTCCTCCCCGCGCAGCCAGGCCGGGAGCGTAGCGAGGTCGTGCGTGCCGGACGTCGCCAGCGCGAGTTCGGGGTACTCTTCGGGCGCCGCGAACCTTCCGTCGAGACGGCGCTCGAAGAACAGGACACGGTACGAGAGGATCCCGCTGCGTTCCATGCTCTCGCGAAAACCCTCGGGGACCGTCCCGAGATCTTCGCCGACGATGACGCAGCGTTCTCGCACGCTCGCCAGCGCGACCATCCCGCGCATGTCGTCGAGCGGGTAGGCGACGTAGGTCCCGTCCCGCGCTCCGGCGCCGCGCGGAATCCAATAGAGACGCGCGAGCGAGAAGGCATGATCGATGCGCAGCGCGCCCGCGTGCCGGCAGTTCGCCTGCAGCAGGTCGAGCAGCTCGGTATACCCTTCACGCGCAAGCCCGCGGGGGTCGAGCGGCGGCAGCCCCCAATCCTGACCGAGCGTGTTGAGGACGTCGGGCGGTGCGCCGACCGAAACCTCCGGAATGTAGGCCCCCGCGTCGGCCCACACGTCGGCAGCGTTGGCGTCGACGCCGACGGCGAGATCCCGATACAGGCGCACGCCGTACCGAGCGGCGTCGGCGGCGACCGCGGCGAGCTGTTCCGCCGCGAGCCATTGGAGGTACATCGCGTAGCCGACGTCGCGATCGTGCGCGGCGGCGAACAGCGCGACGTCGGGCGAGGCCGGCGTCGCGAACCCGGCCGGCCACGATGGCACGTCGCGTCCGTACCGGGCGGCGAGCGCCTCGAACACGGCGAAGCGCCGCAGGCGTTCCCCCTGAACGCCGCACCACGCCGCGAAGGCGTCGCGCCGCGCGACGTCGGCGCCGAGCGCATCGAAGCAAGCGCGCAGCACCGCGGCTTTTGCAGCGGCAACGCCCGCGTAGTCGACGTCGGCCGTCGAGCGCAAGCGCGCGAGAACGGCGCGCCGCTCCTCCTCGTCAACGAGCGCCCGCACGTTCGGCTGCGCGGCCTCCGGCACGTCGTCGAGCGCGACGTAGAGCCAGTTCAGCCAGACGCGCGACGATGCCGCATAGGGGCTGGCGGCTTCGGGATCGGTGCGGAACGTTGCGTGGAGCGGGTTGATGCCGACGTACGCGGCGCCGCGCTCGCCGAGCAGCCGGCACATCGCGCGCAGGTCGGCGAAGTCGCCGATCCCGTCGTTGCGCGCCGAGCGCAGCGTGTAGAGCTGCAGCGCGATCCCCCAACTGCGGCCGCTCGGCGCGAACGCTCGTTCCGGCGCGACCACGACGTGCACCGTCGCTCGCGCATACGGCTCGACCGAGAGCAGCAGACGGTGCGTCCCGAGCGGCAGTGCCGAGCCGAGTGAGATGCGGCGCGTATCGTAGGTCTCGGCGTCGCGCACGTCGGCGCGGACGACCGGCGCGTCGCGCAGCGCGATCTCACCGCTCTGGGTCGTGCCGTCGTCGCGCTCGATCGCCCAGCGCAGCGTTTCGGGCCAGCTCAGCGCCGGCAGCGTCACCTCGACGCTCAGTGGTTCGCCTTCGCGAACGACGCGCGTCGCTGCCACGAAGTCGGCGCGCTCGCCGGCGAGCAGTTCCTCGAAGCGTGCGACGGTTTCGGGCGGTGCCGTCCGCGGCGTGCCGAGCGCGTCCACGTACGCGCGCGCGACCTCGCTCACTTCGCGCTGCCGGCGAAGACCGCGAGCGATCGCGAGATCATCGGGTAGACGTCGATCGCGTCGCCGGGAACGTCGCGCTGCGCGCCGCCCTCGATCGCGGTGTCGAGCACCAGGGACCAGGAGATGCGTTCGACGTCGGGGAGGCTGAACGGCACGTCGTCGGGCGAGGCGTTCATCGCCACGAACAGCATCGGACGGGCGCCCAGGAAGAAGCCGATCGTGCGGTGGTCCGTGATCCAATCCTCGACGCTCATCTCCTGCGCGTCAGGCGTGAACCAGGCGATGTCCTTCCGTCCGCTCGCGTCGATCGGCTGGCCGCGAAAGAACGCGTCGCGTTTGAACGCCGGATGTGCCCGGCGCAGCCGCAGCAGCGTCTTCACGAAATCGGAGAGAGCCAGGTCGTGCGGATCGGGATTCGTCCAGTCGAGCCACGCGATCTCGTTATCTTGGCAGTACGCGTTGTTGTTGCCGCGCTGCGTGCGTCCCATTTCGTCGCCGGCGAGAATCAGCGGTACGCCCAGCGACAAAAGCAGCGTCGAGAGGAAATTGCGCTTTTGGCGCTGCCGCATCTTCACGATCTCGATGTCGTCGGTCGGCCCTTCGACCCCGCAGTTCCAGCTCAGGTTGTCGTCGGTCCCGTCGCGATTGCCCTCGTGATTCGTCTCGTTGTGCTTTTCGTTGTACGACACGAGGTCGGTCAGCGTGAAACCGTCGTGGACGGTGATGAAGTTGATGCTCGCGCGCGGCCGGCGGCCCTGATGCTGGAACAGGTCGGACGAGCCGGCGATGCGCGATGCGAGCTCGGGAAGCACGCCCAAGTCGCCGCGCCAGAAGCGCCGCACCGTATCGCGATACTTCCCGTTCCATTCGGACCAGCCGGGCGGGAAACTGCCCAGCTGGTAGCCGCCGAGGCCGACGTCCCACGGCTCCGCGATCAGCTTGACGCGTGAGAGCACCGGGTCTTGCGCGAGCGTCTTGAAAAAGGCGGCGTCGGGGGCGAAGCCGTTGTTCTCGCGCGCCAGCGCAGGCGCGAGGTCGAAGCGGAACCCGTCGACGTGCATCTCCTGAGCCCAATAGCGCAGCGAGTCCGTCACCATCTGCAGCACGCGCGGATGACGCAGGTCGAGCGTGTTGCCGGTGCCGGTGACGTCGTCATAGTAGCGCGGATCCCCGGCGAGGCGGTAGTACGTCGCGTTGTCGATTCCCTTGAACGACAAGGTGGGACCGAGATGGTTCCCTTCCGCCGTGTGGTTGTACACCACGTCGAGCACGACTTCGATCCCGGCTTCGTGCAGCCGTTTGACCATCGTCTTGAACTCGTTGGGCTCACCGCTCTGCAAGTACCGCCCTTCGGGCGCGAAAAACCCGATCGTATTGTAGCCCCAGTAGTTGCGCAGCTTCTGCTCGACCAGGCGGCGGTCGTCGACGAACGCATGGACGGGCAGCAGCTCCACCGTCGTGACGCCGAGTTCTTGCAAGTAGTTCACGACGGCGGGCGCGGCGAGGCCCGAGAAGGTGCCGCGCATGGCCGCCGGCACGCCCGGGTGCTGGATGGTGAAACCGCGGACGTGCATTTCGTAGAACACGGTCTGCGTCCACGGAACGAACGGGCGCTGTTCCTCGCTCCAGGTGAACGCGCTCTCGACGACGACGCATTTCGGCATCCCGCCCGCGTTGTCGCGGCGGTCGAACGAGAGGTCCTCGCGCTGCGAGCCGATCCGATACCCGTAGTGCGCGTCGGTCCACCGCAGGTTGCCCGCCAGCGCCTTCGCATACGGGTCGATCAGCAACTTGTGGTGGTTGAAGCGGTGCCCGCGGGCCGGGTCGTACGGACCGTACACGCGGTAGCCGTACAGCATCCCCGGCCGTGCGTCGGGCAGGTAGCCGTGCCACACCTCGTCGGTATATTCCGGCAGCTCGATGCGCTCCAGCTCGCGCCGGCCGCGCGCGTCGAAGATGCACAGCTCGACCTTCTCGGCGTGCGCGCTGAACAGCGCGAAGTTGACTCCCGTGCCGTACCACGTCGCGCCGAGCGGAAACGGAAGGCCGGAGTCGATCCTGCGGCGGGGTGGGATCACGGTGCGAGCCAGATCGCGGAGAGCGGCGGGAGCGTCAACGTGAGAGAGTAGGGCCGGCCATGGGCCGGCCGCTCGGCGGCGGTCACCCAGCCGCCATTACCCACGTTCGCGCCTCCGTACACCGCGGCGTCGGTATTGAGCAGCTCCGCGTAGCCGCCGTTGCGCGGAACCCCGACCACATAGCGCTCCCGGCGCACGCCGCTGAAGTTGAACACGCAGACGACGTGGCCGTCGCGCGCGGCGTCCCAGCGAACGAAGGAGACCACGCCGTTGGCTGTGTCGTCGTACGCGATCCACTCGAAGCCCGCCGGTTCGGCATCGCGCTCGTGCAGTGCCGGACGCTGGCGCGCGATCCGGTTGGCGTCTTTGACGAGCTGCTGCACCCCGGCGTGGCGGCCGTGCACCAGATGCCAGTCGAGCGAAGCTTGCGCGCGCCACTCGCCGCGCTGCGCGAACTCGCCGCCGGCGAAGAGCAGCTTCTTCCCCGGATGGGCCCACATCAACCCGTAGAGGAGCCGCACGTTCGCGAACTGCTGGTATTCGTCGCCCGGCATGCGGCCGAGGAGCGAGCGTTTTCCGTGCACGACTTCGTCGTGCGAGAGCGGCAGCACGAAGTTCTCGCTGAACGCGTACACCAGCCCGAACGAGATCTCGTTGAGATGGTGGCCCCGGTAGAGCGGATCGCGTTCCATGAACTGCAGCGTGTCGTGCATCCAGCCCATGTTCCACTTGTAGCCGAAGCCGAGGCCGCCGAGGTGGGTCGGTGTGGTGACGCCGGGCCACGCGGTCGACTCTTCGGCGAACGTCGCGATCCCCGGGAAGGCGCCGTAGACCGTCGCGTTCAGGCGCTGCAGGAACGCCACGGCTTCGAGGTTCTCGCGTCCGCCGTAGACGTTGGGAACCCATTCGCCTTCCTTGCGGCTGTAGTCGCGGTAGAGCAGCGACGCCACCGCGTCGACCCGCAAGCCGTCGACGTGGAACTCGCGCAGCCAGTACATCGCCGAGGCGAGCAGAAAGTTCGCTACCTCGCGCCGCGCCAAATTGAAGACGTTCGTGCCCCATTCGCGATGGAAGCCTTCGCGCGGATCTTGATGCTCGTAGAGCGGGGTGCCGTCGAAACGGGCGAGGCCGTGGGCGTCGGTCGGAAAGTGACCGGGGATCCAATCGAGGATGACGCCGATGCCGGCGGCGTGCGCGGCGTCGACGAAGGCGCGGAAGTCGTCGGGCTCGCCGAAGCGGCTGGTCGGCGCGAACCAGCCCGTCGTCTGATATCCCCAGCTCAGATCGTAGGGATGCTCGGTGATGGGGAGCAGCTCGATGTGCGTGAAGCCGAGGTCTTTCACGTACGGAATCAATTGGTCGGCAAGCTCGCGGTACGTCAGGAAGCGGTCGTCTTGTTCGGGAATCCGCTTCCACGAGCCGAGATGCACTTCGTAAATCTGGATCGGCGCGTCGCGGCGCCCTTTCGCGCCGCGCTCGCGCAGCCACGCTTCGTCTCGCCACACGTGACGCGAGGGAGCAGTGACCACCGAGGCGTTCGCCGGGCGCTTCTCGCTGCGAAATGCGAACGGATCGGCGTGCAGCGGGAGCAGCTCCCCGTGCGGCCCCAGCAACTCGTATTTGTAGCGCGCGCCCTCACCGACGGCCGGAACGAACAGTTCCCAGATGCCGACCTCGCGCCGCAAGCGCATCGGGTGCACGCGGCCGTCCCAGCGGTTCCAGTCGCCGACGACGCTGACCCGCAACGCGTTGGGCGCCCACACCGCGAACCGCGTTCCCTGCACGCCGTCGACGACGTCCGGATGCGCGCCGAGCACGCTATCGAGCTCGAGATGGTTGCCTTCGCCGATCAGCCACACGTCGAGATCGCCGAGCAGCGGGCCGAAGCGGTAGGGATCGTCGATCGTGCGCGAACCGGAAACGTCGGTGACGCGCAGTCGGTAGCGCTCCGGCATCGCGACGACGAGCGCTTCGAACAGATCGGTCGCGCCGACGCGCTGTGCGTCGGCGAGGAGGTCGCCGCACTCGTCGACGACGGCGACCGACCGCGCGTCGGGGAGAAACGCACGCACGATGGTGCCGCTGCCGAACGCGTGCGGGCCGAGGATCGCGAACGGGTCGCCTTCGCGCCCGGCGGCGAGCGCCGCCGCGCGGTCCGGCTCGATCACAGCAGCAGCCGGGCGAGCGAGGGCAGGCCCTCCGAAAAGGTCGGATGGACGTGGACGGAGCGCTCGAGGACACGCCAGGTCGATCCGGCTTCCATGTGTGCGAGGATCACGTGGATCAATTCCCCGGCTTCGTACCCGACGAACGTGCCGCCGAGGATCGCGTCGGTTCCCGGGTCGACGACGAGCCGGAAGAACCCCTCCTCGAGGTTCCATTCCGGACCGCGGGCGACGTCGGTGAGCTGGAGCGTCACCGCGCGATGCGGCTTGCCGGCCTGCTCGGCGTCATCGGCGGTGATCCCGACCCGGCCGACTTGCGGCTCGGTGTACATCACGTAGGCGAGGACCCGGTCGTCGCGGGTGCGCGAGAGATCGCCGCCGATCACGGCCCGCAGGCGCCGGAAATCTTCCCAAGCGACGTGGGTGAACTGCGCCTGGCCGGCGACGTCGCCCAGCGCGTAGTGACCGGCGACCGAGGTGCGCAGGTGTTCGTCGCACGCGATGAAGCCGCGTGCATCGAGGGCGATTCCCGCGCGCTCGACCGTTCCGTCCGGAATGTTCGGCCGGCGGCCGATCGCGACGAGCAAGCCGTCGCCTCTGACGACGGTCCCGTCGTCCAGCGTGACCGCGAACGTGGCGCCGTCGTGCGCGACGGAGACGGCGCACCGGTTCAGCATCACGGTGATGCCGTCGCGCGCGAACGACGCCGTCAGCACGCTGCACGTGTCGAGTTCTTCCCGCGCCAGCAGCCGGTCGTCGGGCGTGACGATGGTGACGGCGCTGCCGAGGCGCGCCGCGCCCTGCCCGAGTTCGAGCCCGATGTAGCCCGACCCGAGCACCAGGAGTTTGCGCGGCAGCGTTTGCTGCGCGAAGAAGTTCTCGTTGGTCAGGTACGGCGTTGCGGCCAGTCCCTCGATGAGGGGGACGGCGGCGTGCCCGCCGGTGTCGAGGACGACGACGTCCGCTTCGTAGCGCGTCCCCGCTGCAACGAGCGCGTGCGGCGCGTCGAACGCGGCTTCGGCTGCGACGAGCTCGACGCTGCTCTGCGCGATTCTCTTCGCGACGCCGTCGTGCCACTCGCGCACGATCCCGCGCACCCGTTCCATCACCGCGCCCTGGTCGACCCGCACCTCGCAGTGCACGCCGATCTCGGCGCCTCGGCGCGCGCGGCCGGCCCAGTGGGCCGACGCCAGAAACGACTTCGACGGCGTGCAGCCCACATTGACGCAGCAGCCGCCGAGCGCACCACGCTCGAACAGCACGACGCGCTTCCCGCGCTGCGCGAAATCGAGCGCGAGCGGGACGCCGCCTTGTCCGGACCCGATGACCGCCAGATCGTATTTGCTCACCCGGCGTACGTCCCGGGCTCGCCGAGCGACTTCCTGTTAGTCCGCGCCGGGGACGACGGAGAAGTCGGCGCCGACCTGCGGGTGCAGCGGTGCGCCGTAGTCTCCCAACTGCTGGATCATCTTCGCCACGAGCGCCGTCCAGCCGGTTTGGTGCGAGGCGCCCAGCCCTTCGCCGGTGTCGCCGTTGAAGTACTCGTGGAAGAGGATCTGGTCGCGCCAGTGCGGGTCGTTCTGGAACAGCGCGTTCTCGCCGTTGAAGGCGCGGCGCCCGCCGGCGTCGCGGCGGAACAGGCCGACCAGGCGCCGCTGCAATTCGAGCGAGATTTCCCAGAGCGTGAGCATCGTGCCGGACCCGGTCGGAAACTCGATGGTGTAGCCGTCCCCCAGATAGTAGTGAAACTTCTGGAGCGCCTCGATCAACAGGAGGTTCAGCGGCATCCAGATCGGTCCGCGCCAGTTCGAGTTGCCGCCGAAGAGGCCGCTGGTGGATTCCGCCGGTTCGTAGTCGCAGCGAAATTCGCCGCCGCCGGCCCGCAGCACGTACGGATGGTCCTTGTGGAAGCGCGAGAGCATTCGAATGCCGTGCGGCGAGAGGAACTCGTTCTCGTCGAAGACACGGCGCAGGATGCGGCGCAGCCGGTCGGGGTTGACGATCGCCATCAACCGCCGTTCGCGCATCCCTCCCAGATCGATCCGCGCGACGTTCTCCGCCAGCTCGGGCCGGTTCTTGAGGAACCACTCGATCCGCGCGCGCAGCCGCGGCAGGTTCTCGAGCGCGTCTTCCGGGATCGGCTCGACGGCGAAAATCGGCGTGATGCCGACGATGCTGCGAATCTTGACCGGGATGCGCTCGCCGTCGGGCAGATAGAGCTGATCGTAGTAGAACTCGTCCTCGGCGTCCCACAAGCCGAGATCGTCTTGACGTTGCGAGTTCATCGCGTCGGCGATGATCAGGAAGTGCTCGAAGAACTTCTCGGCGACGTCTTCGTAGATCTCTTCGGTCTTCGCCAACTCGACGGCGATGGCGAGCATGTTGAGCGCATAGACGCCCATCCACGACGTGCCGTCGCTCTGCGCGAGGTAAGCACCGCTCGGGAGCGTCGCGCTGCGATCGAACGGCCCGATGTTGTCGAGGCCGAGGAAACCGCCCTGGAACACGTTCCTGCCGGCGACGTCCTTGCGGTTCACCCACCAGGTGAAATTCATCAGGAGCTTCTGAAAGACGCGCTCGAGAAAACGATAGTCGCCGACGCCGCCGTTGCGCTTGGCCTCGATCTTGTACACGCGCAGCGCCGCCCAGGCGTGGACCGGCGGGTTGACGTCGTCGAACGACCACTCGTATGCGGGCAACTGGCCGCTGGGGTGCATGTACCACTCGCGCGTCAGCCGCACGAGCTGATCCTTGGCGAACTGCGGATCGATCAAAGCGAACGGAATCGTGTGGAACGCGAGGTCCCAGGCCGCGTACCACGGATACTCCCAGCCGTCGGGCATCGACATGACGTCGTCGTTGTAGAGATGGCGCCAATTCGCGTTGCGGCCGTGCTTGCGCTCGGGCGGCGGCGGCGGCATCGCCGGGTCGCCTTCGAGCCAGTCGCGCACGACGTAGTTGTAGAATTGCTTGCTCCAGATGAGACCGGCGAACGCGCGTCGCTGAATCGTCGCGCTCTCCTCGTCCAGCGGCGCGCCGAGCGCGGCGTAGAAGCGATCGGCCTCCGCTTCGCGCTGGTCGAACGTTGCGTCGAAGTCGTCGTCGACGCCCGTCGCGGCGGGGTCGTCGGTCATGCGGACGCGCACGGTGTGCGTCGCGCCCGGCGCGATGTCCCAGCGATAGTGCAGCGCGGCCTTCGAACCTTGCTGGCCGGCGTTGATGCCGGTGCGATCTTCGCCGCGCACGGCCCGGTCGATTCCGCTCTTCACGTACGGTGACGCCGACGCGACGTTGAAAGCGCGCTCGAAGTCGGTGTCGTTCTCGGTGAACAGCGTCTCGGCGTGGCCGCCGTCGGTGAAGACCTGTCTCTTATACACATCTCCGAGCCCACGAGACAGGC
>CALEYW010000079.1 GCA_937927945.1 uncultured candidate division WPS-2 bacterium | reverse complement strand
TGGTTGCGGGGACAGGATTTGAACCTGTGACCTTCGGGTTATGAGCCCGACGAGCTACCGGACTGCTCCACCCCGCGACGGGCGACGGTAAGTATACGACGGCAGTCGAAGCAATGTCAACGATGGCGATCGACCTTGCGACGTTGCCCAAAGTCCAGCTGCACTGCCACCTCGAAGGAACCGTGCGCGCTGCGACGTTTCGCGCACTGGCGGCGAAATATCATGTCGCCCTAGGCGACCGAGCCGATCCCGCACGCACGTATGCCTTCACGACGTTCGGCGAGTTCCTGCTCCTCTTTGCGAAAGTCGCCGAGACGCTGCGCGAGCCCGACGACTTCGCGCGCATCGCGCGCGACTACGTCGTCGACGCCGCGGCACAGGGCGTCGCCTACGCGGAGATCTTCGTCTCGCCCTCGGTCTGGACGTTCTTTCACAAGACGCTCGACGTGCGCGCGACGATCGAGGCGATCCGGACGGCGCTGGACGACTCCGGCCGGCCGCTCGGGATCGAGGTCGCGCTGATCGCCGACCTCACCCGGAACTTCGGCGTCGAGAAGGCCGAGGCGTCGGCGCGCGAGGCGGTCGCGCTGCGCGAACTGGGCGTGATCGGGGTCGGTCTCGGCGGTGACGAGGCCAACTACCCGCCGGAGCTCTACGAGCGTGCCTATGCGATTGCGCGCGAGGGCGGGCTGCACGGGGTCGTCCATGCCGGCGAAGCAGCCGGTGCGGCCAGCGTGCGCGCCGCCGTCGAGGTGCTGAAGGCGGAGCGCATCGGGCACGGCGTGCGCGCGATCGAAGATCCGGCCGTGGTCGCTCTGCTCGCCGAGCGCCGGATCCCGCTCGAGGTGTGTCCGACCTCGAATCGCCTGACCGGCGCGGCTCCGGCGAACGCGGCGCACCCGCTCGGGGCGCTCGACGCCGCGGGCTGCATCGTTACGATCGACGCCGACGATCCGGCGATGTTCGGGACGACCCTGCTCGACGAATATCGCTGGGTCGCCGGCGCGTTCGGCGAGGACGCGGTCGTTCGTTTCGCTCGCAACGCGATCGATGCGTCGTTCGCACCGGCGCACGCGAAGGCTGCCCTGCGCGAAAGATTCGAGCGGTCCCGGAACTCCGCGGTCCTGAGTCGAAGTCGGTAGGGCATGCCCGGCCACACCCATTTCGAGGAGTCGACCGAGGAGTATCTCGAGGCCGTCTATCGCCTGGAGCGCGAAGGTCCGGGCGTCACGACCTCTGGGCTGGCGGCCGATCTCGGCGTTGCGCCGGCCTCGGTCTCCGGGATGCTCAAGAAACTTGCCTCAGAGGGATATCTCACCTACGAGGCGCGCGGTCAGGCGTCGCTGACCCGCCGCGGCCTCGGCGTCGCCGTGCGGGTGATCCGGCGGAACCGGCTCGCCGAGGTCTTTTTGCACCGCATCCTCGGCATGCCGTGGGACGAAGTCCACGAGGAAGCGTGCCGGCTCGAGCATGCGATCTCGGAGCGCGTCGAGGAACGTCTCGTCTCCGTGTTGGGGGACCCGCAAGTCTGCCCGCACGGCCACGCGATCCCGCCGGCCGATCTGAGCGACGTCCCGGCGCGCCTCTCGCTGCGGCTCGCCGATGCGCTCGCCGGCGCGACCGTGCGCGTCCTCGAGGTGGTCGAGGATGCGCCCGAGACGCTGCGCTACCTCGACCGGGTAGGCTTGCGCCCCGGCGCCACCGTGCGGATCGTGGAACGCGGGCCGGTCGGCGGCCCGATCACCGTCGAAGGCGCCGCCGGCCGCGCCGCGATCTCGCTCGAACTGGCCGGGTCGATCGCGGTAGCGACGGAGACCCCGGCGCTCCGCGCGTGACCGCAACCAGCCGACGCGTCAGCCTCACCAACATCCTCGTCGCGATCAACGTGATCGCGTACGTGTGGGAACTCGCCACGGGCGGCACCGAGGGCCCCGGTGTTGCCCGCTTCATTCTTTTCGGCCCAGCGGTGGCGCAAGGCGAATGGTGGCGGATCGTCACGGGCGCGTTTCTCCACGGCAGCATTCCGCATATCGCGCTCAACATGTTCGCGCTCTTTCAGGTCGGGAACATCGTGGAGCAGCTCTTCGGGCGCACTCGCTTCGCGCTGCTCTACGCGGTGTGCATCGTCGGCTCGGGACTTGCCGTGCTGGAATACAACTACAACGTGCCGACGCTCGGCGCGAGCGGCGCGATTTTCGGCTTGTTCGGCGCGCTCGTGGCCGTCGGTTTGCGGCTGGGCAAACGAGGCCGCGGGCTCATCGGTCAGGTTCTGCCGGTTATCGTGATCAACTTGGCGTTCACGTACGCGATCCCGGGAATCTCCGCTGCGGCGCACGTGGGGGGTCTCATCACCGGACTGGTGGCCGGTCTCGTGCTTTTCATGGTGCCGTCGCGTCAGCGCGAAGCGGCGTATGCCTATGCGTTCGCGCCCGCCGAAAACGCGACCGCGGTGCAGACGATCGAACAGCCGCCCGAAGAAGGTCAGCCCGTTCACCGGCAGCCGCACCCTTGAAACTCGTCGACGACGCGTTCGCGCCCGGCGGCCCGATCGCGCGTTCGCTGCCGGGCTTCGAAGCGCGCGAGGGCCAAGTCCGCATGGCGCACCTGATCCAGCGCGGCTTTCTCGAAAACGTGCATACCATCGTCGAGGCCGGAACCGGCGTCGGCAAATCGCTCGCCTACCTCGTGCCTGCGCTGCGCGCCGGCGCGCGCGTCGTGGTCTCGACCGGCACGATCGCGCTGCAGGAACAGCTCGTTCGCAAGGACATTCCGCTCGTCACCAAGGCGCTCGGCATCGAAGCGCGCGTCGTGCTGCTCAAAGGGCGCAACCACTACCTGTGCCGGGCGAAATTCGAGAAAGAGAGTGGTGCGCGCTTGATCGCACCGTCGCTCGCGCTCGAGCGGTTGTGGGCGTGGGCGGAGACGACGCAAACCGGCGATCGCGCGGAACTCGAGTTCACGCCGCGCGGCGAAGACTGGGAGACGCTCGACGCCGATGCCGACGATTGCGTCGGCGAATACTGCAGCCGCTTCGCCGACTGCCATTTCTTCGCCAAACGGGATGCGGCGCGGTTCGCCGACGTCGTCGTCGTGAACCACGCGCTGTTCTTCCTCGATCTCGTCAGCGGCGGGGCGCTGCTGCCGGCCTACGACTTCGTGGTGCTCGATGAGGCGCACCAGGCCGAGAAATACGCCACCGCCGCGTTGACCGCAACGCTATCGCCGCTCACCGTGAACCGCATGATGCGCAAGCTGCATCGGACGTACGCGATTCCCGGCGCGCACGACGCCGAGCTCGACGAGGGGATGCGGCGGCTGCAGCAGACGCTGGCCGGTGTTCCGGGCGATCGCTATCCGATCGCGGCGAACGAGGGCGTGCACGACGTGCTCGCGCCGTTGCGCGAGACGTTCTACCGCCTCGAGAACTGGGTCCACGCGCACTGGAAGGACGGGCTGCGCCGGCCGACCGACAACGAGTCCGAAGCCGAGCGGCGCCGCGATCTCGCGCTGCGCGCGATCGCGGCCAACGTCGCGACCGTCGACCGCATCGAAGGCGCGGCGGTGCAGGCCCAGAGCGGTGGCGTGGCGGCGGATGAGATCGACGCGGTCGCCTGGGTCGAGCGCGGCGAGGGCGACGCGCGCTACGAGATCAACGCGGCGCCGTTTCAAGTCGCGGACTTCCTGCGCGCGTCGCTCTTCGCGCGGACCCGCAGCGTCGTGTTGACGAGCGCGACCATCTCGACCAGCGGGCTGCGGCAGGCGCCGGGCGAGAGCGTGTTCGCGTTTCTGCGCGCGTCGCTGGGCATCGACGACGCCCAGGAACTCGTCGCGCCGTCGCCGTTCGACTACGCGAAGCAGGCGCGGCTCTACGTGGCGCCGCCGTCGCTCAACCCGAAGAGCGCCGACTTCGCCCGTCGCGCCGCTCCGCTGATCGAAGAGATCCTCGACCGTACCGGCGGACGCGCCTTCGTGCTCTTCACGTCGTACGCGCGCTTGCGCGAAGTGCACGCGCTGCTGCGCGACCGCCTCGCGTTTCCGGTCAAAGTGCAGGGGGAGCTGCCGCGGACCGCGCTGTTGGAGTGGTTCCGCTCGACCCGCGCGGCAGTGCTGTTCGCGACCGGAACGTTTTGGGAGGGGATCGACGTCGTCGGCGATGCGCTCTCGTGCGTCGTGATCGATCGGCTGCCGTTTCCCTCGCCGGGTGAGCCGCTGGTTGCAGCGCGCTTGGCGGCGCTCGAGGCCAAAGGCCGCTCCGGATTCGAGCACTACATGATCCCCAGCGCCATCGTTCGCTTGAAGCAAGGCTTCGGGCGGCTCATCCGCTCGACGACCGACCGAGGGGTCGTCGCACTGCTCGACGGTCGCGCCGCGTCGATGGGCTATGGCGCGACGATCGTCGACGCGCTTCCGCCGGCGACGCGCATCCGCGATCTGAGCGCGCTCGACGAGCTCTTCCGCGAGGTGTGACCCGGCACGCTCGTTATAGCGTATCGAGCGGACGTTAATCAGAACATGGACCGCGTCGAGCTTCGGACTTCCCCAGCGGACGCTCACGACGCGTCCTGCTGGCATTGCGGGCGTGCGGTGGTAGGACGGCGTGTAGCGCGGTATCTGTATCCCGGCGATCGGCCGCGAACGGCGATCGTCGAAGACTGGCATTCCTGCGCGTGCGGGGCGTTTCAAAACCTGCGCCGTCCGACCGAGATCAACGTCTCGGCACGCGAGCGCAAGTAGCCCACGCGTCGGCACGCTCGCCGCTCCGCTGCCGGCGTCCGCGTGGGGAGCGCAGCGGCACCGCATCGTGAACGGGGCCGCCATCCGCGCGCTGCCCGACTCGGTTCCGGGGTTCCTGCGGTCCGCGGCCAACGTGCGTTCTTCCACTTCGATCGCGGCATTCGCGAGCCGTTCACGGTGCGCGACGTCGGGAATTGGGGTCATTTCGTCGCCGATGCGTCGCAGCCGCTCCACGTGAGCGTCCACTTCAATCCGCCCGCCTCGGTGTACGACATCGAAAGCGGCGTCGTCGTACCGACGCGCACCAACGTCGGCCTGGGCGACTAAGAAGAGGCCTCAGTCTTCTTTCGACGCTTCCGTTTGCGCGCGTTGCTGCAGTTCGGCGACGATCGAGGAGTCGGCGAGGGTCGTGGTGTCGCCGAGCATGCGGCCTTCGGCGATGTCGCGCAGGAGGCGGCGCATGATCTTTCCCGAGCGCGTCTTCGGCAGTTCCTGGGTGAACGTCAGGTACTTCGGACGGCAGAACTTGCCGAGTTTCTCCGCGACGTGGTCGCGCAGCTCGTTGGCTAAATTCTCGGAGCCGGCGAAACCCGCTTTGAGGCTGACGAACGCGCAGATCGCCTGACCGGTGATCTCGTCGTTGCGGCCGACGACGGCGGCTTCGGCGACGGCAGGATGATCGACCAGGGCCGACTCGACCTCGGTCGTGGAGATGCGATGACCGCTGACGTTCATCACGTCGTCGATGCGGCCGAGGAACCAGTAGTCGCCCTCGTCGTCGCGCTTGCAGCCGTCGCCGGCGAGGTACATGTGCGGGAACTTCGACCAGTACGTCTGCGTGTAGCGCTCGTCGTCGCCGTAGATGCCGCGGAGCATCGCCGGCCACGGACGCTTCAGCACGACGTATCCGCCGCCGCCGAGCGGTACCGACTCACCGGCGTCGTTGACCAGATCGGCTTGGATGCCCGGGAACGGCTTGGTCGCCGAACCGGGCTTGAGCGTCGTGATCCCCGGCAGGGGGGTGATCATGATCGCGCCCGTTTCCGTCTGCCACCAGGTGTCGACGACCGGGCAGCGTCCGCCGCCGATGTGCGTGTGATACCACATCCACGCTTCGGGATTGATCGGCTCGCCGACGCTTCCGAGGAGCCGCAGCGACGAGAGGTCGTGCTTCTCGACGTACTCGGTCCCCCACTTCATGAACGTGCGGATCGCGGTCGGCGCGGTGTAGAGAATGGTGACCCCGTAGCGCTCGATGATCTCCCACAGCCGGTCCTTGTCGGGATAGTCCGGCGTGCCTTCGTAGATCACGCTCGTCGCACCGTTGCAGAGCGGGCCGTACACGATGTACGAATGTCCGGTGACCCAGCCGATGTCGGCCGCGCACCAGTACACGTCGGTGTCTTCCTTCAAATCGAAGACGAGCTTGTGCGTCGCCGTCACCCCGGTCAAGTAGCCGCCGGTGGTGTGCTTGATCCCCTTCGGCTTGGCCGTCGTCCCCGACGTGTAGAGCAGGTAGAGCAAATCTTCCGCGTTCATGCGCTCGGGCTCGCAGCTCGAAGGCTGATCGCGGACGACGTCGTCCCACCAGACGTCGCGGCCCGGCTGCATCTCGACCGGGTCGCCGATGCGCTTCGCGACGATCACGTGCTGAAGCGAGGGCATTCCCTTGGCGATCGCCTCGTCGCAATTCAGCTTGAGGTGGACCTTGTTGCCGCGGCGCCAGCCCTGATCGGCGGTGATGAGCGCGACACACGCGGAGTCGTTTACGCGGTCGACGATCGAGTCCGGCGAGAAGCCGCCGAAGATGACCGAGTGCGCGGCGCCGATGCGCGCGCAGGCCAACATCGCGATCGGCAGTTCGACGATCATCGGCATGTAGATGGCGACCCGGTCGCCCTTCTTGATGCCGAGCTTCCGCAGTCCGTTGGCGAAACGGCAGACTTCGTCGAGCAGCTGTCCGTAGGTGACGGTCCAGCGATCGCCGGGCTCACCTTCGTAGTAGAACGCCACCTTGGCGGCCTTGCCGGCCCGCACGTGGCGGTCGAGCGCGTTGACCGACGCGTTGAGCTCGCCGTCGCCGAACCACTTCGCGAACGGCTCGTTCCATTCCAGGATCGTGGAAGGCGGCGTCATCCATTCGAGCTTGTCGGCCCACGATTTCCAGAACGTCTGATAGTCGCGTTCCGCGTCTTCGTAGATGCCGGGCTGCGCGTTGGCCTGCGCCGCGAACGCGGGCGGCGGTGCGAATCGGCGGCCTTCGGTGAGGAGGGCTTCGATGGCATCCGTGTTCGGCGGGCTCTGCATGCGGCGGGATTCGTTTCGCTCGCGGAGCAACCCCCCGATCATGGTGCGCTGGAGCGACGGTCTCTACGGCGGGCTGATCGCCGGTTTGACGAGCGCGATCTTCTATGCGGTCGTCGCGGTGGCGTGGCTGCGCGAGGCGACGCTGGGTGAATTCTTCTCCCAGCCGGCGCAAGCGCTGCCCCCGTTCCACGGTGCTCCCGGCTCGGCGCTGCTCGCGACGTTCGGGTTCGTCGTGTACCTGTTGACGGCGGCGTTCTTCGGCGTCGTCTACGCGCTGCTGGCGCGCCGGCTGCCGTCGATGTGGCGGGCACCCACCTCGGTGTTGTGGGGGCTCGCGTACGGCGTCGTCGTGTGGTGGATTCTCAACGACGTGGTCGTTCCGGTGAGCGGCGCCACCAACGTCCAGCCGCTCTGGCAAGGGATCGTAGGGACGGTCGTTTGCTACGGAATGGTGCTTTCCGAGCTCACCACCGTCGCCCATCGGCGCGCCGGCAGCTTGACTTCCTTGACCGCCACCGGCCGGGAATGATACGCTCGCATCAAGTTTGGCACTCCTTGGGTATGACTGCTAAGGCAGTTCACCCGATGTGCCGACCGTTGAGGCAGTGAGTCCCCCGTGATCGACAAGCCCGAACTCGACAAGCGCAAAGCCTTCATCCTCGCCACCGTGGTGTACGAGTACATCAATACGGCCGAGCCGGTGGGGTCCGTGACGCTTGCCCAAAAGTACAATCTCGGGGTCAGTTCGGCGACGATCCGCAACGAGATGGCGGAACTCGAAGCGGGCGGCTATCTCGTGCAGCCGCACACTTCGGCCGGTCGGGTCCCCTCGGACGCCGGCTACCGCACCTACGTCGATCGCCTGATGCCGCCGGAGCAGCTGACCAAGGACGACACGCGGCGGATCCGCGATCGGTTCCGGGAAGCCTCACGCGAGCTCGGCGACGTCATCGAGCAGACGACGCGCCTGCTGTCCGGCTTGTCGGGGAATCTGGCGATCGCCATCGCGCCCTCGCGCGACACCCACGCGTTCAAGCACATCCAGCTGATTTGGCTCTCCGCCCGTACGAGCATGGTCGTCGTCGTGACGTCGGCCGGCGTTGCGGCGCAGCGAGTCATCGAATGGCAGACCGACGTCGCGCCCGACGACCTCACCCGCCTCTCGAACGCGTTGAACTCGCGTTTGGGCGGACGCATCATGCAAGACGTCACGGCGAATCAGCTCGACGCGATCTGCGCCGATTCGGGCGCGAGCGCGGAGATGCGTGACGCCGTTCGGAGCACGTTCGCGCAGGCGCGGCAGACCGACGAGCCGGGGCTGGCGGCGTCCGGGGCGCAGAACCTGCTCGATCAGCCCGAGTTTCACGATCTGCGCAAGCTGCGCGCGATCCTGCGCTTCGTCGAAGAACAGCGCACGCTCTACGACCTGGTCGCCGACGAGCTCGCCTCCGACGCGCCGCACAAGGGTCAGCCGCACGTGCGCATCGGCCACGAACTCGGTCCGGATGAACTCTCCGAGTGCAGCGTCGTCACGGTTCCGTACAGCTTCGGAGACCGGGGAGTCGGCGTCCTCGCCATCCTCGGTCCGCGCCGCATGCCGTATGCCCGCCTGATGGCGCTCGCGTCGGGAACCGCGCGCTCGCTGGGCGATCACCTCAACGACGTCGAAATACGGTAGGTCAGTGGCTGTCGATTATTACCAGGTTCTCGGGGTTGCGCGGGACGCGGACGAGAGCGCGATCAAACGTGCCTACCGTCAGCTCGCGCGAAAATTTCATCCCGACGTCGCGGACGACAAGGCCGCGGCGGAAACGCACTTCAAAGAGATCAACGAAGCCTACGAAGTGCTCTCGGACTCGCAGAAGCGCGCGAGTTACGACCGCTACGGCCACGCCGGCGCAGGCGGCGGTGACGCGGGATTCGGCGGGTTCGGCGCCGAGGGCTTCGGCGACATCTTCGACATGTTCTTCGGCGCCGCGCGCGGCGGCGGGCAACAGCGCCGCAACGGGCCTTCGCGCGGCAGCGACCTGCGGTACGACGTCGAGATCACGCTCGAGGAAGCGTACGCGGGCACGACGCGCGAGGTGACGTTTCGGCACCTGGCGACCTGCGCGACGTGCCGCGGGAGCGGTGCGGAGCCGGGGACGCTGATCGTGCCGTGCGATCGCTGCAGCGGCAGCGGGATCCAGCGTCAGGTGCGCCAGACCCCGCTCGGCCAATTCGTCACGCAGACCACCTGCACGAAGTGCAGCGGCGACGGACAAATCGTGCAGACCCCGTGCACGACCTGCCGCGGACGCGGCCGCGTGGAGCAGGAGAAGAACCTGCAGGTCAAGATTCCGGCGGGCGTCGACGACGGTTCGCGCATTCGCATCACCGGCAGCGGCGAGGCCGGCATTCGGGGCGGACCCGACGGCGATCTCTACGTGTACCTGAGCATCGCGCGCCACCATCTTTTCAAGCGCGACGGCCTCGACGTGCTGCTCGACGTCCCGATCGCCTTTCCGCAAGCCGCGCTCGGCGCGGAGATCGTCGTTCCCTCGCTCGACGGCGAGGTGCCGCTCCAGCTCAACGCGGGGACGCAGAGCGGTTCGACCTACCGGCTGCGCGGTCGCGGCATGCCGAGCATTCGCGGCGGCGCGAAGGGCGACCAACTGGTGACCGTGCACGTCGTCGTGCCGACCAAGATGTCGAAGCGCGAACGCGAGCTGCTCGAAGAGTACGGGCGCGCCGGCGGCGATCAGATCGAGGAGAAGTCGTTCTTCGACCGCGTCAAGGACGCGTTCCGCGCGGAGTAAAAGAGAGGCCGATGCGACTCGAACATCCCGTCGTCGTCTCGGTCGACATGCATCGCGGCCACCTCGATCCGGACGTGGCGACGCTGCCGCTCGCGGCGGAGCGCAGCCGCGCGCTGATCGCGCGCACCGCACCGATCTTCGACGCGCTGCGCGCGGCCGGCGTGCCGATCGTCCAGGTCGTGACGATCTATCGCACGCCGCGCGAATCGGAGTCCAACCCGTTCTGGGGCGGGAAGCACTCGGCGACGCGCGCTCGCTCGCACGAGCACAACCTCGCTGGTTCGCCCGGAACGCAGATCGTCCCGGAGCTCTACGCCCCCTCCGACATCGTGGTGAACACGAAGAAGCGCTACAGTGCGTACCTCCACACGGACCTCGAGTTCGTGCTGCGCGATCTCGGTGCGCGCACCGTGCTGCTCGCGGGCGTCAACACCAATAGCTGCATCCTCTGCACGTCGTTCGAGACGGTCAACCGCGACTTCGAGCTGATCGTGATGAAGGACTGCGTCGATACGATGGACGGCGAGGAAGCACATCGCATGGCGCTCACGCTGATCGAGACCGTGTTGGGCCGGGTCGTGGGTTGGGATCAGCTCGCGGACGAGCTGGATATCGCGGCGCGCTCCACCTCGGCGTCGAGCGAGCCGGTCAGCATTCCCCAACACATGCGGTAGTCCGCGGCCAGCGAGCGGAGCGGCGCGCTGAACGTCTCGGGCCGGTTGCGCTCGATGCGCGCGTGCGCGAACCAGGCCGGAGCGTAGCCGCAGACCAGTGCGGCGCCGAACAGGCGCAGATCGCGCCGGGCGACCGCGGCTGCCAGAAAAGCCGTCGCACCGAGCGTTCCGGCCGCGTGCAGCGCGCGCGTCCGCGGATCGGCGTGGGCGCGCAGGTAGCGCAGCCAGAAGGCGTCGTCCATCGCCGGGGCCTTCCGCGCGCCGGTGCCGAACCGCCTGCTCTGATGCGCGACCGTTTTTTCGTCGAGGGCGTTCATGCAGCCGGCGAGCACGTCGCGCTGGCGCCTGATGATGCCCGCAAGGTCGCGACGGTGCTGCGCAAGCGAACGGGCGACCGCGTGCAGGTGGTCGACTCCGGCGGCGTCGCGTTCGCGGCGACGCTCGAGGTGGACGGCCGCAGCGTGCGCGCGACGCTCGACGCGCTGCTCGACCGCGACGCCGTGGAGACGACGATCGAGGTCACCATCGCGCAAGCGGTGCCGAAAGGCCAGAAGATGGATCTGGTCGTCGAGAAAGCGACGGAGCTCGGCGCGTACGCGATCGTACCGGTCCGCAGCGCGCGCGTGATCGGCTACGACACGAGTCCGGCGAAGGTCGAGCGCTGGCGCCGCATCGCGAAATCGGCCGCGCAGCAATCGGGGCGCACGCGCGTTCCACCGGTGGCGGACGTCGTCGACTGGGACGCGCTGCTGGCGACGTTCGCCGGCTACGACCGGGTCTACGTGCCGTGGGAGCTGGCCGACCCCGCCCCGCTGCGCGCCGTCTTCGAACGCGAAGTGCCGGCGGCGTGCAGCGTGTTGGTCGTCATCGGCCCGGAGGGCGGCTTCGCCGCGGACGAGGTCGCGCGGGCCCGTGCGGCCGGGGGCGCCCCGATCTCGCTGGGCCGTCGCATCCTGCGGACCGAAACGGCGGCGCTCGTCGTACTCGCGGCGATCCTCTACGCCCGGGACGAACTCTAGCCGGCGTGCTGCCGGCATCCCTTCGCGCACCACGGCGGTCTCTGGGCGATATGCAGGCTGTCGTCGTCGATCGCTCCGCTCCCGGCGGGCTCGCCCTCGCAAACGTGGCGGAACCCGTGCCGCTCCCGTCGGAGGCGCTGGTGCGGGTCGCCGCGGTCAGCCTGAACTTAGGGGAGATCCGGCGCGCGAAGAACCTCGCCGACGGCTGGCGGGCCGGTTGGGACTTCGCCGGCACCGTCGAACGCGCCGCGGCCGACGGGTCGGGGCCGCACGCGGGCGCGCGCGTCGTCGGCATGCTCGGCGAGGGCGCGTGGGCCGAGCGTGTGGCGGCGCCGACGAAGAGCCTCGCGATCGTCCCGGCCGCGGTCGATTTCGAACGCGCGGCGACGCTTCCCATCGCAGGATTGACCGCGCTGTACGCGCTCGGTAAACGCGGCTCGCTGCTGGGCCGGCGCGTCCTGATCACCGGCGCGTCGGGCGGCGTCGGGATGTTCGCGACGCAGCTAGCGCGGCTCGCCGGAGCGCACGTCACGGCACTCGTGCACCGGCCCGAGAAGCGCGCCGCGGTCGCCGCGAACGCCGACGTGGTCGTGGTCGGCGACGCGGCCGGCGTCGCGCACGAAACCGGACCGTTCGACCTGATCCTCGAGTCGGTCGGCGGCGACATGTTTGCGAGCGCCCTGCGCGAACTCGCCGACGACGGGCTGCTGGTGACGTTCGGGACGTCGGCCGAGCGGACGAGCACGATCGACGTCGCATCGTTCTATGGCCTGGGGGGTCTCGCGATCTACGGGTTCATCATCTTCCACGAGCTTGAACGCGAGCCGGCCGGCGGCGGCCTCGCGCGGCTCGCCGCGCTGCTCGACGCCGGCAAGCTTGCAGTGCACATCGACGGCGTCGTGCCGATCGAGCAGATCGGCGAAGCGGCGGAACGCCTGTGGAGCCGCGGCGTCACCGGAAAACTCGTCGCGACGTTCTCGTAGGTCGGCGAGGAGACGAACTGGGGCGCGCGCTCGCGCTAGCGCCGCCTTTTCGCGCATCGTGCAGCAGTGCGCGCATGGTACGGTAGCCCGGTGAACCGCCAGGTCGTGATCGTCGCCGCGGCCTTGCTCGTCGCGATGCTCGGCAGCAACGTTCCGGCGCCGCTCTACGAGATGTACCGCGTGCGTTTCGGCACGACCACCTTCGTGATGACGGCCGTGTTTGCGGCGTATCCGCTCGCGCTCGCGGTGATGCTCGCGCTGTTCGCCGGGCTGCCGGACCGGCTGGGGCGGCGTCCGGTTCTGGCGATCGGCCTCATCGCCGCGGCTGCCGGATCGATCTTCTTCGCGACGGCGAACGGGGTCGCCGCATTGTTCGCCGGACGCGTGTGCGCGGCGATCGCGATCGGCGCGGTGGGCGCTGCCGGCCCGCCGGCCCTGGTCGAGCTCGATCCCACCGGCGACCGGCGGCGTGCGGCGCTCGTCGCGACGTTCGCGTTGTCGTTCGCCTGCGGCCTCGCGCCGTTCGCCAGCGGCGTGCTCGCGGTCGTCACGGACGCTCCGCTGGTGGTTGCGTTCGTCGCGCACGTCGTACTGTGCGCGGTCGTGCTCGTCGCGCTGGTCCTGGTCCCCGAAACGAAGCCGTCGGGCGGCGGTCCGCACGTGGTGATGCCGCGGCTCGACGCTGTGGGACGCCGTGCGTTCGTGACCGCTTCGCTCGCGAGCGGCGTCGTGTGGTGGCTCGCATCCCTGTTCGTCTCGGTCGTACCGGCGTACGTCGGAACGCTGCTCGGCGTACGCAGCCCCGCGCTGCAAGGAGCGCTGGCACTCGTCGTGTTCGTCGTCTCGCCGGTCGCCCAAACGCTGGGACGGCGCCTGCCCGATCGCGTCGCGATGCGGTCCGGGCTGCTCCTTGCCGCCGCAGCGTTCGCCACGCTGCTTGCCGCGGTGCCGGCTCATTCGTTGGCGCTCTTCGGCTTCGGCAGTGTCGTCGCGGGCGCGGCGCAAGGCCTGGGGTTTCTCGGCGCGCAGAGCACGATCAATCACATCGCCGCGCCGGCCGCGCGGGCGCGGCTCTCGGCGGCCTTTTATGCGATCACCTACATCTGCATCGGTCTCCCGATCCTCGGTGTCGGCGCGCTGACCGCGCGCGCCGGCCTCTACGCGGCGCTGACGTGGGTCGGCGGATTGCTGATGACCCTGGGCCTGCTCGTGGCGGCCGCCGTTCCGCGCGAAACCGCGCAGCTGCCCGAAGCGGTCTCGGTTTCATGACGGCGCATACGTGGCTGACCTTCGCCGTGGTGGCGGTCTGTGTCTCGCTGGTCCCCGGGCCGGCGGTGATCGCGGTCGTTTCGAGCGCATTGCGCGGCGGCTTTCGCAGCTCGCTCGCCGCCAACGCCGGCGTGCTCGTCGGCGACGCCGCGTTCGTCGCCGCAGCGGCCGCCGGGTTGGGCGCACTGCTGGTCGCGTCGCACCCGCTGTTCGTCGCCGTGAAGTGGCTCGGCGTCGCGTATCTGGCGTATCTGGGCGTGCGCGCGCTGCTCGATCGCGGCAGGGGGTATGCGTTCGACGCGCCGGGGCGCGAACGGCGTGCGTTCCGGCTCGGCCTCACGACGCAGCTGGCCAACCCGAAGGTGATCTTGTTCTTCGGTGCGCTGCTGCCGCAATTCGTCGACCCCTCGCGTCCGGCGCTGCCGCAGTTCGTGCTGCTCGGCGCGACGTTCGTCCTGAGCGATGCGCTGGTGTTTGCCGCGTACGGTGCGCTCGCGCATCGCGCGCGCACGCTGCTGCGCAGCGCGCGCGCCGCTCGGATTACCTCGCGCGTCACCGGCGCCGTGATGATCGGTGCAGCCGCTCGGTTGGCTGCCGAACGCTGACCTCGTTCGTTCGCCGGCGCGCGCCCTCGGTTGCAGCGTGATGAGAATGTCCGGTTTGCTGCGGAGGCTCCAGCCTTCTCCCAACTTTGGGCCATAGGCTTGGTACATGTTCCGGCGAGGCTTATCCCGACCGGACAATACGAGGTAATCACGACATGCTCGCTCATCTCCGGAAACTTGCGATCGCTGCAGGCGCAGCGGCCACCATCGCAACCGGCGCACTCTTCCCGCGACCCGCTTCGGCGGATACCACATCAACGCTGCTCACCGCCGCCGCGGCAATCGGTGCCGTCATCCTCCTCGAGAACCAGCATAAGCAGGCACAAGCCAACCAGGTCACGGGCTACACGCAGAACGGCGGAACGGTCTACGGCGACGGCCGCGTCGTCATGCCGAACGGGCAGACGTATTACCCGAACAGCAACGGTCAATACGCGAACACCAACGGCGGCTACTACAACGGCAACGCGTATCCCAACGGCGGCTACAACAACGGCGGCTATAACAACGGCGGCTATAACAACGGCGGCGACAACAAGCCGGTCAACGGACAGTACGCCAACAACGGCCGGTACAACAACGCTCAGTACAACCACGGCCAGGACGGGAACGACAACGCCAACGGCCGCAATCGAGACCACGGCTAAAGCTTAGCGCAGTGGCGGGGCGGTTACGCGGCGGCGCGTACCGCCTCGACGAATTGGTCGAACGCCGTGCGGTGTAGCGTGTGACCGTGGTTCGCAACGGTCTGCACGTGCACCGTCGCGGCGGCTTCGAGGAGATCGTCCGGCGCGACGACCGATTCTTCGCCGGCCAGCAGGATGGTGGTGGGGATCTTGAGGCGCGCGAGCCGGTCGCGCAAATCCCAGCCGCCTTCGTCGGCGCGATTGTCGCGGCCGAGCCGGCGGATCGTCTCCAGCCGCAAGCCGTGCATCGCGTGCACCTTTCCCTCACGGTCGAGCGGGTCGGCCGACGCGAAGGCGGCGCGCACGGCCTCGTCGCGCTCGGACCCTTCGGCCGCGAGCAGCTCGCCGAAATCGTCGACGTAGTCGCGATCGAACGTGCCGGGCGCGACGCGGATCATCGGATCGATCAGGACCAGCGCGCGGGCGACCTTCGGGCCGCCGACCAGCGCCACGGCGCCGCCCCACGAGTGTCCGACGACTACGGCGACGGTGCCGATACTGTCGGCCACCGCCCGCAGATCGGCGGCGAGCGCATCGAGCGCGAGCGAGACTTCGGCGGCCGCACTCTCGCCGTGCCCGCGTTGATCGTACGCGAAGACGCGGTGCGTGTCGGCGAGCGCTTCGCCGAGTCGTGCGAAGTCGCGCCGCGACGATCCGATGCCGTGTACGCACAGAATCGCCGGTCCGGCGTCGCCCCAGCATTCGACCATCGTCGTCGCGCCCGTCTCGAGCGCGACGCGCCGCGTCTCCGTCGCCATGCGGATCACCCGTGCACCATGCGGCCTGGGAACGTGAGTTCCGCGACGGCGGACTTGTCGAGCTCACCGTGACCGAGCGCGACCAGCCGGTCGTATTGCGCCTTCGTCGCGGCGGCGATCGGGAGATCGAGGCCTGCTCCGCGCGCGAGGTTCAGCGCGATCCCGGAGTCCTTCGCCGCGTGCGCGGCGGAGAAATAGACGTCGTGCTCGCGCGCGACCATGTCGGCACCGTCGGTCTCGAGTACGCGTGAGTTCGCGCCCGTGTGCGCGAAGACGTCCTGCAGCGCGGCGAGGTCGATGCCGAGCGCGGCGCCGAGGCCCAGCGCTTCCGCGAGCGCGGCGGTGTTGACGTTCATGAGCATGTTCACCAAGGCTTTCACCTGTGCGGCGCGCCCCGGCCCACCGACCCAGCGCATCGACGTGCTCATTGCGCCGAGCATCGGCTTCACCTGCCCGAAGGCGTCCTCGTCACCGGCGCAGATGAGGTAGAGCGTCCCTTCGCGCGCTTGCGGGATCGAGCTCGCCATGCATGCCTCGATCGCCCGCCCTCCGGCCGCCCGTACGAGGCCGTCCACCTCGACGTGCACGTTCGGCGTGATCGTCGCGCAGTTGACGAACGTCGTGCCGCGCGCGCCGCGCAGCAGCGAATCGCCGCAGCCGGCGCGCGATGTTGGCGCCCATTCGCCCGACGCCGACGACGCCGACGCGGGCAGTTCCGGCGGACGCGTGCTGACCGGAGGTGGATGTGATGGTGCTCATCCCGGGCGGCTTCGACGCCCGTTCCAAGCCGTCCACCGGCGCCCCACGGTCAGAGGCTGCGCGCGTTCTTGTCAATGATGATATCACTGTGATATCATGCCCAGACCATGCGGGCCTTTCCGGCGCGCCTGGCCGACGGAGTGTACGACCAGCTGAAACGACGGGCGGAGACCGAACGCAAGAGCATGAACGCGGTGTTGAACGAATCGCTCGAGCGGCACTTCCGCGGCCAGTCCGACGCGAAGGCGGCACTGCTTCGCGCGCTCGAGGCCCTCGAAGAGAGCGAGCGCCGGGCACGATGAGCGTGAAAGCCCCTTCACGGGAACGGCACACCTGCGAGGCGTACAACTCGGGTTCGACCATGGCACGCACCCTCGAAACTCTCGAACCGGGAACCCCGGTCTATGCCGGCGCGACACGCGTCGGCACCGTCACCGGCGTGTACGCCGAAGGCGACGCTCGCAGCGCGGAGCTGATCGCCGTCCATTGGGACGCGCGTGGCGCCGACGTTGCCGTCCCCGCGACCGAGATCGAGGACGTCGAAGAGAACGGCGTGCACTTGCTGCGCCGGGAGTCCGACCAGTACGCGGACCTCGCGCCGTTCGATCCGACCCGCTTTCCGACGATGCGGCGACTTACGTGATGCAAGCGATGCCGGGTGCCGGCACGGCGACGACGCCGCTCAAATTCTCCATCGTCGTGCCGACGTACAACGAAGCCGGCGGCATCGAGCGATTGGTGCGTACGCTCGACGAGATCTTCAAGCAGAACGGTCTCGACGGAGAGATCGTCGTCGTCGACGACAACTCACCCGACGGAACCGGTGCGATCGTCGATCGGCTCCAAGCCGACGGCCTGCCGGTGCGCTGCCTCCATCGGCCGGGAAAGCTCGGCTTGTCGTCGGGCGTGATCGACGGCTGGAAGTTCGCGCGCGCCGACTCCGTCGCTCTCGGAGCGATGGATGCCGACTTCTCGCACGACGCGACGATTCTGCCGCGCATGGTGAAGGCTCTCGCGACCGAAGGCTACGGCTTGGCGATCGGGTCGCGCTACGTGCCGGGCGGCGGCATCGAGAATTGGCCGAAGCGGCGCATCATCACGTCGCGCGTCGCGATCGCGCTGGCCCAGCCGCTCACCCCGATCAAGGACATCACCTCCGGCTACTTTCTAGTGCGGCGCGCCGCGCTCGAGGGCGTCGAGCTCGATCCGATCGGTTTCAAGATCGGGCTGGAAGTGATCGCGAAAGCCCACTACGGCCGTGCCCTCGAAGTTCCGTACGTGTTCACCGACCGCGTCGCCGGCGTGTCGAAGCTCAATCAGAACGAGATCTTCAATTACCTCAAGCAGCTGGGCCGCATCTACGGCGCCCGGCTGACCGGGAAGAAGTAGCGCCGTGGCGCCGATGCCGGAGTGGCTGCGCCTGCGGCGCGCCCAACCGATCCCGGCCGAGGACGCCGCGCAGTGGACGAAGTGTCCCAAGTGCTCGGAGATGATCTACCGGCCGGACGTCGCTACCAACCTCTGGGTGTGTCCGCGCTGCCAGCACCACTTCCGGATGCACGCGTTCGACCGCATCTCGATGCTGGTCGATTCGGACTTCACCGAGATCGGCGGCGATTTGCTCCCCGGTGACCCGCTTGGCTGGACTGACAAGGTTCCGTATCCGCAGAAACTGGATCGGGACCGTGCGAAATCCAAGCTCACCGAAGGCGTCGTCTGCGGGTTCGCATCAATCGGCGGATTCCCGGTGGCGCTCGGGGTCATGGACTTCAACTTCCGCGGCGGTACGATGGGGACCGTCGTCGGCGAGCGCATCGCGCAGCTCTTCGAACAGGCGCGCGACCGGCGCGTCCCCTGCGTGGTCTTCACCGCGAGCGGCGGTGCGCGGATGGAAGAAGGCATGCTGGCGCTGATGCAGATGGCGAAGACGACCCTGGCCGTGCGCCGCTTTCACGACGACGGCGGATACTATATCAGCGTCCTCACCGATCCGACGACCGGCGGCGTCTCCGCGTCGTTCGCGTTTCAGGCCGACGTGATCGTCGCCGAAGCGCGCGCCGCGATCGGCTTCGCCGGCCGGCGCGTCATCGAGCAGACGATCCGTCAGAAGCTGCCCGACAACTTCCAGACCGCCGAGTTCTTGCTGGAGAAGGGGGCACTCGACGTCGTCGTCGAGCGCCGCGATCTCAAGGCGCTGCTGATGCGTCTGCTCGACTACGGCGTCGGAGCGAAGCAGGCGTCGAACGGCCGTGCCGCGGTGACGCCGGCTGCGGCGCTGCCGAGCCCGTCGGAGACGCGCGCGTGAACGTGATCGTGGAGCGCGAGAAAGGCCTGCTCGAACTCGAACAACGCATCGCCGCGCTCAAGGCGCAAGCCGCGCAGCAGCCGGTCGACATGGGCGGCGTCATCCAAGCGCTCGAAGCGAAGTACGCCGAGATCCAGCGCGAGGTCTTCGGCACGATGACCCCGTGGCAGCGGGTCAACATGGCGCGCCATCCCAAGCGTCCGCTCGGGTCGGACTACCTTGCCGCGTTCGACCAATTCGACGAACTGCACGGCGACCGGCATTTCCACGACGATCACGCGATCATCGGCGGCTTTGCGAAGCTGCGCGGCCGCCGCGTGATGGCGATCGCGCAAGACAAAGGGCGCGACACCCGCGAAAAGGTGATGCGCAACTTCGGGATGCCCGCGCCCGAGGGCTATCGCAAAGTGACCCGCCTCGTTGCGCTCGCGGAGCACCTGCGGCTGCCGGTCGTGACGTTCATCGACACCAACGGAGCCGACCCGGGGATCGGATCCGAGGAACGCGCGCAAGCCGAAGCGATCGCGCAGTCGTTGTACGAGCTGGCCGACGCGCAAATTCCGATCGTGGCGACCGTGATCGGCGAAGGCGGCTCCGGCGGCGCCCTCGCGCTCGGCCTCGCCGACCGTGTGCTGATGCTCGAACATTCGGTCTATTCGGTCGCTTCGCCGGAAGGCGCCGCGGCAATCCTGTGGGGCGATGCCGCGCGAGCGGAAGAAGCGGCGAGCCGGCTGCGGCTGACCTCCGACGACCTTCTGCAATTCGGCATCATCGACGAGATCGTCGGCGAACCGCTCGGCGGCGCCCACCGTGACGCGGGCGGCACGATCGCTCGGGTGCTCGACGCCGTCGACGCCGCCCTCGGCGTGCTGGTGAAGGTACCACTCCCCGATCTCCTCGACCGCCGCTACATGAAGTTCCGCCGCATCGGAGCACCTGTCTCATGAACGGCCACGTGCGCTTCGCGCCCGCGGCATGGATGGTGCGCGCTGCCGCGCGCCTGACGCGGCCGGCGAGATATTGCGTGTTCCCGGTGCCGGTCTCATGACTGCTGCGGCGCTTGTCCGTGCTTTGGGCCGGATCGGCGTCGCTAGCGTCGTCGTCTTCGTCGTGTCGTTGGTCGGTGTACAGTACGCGCGAGTCATCGGACGAAACGTCGCGCTGGCCCGCGAGCTGCACGCGGTGGACGCCGACGTCCTCTCGCTCAAGGTCAAGCGCGCGCAGCAGATGCGCGACATCCGTCGCCTTTCGGACCCCAGCGGCGCCATCCCGGAGATCCACGATCGCCTCCACCTCGTCGGGAGCAAGGAAGCGATCATCTATCTCAAGCGCAGCGGCCAGCAGCCGTGAGCGAACGGGTCCGCGGAAGTGTGATCAACGTCCACAATCTCGGCGCGACGGTGCGCCTCGAAGACGGGCGCCTCGTCGCGGCGCCGATCGGTGACGTGAACAAGAACAGGGCGACCTACACGCGGGCGCTCGAGCGGAAGGAGACGACGCTGCCGTTCGACCTGATGGGCCGAATGGTCGTGATCGCGCAGACGCGCGTCGACGAAGTGGCGCCGACGACCGACGTCCCGGCCTTGACCGACCCGTCGTTCGAGGCCCAGATTGCCGCCTACCTCAAGTCGACCGAGGCCTGGGCTCCCTCCGACCGTCCCCAGCCGTTCGAACGCCACCTGGTACGCAAGCGACAAAGGGCCAAACTCTTCGGGGCAGACGAGCGGGGCTGATTCCAGGCGGGCTGCCGTCAAGCGCAGAACCGCACATTCATCATGGCGGTAAAAGAAGTAGGCGTCGATCCGGTCAACGTTCCGGGATCGTTCGTGCGCCTGCATGGCGCGTACTCTGGGCTGCGGGCGGCGGAACAGCGCGTCGCGGACTTCATCCTCAAGCATCCGGACGAACTGATCTACCTGACGGTAACCGAGCTCGCCGAGCGGACGAACACGAGCGAGTCCACGGTCGTTCGGCTCTGCCAGAAGATCGGCTATAAAGGGTACCAGGAGTTCAAGATCGTCCTGGCCCGCGACCTGGTCGAGCCGACGACGGCGATCTACGCCGCGATCGAACCCGGCGACGACCTCGCGACCGTGAAGACCAAGGTCTTCCAGGCCAACGCGCAAGCGTTGCGCGACACGATCGAGGTCCTCGACGACGGCGAACTGCAGCGCGCCGTCGACGCGCTCTCCGCCGCGCGCCGGGTCGAAATCTACGGCGTCGGAGGCAGCGGCCCGCTGGCGCTCGACGCGTACCACAAGTTTCTCAAACTCGGGATGCAAGTGGTGGCGCTCTCGGACGGCGATCTCATGGCGATGTCGTCCTCGCTGCTCCTTCCCGGCGACGTAGCGCTGGGGATCTCGCACACCGGCGCGAGCCGCGACGTCACCGACGCGCTGAACCGCGCGAAAACGAATGGCGCGACGACGATCGGCATCACCCACCGTCCCACCTCGCCGATCACGAAGGTTTCCGATATCACGCTCGTCACGGCCGCCAAGCAGACCGCGTTCCGCAGCGACGCGAGCTCGAGCCGCATCGCGCAGCTCACCATCATCGATACGCTCTACGTCGGGGTGGCGCACAAGAGCCACGACCGCTCGCTCGGAATGATCGAGCGCACCCGCGAAGCGACGGCCTCGAAACGCTATTAGCGGGTCGCCTGCCGGCGCCTGGCGCGTGAGCGGCCGGCGTGCCGGCCAGCGTTTCGACGCCGTGCACGGCGTGACCACCGAAGCGCTGGTGTTCCTCGGCGAGCTCGATCCCGACGCGATCGGTCCGTCGTTGGAATTCGCGACCCACTACGAACCGACACCGGTTGCCGAGGCGGAGGCCCTGCTCGACGCGTCGCCGCTGCGCCCGGAGCAGGCGACGTTCGTCGACGTCGGAGCGGGGATGGGGCGGGTCGTGCTGCTCGCCGCGCGGCGTGCCTTTCGCCGCGTCGTCGGGATCGAGATCTCGCCCGCGCTGGTGGAGATCGCCCGCGACAATCTGGCAGCCGCGCACGGCCCGGAACGCGCGGTGAAGGACGTGCGCGTCGTTGCCGCGGACGCCGCCTCGTTCGTGTTTCCGCGCGGCGATCTGGTCGTGTATTTGTACAACCCGTTTCGGGCGCCGGTCCTCGAACGCATGCTGGTCAATCTGCGCGCCGCGGACCATGTGCGCGAGATCGTGCTGCTGTATCACACCGCGGTCGAACACGCGACGATCGACGCGGCCGACGGGTTCGACGTCGTCGCCGACCTCGGGTTCGGCCTCGTCTACCACCTGCGCCGGTAAAGCAAAAACCCCGCCGGAGCGGGGTTTCGCGGGGTCACGGAGATGGTTATGCCGCCAAGCCGCGTCGGCGCGCTTCCTGGAGCAGCGCGCCGCGCGAGCCGACGCCGAACGCGTCGAACACCGCTTCGATCTGATGCTGGATCGTGTACATGCTGCGGCTGAACCGGCGCGAGAGTTCGGTCGGCTCGGCGCCGGTCCAGAGCGCGCGGGCGACTTGCCGCTGGAACGGTGAGAGAACCGGCGGAAGAGCCTCTTCGCGTGCGACGGCCTCGTCGGCATACGTCGCGAGCGGGCAGTCCGGGTAGAATGCCGCGTGGCGCGTCGACGCCTCCCGCCACTTCGCTTCACCGGTCAGCTCGGCCAGAGCCGCTGCTGCCAGCGTTGCGCGGTAGTGATACGCGACGCCCTCGAAGATCGCGTAGGCTTCGTGGAGCAGCGTCACCGCCGCATCACGACGTCCGAGGGTTTGCTCGATCCGGCCTTGCGCGTACTTCGCGTGGCCGATCGCGCGGCGGTTGCCGTGCAGATCGACTTTCGGGTCGACGTTTTCCGTGCCGATTTGCGAGAACTTCGAGGCGTAGCGTTGCGCACGAGCGGCGTCGTGCGGAGCATGGAGCACCGCCAGAATCACCAGCACCACGCGATCCTCGCCCGAAATGCTCTCCCACGGAACGTCGTAGGCGAGTCGATCGGCTTCGGCGAGTTCGTCGATGGCCCAGGCTTCGTTGCGCGACATGCGCGCGACGTACGCCCGATCGGCATGAGTCGTGATGCGCATGGCCGCCGACGGCGCGAGCGCACGGGCGTCCTTGAACATCCACTGCGCCTCGCCGGCTCGGCCGCGCATGAACGCGTCCCAGCCCATTGCGCGCATCGCCAGGAATTGGTGGGCGGCTACGCCCGGCGTCCAATTGATGGCCTGCATCGCCGCACGGGCAGCTGCTATGCCGTCCTCGTCGGCGGTTTCGAAGGCGGTCTGCGCGAGGGCGTGAACCGAAGTTGCGAACGTTACGACGTCGATCGGCTCCGCCGTCGGCAGCGTCACGTACTCGAGGCATTTGCGCAGGTCGGCGACGTGTCCGACGTAGTTCCCGTTCCCGGCGTGCAGCCACGCGCGATACGCGTATGCCGCTGCGGCGATGTCCGGGTCGGGGTGTGCGATGGCGAGAGCGACCTCAGGTGCCGTCACGTCGCACTCGCGACGCAGCCAGCGCATGCGCAGGTCGTGGTACGCCATCGTGTGGTTGCCGTGGATGACCTCGCCTGCCAGCGCGCGTGCCTCTTCGTAACGCGACGCAGCCGAGGAGAAATCGCGCACGCCTGCGTGCGCTTTGCCGAATTCGATCGCGAAGTTGAATCGTCCGGCCGCCGAGGCCGGCAGGTCCTGGACCGAGGTCAGGTAGGCGACCGCGCCCACGGGGTCACGGCGGCCGAGCGCCTCGGCCTTCATGACGATCGCGCTTTCGCGTTCGTCTGACGGCCAATCTTCACAGCCGTCGAGCAGTTCTAGTGCGGCGTCATACCAGGCCGAGCGTAGCGCGATTCGGGCGTCGCGCAGCGACTCGGCGATGGTTGTCCCGCCCATCGTTTCCATTGTAGGTAAAACCCGCGCTAGTCTTGCAGCGCGCCGAGCTGTACCTTGCTGTTTTGACCCACGACGACGTATCGTGACGGACCGTCCCCGGCGTCCGCACCGGATGCGGTCACCGTGTCGCCCGCATTCGTTACGAACGTGTTGAGGACGGAGACCGTGTACGCGCCCGGATTGATGCCGTGCAGCTCGAACGACCCGTCGGCATGCGTGGCGGTAACGTTCGCGACGTTGCCGTTCGCATCGGTCGCAACGACCGTCGCGTTCGAAACCGGACTGCCGGCGGCGTTCACGACCGTTCCGCCAATCGACGGCTGGCCGAGTCCGGCGACGACCGTCGGCGTCAAGTAGACGGCACCGTCACGAAGATCGGCGGATTGGAAGACGTTGAAGTCCAGCGTGGCGGTAACCGACGCTCCCGCGGTTCCGGTGACGGCGAGCGGTACGGAAACGGCCTCGACCGTCTGCGACGAATCCCACCACGGGTGATCCGACGTGACGAAGTACACCGGATACGTCTGACCGTTATACGTCAGCGTCGTCGTCGCCGGATCGAGCAGCAGCTGAACCGACGGATACGTTCCGGCCGGCAGCGTGCCCCCTCCGAGGTCGAGCGCGGTGGTCTGCAGATCGAACAAGTTCACGACTTGCGGCGTGCTGCTCCCGGTGAGCTGCCACGAGTCGCCGTTCGCGTCGATCGCGTCCACGCCGAGGATGCCGGCGTTGAACTTGGCATTGGAACCCGAGATCCCGGCCAGCGGAGCGTCATACAGCGAAAGACTCATCGAGAACGGCGCGGTGCCGGAGTAGTCTTGTACGTTGCGCGATCCCTTGAGATGGCGCACGTGTTTTAGCGTCGATTGGGTCGGGGTGCGGGGAACGGCCGTGGACGCGGAATGTGCGCCGCTGCATGCAGCGAGGCCGCCGGTAGAAACGACGGCTGCCAAGGCGAGCGCGAAAATTGATCTCATCCGTGATGGCCCTCGATGAAACGGCGACGGTGCGAGACCGCCGAGAGCCCGCGTGCGCGAGCCCGTCGCCGGATCGGTAAACCGACCGGCGAACGTACCGTGGGAAATCGCCCTCACCCCGTATAGCAACGTCGACGGGCGTTTGTCGGCGTACATCACACTATGCGCTCTCCCGGTGAAGAATCAACCGAGCGGCGGTAAAGTTCGTGTCAAGTGCGCGGGATCGCACGAAGTTTTGAGCGTGGCGCGCTTCGACGAGCTCAGGCGTCCGGGTCCCGGATCCCCACTTCGTCGAGGTGCGCGAGAAGATCGGCCGGGTCGGCGTAGACGCGATAGGCTCCCGCGCTTTGCAGCTCGTCGCCGCCGTAGCCGCCCGAGAGGAGGCCCACGCCCAGCGCGCCGGCCCGGCGGGCGGCGAGCAGATCCCAGACCGAGTCGCCCACCACGATGCTGTGTACGATGGGGACACCGAGTTTTTCGGCTGCAGCGATGAAGAGGTCGGGGTCGGGCTTGGCGTGCGCGACGTCGTCGCGGGTGACGATCGGGACGTGCGCCGGAATCTCGAGCAGTGCCAGCGTCCGGTGCGCTACCGCACGCATTCCGCTGGTCGCGATCGCCCACGGAGCGCCGAGCGCGGTCAGGCCGGCCAGCAGCTCGCCGGTTCCCGGGAGCGGTACGACTTCGTGAAAGCGTTCGGCATACGCGGCGGCATGCCGCCGGCGCAGGTCGGCCAGCGTCGCCGCGTCGACCTCACGGCCGAGCTCCCGCATCAAGCCGCGCACGAAAAGACCGCCGCTCATCCCGATCTTGCGATGGATGCGCCAAAATGACAGGCTCAATCCGGCCGACCGCAGAGCGTCGTGCCACGCGCCGACGTGCTGGTACACCGAATCGACGAGCGTTCCGTCGAGGTCGAACAGCATCGCGGGAACCCTGCGCGCCATGCGGGTCGGTTCGCGTCGGCGCGCGAACGGCCCGCCGGTGATCCGAGCGCTCGTTTCGATCGGGACGAATTCCACCCGTCTGCTCGTGCTCGACGGGGAACTGCGCGTCGCCGCAGAGTCGCGCGGCACGCGGATCGGGACGGGGATCGGCGTGCGCGGTTCGATCGACGCCGCCGCCGCCCAGCGGACGCTGGCCGCGGTCGACGACTACGTCGCGATCGCGCGGCGCCGTGGGGCGACCGCCATCGATGCGGTCGCGACGAGCGCGCTACGGCGCGCGGGCGACGGCGCGGCGTTCGGCGCCGAGGTCGGCCGGCGGACGGGAATCGCGCCGCGCGTCCTGAGTGGAGAAGAAGAAGCGACGTACTCGTTCCTCGGTGCGACGGCCGCGCGTTCGGGGGAGCAGTCCCTCGCGGTGCTCGACGTCGGCGGCGGCAGCAGCGAACTTGCCGTCGACCGGCCGGCGCACGCGCGCGCGAACGGTACCGTGCAGCGAACGATGTCGCTGGAGATCGGTGCCGTACGCTTGTCGGAGCGCCACCCCGCGCTGCTCGGCGCCCGCGCGCTCGACGACGCGGAGCGGAGTGCCGTCGAGCGGGACGCGCGGACGGACGCCGCCGCCGTGCTCGCGCCGTTCGCCGGGATTCGCGGGTTCACGGAGCTGATCGTCGTCGGCGGGACGGCGTTCACCGCGGCCGCGATGGTCGCCGTCGGGATGCACGACGGCACACGTATGACGCGGGCGGATTGCGCGCGGTTGGTCGCGCGACTGCTCGAACGCGATCTGGACGCGCGCAAGCGTTTGGCGCACATCCGTCCGCAGCGTGCCGACATTCTCCCGGCCGGCCTGATCCTGGTCGACGAAGGGTGCAGGCTGCTCGACGTCGACGCCTTCACGATCAGCGAAGCCGACTTGCTGCTCGGCTATCTGAAGTCGTCCGCCTTCCGTGGTGCGCCGCTGCCCGAAGGCTGAGCGCCGCGCACGGCACGTTCGGCCGGAACGGCGTACGGCGGGCGGTGCGGGCGCTGCCCGCGGCGAACGCGCCCGGCGGGATGATGGTGGAATCGGTAGACACAGCAGACTTGTGATCATGAGCCGGCCGATGGGAAACTCCGGCCGGGATGCGCTCAAAGTCGGTGAACTCGTCGCACGCTGCACGACAACGCCGAGCCAAGCGAAGCGACGCCGCGCGAGCGTCGTCGCTTCGAAGGTGTAGAGACTGGACGGGCGCGGCCTACACGGGTTCGGCGACGGCCAATGCGCCGTCACCGGGCCCGCACGGTCAAGGCACAGTCCGGACCACGAACGGAAAAATTCCGGCGGCGAAAGCCGAAGTGGTGTGAAAATCTGCAGCCGGTAAAACGGCGTCCGGGTTCGAGCCCCGGTCATCCCACCAGTCGACCCGCACGCGGATACGCGGTGAACGCCCGCTTCCTCGCGAAAGGACGCGCGTGGTTCATCCGGCCCGCCTCCTCATCGCCACGCTGGCACTGCTTGCGTGTGCGGCCCTTCCCGCGCAGGCGCGCGTCACCGGCTTCACGGTCGTCTCGCGCACCCCGATGGCCTACGGCTACGAGAAGATCGTCGGCACGTTGCGGTTCGCCGACCGGCCGGGAACCGATGCGAACCGCAGCATCGTCGACCTGACGCTCGCGCCGCGCGACGCGAACGGCGAGGTGGAATCCTCGGCCGACGTCGTCATCGTGGCGCCGGTGGATCGCGCGCGGTCGAACGGCACGGCGGTCATCGACATTCCGAACCGCGGCGGCGCAATGGCGCTCGCGCTCAACCGCGGCCGCTTTTCGCGCGAGGCCACGGTTCCCGACGATCTGGGCGACGGGTTCCTGATGCGGCACGGCTTCAGCGTCGTGGTCATCGGTTGGCAGTGGGACGTGGCACGCCAACCCGGGCTGCTGCGGCTCGCCGCCCCGGTTGCAACCGAGGGCGGGAAACGGATCACCGGTCTCGTGCGCAGCGACTTCCACGTCGACGCGCCCAGCGGTGAACACGGCGTGGCGGACCGCGATCACGTCCCGTACGCCCTCGCGAGCGAGAGCGATGCCCAGAACGTCCTCACCGAACGCGACGACGTGCTCGCCGCACGCCGCACGATCCCCCGTGAGCGCTGGCATTTCAAGAACGGCGGCGCTTCGATCGTGCTCGACGGCGGTTTCGTCCCCGGCCGGATCTACGAGCTCGTGTACCGTGCGATCGATCCGGCCGTCGTCGGACTGGGTCTCGCCGCGGTGCGCGACACCGTATCCTATCTGAAGCACGATCCGTCGGCGCCGTTGCACGTTGCGCGAGCGTACGGCTTCGGCATCTCGCAGAGTGGACGCGTGCTGCGCACGTTCGTGCAGCGCGGCTTCGACACCGACGAAGGCGGACGGCCGGTGTTCGACGCCGTCGTGCCGGTCGTCAGCGGCCCGTCGCTGGGCTCGTTCGACCATCGCTTCGCGCAGCCGTCGCGCGACGCGGCGGCGTTCTCGTCGTTCTTCTACCCGACCGATGTTCCGCCGTTCCATGAGGCCGAGTGGCCGCTGCCCGCCGGCCTCAAAGTCATCGACATCGTCACGTCGCACGAGTATTGGGGCCGCACGGCGTCGCTGATGACGGCGAGCGATGACGGCACGCACGACGTCACGCTCCCGCGAAACGTCCGCTTCTACGCGGTCGCCGGCGGGATGCACATCCCGAACCTCGCGCCGGCTCTGCGCGAAGGGATGCGCGGGCGTACCGATCCGCTCGACTATCGCTGGCTGGAGCGCGCGCTGCTGCTGCGGCTCGACGCGTGGGTGCGCACGGGAACGCCGCCGCCGGCGAGCCGCTATCCCCGCGTCGCGGACGGCACGCTCGTCGCGCCGGAGGCGTGGACGTTCCCGGCGATCCCGGGCGTGACCCCGCCCACGCCGGTCGCGCTGCATCGTACGTGGCGCTACGATTTCGGACCGCTGTGGAGCGCCGGGATCGACACGCGCGAGCCGCCGGGGATCGGGGCACCGTACGCGACCCTCGTGCCGCGCGTTGATGCCGACGGAATTGACCTCGGCGGACTGCGCCTCCCCGAAGTCGCCGTGCCGCTGGCGACGTACACCGGCTGGAACCTGCGCGCGCCGTCTACCGGCTTCGGCGACCGGCTGGTCGACTTCTACGGGTCCTTCGTACCGTTCGCCCTCACGCGAGCGCAGCGCCTCGCGGCGAACGATCCGCGCCGGTCGATCGAAGAGCGCTACGCCGATCGCGACGCGTACCTGCGCGCCTACGACGGCGCTACCGCGGTGCTGGTGCGCGCCGGCTACCTGCTCGAGGAAGACGCGCCGGCGTTGCGGGCCCGCGCCGTCGAACTGTGGGCAGGGGTCGGCGCTTCGCGCTGAGGGCGCGCGCGCGACCGCGGGGGTTCGCAGTACGGCCTGACCGGGAAAATCTAACCGGTTAGTTTTATACGGTGGAAGGCCCGAGAGGGTTCCTTCGCGAAAGCCCACCTGTTCCCGACGAGCCCGGCGAGCGAGCCGGGTTTCGTGCGTCCGGAGGTTTGCGCGCTGAAGATCCTCGTTACCGTCAAGCTCGTCCCCGATACGAACGCCGACAAGCGTATCGATCCGGCCACGAAGCGCCTCGTCCGCACCGGCGTCGAAACGGTGCTCAACCCGTTCGACGAGTACGCGATCGAAGCGGCCCTGCAGCTGAAAGAAAAGCTCAACGATGGTTCTACGGTGACCATCGTTTCGATGACCCCCGCCAGCGGAAAAGAGATCGTCCGCAAAGCGCTCGCGATGGGCGCCGACGACGCGGTGATGATCTCCGACGACACGCTCGCCGGATGCGATCTCTGGGGTACGTCCGTCGCCCTGGCAGCAGCGATCAAGCAGCAGAATGCGGATCTCGTCATCGCGGGAACGCAATCGACCGACGCGATCAGCGGCGACCTGCCGGGCATGCTGGCCGAGAAACTCGGCATTCCCGGGCTCACCTACGCGCGCACGATCGAGGTGGCCGACGGACGGGTCCGCGTGCAGCGCGAGACCGACAACGGCTACATGACGATCTCCGCGCCGCTTCCGGCGCTCGTGAGCGTGACGAAGTCGGCCAACGAGCCGCGCTATGCCTCGCTCAAAGGCATCATGGGCGCGAAGAAAAAGGAGATCAAGCAGCTCGCCGCCGCGGATCTCGCACTCACCGTCGCCGTCGGTACCGACGGCGCGAAGGCGAAGCTGATCAACCTCGCCACGCCGCCCGTACGCGGCAAGGGCCGCGTCGTCACGGCCGCGGACGGCGACGACGGCGCAAAGCAGATCGTCGACTTCTTGAAAGAGAGAAAGTTCCTGTAATGGCGATTCAGAACGTCATTGCTTTCGTCGAGCACAAGCATGGTGCGGTGCGCCGCGTCTCGCTCGAAGCCGCCACCCAGGCACGCGCGCTCGCCGAGCGGCTCGGCGGCAAGGTGCACGCCGTCATCGTCGGTCCCGGTGCGGGAAGCGCCGCCGAGACGCTCAAGAAATACCCGGTCGATCAGATCCACGTCTCGGAAGAAGATCGTTTTCTGGACGGTGCTGTCGATGCACTCGAGTCGGTCGCCAAAGGAGCCGGAAACGCGCTCGTCCTGGTTGGCAACACGATGCTCGGCCGGGATATCGGGGCGCGCTTCGCGGCGCGCATCGACTGCGGCGTCAACGCCGACGTGGTGGATTTCACGACCGATGGTGCGGTCGCGGCAATCATGCCCAAGCTGGGTGGACTGGTCATCACGACCTGCGCGTTCGAGGGCGACTTCGGCGTCGCCGCGATCCGGCCCAATGTTTTTACGGCCAAGGAAACTTCCGGGGCCGGTGAGATCGTTCAACTTGCGTCGAACGGCAAGGCCTCTACGATTACCGTCGAGGACGAGGTCGAGGAAGCGGCTGCGGAGCTGGGCGTCGAAGAGGCCTCGGTTGTCGTCAGCGGCGGTCGCGGCATGGGCGGTCCGGAACCGTTCACCACGATCCTCCACGAACTCGCCGAAGCGTTCGGCGGCGCGGTGGGCGCCTCTCGGGCGGCGGTCGATGCCGGCTGGGTCTCTCACGGTCACCAAGTCGGGCAGACGGGCAAAACCGTCAGCCCTCCGCTCTACATCGCGGTCGGAATCTCCGGCGCGATCCAACACAAGGTCGGCATGCGCACGTCCGAGACGATCGTCGCGATCAACAAGGATGCCAACGCACCAATCGCCGATTTCGCCGATCTCCTTGTCGTGGGAGATGCGTTCGCCATCGTTCCGGCTTTGACGAACCTCGTCCGCGACGCGAAAGCCGCTCACGCTTGATGCAACTCCGTCTCCTCCCCACGCTCACGCTCTCGGCCGTCGCATTGGTTGCGGCGGTCGGACTGCTTCCGGGCGCCGCCGGCGCGAAAGCGAAACCGGCAGCCACCACGTCGCCCTCGCCGGCACCCTCGCCGACCGCGACTCCGGAACCGCTCGACAAGGCCGTTCCGCGCCTCGAAGCTCGGCTCAAGACCGACCCGAACGACAAGGCCGCGATGACCGAACTCGCCGCGGATTACCTGCAGATCAATCGGCCCGACCTCGCGGTCGCGCTGACCCAGAAGTTGCTGGCGGGCGGGACGAAGACGGCGCAGGTCTACTACTTCGACGGTCTCGCCCAGGGCGGGCTGGGTCACCAGAAAGAATCACTCGCGTCGCTCGAGCAGGCGGCGAATCTCGAGCCCACCAACCCGGGCGTGCTCGGCACGCTCACGAACGTGTACCTGCAGACGAACCGGCCAGCCGACGCCGAGCGCATCGCGAAGCGGGCGCTCACGTTCAACAAAGACGACAAGAACGCGTACCTCGCGTACGGTCAGGTTCTCGCGAGCGAGGGCAAGTACGACGAGGCGCGCCAGCAGTTCGAAGGCGCCGCGAAGATCGACCCCAAGGACGTGCGTCCGATTCTGCTGGAAGCGCAAACGTACTCGAGTCAGAAAGCGGTCGCGCTTGCTGCGCAGCTCTTCGATCGCGCCGTCGCGATCGATCCGACCAGCGTCGAGGCGCTCGTCGGTAAGGCGCGTGTCGAGGCCTCGCAGCACAACGTCAAAGACGCGATTACCACCTACGAGCAGATCTTCACGCTCCAGGTCGATCCCAACGACAAGGTCGCGGTGATCGATCAAGAAGCCATCCTCTACGCGAATGAAAAGATGGATGCCGAGGCGAGCGCCGCCTACCAGCGCGCGATCACGCAGTTTCCCAACGTGATGAGCGGGCACACGGCGTACGGCGAATATCTCTTGTCGAAGAACGATAAAGCGGGCGCCGAGCGGGAATTCGTCGCGGGTGCCGGCCCGAATCGCGACCAAGTCGACGCGCTCGCGCGGCTCGGCCAGCTCTATGCCGGCCAAAACCAGATTCCCAAGGCGATCGAACAATTCAAGCGCGTCACCGAGATCGCGCAGAACGACCCGCGTGCGCACCTGCTGCTGGGCGCGTCGTACGCGGCGAACAAGCAGTTCGACAAGGCGCGCGACGAGTACAAGTCGAGCTACAACCTGCAGCACACGCCCGACGCGCTGCTGGGCCTCGGCCAGGCCGATCTGCAGGTCCGCAATTACACCGAGTGCACGCAAGTCTACGACGCGCTCGACAAGGGCGCGCCGGACCTCTCGCGGCAGAACCCCGCGATTCTGTACGGGCTGGGCCAGTGCTACCAGGGCGCCAAGCAGCCCGGCAAGGCGAAGGCGGCGTATCAGAAGCTGCTGTCCTACGTTCCGCCGAAGTCTCAGGCCGCGAATCAGATCAAGTCGCTGATCGACGCGATCGACCGTCAGCAGAAACCCGCGCCCAAGAAGGCGCCGGTCAAGAAGGCCTAGTCGGCGCGCCGTGCTCGTTGCGTACGACGACGGACTGACCCGGCACCTGGCGGGCGTCGCGCACATCGAACGTCCCGACCGGGTGCGCGTCGTCGCGGCGGAGCTCGCCCGGCGCGGCATGCTCGGAGAGCGGGTCGACGCGCGCGTCGCCCGTCCCGACGAACTGGCGCGCGTCCATCCGGCGGCCTATATCGAATTCGTTCGGCGAACCTGCGACGCGCTCTCGCACGACGAAGCGACGTATCTCGGCGGCGACGGTGACACGATCGTCGATGCCGGCTCCTATGAAGCCGCGGCACGCGGCGCCGGCGCGACGCTGGTCGCGCTCGAAGCGGCGGTCGACGGACGGCGCGGGACGTTCGCGCTGGTGCGGCCGCCGGGCCATCACGCCGAACCGGCGCGCGGCATGGGGTTCTGCATCTTCAACAACGCTGCGATCGCGGCGCGCACGTACGCGCAAGAGTCCGGCGGGCGGGTCCTCGTCGTCGACTTCGACTACCATCAGGGCAACGGCACGCAGGCCGCGATGGGCGGCGGCGTCTCGTATTTCGGCACGCACGCCGACCCGGCGTATCCGGGCACGGGAGATCCGCGCGACAATCGCGTCGTCTCCGGCGGGGCGCTCGTCAACGTGCCGATCGATGCGCGCGGTATCGCGACCGAAGGGTTTCTCGGCATCCACACGCGCGCGATGCGCGCGCTCGCCGAGCGGGTCCGTCCGCGGCTGATCGTCGTGAGCGCCGGCTACGACGTCGTCGCCGGCGATCCGGTCGGCGATCTCGGCGTCGACCCGTCGTTCGCCCGGCAAATGGGCCGGCTGGTCCGTGAGATCGCCGACCTCTATTGCGACGGCCGCGCGCTGTTCGTGCTCGAAGGCGGCTACGATCCGGCTACCCTCGCCGTCTGCGTCGCCGAGACGATTCTCGGCTTCGAAGAGAACGCCGAGATCGAGCGGACGGACCTGCACGCGATCCCTCCGGCGCAGCGCGCTTTGGTGCGCGAAGTCGAAGCGGCGGCGCTGGCGGGCGGCTCGTCGCGATGAACTGGGTCGTGCTGATACTGCGGATCGTGCTCGGCGCGATCTTCTTGTTCGCGGGCGTGTCGAAAGCGGGACATGCCGACCAATTTGCCGCGCAGATCGCCGGATTTCGCCTGCTGCCGCAAGCCGCGATCGCGCCGCTGGCGGTCGCCCTCCCATACCTCGAAATCCTGCTGGGCGGCTATCTCGTCGTCGGGCTGTTCACGCGCACCGCCGCCTGGCTCGCCGTCGCGCTGCTCGCGGTGTTCGATCTGGCGGTCGCCTCCGCAGTCGTCCGCGGGATGACCGTGTCGTGCGGCTGTTTCGGTCCGACCGATACGACCGTCACCACGTGGGCCGAAGTCGCACGCGACGCGGTCTTCGTCCTCCTCGCCGTGATCGTCGCGCTGCGCCCGCCAGGCGCCCTCGCACTCGACCGCAGAATCGGAAACGCACCATGAGCCGCGTCGTCTCGAAGTCCCCCGCTCCCAACCGAACCCGCGTCGCGATCTACGCGATCGGCACGCTGCTGATCGTCGGCGTGATCGTCGCGATCGGCCTGCTGAATCGCAGCTCCGTGCCGAAGGCGGCATCCGACGCCCCGATCACTTCGACGCTAAAGGTCGGCGACACGGCGCCGGAGTTTGCCGTGCAGACCAATGCCGGGCAGTTCGATCTCGCCGGCGTCTCGACGCCGGTCTTGCTCGAAGTCTTCGCGACCTGGTGTCCGCACTGCCAGCGAGAGACGTCCGTGCTGAACGACGTCGCGGCGAAGTACGCCGGCCGGGTCGCGCTCGTCGCGGTCAGCGGAAGCCCGACCGGGATAGACGGCAACACGCCGGAATCGCAGGCCGACGTCAACTCCTTCGGCGCGCAGTACAACGTGCGCTACCCGCTCGCGTTCGATCCCGCACTGAAGGTCGCCGGCGAGTACATCCAAGGCGGCTTCCCGACGCTGGTGCTCATCGACAAGAACAAGAAGGTCACCTGGACGGCCAGCGGCGAGACCTCCCAGACCGATATCGTGAAGGCGCTCAAGAAGGTTCTTTAACGGCGGTCGCCGCGTCCCGACTCAGGGCCGCGCGAACGGCGCCGATCAGCGCCGCATCGCGCGTGACGGCGCCCCACTCGATCTGATCGGCTTGGCGGCCGCCGGCGAACGTGGCGTTCGCGGAGCCGATCCACGCCGCATCACCGCACAGCGCGAGCTTTTCGTTCGCGCCGGTTTCACGGACGTCGACGCCTGCGGCGCGCAGGTGTGCGAGCAGCGTGCGCTCGCGGCCGTCGTGCGCGGCCTCCTGCCGTGAGACGATCAAGGTCGTCGGCGCGCCGCCCGCCGCGTGCTCGCGCAACGCCGCGCTGATCGCTCCGCCGCCGAACGACTCCGTCTCGACGGTCACCGGCGCGTCGCGGGCGCCGCGAATCAGTTCCGCCTCGGCGCGCAGTGCGTCGGCCTTGCGGGTCGCGAAGAGGCCGCGCGTGCCGCCCACAGCGTCGCGCAGCGTGCTGCGCACCAGCTCGACCTCGGCGGCATCGTCGTCGGCGACGACCAGCTCGCGACCGTCGGCCGCCCAGTTTCTATCGCATAGGTACGCGACGCCGTCGCAGATCGCAGCCTTCAGGTGAAACGGCTCGCGCTCGCGATCGCGCAACGTCACCGTCGCACCGGCCGCACGCAGCGTCTGCGCGGCGCGATGGTTCGCGAGACGTTCCGCGGCACCGCCGTGGTAGGGATTTCGCTGCAGCGTGACCTCGACGCGAGCGCCGCGGTGTGCCGCCTCGATGAGCGCGTCGCGCATCGCGCCCGGATACAAGACCAACGCGCCGAAGCGCACGTCGCGCGCGCTGCGCACGGCGTCCGCCGCGCCGCGGAGAGAAGAAAGCGTGAGCGCCATGCCCGACGTTCACGCGCGTCGCCGCCCGCGGCAAGCACGCAAGGGTCAGGGGATGACGGAGGTCGCGATCTGGAGCAGTTCTTTGAGGTCGAGGTCGCCGACGACCGCGAAGGTGAGATCGTGCTCGCGCCATGCCACGAGTGTCGTCGGACCGTCGTGCACGTAGCGCGCGTCGTGGCCGTCGAAGGTCGTCGAATGCGCCCGCATCCCACTGAAATCGGTGGCGCGGCCCGTCGCATTTTCGAACAGCGAGAGCGTGCGAATTCCGTCGGAGTAGAAGAGGTGCAGGTTCTTGGTGCCCTTGACCGTCGAAACGTCCGCGCCGACGAGCGAGAACCCCTCGGGCAGAAACTTCGGCGTGATCGGCCGAAAGCCGGCGTCCGGCACCGCACTCGGCAGCGATTGCACTTGGTCGTACGAATGGCCGCGCACCATTTCGAATCCGGAGGGCGGGCTCTCGCTGAAGACTTGCGGCGGGATCGCATCGGTGTAGCGGATGTCGTCGAAGCGGGTGCGCCACGCCAGCGATCCGTCACTATGGTAGGCTTCTTTGGCCAGCACCACGTGCGTCTCGACGTCGAGCCACAGGCGCATGGCGCGTTCGCCGGTGTAGCGGCTTACGAGGTCGACCACGTCGGTGCGCCGGTCGGCGACGTCGTCGGCGCCCGTGCGCACGGCACGATAATTGCTGTCGAGCAGCGCGATGTCGTCGACGACTGCGACCGGGTCGACGGCGGCCTTGTTCTCGCTGACGACGACCCGTCGCTTGCCCGGATCGACACCCCAGGACATCGCGCCGCGGCTGATGACGAATTGGCCGTAAAGGTCGCGCGGCGCGAGATACGTCCGACGGGTTTGGTCGGGCGCGCGGTGTTCGACCTTTTGGATGACCGCGAAGGCTTGCGTCGTTCCGCTGCGGATCGACGACATCTGGCCGACGAACGAAACGTGCTTGGGTGCGGCGACCGCTTCGACGATGAGCGGCCGCGCGTCGGCCGACGCGACGGGCGGCGTGACGCGCGGCGCGGGCGTCGCCCCGTACAGCGTCGTCGTGCTCAGCCCAAGAAGGGCGAATGCCAGCGCAAACCGTGCAGGTTGGCGGCGTCGCACCCGCGGACGCCGCAACCTAGCGGATCGCACCTTGTGCGTTGTCGAGGGTTGCGGCGTCGGCGGTATCGATGTACGAGGCGGCCGTAGCAGGGGTGCCCTCGGCCGTGTACACCGCGGGGCCGACGCTCGGGCCGAGCGGGTTCTGCGTGGCCTGAGCGTTGTGTTGGTCGAGGTAGTAGCTGGCCGCGATGCCGGGCGCGGTACCCCCGCCGCGCAGCACCGGCGTGCCGAAATACGCCGCCAATGCGACGACGGCGGCGATGGGGACCGCGATGGCGGGACCCCAGGGCGAGCGCAGGCGGTCCAGCAGCGTCGGCTTCTGGCGGCGTACGGCATCCCAGACGCGGGCCTTGATCATCGAGGGGAACTCGAGTGCCTCGGAGCGCGCGGCGGAGCGCAGCGCGTCGCCGATCGCCGCTTCGACGTCGAGTGCGGCGCGGCACTCGGAGCACGCATCGAGATGCGTGAATAGGGCAGCGTCGGTCGCCGAATCGAGCGCGCCGTGGAGATAGTCGATGAGAAAGTCTTGGTCGTAGTGGTTGTTCATCGTTGTTCCTGTTGCGCCCGGGTCACGAGGCGACGGAGAAGAGCCCGAGCCCGATGGAGACGGGACCGGACGGTACCGATCGAGCAACCCATAATGTCGGCGATCTCCTGGTAGCTGTACTCTTCGATGTCGGCGAGGACGACGACTTGGCGCTGTTCTGAGGAGAGTTGGGCGAGCGCCTTCGCCAGCGGCTCCCCCAGTTGTCCCCCCATATAGTCTTCGATCGGGTCAACGGCCAGCGGCCGCTGCCCGGCGTACTCCTGCGGGGCGTTGTCTTCCGGTATCTCCTCCTGGTAACGTCCTTTTCGTCGCCGAAGTTCATCCCGGTACAGGTTCGTTACGATCCGATAGATCCACGAGAGGAACGACGTCCCAGGCTGGAACGAGCGCCACGCCCGGTAGACCCGGATGAACGCATCTTGGGCCAGATCGCGAGCGTCGGCCTCGTTACCCGTCAGGCGGTAGGCGAAGTTGTACGTCGCCTTGCCGTACTGGTCCATCGCCTGTTCCAGAAATGCCGAAGCTTCCGGTGTGGCCGGATCGATCGGCTTGCGCGGGACCCCCATCGGGATCAGACCCTTCGGGAGGACGGCGCGGCCGGCCTAGCGAGGCGGCTGCTGCTTACTTGCAGAGCTGGGTCGCAGGGATGATGATCTTGGAGGCATTGTCCTCGCGCTTCGAGGTAACCGCAGCAAGGTCGCTGAGGTCCCGATCGAGGTTGTGCGCTTGATCGAGGCTGATCTTGCCGGGCGGGTTCTTGAACACGTTCGAGCTGTCGTGAAGGAAGGCGTAGCTGGGTGCGTCGGTCGCCGCAACGCTCGGCCGGTTCGGGGTCGACTGATCGGGACCGGTCGACCGCGCCAGGTTGGCTTCGGACTCGCTCAGACGGCCGAACCGGCTCATGCGTTCGGTTTCGACGAACCCGCTCATCACGTCGAGCTGCACTTTCTGCGATTCGAGCACGCCGCGCAACGTCTGACGCATCGCGGATAGGGCTTGGGTGTCCTTCGGAGCCGCATTTGGGGGCGAATCGAACGTATGCGAATTCAGCGCCGTCTCGAGATCGTCGACGCTCTTCACCATCAATTGAACCGTATGGTCCATCTGCATCAGCTTGAGGTCACGCGACGTCTCGGTGCCGTTGACGGTATAGTCCCACAAACGCTTGCGGAAGCCGTCGTACGTCTTGTCGTTCTTCATCGCAGCGAGGACGGCCGGTGCCACGACACGGCGCATCGCCGAGCAGAGCGCCCGCGAGCGCGTCGTTCCAATGATCGGAAGCGCGGAGCCGGCCGGGATCGGGTTGAGGTTGAAGGGGTTGGTCGGTGCCGGCGCCGGAGCCGGGGGCGGCGTGGCAAGCGCGATGACGAGAGCTGCGAGAACGAGCACGGAGGAGCGCTTCGACGCCTGGGCCGCCGATCCAGCCAAACCGAGCGTCGGCTCCGACCAAAGCAGTAGGATCGCGGTCGCCTAGGGACCGAAACTGGTCCGAGTTAGGCGCGCCTCATTCGGTGCCCGGCAGCCGGAAGATCCAGGAGAATCCTTGGGCGCGGTCCACGCACAACCTCAGTCGATTCCGGCGGCCCGGCCGCGCGGCCGCCTCTGGCGGTATCTCGCGGTAGCAGGCCCAGGGCTCATCGTCGCATTCGCCGACACCGAGGCCGGCAGCATCACGACCGCCGCGACCTCCGGCGCGCAGTTCGGTATGAAGCTGGTGTTGCTCCAACTGCTGCTGATCGTGCCGCTCTTCGTCATCCAGGAGATGACGGTGCGGCTCGGGACGGTCACCGGCAAGGGCCACGCCCAACTGATCCGCGAGAACTACGGCCTGGCCTGGACCTGGGTCTCACTCGGCACGATGCTGTTGACCAACCTTGCCGCCCTGGTGACGGAGTTCATCGGGATCGCCGGCGCCGCGCTCGTGTTCGGCATCCCGGCGGCGCCGATGGTGATCGCCGCCGCCGCGGTTCTGGTCGGGATCGCGCTCAGCGGCCGATACCGGCGGGCCGAGTTCTTCGCGCTGGGTCTCTGCCTGCTCGAACTGCTGTTCATCCCCGCGGCCTTCGTCGCGCATCCCGATCCCGGGTCGCTCCTGCGCGACGGCCTGTTCGGTTCGCAACCGCTCGGAAACCGGGAGTATCTGCTGCTCGTGGCCGGAAACATCGGCGCGGTGATCATGCCGTGGATGATCTTCTACCAGCAGTCCGCGACGGTCGACAAAGCGCTTACGGTCCGCGACCTGCCGATGGGCCGGCTCGACACCGCAATCGGGTCGGTGGCGACGCAGATCATCATGGTCGCGGTCGTCGTGACTTGCGCGGCGACCCTCTACGTCAAGCACATCAGCGTCTCCGACGCCGCGCATGCCGCCCTCGCGCTCGTGCCGTTGACCGGGACCAAGTGGGCGGGGATCGCCTTCGGCGCCGGCCTGCTCGGCGCCGCGATGCTGGGCGCCTTGGTCGTGTCGCTGGCCACTGCCTGGGCGTTCGGGGAGGCCTTCGCGTGGCGGTGCTCGCTCAACGCCCGCTGCCTGGATGCGAAGCGGTTCTACGGCCTCTATGCGGCGATGGTGGTCGTCTCGGCCGGCATCGTCCTGGTCCCCCACTTGCCGCTGATCCGCATCACCATCTGGGTCGAAGCCTTCAACGCGTTCATCCTCCCGATCGTCCTCGGCTTCTTGCTGTTCATGGCGAATGACAAGCGGATTCTCGGCGACCGGGTGAACTCGGTCCTCGGAAACACCGTCGCGATCGGAATGGGGGTCATCTGCGTCGCTCTGGGCCTCTGGTTCGGGACCATGACGATTCTCGGGCAGGCGGGCTGAGTAGGCAATCCTCTTTTAACTGATACTTAACACCGGTTCCGTTGACGGGGTGTGACCCGAATCGCATAGTGGGTGTACCCACGGTTGGGTATCCAGGTAGGAAGACGCCCGTCTCCTTGGATCTGCGGGTGAGGGTGTCGCCCACGGTACGTCCGTTCGATCTTTGGGATCGGGCGGCGGGCTCGCGCGAAGGCGAGCTCTCGGCGGTTTTGCACCGTCGCCGTTTCCGCTCGGGGTTTCAATTGATCAAGCCCTTCCTGCGTCCCGCCGCCCTCGCCGCCCTTACTGCTCTGGCGGCTTGCAGTGCATCCCCCGCCGGGCCGACGAGCTCCCTCGTCCCCGGTTCGGTCGCCCGCCTCGTTCAGGAAACTTGGGGCGGAACGCCGTCGATGTCCATGGCCGTCAGCATCTACGACGCGCCGCTGCCGATGTCGGGAGACGCGCACGTGTACCTTGCCGTCGCCGGCTTGGAAGTGGTGGCCGGCGGGGTGGCGCGGCCGCTCGTCTCGTACGACAGCCCGCGGACGATCGATCTGCTGACCCTCAAGCAAACCGCGCTGCTTCTGAGCGGGACGCTGCCGGCAGGCTCGTACGACGCGATACGGCTGCTGGTGCAAACGAGCCAGTCGAACGTCACGCTCAACGGCCGCGTCTATCCGATGGTTTTCACGCGGCATTCAGGCCGGCATGAGCCCTCGATCGTCGCACTCGACGCGCCCGTCGATGTCGGCGGCGTTGCCGGGCAGTCCGTCGCAGTCGCCGTGGACTTCAACGTCCTGGAATCGATTTCACTGCGCGGGAATGTCGCATACACGCGGCCGAAGCTCGTCGTCGCTCGCTCGGCGGCGCGCGTCGTCGGGCGAGTCGTCAACGCGGCCGGTGAGCCGGTCGACGACGCGACGGTGGTCGCGTACGACCCACAAGGAACCATCGCCAACACCACGGTGACCGAGCCCGACGGTTCCTTCGTCCTGCACGCGCTCAAGCCGGGGCAGTATCACATCGCCGTCGTCAACACCTATACGACGGAAAGCGGCGATCTCGTCGTTGCGCGCGGCGCGACAAGTCCGCTCGGTGCAACCACAAATGTAACCGTAGCACCGGCGGATGTCCTCGACCTTGGTGTGTTGAGCGACTGAAGCGACTAGGATATCGTGCACGGAGGGGCTGACGTCAGGGTGACGGCGGGATCGGTTCGCGACGCACGGTTCGCCTTGCGGTCGGCACACTACGACGCTGCGCTGCAGCTGCTCGAAGGGTGTGAAGACTGGGAGCGGACCAGCGCGGAAGCCGCTGTCGTGCTGAAGGCCGAGACGCTCGGTCGCCGCGATCCCGTCGCGGCGCTCGAGTACCTGATCCGCGCTGACGACGTTTTCAGCTCCGCCGAAGGGCGATTCGGTCGCGACGTCGAGGCTGGGCGGCAGTACGCGTCGGTTCGCGATTTTTCGTCGGCGAACGCACGCTATGCGGCGGCGCGGGTGCTCGCGAACTCCGTTCCCGACGGCCTCGCGACGATGGCGTATCACGACGTACGGATGCGCTGGTTTCGGCGCGACTGCAATCCGCAAGCCCCGGAGATCACCGTTGCGCTGACGCACAGCGACGCGAGCATCGTCGCCGCGGTGTACACGCATCGTGCCTGGCTCCATGCCGGCAACGGCGACTACCGCGCGCAGGTGGTCGACCTCAAGCGGTCCCTCGCGTGCGAGCCGCGCGGCGACGAGCCGATCGACGTGCACACCGCCGCGGTGACGTTGCAGGCTCTGGCACGCGTTTCGTTCGAGACGGCCGACGAGGAAGGGATCCTCGCCGCCAAGCAATCACTCGCGCTCCTCGCCTGGACGCCGGACGTCAACGTGTATCATTTCGAGACGCTGCGCGCGCTCGGATGGGATGCGTTCATGCGCGGGGAGTCCGGCCGCGCGCAATGGACGTTCAAGGAAGCCCGCGCGATCGCGCCGTCTCCGGCGTGGCGGGTCATGGCGCACCTCGATCGAGCGTACGTCGCGCGCATCGCGCAGAACGAGATCTGGGCGCTCGAGGAACTCGACGAAGCCGATCGCGTCGCGCGTGACGTTCGATGGGAAGCTACCGCCGGCGAAGAGCGCCAGGTGCTCGTCGTGCTGGCCGCGCTGTACGCCCCGGTCGATCCGAGCCGCGCGCAGCGCTACGCTTCGATGTACTCACAGATCGGCGTCGAGAACGTCAACCCTGCGCTGGCGATCGCCGGCGACCGGCGCACCGTCGCCACGGCACGCTACGCCCAGGCGCTGATCGACCTGACGCAGGGCCGGCGCGATGCCGCCGTGCCCGCGCTGCTCGAATCGTACGAAATCTGGAATTCCGCCGGTCACCACTATCGTGCGACGCTCACCGCCTCGGCGCTTGCCGAAGTCACCGGGGAGGAGCGTTGGCGCGCGGCCTCGATCGCGCACGCCGGCCGGTATCCGGACTGCCCGCTCGCCAACATGGCCGACGAGGCCGTGGCGAGGGAAGAAGCGCTGCCGCGGCGTCTTTCGCCCTTGCAGCGTCAGATCGCGCGCGCGCTCTTGGGCGGTTCCGATCCGGCGGATCTCTCGCGCCGGTTCAGCCGGAGCCTGTACACGATCGAGCGCCAAATCGCGGAGATCTTCGAGGCGTTCGCGGTCTCGTCGCGCGGTGAATTGCTCTACGAGGCGCGCGCCCGAGGTTTGGCGTGATGCTCGCCGCGATCGTCGCCGCAGTCGCAGCCTTCGGCGCCGCGGTCCTGGGTTGGCGAGTCTACGCGCTCCTCACCGAGGTGCGTGGGGCGCGGGCCGACGCGGCCGACGCGACCGAGCGCCGCTTCAACGTGCTCGAAGCCGTCGGCGACGGAATCTACATCGTCGACGAGTCGCTGAACATCACGCACGTCAACGAAGAGGCGGAGCGCCTGCTGCGGACGACCGCCGACCAGCTGGTCGGGAACGCGCTCGACGCCGTGGTCGATCCTCTCGGCTCGGAACTGGTCCCGGACATTCGCTACGCCCGGCGCACGGGAAACGTCGTCGAGCGCATGCACGCGTTCGCGCGCACCCAGACCTGGGTCGAGATTCGGGTCAAACCCGCCGCCACCGAAACGCTGATCTCGCTGCGCGACGTGACGGAACGCATGCGGGCCGAGCTGCTGCTGAAGGCGAACGAGCAGCGCCTCCGTCTGGTCACGCACAACGTGGACGCGGTGTTGTGGACCACCGACCGCGACGCGCGTTTCACGGCGGTCGCCGGCGGCGCGCTCCAGGAGCTCGACATGCGCGCCGAAACGCTGATCGATCAATCCTGCGAAGTGCTGCTCTCGGAGCACCTCCTCGAAGACGTGTTCGCCGGCGAGTCGCTGCGCATCGTCACGGCGCGCGGCGAACGCTGGCTGCGCCACCACGTCGAGCCGTTGCGCGACGAGCACAAACGCGTGATCGGCGCCGTCGGCGTCTCGCTCGACATCACCGAGCTCAAGCGGGCTCAGCAGCAGCTGTTCGATACCGCGCATCGGGACGGTCTCACCGGCTTGCCGAACCGTCTCTCGCTCGAGCAGCGCCTCAACGCCGTGCTGGAAACGGCGACGCTCGACGACCGCCGTTTCGCCCTGGTCTACATCGACCTCGACCGGTTCAAGACGATCAACGACACCCTCGGCCACGGCGTCGGCGACGGCGTGCTGCGGGAAGTCGCGGCGCGGCTGCGCGAGACCCTCAACCCGCGCGACGTGATTGCCCGGCCCGGCGGCGACGAGTTCATCATCCTGCTGCCCCAGGTCGCGAACATCGCCGAAGCGGATGCGGCCGCGCTGCGCATCGTGCGCGCCTTCAAGACGCCGATCGGCGTTCAGGGGCGCGAGCTGTTCGTCAGCGCGAGCGTCGGAGCGGCGGTTTTCCCCGAGCACGGGCGCACCGCCGAAAGCCTCGTCGGCCACGCGGACGCGGCGATGTACCGGGCGAAGCGGCTGGGCGGGAATCGCCACGCGTTCTTCGATGCTTCGCTGGAGTCGGCCGCCAACGATCGGCTCTCGCTCGAAAACGATCTCTGGCACGCGATCGGCCGCGATGAGCTCAAGCTGCTGTATCAGCCCATCGTCGATGTCCCGACGCAGCGCACGGTGGGCTGCGAAGCGCTCGTGCGCTGGGAGCATCGGACGCGCGGGCTCATCGAACCGGCCGCGTTCATTCCCATCGCGGAAGAGACCGGGGCGATCGTCGCGATCGATCGTTGGGTCATGCGCGAGGCGGTCGCCGCCGCGATGCGGCTGCGCCGCAGCGTCCCCGACTTCCGCATCGCGGTGAACCTCGCGTCGCGCGATCTGCGCGAACCGGATTTGCCCGACGTTCTTTCGGCGATCCTGACCGAACACGATTTGCCACCCGCCGCGCTGACGGTCGAAGTGACCGAGCACGCGGCGCTCGACGACAGCGTCCTTCCGACGCTGCGCCGGTTGAGCGCGCTCGGAGTGCGTGTTGCGGTCGACGATTTCGGCGTCGGATACAGTTCGCTCGCCTACCTCAAGCGGTTGCCGGTCAACGGCCTGAAGATCGACCGTGCGTTCATCGGTGACATCGCCAACGACACGTACGACCAAGCGATCGTCGGCTCGATCGTCACGGTCGCGAAGGCGCTCGGACTGCACGTTACCGCCGAAGGAATCGAAACGGACGCGCAGATCGCCTTTGTCGCATCCCTGGGCTGTGACGAAGCGCAAGGCTACCGCTTCGGCCATCCGCAGAAGCTCGAAGTGTTGGAACGCTCTCTCGCGCGCAAGGCGCCGCTGCGTCTCGTGCACCGCGGCGCCTGATCCCCTCAAAACACCCCAATCTCGGGAGCGACATCGTACTCGAATGTCGGTACGATGCGCCAGAGAGAGGAAGTGAGGCGAGCGACGTGGCGATAGTTTGGGAAGTGCGAGATGAGGCGGGATGCGTGCTGCGCGAGCGGCGGACGTTCCGCAACCACCTCGCACGCATCGCGCAGCCGCCGTCCGACGTTGACGCCGCCGAGCTCATTTACGGCGAGCTCGTGGCGAACACCGTCCGCTACGCCCGCGGCGCGGTCGAGGTCCGCCTGGAGCATGCCGACTCGCACCCGCCGGTCCTCGTCGTCCGCGACCACGGCCCGGGCTTCAAAACCGCACCGGCGGAGCCGTGCGGCGACCTGCTCGCCGAATCGGGCCGCGGGCTGGCGATCGTCGAGATGCTCGCCTGCGACGTCGCCGTCGAGGGAGCGGAGGGCGGCGGGACGATCGTCCGCGCCACCCTCCCGATCACCGCCCGGCGCGACTAGGCCCGATCAGCGGGTGCTGAAACGCAGCCCCGCGTCGATCGTGCGCGGGCGCGCGTAATGCGTGCCTTGCGCGTTGGCGAACGTCACGAAGTAGCGATCGTTGAAGATGTTGCCGACGCGCAGCGTGAACGCCATGTTATGAGCGAGCCCGAAGCCTTTCTCGGCGTCGAGCGTGAGGTGCGGTGTGCGCTTGCACGGACCGCCGGAATTGCCGTCCGGGCCCCCGCACGTGATTGCCCCGGGATTGAGCGCGGCCGAAAGGCCGCTGCCGTACTCCGCGTCCACCGAGAACCACCCGTTGTGGCGGTCGTTGAGCAGCAACCCTGAAGTGAGGTCCCAGCGCTGGTCGTGATCCGCGGGCGTCCAATCATTGGACGCTCCGAAGCACGGCGCGAGAAGCTGCGTCTCGCAGCCTTTGTTCACCGAATACGTGTGGGTCAGCGAGACCGAGAAGCGGCCGGCCCGCGCCAGCCCGAGCTGGTAGTACGCGGTTTGCGTCGCGATGCGCCCGAGCTGGTAGTTGATGTCCTGGTGCAGATCGGTGATGCCGACTTGCGTGTCGTCGATCAGATCGGTCGCGTTCTTTTGCATCACACGCACACCGAGGTCGCCGCGCCCGACGCCGAAATGGCCGCCGACCTCGTATACCGAGTCGCGCTGCGGCTTGAGGTCGAACTGCGCGATCGAGGCTTGCAGCGGCAGGTTCAGCGTGTACGATGCCAGCGGCGAGACGTTCTCGAGCGAGAACGGCGTGAAGAACCGCCCGTAGTAGGCGTACACGCTGTTCCGTCCACCGAACGAGCGGGTCAGCTTGATGCGCGGGCTTACCTGGCCGAAACCGACGTTGAACTGCGTCGACGAAACACCGAACGCGTCGCCGCGGAGGCCGTAATCGAGCTGCCAATCGGGACCCATGTGCCAGCTGTCTTGCAGATACACGGCCGTCAGGTGGCCGACGTTGGGAGCACTGTCGACGACGGTGTACGGTGCATCCGGCGTTGCGGGGGTGAAGATCGGCGCGAGGAAGTTGCCGGGCTGCAGCGTGACGGCGTAGGTCTTGCTGACGTGCGTGGCGTCGTAGATGCCGCCGAAGGCGAGGTCGTGCTTTGCGCTGCGGTTCACGTAGTCGAGGTTGCCGCCCACGTCGATGGCGGTGCGGTCGCTGAACAGCGAGAAACCGCAGCTGCCGTTGACGTACGAGACGCTCTGGTTCGGTTGGGGATTCGTGACGACGCCGCCGACGAGGGGACCAGCCGAGGAAAGCGCGTGCGCGCAATCGCTCGGACCGCCGGGATTGCTGGCGATCCCGTACGCGAAGTCGTTGGCCGGATCCCCCAGGTCCCGAATGCGCGACCGCTTGTACGACGGTCCGAACGAGAGCGAACCGTGATCTCCGATCGGGTGACGGAACTGCATCGCCGCGAAGAGGTCTTCTTGTGTCTGGTTGTCGTCGCTGTTCGCCGGCTGGCCGCCGGCGACGTCGCTCGGAATCTGATAGGTCCGGTACGAACGGCTCACCGTGACGTTGAGGAAATTCGCGCCGGTCGGCAGCGTGTAGCGCAGGAATTGGTTCGCGTTGCTGTAGCTGTTGTGCGGCGAGTCGAAATTCGGCGGATCGAGTCCCCGGTTGCCGCGCTCGTTGCGGACGGCGGCGACGAGCGTGCCGGCACCGAGATTGGTGTGATAGCCCAGCGTCGAATCGGCGTACCCGTACGAGCCGCCGAGGATGTCGCCGGTGAAGCCGGGCGGGCCGTTGCCGTTGCGGGTGTTGATGTTGAGCACCGAGGCGAAGCGCTCGCCGTATTGCGCCGGGTACGCGCCTTGCAGCGCTTCGACGAAGGCGAGGTCGTTCGGGTCGAACTCCGTCCCGACGCTGCGGTTGAGCTCCTGCGGGATCGGCACGCCGTCGACGATGTAGTTGATGTCGCCGTGGTCGCCGTTGATGTGGACGACGCCGTTCGCGCCGCGAGCCGCACCCGGCAGCTGCAGAAGGAGCTCTGGAAGGCTTCCGCTGGCCGGCGAGCGCGTGAGGTTTTCGCCGGACAAGCTGATGTCCGTCCCCGAGCCGTGCGCCGGGGGCCGGGCGCTGACGGCGCTGCGCCCGATTTCTTTGAGATTGGTGAGCGCGACGGTGACCGTCGTACCCGAGCCGGTCAGGTCGACACGTAACGATGCATGACCGCTCGGAGCGGTGATGTCGACGTTATACGTCCCGATCGGCAGGGCGCTGAACGTGAACTTCCCCTGCGCATCGGTCTGCGTGCGCAGGTTGAGATTGCTTCCGGTCGCGGTCACCGCCGCAGCCGCGACGGGCCGCTCGTTGGCGGTGACGATGCCGGCGATGAAGGTCGTCGACTGCGCGAGCGCGCGCTCCGACGACGCTAGAAGGAGTACGAAGCCGGTGAATAGCGCAGCCGCGTACAGCGCTGCGCGAGAAAATGAAGACAAAGGGTCCCTTTCTGATGCAATGATTTCGGTTCAGACGAGGGACCCGCCGGCGGGGGGCGGTTTGGTACGAAGAGACTGAACGCGACGGCGGCCGCGCGGGCAGGCGCGAACGCCCGCCGCGGGGCCCGCACGGCGGCCGGGGGCCGGCGCGAGGCGTGGACCAGCGCTTCGATCGTCGCGACGACCATCGAGCGGGCGAAGGCATAGACCAGGACCGCGGCCAGGAGCGACCCGAGGATCCCGGCTGCGAGGCCGACCCACACGGTCCCGGAGAGGATCGGGAGCCCTTCACCGAGCTGGGTCAGTCCAAAAAAGGCGAGATTGCCCAGCGCCAGCACGGCGAGGTCGAGCCGACCTTGCGGGCCGGTCAGGGCGGCGCGCAGGAGCGCGGTACGGCGCCGGACCTCCGTGCTGCCCCGGCCCAAGCCGACCGTCCGCGAGAAGCCCCAGAGGCCCGTTACGAGCAGCGCGCCGAGGTAGACGTGCCGCACGAGGAAATCGAAGCCCAGGGCCGCCCGGCCGAGCGACAGCGCCTCCGCCGCCAGGTGGACGAGGATCGAGGCTGGGATGACCGCGGCCGCGAGGCCGGCGAGGCTGCGCAGCCGGGTCAGGGCGACGGGCGGATGGTCCATAGGCGTTCTGTCGGTGGACACGGGAACGTTCTGACGGGTTTCCACGCGGACCGTTCCCACCTTTTCCTCCGCTGGGAAAGGGGCCGAGCGGCGCCACCTTGGGCATTCCCGGGGCGTCCAGCGGAGGGGACTAGCCGCCGCCACCCCGCGGCGCAGACGAGGGTTGCTTCCCCCGCAGGTCCCCGCCGCCGCCCGGTCCGAATGATCG
>CALEYW010000078.1 GCA_937927945.1 uncultured candidate division WPS-2 bacterium | reverse complement strand
GGGGGGGGGGGGGGGGGGTGGGGGGGGGGGGGCGGTGACCGATTCGTTGAGCGGGAGCGAAGGCTGAGCCGTTTGCGCAGCGTCGTCTACGCGCACGCCCGCGCCGGTATCTGTTTCTGTCTTAACCAATACCGTTGAAGAGCGCGTGCGAAGGTTGCCCGCTTGGTTGCCCGCGGCGCCTGTTTCGTGCTCAGTATGTGTTGCCGCTTTGTTGCCCGTGTGTTGCCGCTTTGTTGCCCGCTTCGGCCGATTCGGGACGTGGGCGTCGAGCCAGGCGTTTACTTCCGACCACCGGAAGCCGCGCTTTCCGGTCGGAGAATTGAGGGCGATCCGCGCGTTGACAGCGCGCACGTCTGGGTTCTCGTTCCAAGCGAGGCAGGTGTAATACGCCGCCTGGATGATCGCGGAACGGATCACGCCGACCGCCCAATCCCCAGCCACGCCGACCCGCCATGCACGCTCTTACACGCGCCACAGCGCCGATCGCCACGGCGCAACTCATCGCGCCCTGTCAGCGACCGACTATGGCTGTCGCAGAGGCCCTTCCGGCTGACCGGACAGCGCCGCTGCGCCGGCCGCGCGCACGGGTGGATCCCCGGCGGCCGCGAGGCGCACGGGAACACGCCGGCGATGACCTTGGACGACATCTCGCAGTTGGCGACTTCGACCTCAGCGTGTTCACCGGCGGTCATAACGCGCCCCGATCCCGAGGATGCGCATACCGCACGCGCTCCTCTGCCGTCGCGCGCCGCACGACGTACCGATCGCCGACCGTCCAGAAAATGAGGCCCCAGGCGATGAATGGGGGGGGGGTATTTCGCGTCACGCCGTCACCGCCGAGCGCGGATACTGCCGCAGCCGCAGGTCGAGCGGGAATCGCTCGATGTTCCCGCCCTTCGGATCGACGCGCCAGCCGAACGACGTCTCCTTCGACCACGCCGCGCCAAGCTGCTTGACGTGAACGGCAGCCCCGGCCGCGAGCGCCGCGTCAACGACGTCGCGAACCCAGCGAAGATCCAGCGGTCGCGCGCCGTGCCCACTTTCTCCGCCGACGATCACCCAATCAATGCCGTCCAGGCGCCCGCGCAATTCCAGCGGCCCAATCATCGGCTCGACGCTCAAGAATCGCACAGCGGCCGGAATAGTCCGCAATGCGTCGATTCTAGCGGCGACCCGTTCATCTTCGACGGTCGTGCCGAGCCAAACGTTCGCAAAGCCCGCGCCCCAATCGTCCGGCAGCATCGCCGCGACGTTCTCAGGCCGCTTCGTCAGCAGCAACCAGTCGAGGTTCGGCGTCGCCGTGATCAGCGGCCATAGCCGCGCGCGCTGCTCGACAACGCCGGGGTGCGCGTCGAACACGTCGGCGAGCGACGCGCAGAACACGCGATGACGCTCCAGGGCCGCAAGGGCCGCAGCGTCCCACCTGAACGGCTGCTTCCAGTACGTGTCCGACGTCATCACGCGCTGCGCGTTCACGCCCCACTCGGCGCGCTTCCAGCGATTCGACTGCGCCTCCGCGTAGCAAAACCGGCAGCCGTCGGTGACCTTCGCGCAGCCGATCCAAGGGTTGAACGTGTGCCGCGTCCAGGAGATGTCGCTGTCGGCGCCCATCAGCGCTCCCGCACTTCCTGCGTATGCGTCTCGACGCGCGGAGCCTGATAGATCAGCCCAGCCTCGGTGAGCAGCTGCGAGTTGTGGCGCGCGATCTGCTCGCGCAGCGGCGGCCGACCTTCCGTGCGCCACCAGCGCAGAAAATGGAACGCCGCGCCGCCGACGATGACGACGATGATGAACAACGTGAACGCGGCGGGCGAATTGAGGTCGACCATCACGCCACCGCCTCCGGCGTCGCCAGAGCCGCCTCGATCGCCGCGAGCTGACCATCGATCGTCGCGACCTCCAAGCGCGCCGTCAGCGCCGCCTGGTGGGCCTCCGCGGCCCGCTCGTCGAGCAACGGCAGCACGGCCTCGCGGCGCTCGCGCAGCAGCCGTAGCCCGTCGCGGTAGGCGATCAGGCCGTTGCGCGTCCCGCGACGCAGGGTGAGGCCCGCGAGGGCCGGGGATGACGTTGCGGCGGGAAGGAGGTCAGCGAGCATCGACGTGTCCCCCGAACGGGATCGGCCGCGTCTTCTCGGCGCCGTCGAGCAGCGCCGCAGCGCTGGCAACGCGCGCATCCCGGCGCGGGTCGGCGATGAGCTGCCGCGTGCCCTCGGAGATGCCGCGGTAGGCGAGCCGCGCGGCGTACAACGCGTTCGCGAACGGCGTCAGCTCGGCGCGCACGGACTCGTCCGTTGCAAGGCCGAGGCCCTCGACGAGCGCGGCTTGGTCGGTATCGTGGAGCAGGGCGCCGATCATCAGCGCGCGTGATACGGCGCGGTCGCGGGCGTCGGGGTCGAAGAGTCCCATCTTAGGCAGCCTCTCTGTCGGAGAAGAAAGCGGTCATGGTGTAGCGGCCATCGCTACGTGCGAGCGGCGCGGTGACGTAGAGCCCCGCGTCGCGCAACGTCGAGAGGTCGCGGCGGAACGTGCGAGTCGCCGGCGCTCCGAAGCGGCTGTCGTAGTCGCATCGTGTGAAGCCGTGGCGCTGCATCATCGCGACCATCCACGCGCAGCGGACAACGCGGGAGACGATCTGCGCGTGAGAGCGGCCCTTGGGATGGGGGGGGGGTATTTCACGGGGCACGTCACGCCGCGGCCGCGCGGCGCTGGGCCTCGCGCTCCACGTTCCACCGGAAGTCCGCGTCGAGGCCCGTCTGCCGCAGCGCCCACTTGATCAGGCCGTGGTCGACCTCCGAGAGAAGCCGCCCCTTCGCGTCGGTCGGCCCGATCATCCAGCGCTTCATCATGATCGGGCGGGCGATGAACGCGAGCAGTGAGTCGATCTCTTCCGATCGCGCGAGCTGCTCCGCGTTGCACTTCTCCTGCGCCCAGGCCCGGTAGCGCTCGATCAACCGCTCGAAGATGAACCGCGTGACAGTGATGTCAGCGACGGCGCCATGCAGGCGATCCGTGATCTTGTGGCCGCCGAGGTGATACCAGAGCGCGGCGTTCTTGTACGACGGCAGATCGGGCAGCAGGTGGCGCGCGAGACGGAGCGTGTCGACCCAGACGCGCTCGTTCAATTCCGGCAAGAAGCCGCGATCGAAGGGCGCGTTGTGCGCGATCAACACAGCCTCGGGATCGAGCCATGTCTGCAGAGCGTGAAGCGCCGTCTCGCGATCGGGAGCGTCGACGAAGTCCGCCTCGACGAGGTGATGGATCGCGGACGCTTCGGGCGGAATCGGCCGCGTCGGCCGGACGAGGGTCGCGAACGACGCCTCGCCCGGAATCCGATGCGCGGCGATCTCGAGGAGGTCGTCGGTCTTTTCGAGGCCGGCGGTTTCGCAGTCGATCAAGGTGAAAGGGGCCTCGTCAATGGTCATCTAGGAGTTCTCCTCGATGTAGCCCGGCATGTTCTCGCGTCGCCACGCGCGGATGACTTCCGAGGCAGCTTCGGGTGTGTCAAATGTGCCGAGATAGATGTGTCGATCCGCGTGGTTCGCTTGAGCGATGAAGCGATTGCCATTCCGGCTGGGGACGACGCCTCGGTAGCCGGTTCTATTGCGACGATCATGGCCGACGCGATTCTGCATATTGATCGAGCGGGAAACAACGCGCAGATTCGAGCGCCGATTGTCGAGGCCGTTGCCATTACGATGATCCACCGGTTCGCTTGGCCCCGCCAACTCGCGCCCCACGATCCGTGCGCCGATGATGCGGTGCATGAGCGGACGCTTCTTCCAGAGGTGTTGGTAAACGTAGATCTTGCCCTTACTGTTCGGGTACGCGCCCCAATAAAGCGAAGCGAGATCCGCGTCGACAGCATCGAGAAGAATCACGAAGCCGTTACTCGTCGTCAAGGTGAACGGCGCTTCGTCGATCGTCACGACAGCGGCAGCTCCGCGTCGGCCTCGATGATGGGGTGCGCGCAGATCTCGGCGATGACCGCTGAGGCCGTCGACCGCTTGAGCCCACCGTGCCGTTTGAGGATCTCGTTGACATCGGCCGGCTCGAGGCCCCGCGCGCGCGCCTCGTCAGCGACGAGTTGCGTGATGTCGTCGTTGGTCATGTTCGAGATGTCGAGCTCGTCGGCTGCCTCGCGCGTCTCGTCAATCTTCGTGGGCGGCTCGACTTCTTGGACCTGCTGCGCGAGCGCGCCGCGAACGCGGTCAGCCTTCGTCGCGCCTTCAGGGAGCGTCCGCGCCGGCGTCACGTCGATTGGAGCGTTCTCAGCCTGCGCCATCTCCTCGCGCGTGTAGACGCCGCCGAGGTTGCGCGGGAACGCCTTGCGCAGCGCTAGCGCCTCGGCGCACTTGGCGAGCTGGTTGCGCGGCATCCGCTTCCACATGTCCACGACGCTGCCGTCGCGATCGCGCTGGACGTACTCGCTGAAGAACGCGGTGCCCGGGATGCCGCGCGCCGTTCCTTTGCGGTAGACGATGACCGTTGCCGATTCGAGCTTGCCGTCGTTGTCGAACGTGTACGTCGCCGCATCCTGGCCGTCGTAGAGCCCGGTGCGTTCCGCCATCGTACGATAACCGTCGATGCCGATTTGCGCGGTCCACTTCTTACCGTCGCGCGAGTTGCGCGCGATGTAGTAGATCTCGCGAGCGGTCGGGTCGAGTCCGCGCGCCTGGCAGAGCCGCAGGAAGTACTCGAGTTGCGGGTCAGGAGCGCCCTGGGCGATCTCTTGGCGGATGAACTCGAGCGTTTCGTGTTCGTAGCCCAGTCGTTCCGCAAGCGCGCGTGGCGCCTTGGTGGCAACCGCGCCGTTCTCGCGCCGTGCAATAGCTGTCATTTCGAGTTTCCTTTCAGCCGCATGACGCGGATCGTCGACTCGCGCACAAACTGCGCGTGGAGGTCAGGGTGCTCAGCCTTGAAGGCTTGCTCGTTAAAGCGGCGCTGCGCTTGCGTGCGCCACGTCAGCACGGGATCGTCGTAGACCGTGAGGGTGTCGCTCTCGCCAAGGAAGCGCGCCAGGTCGGTCTGTGCCGCCTCGATCTCGCCGGCCAACTGCTTCTCGCGCGCCTTCAACTCGGCATACGTCGCCGCGATCGCCGCGATCTCGTCGGTCGCCGCGACGCGGCTCTCGACGTGCTGCGGGAAGAGGCGCTTCGCATCGGTGTACGTCGTGACGCGCGGCGGGATCTTCGTGAGAACGTGCTCGGTCCAGAAGCGGACGCCGAGCGTGATGATGTTCGCGCCCATTGCGCGATCGCGCGGCACGAAATAGATCCGCAACTCCTGGCCGCCGATTAGCACGACGACGATCGCGCCGTCGTAGTCGCCCAGCTCGAGGTAGTCTTGAACCTGAATCAGTACGCGCGGCGGTAGATCTGTCCAGTCCGCGCCCCACGCTTCGCGTGCGGTATACGGGTTGGCGGTCTTGACCTCCATCAGCCAGCGACCGGGATCGTCGCGCTGCAGTAGCGCCTGGATGCGCGCCAGCGTCTCGCCCGTGATCGACGCGGTGATGATGCGTCGGTCGAAGTGCCCGAACAAGAACGGGTGCTGCGGGTGGCGGATCGTGCTGTTGACGCGCGCGATCTTCACGCCGAGCCGCTCGGCGGCGACGGTCGCGACCTCGTTCTCGAGGCGCTTGCCCCAGAAGGCCGGCTCGCCGGGATCTTCTGACTGGCGAAGCCCGAGCTTCTCCTCCCAGAGAGTCAGGCTTGTGTTGTCGCCGTAGCCAAAGCCCGCGATGATCGCCATGTCGGTGCCGCCCAGGCCCGTCATGCGGAACGCCGGATCTTCGTTCGGCGGGAGGACGCGCTCGATCGCCGCGCTCACAACGCGCCGCCAATCGCAACAAGCGCACCCTGCCGCGCCGGGATCGCCGGCGGCAGCGCGACGTTCTGGCCGGCGTGGCCGAAGGCAAGAACGCGCTCGTCTCTGGAGCGCACCAGCGACCACGGCGGCGGCATCCCGGGCGAGAATACAACGCGGCCGCCGAGGCGATAGAACATCGTCGGTCGATCCATCACGCCCGCGCCTCAGCCCGCTCAGCCAGCACGTCGAGCGTCCTGCGTCCGCCGAGGTCCTCAGCGCAGTTGAGCGCCACGATCCCGAGCCCCGCGATGTACGACGCCGGCGTTCCCTTGCGCGGATCGTAGCCGCGCTCGATCGCGTTGGCGACGGATTCGGGGACGCCGGCGCGCACGAGGGTCGTCAGCAAGAGGCTCATGATTGCGCCGCCCACGGGCACTCGGCATGATGCAGCTCGCGCGCGATGCGCGGCGGGTTGCCGGGGCACATGCACGGCGGGACGTCGCCACGCTTGGCGCGATCGACGAGCGACTCGATCTTTTGCCCGCGCGGCAGACGCTCGCGCGGAGCGAGGAGGCTCCGGTATTGCGCGCTGGCGGGGTCGAGGTGTGTCTGAGCGATGATGCTACCCGTCCTTGCGCGGAAGCGCGGCGAGTTCGGCGAGCGCTCCATCGACGGCCGCGTCAGCGTGCGCGTCGAGGAGTGCGAGCCCGGAAATGAAGTCGTCCTTGGTGAGGCGCATCGCGGCACTTTCGTACAGCGCGCGGGCGAGGGCGGCCACCGAGCGGGCGTTCTCGAACGTGATGTCGCACCACAGGTCCGCTTTCGGCTCTGCGTCGACGTGGGTGACGTACGCTACGTCGTCGCCGCTGACGATCGTGACTTGCATGCGCATCGGAAAGCCGAGCGGCTCAAGTGCGAGGCGGGCAGCCTGCTCCTGACGAGCACGCGCGGTGCGCAGCGCCAGGTCGGCGTAGTTCTGGGCCGTCATCGTCGTTGATGCGAGCAGGGCGTCGAGCAGTGAGGTAAGCGCCTCTTCGCGAGTCGATCCGGCGCGGTTCCAGGCGCCGAGGCATGCGACGTGCTCGCCGTCGCGCAGTTTGTAGCAAGGCGGATCGTAGTGCACCTTGCTCGCTACCAGCGCGCGAATGAGCGCGCCATCCGATGCGACGTTCTCCTTCGTCAGCGCAATCGACATGACGGCCCACGGAGCATCCCCAGCGCTGTCGCCGATCGCGAAACCAGCGCGGTCGTCGATCGCGAGTTCGTCCTGCGGTCCTGTGGAGTCGTCGAAGTGGAAGTCCTCGCCCGCCGCGATCGTCTCGGCAATGCTCGCGAGGACGAGCGGAGCCACCTGCTTCGCGCGGGCGACGAGATCAGCGGCCGTCATCGTCGCCATCACGCAATCGCTCCAGCGATGACGTCCTCAGTGACATCGTTCATGTTCGCCGCACCCGGCGCGCAGAACGAGCACGAGACCGCCGTGAGCACCATCGCCGGATCGTCGAGCCGCTGCGTGCAGCAGCAGACGAGTCGCGCGCTCGAATGGTCATCGGCGGGCTTCGCGAGGTGCTGTTCGAGCAGCGTCAGCGACGCGTGGTGGACGGCGCCGCCGCTCGATACACGGACAACGGCGTCCGGGGCGTGTCGTTGCGCGGGGCGGAACTGCAGAATGTCGGCGGGCATCAGCGATGCGCCTTGCAGCGGCAGCGGCGCGAGCCGTTCTGGCTGCCGGATGTGTTGTCGACCGCGGCTTTGACGGACTTGCCGGCCTTGTCGCAGCCGGGTTGCGAGCAGCGCTTCTTGGTCGCCATTACGCCGCAGCCTCAAACGTCGTCGCGGGCGGCGTGCACCTGGGGCATGCCCCGAAGCGCAGCCGCGTGCCATGCAGCGGGCAGAACGAGCGCGCGTCGCGGCCCATCTCGATGACGGAGGCGACGCGGCGCGCGGCGATTTGCGACCGCAATTGGACGGGAGCGTGGATTCGGGGTAAACTGTTGTCGGTAGCGGTCGGCGTCATCGACTTCTCCATGCGAGGGCTCCGGGGTTGCAACCGGGCCCTCGCGGTCGTTTGGTGGGTTAAGAGGCGCGGTTGACGCGCTGACGGCCGTGGCCGCCGACGATCTGGTTTTGGAGCGGCTGCACGGCGCCGCGACGCCACTCGTCGAAAGCGATGCGAGGTATCCGCACCGCATTGCGCGTGGAGCCCGGCGAGCGATGGATCTCGGCGTAGAAGGCGCGCAGGCGAACCTGCTTGCGGATGAAGCTCTCGCTGAACGAGCTGATGCGAGCCGCCTCGGCGACGGTCAGGTAGCCGTCGGCGACCACACGCGCGCGCTCGGCGTCATTGAGGACGAGCGAGACGGGCATCAGGCGGCGGCTCCGATCCGGCCCATCCGGATGCGACCCACCGTCGTCGGGTTCACGCCGAATCTTCGCGCGATCTCGGATCGAGACAGGCCGGCGCTTAACAGTCGACGGATCTCGGCTATTGAGTCAGTCGAGAGCGGTTGGCGAAGCGGCGCCGCTGCGGCCGGCTCCTCAGTTAGCGGCTTCCATGCCCGCCCGCGCGAAATTTTCGAGACGGTGTCCGGGTGGACGCCAAAGCGGCCGGCAATCTCTCGGCGCCCTAAGCCCGCATGCGCAAGGGCCTGTATCTCGCGAACCTGTTCCGACGTGAGCGGCGATTGCGCGCGAGCAGCGCGGCCTTTTTGGGCCATGTCGCGCATGTTGTCCGCATGGGTCCCGAGGAAGAGGTGTGCCGGATTGCAGCACGGCGGATTGTCGCAGCGATGCAGCACTTGGAGCCCTGGCGGAATCGGGCCGTTCACGAAAGACCACGCGAGTTGGTGTGTCCGACGCACTCTTCCGGAGTACTGCATCTGACCGTATCCGCTCGAGTTGACCGATCGGGTCCACAGCCAGCAGTCGTTGGGGCCGCGTCGATCAACGCGGGCCCAAAAACGCGGCTCGTCGTTACACCAGCGCTTCACGCCGCTACTCCGCGCGTCAGGACGATCGACTCGGCGACCGAAGACGCGTAGACGAAGCCAGGGCGAATGCGCTCGCGCAACACCTTGGCGCGTTCATGCGCGATCCGCGCCGTCTCGATGTTGAGACGGGCGATCTTTTCGAGGACGTCGGCCTCGTTATCGCAGAGCGCGATCGCTTCGACGACCTCTTCCGCGAGGCGAACGATCGGATGCGCCGAGCCCACGGGCCGGCCGCCCTGTTTTGGGCGCGCTTGCTCGGGTCGTGCTACGGTCTCGCCATGAAAACCGGGACGCTTGGCGCCAGACCGGGACTGCGAGCCCTTGGCTGGGGCCGTGGGGCTCATGCCGTTGGGGCTCGCGGGTGCTACGGTCGCGGGGTGCACTTCAGGCAGCGGCATGACGCAAGTCCCTGAGCCGCGGGAGGGCGCGCTCGAGCGCTTCGAGCTGGTCGAGCCGCGGCTTCGCGACACCGCGCAGGTATTTCGAGATCATCGCCTGCGAGACGCCGGACTGCTCCTCGAGCTGCTCTTGGGTCAGGCCGTCCATCGCCCCGCGAAGAGCGTCGGCGAACGAGACTGGGTTCATGCCTCAGAGAATATCCCGAGCGGACTAATTTGTCAACACTTTAGGACTATTCTCTTAGGGATGGAGGGAGCCGGCCGGTGCTCCTCCTGAAAAGCACCGGGGTGACGATCGGTCAGCGCGTCAAGAAGCTCCGATCAGAGCGCGGCGTGTCGCAAGACCAACTCGCCGCCGCGGCTGGCGTTGCCCAGTCGGCCGTCTCGAAGCTCGAGCGCGACCAGATCGGGGACCCCGGCGCGGTCATGCTTGCGGGAATAGCGGACCGCCTCGGCGTGACGATCGACGAGTTAATCGGGCGCGAGCGCCTAGCGCCCCGCGTCTCGTTTCTTTCGGACGATCCTAAGCCGCCGGCTGCTCCCGCCGACCGCCTTCGAGCAATCGAAGTTCGGGTGGATCTCCTGACGCGAGCGCTTCGGCAGGTCGTGGGAGATCAACTGGACGACGCGATTCGGGCGCAAGCGGAGCGAGATCGTCAAGAACCGACGCAAGGGCGGACAGGTTCGTGATGCGTTGCCGAATCGGGTTGAAGAGGGGGAGCGACTCGTCCATGACACCCCTGCCGGTCATCGACGCCACACCGGCATCGTCGGCCGGCCCCGGCTGGCCGACCTTACCCTTGTCTCACCCCGGGCGGCCAGATGCGTGGCACTGTGCGCCCCGACGTACAGAGTTAGGTAGTACAGGGGCACAAGCAATCAACCGATCTCCCAGAAATGGGATGTGTATGGACACGGCATCGGCAATCGGGGCACGGTACGATAGGACGGAAACGAAAGTCGCCGGGACAGTACCGCCGGTCACTCGACAGCCTCATCGCAAGCGAGCGCGTTGGTGCCGGGAACCGCTCGTAGGTGGCCGACGGACCGATCCGCGCTGCCTTTGGGAAGCGCCTCGCCAGGCTGCGCATCGCACGGGATCTGACGCAGCGCGACCTCGCTCGCGACCTGCGGATCGACGTGGCGGTCGTCTCTCGTCTGGAGCGCGGAGTCACGGACCCGAAGCTCTCGATGATCGAGGCGCTCGCGCGATTGCTCGGCGTGCGCGTCGTGGATCTCCTCAGCGACGGACCACCAGCGACGATCGAGGGCGAGATCGCGCAGTTGCGCGAGAAGATCGACGAGACCGATGCGATCGCCCGCGAGGCGCTGCGATTGGCGAAGGCGCGCAAGAAGTAGCTGCGGCGCAGCCGCGGTTTACACACCACCAGCAATCAAGGAGAACCATATGATCTATCGGGTTAGCATCATCGCGGCGGTCGTCGTCGCGCTCCTCGTTCCAAACGCCGCGATCGCACGCGGACACAAGGGCGGCTCTCACTACTCGCACGGATACACAAACTCTCACGGAACCTACGTCCACGGCGGCTACCACCACAACCCGCGCTCGCACAAGAAGCACGGCTGATGGCCCGTTCACTCCTCGGCGCGCTGGCGTCCGCCCTATTTCGGGGCGGGCGCGCGGCGTCCAACGCACACCTAGCTGAATCGATCCTGACCGGCAACACGAAGTCGATCGAGCGCAGCATCACGACGCGCGCGCGCAACAAAGCGAAGACGGCGCTCTGGCGCGCCGTGACCGGAAAGAAGCCGCGCTGGTGACGGACGCAGAGCTTACCTCACTGGCACAGCGCGCGACGAACGCGGTCGATGCGCTGTTCGCCAGAATGAAGGAGGTCGACCGTCGTGATCCGCGCTTCATGTCGACGATGCGAAAGTACGGACTGATCCAGCTAGTCCAGGAAACGTTAAACGCAGGCGCCGATGTCACGACGGCCTTGAGCCACGCCTTGAAAGAGAAGTCCGCGACGGCCGCGCCGGCGACAGTGCAGGATCGTGCTGCCGCGGCAATGGCGCGAGTCAATCGCGATCGCGTCATCATGGCGCGGCAGCGCGCGAATGGCTCGATGACCGAGGCCGACTATGCCGCGGCGATGCGCGAGCTCGACTCGATCGCGGCGCAGGCGGCGGAGTGGACGGGCTAAACCGAGCCGTAGGGCCCGCACCCGTATCGTCGACGCAACCCGGAGGCGATGACTGGCGCGAGCTTCGCGGCGAGTGCCAGCGAGATGCAGCCGACAACGCTGCCGGTCGCAACGTGGAGGAGAACGTCGGCGCCGGGACTCGCGCGCCCAAGCGCGTCCGTCTCCGCGGCGACGGCGCGCGCCTTCGCGGCCAGCGCGTCGAGCACCGCGGTCGCTTCGCTCGCATCGACCATCACCTTGATCGTGATTGTATCCATTGTCCCTATTCGACCACGAAGAAACGATGAGGTCAACCGATGAACGATGAGCCCACGATCATCTTCGGCACTGCTCCGATCGAAGAGGGTGGCGATGGATACCCTGACGGGATGCCGCTCCTCGAAGCGCTGCTCGCCGCGAAACTCGAGCGCGACGCGCGCCGAGCCGCCGAAGCGATCGTGAAGGCGCCCGACAGCAAGGCTCCGTAGCACCGCGCATGCCCGCCGCTCGCCGCCCGAAAGGTCTCGGCACCGTCTTCCAACGCAAGTCGGACGGCCTCTGGGTCGCGCAGATCCCGGCGCGCGACACGCACGGCAAGACGACGCGGATCCGAAAGGCGTTCCGCGAGCGCGACGACGCGGTTCGCGCCCTCACGACGATGCGCAGCCGGCGCGCGATCGCGGGCTCGGTCGAGGAGTTTCTCGAGCGCTGGCTGACCGACGTCGCTGCGCCGCGCGTCGACCAGGGCACGCTCCCCGGCTACCGCCGCTCCATCAAGGAGTACGTCATCCCCTACGTCGGCGAGGTCGCGCTCGCCGCCCTGGACGCGAAGCGGATCGCCGCGCTGCTCCGCGAGCTCGCCGCCGACGGCGTAGGGCTGCCGACGATCCGCAAGACGCACGCGACGCTGCGCACAGCCCTCGAGACGGCCGTCGAGTGGGACCTGATCCCGATCAACCCCGCGCTGTCCAAGAGCGCGCGGCCACCTGCACACGAGCCACCCGAACGCCCGACGCTCGACGTCGCTCGCGCCCGCAAGCTCCTCGACCTGATCCGCGCCGACCGCCTCGCCGGCGTCTACGTCATCGCGATCTCAATGGGCCTGCGCCAGGGCGAGATCTTCGGGCTGCAGTGGGACGACCTCGACCTTGAGCGCCGGATCCTACGGCTGCGACACAATCTTCAGGAGACGTCCGGCCGCACGCGCCTCAAGGGACTCAAGCGCCGTCGGCAGCGCCGGGAGCTCCCGCTACCGGCCGTCGTCGTCTCAGCGCTCCTGGCGCGCCGCGAGGCGGCAAAGAGCAAGGGTATGCCGACCGACCACGGCTACGTCTTCACGAACACGACCGGCGGGGTCGTCCACAAGGCGAATTTCTGGCGGGGGTCCTGGTCGAAGGTCCGTGCGAAGCTCGGCCTGCCGGCTGGCGTCGTCCTCCACTTCCACGACCTGCGGCACACCCTCGGCCAGCTGCAGCGCTCGATCGGCGCCGACCTCGAGACGCGCCGCCAGCAGCTCGGACACGCCAGCAGCCGCACGACCGCGGACACCTACGGCCATACCGTCCCAGAGGCGCTGATCGCCGCGGCGCGCGGGATCGACGACTTGCTCGGCGCCGAGGGGTTGCCGGCCGACGCCGACCCGGATCGCGTCGTCTTGCTGGCCCGCGAACGGCTCCTCCGGGGCTCGTACAGGCAACGTCTTGAGGCGAGACGGTAACCCCACGGGTACAGTGCCAAGCCCAGCGATTCGAAAAACCGCGTGGTTACAGCGTTTTTGAGCGATACAACAGGATCACCAAAGAGTTCATCCGCTCGATCGGCTGATGGAGATCATCGCCGTACGACC
>CALEYW010000077.1 GCA_937927945.1 uncultured candidate division WPS-2 bacterium | reverse complement strand
TCCATTTCGCCGAAGCGCTGGCCGCCGAATTGCGCCTTGCCGCCCAGCGGCTGCTGCGTGATCATCGAGTACGGGCCCGTCGAGCGCGCGTGGATCTTGTCGTCGACGAGATGCGCGAGCTTGAGCATGTAGATCATGCCGACGGTGATCGGGCGGCCGAACCGGTCGCCCGTGCGCCCGTCGCGCAGCCACGTCTTGCCGTCGGAGGGGAGACCCGCATCCTGCAGCCACTCGCTGATGTCCTCGGCGTGCGCGCCGTCGAACACCGGCGTCGCGATGAACATGTCGAGCATGCGCGCCGCCCAGCCGAGATGCGTTTCCATGATCTGCCCGAGGTTCATGCGCGACGGCACGCCCAGCGGGTTGAGCACGATGTCGACCGGCGTGCCGTCTTCCATGTACGGCATGTCTTCTTCCGGCAGCACCTTGGCGATGACGCCCTTGTTGCCGTGACGACCGGCCATCTTGTCGCCTTGCAGAATCTTGCGCTTCTGCGCGACGTAGACGCGGACGAGGTGATTGACGCCGGGGCTCAGCTCGTCGCCGTTCTCGCGCGAGAAGCGCTTGACGTCGATGATCTTGCCCTTTTCACCGTGCGGAACTTTGAGCGAGGTGTCGCGCACTTCGCGCGACTTCTCGCCGAAGATCGCGCGCAGCAGGCGCTCTTCCGCCGTCAGCTCCGTCTCGCCCTTGGGCGTGACCTTGCCGACCAGGATGTCTTCCGGACGAACTTCCGCACCGATGCGAACGATGCCGTTCTCGTCGAGATCCTTGAGCGAATCTTCGCCGACGTTCGGAATGTCGCGGGTGATCTCTTCCGGCCCGAGCTTCGTGTCGCGGGCTTCGCACTCGTACTCCTCGATGTGGATCGAGGTGAAGCGGTCGTCCTTGACCATGCGCTCGGAGATGAGGATCGCGTCCTCGTAGTTGTAGCCTTCCCACGGCATGAACGCGACCATGACGTTCTGGCCGAGCGCGAGCTCGCCCTCATCCGAGGACGGACCGTCGGCGAGGATCTGGCCGCGCACCACCTGATCGCCGACGTTGACGATCGGGCGCTGGTTGATGCACGTGCCCGCGTTCGAGCGGGTGAACTTCAAGAGGTCGTAGCGGTGCTCGAGCCCGTCTTCGTCGTGACGGACCGCGACGTGATGCGCGTCGGCCGCGGTGACTTCGCCGTGCGCCTTCGCGAGGACGCAGCCGCCGGAGTCCTTGGCCGCGCGATACTCCATGCCGGTGCCGATGATCGGCGCCTGCGGACGGAGCAGCGGGACGGCCTGACGCTGCATGTTCGCGCCCATGAGCGCGCGATTCGCATCGTCGTGCTCGAGGAACGGGATCAGCGCCGTGGCGACCGAGACGATCTGCTTCGGCGAGACGTCCATGAGCTGCACCTTGGCGGGCGGCTCTTCGACGTATTCCTCAGCGTAGCGCGCGACGACCGAGTGCGCGGTGATCTTCCCGGCTTCGTCGATCTCGGTGTTGGCCTGCGCGACGATGAACTCGTCCTCGCGGTCGGCCGTGAAGTAGCGGATCTCCGTGCTGACGATGCCGTCCTTGACGACGCGGTACGGCGTCTCGATGAAGCCGTAGCGGTTGACCCGGGCGAACGTCGCGAGCGAGCCGATCAGACCGATGTTCGGGCCTTCCGGCGTTTCGATCGGGCAGATGCGGCCGTAGTGCGAGTGATGGACGTCGCGGACTTCGAACCCCGCGCGCTCGCGCGAGAGACCGCCCGGCCCGAGGGCCGAGAGGCGGCGCTTGTGCGTCAGCTCGGCCAGCGAGTTCGTCTGGTCCATGAACTGCGAGAGCTGCGAGGAGCCGAAAAACTCCTTGATCGCCGCGACCACCGGACGGATGTTGATCAGCGCCTGCGGCGTGACCGTCTCGATGTCCTGAACGGTCATGCGCTCGCGCACGACGCGCTCGAGGCGCAGCAAGCCGACGCGGAACTGGTTCTGCAGCAGCTCGCCGACCGAACGGATGCGGCGGTTGCCGAGGTGATCGATGTCGTCCTTGTGGACGATCTTCGCCTGAACCTTGATGAGACGGCGCAGGACCGCGATCATGTCCTCGCGGGTGAGCGCCTTGCGGTCGATGACCGGCGGACGCAGCCCAGCCGAGGAGTACTCGCGCAGCTTCGGATCGTTCGCCCCTTCGAGCTTGCCGTTGAGCTTGTAGCGGCCGACGCCGGCGAGATCGTAGCGCTTCTCGTCGAAGAACAGCGACTCGAGCAGCTTCTCGGCGTTCTCGGCGTTCTCAGGCTCGCCCGGGCGGAGCTTCTTGTAGATCTCCTTGAGCGCGTCTTCCTTCGTCTTGATGTCCTTGTCTTTTTCGAGGCAGTTCGCGATCAGCGGACTGTGGTCGAACAGCGCAAGGATAGACTCGTCGTCTTCCCAGTTGTGGCCGAGGTCGGGACGCGAGAGCGCGCGCACGAAAGTCGTGGCGTAGATCTTACGATTTTTGTCGATGCGGACGCCGATCGTCCCCTCGGTCTCGTCGTTCTTCGTCCCGTTGTCGGTTTCGAATTCGATCCAAGCACCGCGGTTCGGAATGATCGTCGCGTTGTAGGTGTCGCGGTTGTTGGTGTCTTTGTCCGCCAGGAAGTAGACGCCCGGCGAGCGGACGAGCTGGCTCACGATCACGCGCTCGGCGCCGTTGATCATGAAGGTGCCCTTGTCCGTCATGAGCGGGAAATCGCCCATGAAGATCTCTTGGTCCGGGATGCCCTTGATCTCGCCGGACTCGGCCGTGATGAGACGGACCCGGACGCGCAGCGGCGCCGAGTAGGTCATGTCACGCTCGCGGCACTCCTCGACCGAATACTTCGGCTCGCCGAGCGAGTGGTCGCCGAACTCGAGCACCAGGTTGCCGGTGAAGTCCTTGATCGGCGAGATCGAGTCGAACGCGTCCTTGAGGCCGTCGTTGATGAACCATTTAAAGGAGGCCTTCTGCAGCTCGATCAGGTCGGGCAGCTGGAGGACGTCCGTGATCTTCGCGAAGGAGTGACGCCGCCGCTTCGGTCCCGGATCCTCCGGAAGCTCGACGGTGAACGCCTCGTCCGGAACGTGAAAACTCGCGTTCGCGATATTGTCTTGCTTGACCGCGGTCGATCCGCTGGCCCCTGCCGCCGACGGAGGAGCCGGTTCGCTCTTCTTCCGCGCGCGCGTCGTCTTGGGTTTGTCCGCCGTCGTCTTCGTCGCCATTCTTTTTCTGGGGGTCTTCCTGCGTGGGCTCACGCGCGCTCGGCGAGGGTGAAACGCGAAAAGGCAACGACCGCCCCACCAGAGTGAGGGGTCCTCGCTCATCCGTTATGCCGCTATCCGCCGAGGGGCATAGGGCGGTATCGTACCGCAGGACTCTCAGTGGAGTCAAGGGCAAAAGGCGCTGGAGAGCGAGTGCTTCCTACGCGGCGTCGTCGGCCACGCCGCGGGCCGAGCTCCCGTAGGTGCCCCCTCCGAACGCCGGCGTGGTGCGCGCCGTGTCGACTGCGGCTTCCAGGGCAGCGTGGCGATCGTACGGGCAAGGGCAGCTTCGCAACCGGTCCCCGGCGCAGCCGGCATAGTCATGCTGCGTAAGCGAGTGACCGCAGGGACAAAGGACGAGATTTTCCACGACGCTGACCTCCTGTACCAAGGCATCCGTACTCGGCGCGACCGGTCCGCTGGCGCACGCTCCCTGGGGAGCGCCACGCGGCGGAGAGATCTGTGGGGTCGCCCGGTGGGCATCGGACGAACCCACGCTTGACTGTGTACCCCCGAAGGAGAGGAAGAAACGCCGAGCGCCCTGCTTCTTAGTGGAGACCATTTCTTAGTGGAGACCATTTCGCAAGAGCTCGGCAGCCTTGCCGTAGCACGGGCAGGCCAGCGCCGTCAGCCGCACGTCATCCAAGATCCGCACCCGGGCATAACCATGGGCGACCAGTCCATCGTCGACGAAACGCCCGAGCACGGTCACGACGCTCGCCCGCCGCACGCCGAGCATCATCGCGACGATGTCCTGGGTGATCTGAATTTCGTCGCCCACCCGGTCGCGCGTGGCGAGCAGCCACTTGGCAAGCCGCTGTTCGATCGTGTGGCGCGCATTGCAAGCAACCCATTGCCCGCGGATGGCCAGGATCGTGGTCAGATACCGGAACGAAGCGTCCCGGAGGGCCCCGTCGCGGTCGAGCACGTCCAGAAAGAGCTGGGCATCGAGCCGTGCGAAGCGACCGGGCGATTGTACGAGCCAGGTGTCGTGTGTCTGGCGGGCGCCCAGGATGAGCTCGAGACCGACGAAGCCTTCTGAGCCCGTCGCGTCGACCTCGACGTTGGTGTCGTTCTCGAGCCGCCGCAGCGTCGACACGATCCCCGAAAGCGGGAACCAGACGGCGTCGATCGGGGTGTTCGCCGGCTGGAGGACGTCCCCGATGCCGCCGCCGTGGGCCGTCATCCGAGCCTCCACCAACGCGCGCGAGGCTAGGGGAAGCCCACTCAGAAACCGATTCTTGTCCGCAGTAGCGACGAGCATGCCTTTTCTGATGTACCCGCAATATTCGCCGGCGCCGAAGGTGCTTTCGGCCTATGGCGGTGCACGCGAGCGAGCGACGCGTCGCAACGAGCAAACTGACGATTACTCGCCGCTCGTTGGATTCGGGCGTTCGTTTCACGCGTTCGAGGGCGAACACCCGGTCGGAATGTCAGGAATCGCACATGTCGTGTGCGCGACGTCGGGCGCTCAGGCGCTGACGAGCCCGCGTTGCAGCGCGATCGTCAGCCGAACTTCGGTGCGCGCTTGGTGCGTCCGAATCTCCACCGCGTCCATGAGCGCGCGCATCAGCGGGAGACCGCGTCCCCGCTCGTCACGCCGCTGCGCCGGCTTCCATTTGCCGTCGTCCTCGACGAGGACGTACAGCGCTCCATCCTGCACTTCCGCCTGCAGCCGCACGACGCCGGGGTTGCCGAAATACGCATGCTCGACCGCGTTCGCGATCGCTTCGCCCGCCGCGGTGAGGATCGCAAACCGCGCGTCTTCGTCGAAGCCGAGCGAATCGACGAAGCGATGCAGACTGCGTCGCACGAGCGGCACCGCCATCGGAACGGCCGTGAACGTAAATCCGAACGTCGGCGAAGCGACGTCCGCCGCGGAGATCATCAGCGTCGCGACGTCGTCGGTGTTCTCACGACCGGCGAACACGCGCCGCAGCAAAGCGCGCGCCGGGTCTTCCTCGGGCGAGATCATGCCCTCGCGCAGCGCGTCGAGCAGGCGCTCCTCGCCGCCGATGACGTCCCGCGAATACTCGATCAGCCCGTCGGTGTACAGCGCGAGCATCGCGCCCGGCGGTACGGTGAAGGTCCAATCGCTCGCACCGATCTCGTCGACGATTCCCAGCGGTACGCCGTCTTTCGGCAGCACCGAGACGCTGCCGCTCGGCAGCGAGAGAATCGGCGCGGGATGGCCGGCCGATGCGTACGTCACCGATGCGTCGCGCGGATCGACGATGCCGAAAATGGCCGTCACCATCACCGGATTGGCACGCATGTTGACGATCGTGTTGGCGCGCTCCAGCACCAGTGAGGGCGAGTTCGGATTCAGCGCCGCGGCGCGGAACGCTTGACGCACTTCACCCATCACGATGGCGGCGCGCAGTCCGTGGCCCGCGACGTCGCCGATCGAAAACGCGATGCGCCCGTCGGGAAGCCGGAACGCGTCGTACCAGTCGCCGCCGACGGCCGCTTCCTGCGCACCGGGCAGGTATGCGGCGGCGAAGCTCAAGCGGTCGTCGACCGGCAGCCGCTCCGGGAGCAGAGCGCGCTGCAGCGTGTCGGCGACGTGGTGCTCGCGCGTGTAGACCTGGGCCGCGTCGACCGACACCGCGATGCGCAGGGCGAGTTCGTCCCACACTTCGAGCCCGGTCGACGGGTCGTTGTCGATCAGGCTGCCGGCGATGCGCATGACGCCGAGCACCTGGCCGCGGGCGACCAGCGGAAAACGGACTGCATCGGCACCGAGGCGGCCGGCGCGCGCGAGCGTCGTGCGAATCTCGCCCTCGTCGACCTCGACCCAGAACCCTTGGGCGAAGTCCGGGACGACCAGCCGCCCAACCGCCGCGAGCGTTTGCGCATAGTCGAAGGAGGTCGCCAGCTCACGGCTGGCCGCCACCAATAGCCGCAGGGACGCGGCGAAACGTCGCTCGTCGATTGCGTTCACTGCCTATGGTAATCGGCTAGCACGGGTCCTCCCGGCACCAGCGGTACCCTTGGTTGCTCGATTTGAAACGCGCGATTCCGTTCGCTCCCCCGCACGGATGTCGAGGAACGGGCGTCGCCTGACGGCAATGCCTCTCCCTTGCTCGACCGGCAACGCGCTCGGCCCCGTGCCGTACAGTGCGACCACACCCCGGGTCGCGTTTCGGACACCCATCCGACGGGTAGCTTGCTTGCAGAATCCTGTGTCCATCGGCGAGTGTTTCCATACGCAACGGGTCATTCAGGCATTCCGTCACTACTGAGGAGAATCGCTACATGCCGCCAGCGGCAGCCGCTCCAAAAGCGAAGTCCAACGGAAAGCAGCCCGCCGTAAGAAACGGCGGGGCTTCGTCTCGCAGCGGCGGAGGCGGGGGACGCGTCCCCGAGTCCGATCATGCGAAGCGCCAGCTGCTGACCGCCCTGCGAGCGGTCGCCCGCGGTGACTTCACGGTGAAGCTGCCCACGTCGTGGGACGGGCTCGACGGCGACATCGCCGAGGCGTTCAACGAGCTCGTTTCGATGGACGCGCGGATGCTCAAGGAGATCGAGCGCATCTCGACCGTCGTCGGCCACGACGGCCGGCTCGGCCAGCGCGCCGAGCTCCAGGCGCCGGGCTCGTGGGGCGACAAGCTCATCTCGATCAACCGGCTGATCGACGACCTCACCCACCCGATCGCCGAGACGAACCGCGTGCTCGGCGCCGTCGCGCGCGGCGACCTCTCGCAGCAGATGTCACTCGAGACCGACGGCCGGCCGCTCAAGGGCGAGTTCCTGCGCAGCGCGCGCACGATCAACGCGATGGTCGACCAGCTCAACGCGTTCGCCGGCGAGGTCACGCGCGTCGCGCGCGAGGTCGGTTCTGAAGGCATCCTCGGCGGCCAGGCGCACGTGCGCGGCGTCGCCGGTACGTGGAAAGACCTCACCGACTCCGTCAACTCGATGGCCGGCACGCTGACCAACCAGATCCGCAACATCGCCGACGTCACGACTGCCGTCGCCAACGGCAACCTCTCCAAGAAGATCACCGTCGAAGCGCGCGGCGAGATCCTGCAGCTCAAAGAGACCATCAACACGATGGTCGACCAGTTGAACACGTTCGCGGCGGAAGTCACCCGCGTCGCGCGCGAGGTCGGATCCGAAGGACGGCTCGGCGGACAAGCCGACGTGCGCGGCGTCGCCGGTACCTGGAAAGACTTGACCGACTCGGTCAACACGATGGCCGGCAACCTGACGAACCAGGTTCGCAACATCGCCGAAGTCACCACCGCCGTCGCCCGCGGCGACCTCTCCAAGAAGATCACCGTCGACGTGCGCGGCGAGATGGCCGAGCTGAAGTTCACCGTCAACACGATGGTCGACCAGCTCAACGCCTTCGCCGGCGAAGTCACCCGCGTCGCGCGCGAGGTCGGCTCCGACGGCCGGCTCGGCGGCCAGGCCCAGGTCGAAGGCGTCGCCGGCACCTGGAAGGACCTCACCGACTCCGTAAACTCGATGGCCCGCAACCTCACGGCCCAGGTTCGCAACATCGCCGAGGTCACGACCGCCGTCGCGAAGGGCGACCTCTCGAAGAAGATCACCGTCGACGTCAAAGGCGAGATGCTCGACCTCAAGTCGACGGTCAACGTGATGGTCGACCAGCTGAACACGTTCGCCGCCGAGGTGACGCGCGTCGCGCGCGAAGTCGGCACCGACGGCCGGCTCGGCGGTCAGGCGGTCGTCGAAGGCGTCGCCGGAACGTGGAAGGACCTCACCGACTCGGTCAACTCGATGGCCGCGAACCTCACCAACCAGGTCCGCAACATCGCCGAGGTCACCACCGCCGTCGCCAACGGCGATCTTTCGAAGAAGATCACCGTCGTCGTGCGCGGTGAGATGGCCGAGCTGAAGACGACCGTCAACACCATGGTCGACCAGCTCAACTCCTTCGCCGCCGAGGTCACGCGCGTCGCGCGCGAAGTCGGCACCGACGGGCGTTTGGGAGGTCAGGCCGACGTGCGCGGCGTCGCCGGCACGTGGAAAGATCTGACCGACTCCGTCAACTCGATGGCCGGCAACCTGACGAACCAGGTGCGCAACATTGCGGCGGTCACGACGGCCGTCGCGAAGGGCGATCTTTCGAAGAAGATCACCGTCGACGTGAAGGGCGAGATGCTCGAGCTCAAGGCGACCGTCAACACGATGGTCGACCAGCTCAACGCTTTCGCCTCGGAAGTCACCCGCGTCGCGCGCGAGGTCGGCACCGAAGGCAAACTCGGCGGACAGGCGCAGGTCGAAGGCGTCGCCGGCACCTGGAAGGACCTCACCGACTCGGTCAACTCGATGGCGGCGAACCTCACCAACCAGGTGCGCAACATCGCCGACGTCACGACCGCAGTCGCGAACGGCGATCTCTCGAAGAAGATCACCGTCGACGTACGTGGCGAGATGGCGGAGCTCAAGACCACCGTCAACACGATGGTCGACCAGCTCAACGCGTTCGCGTCGGAAGTCACGCGCGTTGCGCGCGAGGTCGGCTCCGACGGAAAGCTCGGCGGGCAAGCCTACGTGCAAGGCGTCGCCGGCACGTGGAAGGACCTCACCGACAACGTCAACTTCATGGCGTCGAACCTTACCTCGCAGGTGCGCAACATCGCCGACGTCACGACGGCCGTCGCGCGCGGCGATCTCTCGAAGAAAATCACGGTCGACGTCAAGGGCGAGATGCTCGAGCTGAAGGCGACCGTCAACACGATGGTCGACCAGCTGAACGCGTTCGCCGCCGAGGTGACGCGCGTGGCGCGCGAGGTCGGCACCGACGGGAAGCTCGGCGGCCAGGCGATCGTTCCCGGCGTCGGCGGCACGTGGAAAGAGCTCACCGACTCGGTGAACTCGATGGCCTCGTCGCTCACGGCGCAGGTTCGCAACATCGCCGACGTCACGACGGCCGTCGCGCGCGGCGACCTCTCCAAGAAGATCACCGTCGACGCCCGCGGCGAGATTCTCGAGCTCAAGGGCACGGTCAACACGATGGTCGACCAGCTCAACGCGTTCGCGGGCGAAGTTACCCGGGTCGCGCGTGAGGTCGGCTCCGAAGGCACGCTGGGCGGACAGGCCCAGGTCCAAGGCGTCGCGGGAACGTGGAAGGACCTCACCGACTCGGTCAACTCGATGGCGGCGAACCTGACGAACCAGGTTCGCAACATCGCGAAGGTCACCACCGCCGTCGCGAACGGCGACCTCTCGAAGAAGGTCACCGTCGACGTGCGCGGCGAGATGCTCGAGCTCAAGGATACCATCAACACGATGGTCGACCAGCTCAACGCGTTCGCCGGCGAAGTCACGCGCGTCGCGCGCGAGGTCGGCTCCGAAGGGATCCTCGGCGGACAGGCCGCCGTCCCGGGCGTCGCCGGCACGTGGAAAGACCTCACCGACTCGGTGAACCGCATGGCCGGCAACCTGACGAACCAGGTGCGCGGCATCGCGAAGGTCGTCACCGGCGTCGCGAACGGCGACCTGCAGCGCAAGCTCGTGCTCGATGCAAAGGGCGAGATCGCCGAACTCGCCGACACGATCAATGGGATGATCGACACGTTGGCGATCTTCGCCGACCAGGTGACGTCGGTCGCCCGCGAAGTCGGCTTCGAAGGGAAGCTCGGCGGTCAAGCCGAGGTGCCGGGCGCCGCGGGCTTGTGGCGCGACCTCACCGACTCGGTCAACCAGCTCGCCTCGCAGCTCACCTCGCAAATCCGCGCGATCGGCGAAGTCGCGACCGCGGTCACCAAGGGTGACCTCTCGCGCGCGATCGAGGTCGGCGCGCAGGGCGAGGTCGGACTGCTCACCGAGAACGTCAACGAGATGATCCGCAACTTGCGCGACACGACGCGCAAGAACCAAGAGCAGGATTGGCTCAAGACGAATCTGGCGCGCTTCACCGGGATGCTGCAGGGTCAGAAAGACATCAAGACGGTCGCGAAGCTCATCATGAGCGAGCTCGCGCCGCTGGTCAACGCGCAAGTCGGCATCTTCTACCTCAACGAGCCGCTCGACGAGATCGCGCTGCTGCGCTACACGGCGGGCTATGCCGCGCCGCGCCGCCGCGGCACGCTGCAATTCGGCCCCGGCGAGGGTCTCGTCGGCCAGTGCGTGGTCGAGAAGGAACGCATTCTCGTCGCGAACGTTCCGCCCGACTATCTGCAGGCGACCTCCGGCACGGGCCACGCGCAGCCGCTCAACATCGTCGTGCTGCCGGTGCTGTTCGAAGGCGACATCAAGGCCGTCATCGAGCTCGCGTCGTTCGAATCGTTCAGCGACAACCACCTCCTCTTCCTCGACCAGCTCACCCAGTCGATCGGCATCGTGCTCAACACGATCGCCGCCAACATGCGTACGGAAGAACTGCTCAAGCAGTCGCAGTCGCTGACGATCGAGCTGCAGTCGCAGCAGGATGAGCTGCAGCAGACCAACGAGGAGCTGGAAGAAAAAGCGCGCCTGCTCGTCGAGCAGAACGAAGAGGTCGAGAGGCGCACCCGCGAGATCGACGAAGCGCGCCGCGCCCTTGAGCAGAAGGCCGAGCAGCTCGCCCTCACCTCGAAATACAAGTCGCAGTTCCTGGCCAACATGTCGCACGAGCTGCGCACCCCGCTCAATTCCCTGCTGATCCTCTCCAAGCAGCTCAGCGACAACAAGGAGCAAAACCTCAGCGGGAAACAGGTCGAGATGGCGCAGACCATCCGCCGCGCCGGCACCGACCTGCTCACGCTGATCAACGACATTCTCGACCTCTCGAAGATCGAGTCCGGCACCACGTCGGTCGACATCGGCGAACAGCGCATCAACGACATCTGCGATGACGTCGAGCGGACGTTCCGCGGCGTGGCGCAGGAGCGCGGTCTGCTTTTCGCCATTCACGTCGACGAGGAAGTGCCCGAAGCGGTCGAGACCGATCAGACGCGTCTGATGCAGATTCTCAAAAACCTGCTCTCCAACGCGTTCAAGTTCACCTCGCACGGCTCGGTCGAGCTGGGCGTGCATCGCGTAATTCGCGAGGTCGACGGCCACACCGGTCCGTACATCGCGTTCGCGGTGCGCGACACTGGGATCGGCATCCCCGGCGACAAGCACAACGTCATCTTCGAGGCGTTCCAGCAAGCCGATATGTCGACGGCCCGCAAGTATGGCGGGACGGGATTGGGTCTGGCGATCTCGCGCGAGATCGCGGGCCTGCTCGGCGGCGACATGTCGGTCGAGTCGGAGCCTGGCGCCGGATCGACCTTCACCTTCTACCATCCGCTCGAGCGGACGGCGCGGACGAACTACGAGATGGCACCGCTTCCGAAAGCGAAGCTCCTCGACACCGTCGCCCCGCCGTCGCCGCTGCGGGTCCCGCCTGCGGCGCAGCTGCCGGCCGGCCCGCTCGAAGACGACCGCGCCGAGATCAAGCCGCACGACCACGTGGTCCTCATCATCGAGGACGACGCGACGTTCGGCCGCATCCTGCTCGGCCTCGCGCGCGATCGCGGGTTCAAGGGATTGATGGCGCGTAGCGGGGCCGAAGGTCTCTCGCTCGCCCGCCAGTTCGTCCCCGATGCGATCACGCTCGACATCGGCCTGCCCGACGTCGACGGCTGGTCGCTGCTCGATCAGCTCAAGCGCGATCTCGCGACCAAATCGATTCCGGTGCACGTCATCTCCGGCGAGGAGCAATGGCAGCGGGCACTGGACTCCGGCGCGTTCGCCCACCTGAAGAAGCCGGCCAGCGAGGATGCGCTCACGCAGGCCTTCGACAACCTGCTCGGCTTCGCGGGTTCCGCGTCGCGTAACGTGCTCGTGGTCGAGGACGATGTAACGCAGCTCTCCGCAATGGCCAGCCTGATCGAGTCCGGTGAGGTGAGCGTCACTGCCGTCTCGACCGGCGCGCAGGCGCTCGGCGCGCTCGATCGGGCGCACTTCGATTGCGTCATCGTCGACCTTGGACTTCCCGACATGGACGGCGTCCGCTTGATCGAGCAGATCAAGCAGCATCCCGCCCACGTACGGGTCCCCGTCATCGTCTACACCGGTCGTGAATTGAGCGAACGCGAGGCCGCGACGATCCGCCATCTCTCCGAGTCGATCATCGTCAAGGACGCGATGTCGCCCGAACGGCTGATAGAGGAGACGACGTACTTCCTCAACCAGGTCGAGGCGCGGCTCCCCGAAGTAAAGCGTCCCTCGAACGCGCCGTCGTCGAGCACGTCGCTCGAAGGGCGAACGATCCTCATCACCGACGACGACACGCGCAACATCTTCGCCCTGCGCAGCGCGCTCGAAGATTTCCACATGACCGTACTGAGCGCAGAGTCGGGCGCCGAAGCGATCGCGCTCCTGAACTCGCATCCGCGCGTCGACGTCGTGCTGATGGACATCATGATGCCGGAGATGGACGGCTACGAGACCATTCGCCGCATGCGCGTGCGCGACGAATGGAAGAATTTGCCGATCATCGCGCTCACCGCCAAGGCGATGAAGGGCGACCGGGAGCAGTGCCTCGCGGCGGGCGCCTCGGAGTACATCTCGAAGCCCGTCGACATCGACCAGCTCATCGCCTTGATCCGAGTTTGGCTGAACGTCGCAGCGTGATCGCGGAACGTCAGGTGCCGGGACCGCCGAACGGTCCGCCGGCACCGCCCACCGCGGTAGCCGACCTCGAGCTGCACTTACTGCTCGAGGCGGTTTATCGCGTCTCGGGGTACGATTTCCGCGAGTACGCACCGGCGACGCTCAAGCGTCGGGTCGCGGAGCGGGTGCGGGCCGAGAACGTCACGACCACGACCGGGCTGCTCGAACGCCTGCTGCACGAAGACCGGGCGATGGGGCGCTTCATCGACGCGCTCACGCACAATGCGACGTCGCCGTTTCGCGAGCCGCAGTTCTTCACTCAGTTCGTTGAGCGGGTGTTGCCGCGGCTTCGCACCTTCCCGCACGCGCGGCTGTGGGTGATCGGCTCGGGTGACGACGCCTACACGCTGGCGATCCTGCTCCGCGAGGCGGAATTCAATCACCGCACGCGGATCTACGCGACCGAAGCGACCGAAGCGGCGATCGAGCGGGCCAAGGGCGGCACGTTTCCGCTCGAGCTGGTCGACGAGTACGCGACGCGCTACGTCGAGGCGGGCGGGACGAAGCGCTTCTCCGACTACATCGAGCTCCACGCGGGACACGCCGCGTTCAAACCGTCGCTGCGCGAGAACATCGTCTTCGCGCAGCACAACCTCGCCTGCGACGGGTCGTTCAACGAATTCCACCTCATCGCCGCGCGGAACGTCTTCAGCCACTTCAACCGCACCCTGGCCTACCGCGCCCACCAGGTCGTCTACGAAAGCCTCGTGCGCCTCGGCTACCTCGGGGTCTCCGCCAAAGAGAACCTCCGCTACACGCCGCACCAGCGCGCCTTCGAAGAACTCGAAAACACCGAGCGCTTCTACCGCCGCATCCGCTAGAGGCCCGTCGGCCACAGGTGCGCTTGTACGGCTAAGCGAAAGCAGCGCCAGCTTGCAGGCGGAGGTGACCTGTGGAAATCGCCATACCGCTCTTTTCGGCGACCGATTCCGTCGGTGCCGCGCTCGACGCGCTCCGGGAGCACGGACGCGCCGCCGTTGTCGTGGAAGCCGGCGGAGCAAATTTTCTCGTCTACGGCGGATCGCTCGCGAACGCCCGCGAGGACGGCATCGCGACGCTGGCCGAGGTGGAAGAACGCCAAGAGCTGCCCGCGCGCCCCGTCGCCGAGCAGCCGCGGCCCGCATTTGCAGGCGTCGGCGACGACGCGGATGCTCTCACGCTCGGCGTGATGCATTGGGGACTGCACGAAGCGAAACTCGACGACGCCACACCCTTCATGCTGCTCCGCTCCGCCGGGGCGGTGGCGATCGTCGCAACCCACGAGTGGTCGTACGACGACCTCGCACTCCCCGGCGTGTACGAGTGCGATCGCGTTTCGAGACACCGGTGGCCGCCCGGCAAGGCCATCGACGGCATGGAATGCACGCGGTGCCGCAAGGCGCTCGACGGCTCACGCGGTACCGTTCGGCGCAAATGACCGTGACGTAACGTGTTCACCAACGTCCTGGGGACGCTCACATCGCTGCTTCCGAAGAACTTCATCTTCGGCAGCTACGTGCCGGTGCTCATCTTCGGTTTCGTGAACGCCGCCCTGCTCTACGCGCACGACGCCGGCTTTCGCTCCTGGGCGCACGGCGAGATCGAGCACCCGCTGAGCCTCACGCTCGCGGTCGCGTTCGTCGCGTCGATCGTCGCCGCGTACGTGCTCTCGACGATCAACGACTTCTTACGCGAGCTGCTCGAGGGCAAGTTCCTCCCGCCGTACATCGCCAAGAACCTGCGCTACTCGGAGTGGCAGCGACTCGACGCGCTCAACCTGTCCTATATCAAGAAGCGCGACCAGGGCAGAGCGTTGCGCGAGGAGCTTCCCAAGTGGAACGAACGGCTCGACAACGCCGCCAACGCCGCACCGCTCGGCGTCACGGGCTACGACCGCAAGACGAGCGACGTCACCGCGGCGCTCGCCGAACTGCGCGCGCACCGCGACAACCTCAAGGTCAAGCACGTCGAAACCGCGGTGGCCAGCATGGAAACTGCGCTGCGGACCTGGGACGTCGACCAGGATCACGCGCTGGACGACGATCGCAGTGCGCTCGGCTCGCTGATCGGGGATGCGATCAACATGCTGGCCGGCCGCGAGCTCCAGCTTTTCACCGAGCGCCAAGTTTCGTTCGGGCTGCGGGCACCGGAGCCGACGCGCATGGGCAACGTCGCGGGCGCCCTGCAGAGCTACGCCAACGACCTCTACCAGCTCGATCTCGATACGTTCTGGAGCCGCCTGCAAGCCGTTATTCAAGACGGCGACAAGACGGGCTATGACGCGCTCGTCGCCGCGAAGACCCAGCTCGACTTTCTGGTCGCATGCTGCTGGCTCGATCTGGGCACGACGGCGGTCTGGTTCTTCTCGCTGGCGGCGTGGGGGAGCTCGCTCTTGGTGTTCGCGCTGGTCGCCCTCATCGGTCCGACGTTGTTCGTCGCGTTCTACCGGCTGGCGGTGACCAACTACCTCTCGTACGGCGAGCTGGTGCGCGCGATCGTCGATCTGAACCGCTTCGCGCTTCTCAAGCGCCTGCACATAGCGCTTCCGATCGGAATTCGCGACGAACGCCGGGTATGGTCCGCGCTGCGCCGCGTCGCTTCCTTCGGCGAGGACGATGTGGAGCTCAGTTACGAGCACCCGCCGTCGTGAGGATGACGGCGGGCCAGAACGTCATGACGGTGTACGGCATCATCATCGTGCTCGCCGTCGTGGCGATCTCGAGTGGCCGTCCGAACGCGCGCGCGTTCGAGACCGGACGGCCGCTCGAGGTCAACCATCGCATCGAAGCGGGCGATGTGATCCCGGCCGGTCTGACGTCGCGGATGCTGTACCCCTCGAATACGCTGCTGCGAGATTTTACCGGCCGGTATCTGGCGGCGTTCCACTGTGCGCTCGAACCGATCGACTTCGCCATGACGCGCGCCCAACCGGTGTTCCGTCCGGGTCCGCACGCGTCGCTCGTCTGGATCGCGCTGACGGAACCGCGGGACCCACGGATCGACGCGAACACCCGCGTCGACGTCTGCGGCGTCTCGGCCGGCGCGAAGCCGTGCTTGAACGATCGGCAGGTCGCGGCCATCACGTGCAACCCGGTCGGGGCCGACTGCCAAGCGGGCATCTGGCTCGCCGACACCGAGCGCCCGACGGTTTTCGCCGCCCAGACCGCACCCGCGGCGCAGCGCCGCACGTTGCGCGTCTTCTTCACCAAAGAACACCCGCTGCGAAAGAACTGCGCATGACTTGGCTGACGCTGGCGACCGCCTTCCCGATCCCCGCGAAGCCGGGCGGGCTATGGACGATGGTGATCGACTACGTCGACGCAGCGACGGTGCTCAAGATCGTCGCGCCGGAAAAGGCGGAGTGGTCGTACTCGCCGGGATCGGCGTGCAGCGCGAACGGCGACCTGACCGCGATGATCGGCCGCAGCGGCTGCTTGTTGCCGGCCGGACCGGTCGGCGCGCTCATCGGGAAGATCGGCGGCAGCACCGCAGGCTCCGCGGACGGCACGATTTTTCTCGTCGGAGTGACCTGCGTCTTCACCGTGGACGAAAAGAGCGGCGGCCCGCTGTACCTCTCGATGAACGACGAGCCGTCCGGATTCTGCAACAACACCGGCCAACTCGCGGTCGACGTCATGCGTCGCGCCTGAGCGAATTCCCCAGTCTTGCCCCTCAGTTAAGCATCTGCAAACTCCCTCGCGCGGCTGCGCGCATTTGCCGAAGGCGCAAGGGAGATGGGTCCCCAGCTGTTCCGTGATAGGTAGCCAAGTATTGCCAAACGTACGTTTGTATGCTAACCTGGCAGGGTGAAGCTGGTCGAGTGGGCACGACGGCAAGGGATTTCGTATAAGACCGCCTGGCGCTGGGTGAAAGACGATGCGATGCCGGTGCCGTGGCGGCAGCTGGCGAGCGGGACGATCCTTGTCGATGCGCCCGTGGATGAGCAGCCGTCCACCGTCGCGCTCTACGCGCGGGTGAGCAGCCACGAGCAGCGCAACGATCTCGACCGACAGTTGGCTCGGCTCTCGCAGTACGCCGCCGAGCGTGATTTGCATGTCGTCGAATCGGTCGCCGAAGTCGGGTCCGGTCTGAACGGCGAACGCCGTAAACTGCTTCGCGTATTGTCTGATGCGACGATCGGTGCAGTGGTGGTCGAACATCGGGACCGCTTTGCGCGCTTCGGTTCGGAGTATCTCGAAGCCGCACTCGCCGCGTCCGGCCGACGCCTCATCGTCGTCGACTCCTCCGAGATGAATGATGATCTCGTTCAGGACATGATCGCTGTCCTCACGAGCTTTTGTGCGCGGTTGTACGGCCGTCGCTCCGCTCGCAACCGTGCAATCAGCATCGAGCGTGCATTGGCGCGCGAGCCGCACACATGATCCTTGCACATCGAATTCGCCTGGTTCCAACAGCAGATCAGGAATCGTACTTTGCTCGCGCGTGTGGCGTCGCACGTTTCGCCTATAACTGGGCGCTGGCGGAATGGCAGCGGCAGTACGCCGCCGGCGAGAAGCCCTCGGAGGCCGCGCTGCGCAAGCAACTCAACGCGCTTAAGCACGAGCAGTTCCCATGGATGCGCGAAGTGACGAAAAACGCGCCGCAGCAGGGAATCAAGAACCTTGGCCGCGCCTACGCCAACTTCTTCGAGGATCTCAAGAAGTACCGACGCAAAGAGCTTCCTTGGAAGCGCGTGAGGGTCCCGACGTTCAAGAAGAAGCGTCGCCACGACGGCTTCCGGGCCGACAACGGACCAGATAAGCACCATCCCGACGCCGTGCGCACCAACGGCAAGCGGGTCAATCTTCCGATCATTGGCTGGGTGGCGATGCGGGAGGAGGTGCGCTTTGCCGGACGCATCCTCTCGGCAACGATCTCGCGAGAGGCCGATGCCTGGTATGCAAGCTTCGCCATTGAGGTGGAGCACGAGCCCGACGTTCGCATCGACGACACGGTTGTCGGCGTCGACCTTGGCATCACCGCACTCGCCACACTCAGCGAGGGTTCGAAGGTAGCCGCTCCCAAGCCATTGAGGAGGTATTTACAAAAGCTCAAACGGCTTTCTCGTTCGCTCTCCCGCAAGCAGCGCGGCTCGCGCAATCGTGCCAAGGCGAAAACCAAGCTCGCACGATTGCACCGGCGGGTCGCCGACATTCGCACGGACGCGCTGCATAAACTGACGACCTCGCTCACGCGCTACCGAACCATGGTCATCGAGGATCTGAACGTGGCCGGCATGCTCGCGAATCGGAATCTCTCTCGTGCGATTGCCGATGTTGGTTTCTTCGAGTTTCGACGGCAGTTGCAATATAAAGCTGCGATGGCGGGCTCGACCATCGTTGTCGCCGACCGATGGTTCCCATCCTCGAAACTCTGCTCGACGTGCTGCGCGAAGAACGAGTTTCTCGCGCTCACCGAGCGCACTTGGACGTGCGTGTCGTGCGACACGTCCCACGACCGCGATGTCAACGCGGCGCGCAACCTCGCACGATACGCGGAGAGTTCACCCGCGTCAGCCTGTGGAGCCGAAGGCACTGGCCGCGAGGATGACTTCGCGGTGAAACCGGCGGCGTAGAAGCAGGAAGAAATGCCTGGAATAGATGTCCATGCAAATCAGAACGGTACGCGGACACCGTGATCGCTCGCGCCGCGGCCGACTACGGCGCGTCGTTCTCCGACGACGTCCGCAACAACGTGACGTTGACCCGCACCTCGGACGCCGCATTGGGCTTGGCGGTCGCGAACGGCCTCGTCGATGCCGCGATCGGCTTCACGTCCGATGTCGGCGACTCGGTCGTCGGAATTCGCGTCCCGCGGCAGTTCGACGTCGTCACCACCACGTACGCGACGCCGCTCAAGGGCGCGCCGCACGCGGCGATCGCGAAAGACTTCGTCGCGTACCTGGCCGGTCCCGAGGCGCAGGCGATCTTCCGCAAGCACCACTTCGACGGTCCGCGCTGAACCACGGCCGCGCCGCACAGGGTCACGTCGGCGGCGCGACGGGTACGGGCGCGGGTCCGCGCAGCGGGACTGCGGCGACGAACGCGCCGAGCGCCAGTGCGATCGCGGCGCACCAGAGCGAGGCGCCGTATCCGCGCGCGTCGGCAACCGCGGCGAGCACCAGCGGTCCCGCCGCGGCGGCCAGCGCGACGCCGACACCTTGCGCCGCGAAGATGGTGCCGTACGCACGCCGCCCGAACAGCGCCGCGACGAGCGCTCCGCGCAGCGGGGCCATCGCCCCGTACGCCATGCCGAACGCGAAGACGTAGAGCGCGACCCAGCCGATCCCGCGTTCCGCCGCCAGCACCATCACGGCGAGCGATTCGAGCGCGATCGTCGCCGCCAGCAGGCGTCCCAGCGGCACGCGGTTCGCCAGCCGTCCGAAGAGCCAGCGGCCCGGGATATACGCCATCCCGAGCAAGCCCGCGAGCGAAGCGGCCGTTGAGATCGTGTATCCGCGCGAGGTCAAGAACGCGACGTGCACCACCAGCACCGCCGTCGTCGCGAACGACGACAACGCGATCGCAGCCGTGACGAGCCAGAACGCGGTGGTGCGCAGGGCGGCGTGCGCGGTCAACCCGCTCTGCGGGCTCGACGCCGCGGCCGCGTCGTCACCGTCGGGATGCAGCCCGCGGTCTTCGGGATGGCGCCGCACGACCAGGGCATGCAGCGGGAGGGCGATCAGCAGCTGCACGAACGCGAGCACGATCAGCGCACCGCGCCAGCCGAAGTGCGCGATCAGCGTCGCCGAGAGCGGATAGAAGATCGTCGACGCGAACGCGCCCATGAACGTCAGCCGCGCCAGCGCCCGTGCGCGATCGCGGTGGAACCAGTTGGCGACGACGGTGAAGCTTACCGAATACCAGGTCAGCGCGGCCCCGACGCCCATCCCCAGCGACCATTCCGCGGCGAAGGCGGCAGCGGAGGGCGCGTGCGCGAGCGCGACGAGCGCGGCGGCCGAGACGAGCGAACCGCCGGCGAGCAGCCACCGCGCGCCCCAGCGATCGAGCACCGGCGCGAGCGCGATTCCGACCGCGCCGGCGATGAGGATGCTGCCGGCGTACGCCAGGCCCAGCGTCGCACGGCCGGCGCCGAATTCGGCGCGCACCGGTTCGATCAGCAGCGAGAACAGATACTGCGTCGTGCCGTACGAGATGACGGTCGTGACGCCGAGCGCGGTGACGATCCGCCAACCGTAGTACGGCCGGCTCACCCTGCAGTGCCTACGAGATCAACCCCCGCCGGTAGGCCGTCACCGCGGCTTGCGCGCGATCGGAGGCGGAGAGCTTCTCGAGGATGTCGGCGATGTGTCCCTTCACCGTCCCCAAGCCGACGTGGAGACGCTCGGCGATCTCGGCGTTGCCGATGCCGTCGGCGACGAGCGTCAGGATCTGCGTCTCGCGCGGCGTCAAGGGCGATTGCGCCGGCCGCGCGGGTGTGCCGCTCAGCTTGCCAAGGACGACGTGTGCGATGCGCGGGTCGAAGTACGCGCCGCCTGCCGCGACCGCCGCGATCGCATCGATGACGACCCGCGGATCGGACGACTTGACGCAGTACGCGTCCGCGCCCGCCGCGAGCGCGGCCAAGACCTCGTCGTCGAGCTCCTGCATCGTGAGGATCACGACGCCGGGCGGGTCCGAATTCGCCTTCAGCTCGCGGGTGAGCGCGATTCCGTCTTTTCCGGGCAGACCCAAATCGATCACGGCGACGTTCGGGCGCTCGCGTGTCACCGTCTCCAACCCTGCGATACCGTCCGACGCCTCGGCCACGACGTCGATCCCAGCCGCTTCGAGCGACGTTCGTAAGCCTGCCCGCACCAGCGCGTGATCTTCGACGATCACGACCCGCACGCGCACCGGCGCCGCTCCGCCCATCATGCGCTCGCCTTCGGCACGGAGAGCGTGAAGACCGACCCGCGCGGTTCGCGCGGTGCGTAGGCGATCGTGCCGCCCGTCTCTTCGGCGATGCGTCGCACGATGTACAGCCCGAGGCCTGTCCCGGCCCCCGAGCGCGAGCCGCTGGAGAAGCGTTCGAAGACGTGCGGGCGCAGCCGCTCGTCGACGCCGAATCCGTCGTCGGTCACCGTCACCGCCGCGCCGTTGGCGTTCGTCGCGACGCGCAGCTCGACGGTTCCCCCGATCGGCGTGTGCTGCAGGGCGTTCGCGGCGAGGTTGGTGATCGCGCGCTTGAGGTCGCCGCGCGAACCGCGCGTCCGAGTCGGCGCGGAGACGAGGCCGAACGCGATCCCGCGGGCCTCCGCCATGGCGCGCAGCTCGGAGACGACCTCCGCGACCACCGCACCGAGATCGACGACCTCACGCTCGACGCGGCGGTCGCCCGACTCGAAGCGCGCCACGAGCAGCAGCGTCTCGGCCAAGCGCATCAGGTCGTCGATCGAGACGCGGCTGTCGCGCAACACGCCGGCGTAGCGCTCGGGCAGGACGCCGTACGCGCCGTCGGCCGCCTGGCCGAGCGTCATCGAGAGCGCCGCGAGCGGCGTGCGCAGATCGTGCGAGATCGCGTACACGAGATCGCGGATCACGTCCTGGCGCTCGCTCAGCGCTTCGTTGCGTTCGGCCAACTCGCCGAACAACCGCGCTTGCGCGAGCGCGTTCACCGCGATCGTCGCGAACGCGCGCGCGGTCGAGACGATCGCCTCGTCCGGCGCCTCGGAACGTGCGGCTACGATCAGCACGCCGAAATTCGCACCGCGCTCGGCGAGCGGAATCGCGATTGCGCTGCGCGCGCGCAACCGGTCGAGCACGAACCGTCCGACCGGATCGAGCGCGCGCACGACGGTGACGGTGCGGCTCTCCGCAACACGGTAGGTGAGCGAGAGGATCTCCGGCGCGGGCCGGTGGTCGAGCACCTCGACGTCGGCCGACCCGTCGCGGGCCGAGAGGATCTCGTCGCCCAAGCGGGCGGGATACCACGAGGCGGCCTCCCCGTCGAGCGCGGCGATCGCTTCGCGGACGATCGCGCGCGTGACGACGTCGTGCGAGAGGGAGCCGCGGATGCGTTCCGCAGCGGCGGAGAGGGTCGATTCGCGCCGCCCGCGGGCCTCCTGCGCGGCCAGCCGGCCGACGCGTTCCGCCCGCTCCTGCACGGCCGTGCTCAGGTACCCCACGAGAACGATCGAGAGCATGGAGAGCAGGCGATTTCCGACCCCGATCGGATCCCAATGAAACCCGTCGTGCGCGGCGTTCAGGTACGCCGCGCCGACGTCCGCGGCAAGGGAGGCGGAAACGAGCCACGCCGTCAGGCGGCGGCTCTGCGTCAACGCCGCCAGCACGATCGGAACGTCGAGGAGGATCGCGACGACGAGCTTCTGCGGGGTCAGCGCGTCGACCGCGAACGTCGCGATCAACAGGACGATCGCGGCGACGGCGACGGTTCGGGAGCGCACGATGGCGGGTTCGGGGAGGCACGGACCCACCCTGCGAAGACCGTAGCGGTGCGAGAGGAAGGCCGGTCGGACGCCGCGGCACTGCTGGTCGAGCTCGGACTGACGCCCAAACTGACGATCTATCTCGCCGGCGCGCCCGGCGCCGGCAAGACGCACCGTCTGCTGAGCGACGCGCTGTTCGAGGCGCGGGCGGGCCGTCGCGTCGCGATCGGCTGGGTCGAGACGAAGGAGCGGCCGCAGCTCGAAGCGCTCGCGGCGCAGCTGCCGCGCATTCCGACGCGCCGCTTTGCGGCCGGCAGCGTCGCCGTCGACGACTTCGACCTCGAGGCGGCGCTCGCAAGCGGTTACGAGACGATCGTGCTCGACGAGCTCGCGCACTCGAACCCGGCCGGTGCGGCGCACGCCAAGCGATGGCAGGACGCGCAGGCCCTCCGCGATGCGGGGAAGTCCGTGCTGGGCGCGTTCAACGTGATGCACCTCGACACGGTCGCGCCGGTCGCCGAGCGGATCGTCGGTTACCCGATCCGGGAACTCGTTCCCGTCGCGTTTTTGCGCAAGGCCGACCGGGTGATCGCACTCGACATCGCGCCGTCGATCCTCGAGTCGCGCCTGCGCACCGGCCGCATCGTCCGGGACGACGACGTCGAGCGTGCGGCGGCGGGACTCTTCCAGCCGAAGAACCTCAGCATGATGCGCGAACTGCTGCTCCGCGTCGTCGACGATTTGACGATACCGGTCATCGCGCCGAGCAAGGTCTCGATCGCGCTCGCCGTCGTCACCGGTGCGGACGACCCCGAACCGTTCGTGCGCCGTGCCGCCGCCTTCGCCGACGCTCTCGACCTCGCGCTCGAAACGACCGCGCTCGAAGGCGCCGACACCGGGCGCCTCGCCGAGGCGACCCTGCGCGCCGACGGCGGCGTCGTCCCCATCCCCGAGGGGCTATTGCGCGGCGATCTCCGGGCTGTGCGCGCCTCCGTCGTGATCGTTCCGCGGGGTGAGCTCGCCGACCGCATTCTGGAGCAGCCGCTCGACCGCGACCTGTTCATCGTCGACCCGGCCGGCTCTGCCGCCGGCTCGTTCGAGTCGGGGCGGCATCCGTACGGTTTCGCGCTCGGTGACCGCCTGCGAATCGGCTACGGGAAACTGACGATCTACCTCGGTTCCGTCGCCGGCAGCGGCAAGACGTACGCGATGCTCGACCGCGCGCACCAGCTGATGGAGGACGGCGTCGACGTCGTTGCCGCGCTGGTCGAGACGCACGGACGCTCCGAGACGATCGCGCAGCTCAACGGGATCGAACAGATCCCGCGGCTCCCCAACGGCGAGATGGACATCGAGCGGCTCCTGCTGCGCCACCCGAAGGTGGCGCTCATCGACGAGCTCGCGCACACCAATCTCTCCGCCGGCGCGCGCGCGAAACGCTACGACGACGTGATCGCCGTGCTGCGCAACGGCATCGACGTCATGACGACGCTGAACGTCCAGCACTTCGAGGGCGTCGGCGATGCGGTCGAACGCCTCACCGGGACGCGCGTGCGCGAGACGCTGCCCGATAGCGTGCTCGAGTTCGCCGACGAGGTCGTGTTCGTCGACGTCACGCCGGACGTGCTGCGGCAACGCCTGCGCGACGGCAGGATCTACCCGCGCCAACGGATCGACGCGGCGCTGGGCAACTTCTTCCGCACCGAAAACCTGGCGGCGCTGCGCGAGCTCGCGGTGCGCGAGGTGCTGCGCGCGCGCTCCGAACGCCGGCGCGAACGGCCGTTCGCGCGCATCGTCCTCGGCGTCGCACCGCGCGAGCGCGACGTCGCGCTGATCGTGCGCGCGGGCCGCCTCGCGCGGCGGATCGACGTCGACCTGCGCGTCGTTGCGGTGAGGCAGCTGGACGACCCGGCGACTGGCGCGGCCGTCGACGCGCTGGAGCGCGCGACGGCCTCGATACGGGGAACCTTCGTCGCCGAGGAAGCCCCTGATGCTGCGGTGCGCATCGCTCAGAGCCTCGCCGAGGGCGACGTTCTGGCGATCGAGTCACCGCGCAAACGGCGGGGCTGGTTCGGAAAGCCTTCCTTCGCGGTCCGCGCCCTCGCCGCCGGTGCGCGCGAGATGCTCGTCCTCGCCCCGCGCGAAGAAACGAGCAGCCGCCCTCAGAGGTAGTACGCGAACCCGAAGCCGATGAAGCGGTACTTGCCGGTCGCCGTCGTGGGCGACAGGCCGCCCTCCACGTCCAGCTGCAGGCGCTGCCCGACGTCGTGCGTCACGCCGAGGATGTACTGCGTGCGCGTCGGGGTTCCGGGACCGTTGGCTTTGGTGAACTGCGCGGCCTCGATGAAGACGCCGCTCGAATTCGGCAGCGACGCGTTCAGCACGATCGACGGAACGAACGAGGAATAGCGCGCTCCGTTGTTCGCGAACGAGAACACCTGTGCCGCCGCCGCGAGCGAGAACACCGAGCTCAGCGTGTAGCCCGCTTGGAGCGCATAGTTCGCGTTCGTACCGTTCGAGGAGAAACCGTTGGTGCCGGTCGGCGCGGTGAAGAAAAACTGCGCGCCGTAGTTGAACTTCGGTGTGTAACCCAAGACGTACTTGAGACCCGCGCCCGCGTCGGTCGTGCCCGTCGTCACGCCGCCTGTGTTCGTGCGAAGCAGCGACGGCGGGATGACGTCGAACTCCAGCGCCCGGATCGCGGTCCCGACGCGAATCAGGGCCTGCGGATACGCGACGGTATTGCCGCCGCCGTTGGCGGTCGTGTTCGTGTAGCCGGATTCGATCAACACGTGGTTCGGCCGGACGGTGCAAACGGAGTTCGAAACGCTGGGTCGCGTCACGATCGCGGAGAGCGACGTGCACGGATCGTTGTTCCCCAACGCGGGATAGAGCGTCGACGGGGCCGCCGACGGCGCGGGCGAGGGTGAAGGCAGGGTCTGGGCGATCGCGACGGCTGGAACGAGGGTCAGGGCGAGGGTCGCGATCAGGGGGCGGATCACTTCGAAGAGGCTCCTTGCGCGTCGAGCGCGCGGTTGAGTTCGAGTACGTTCACGCGTGGCTCGCCGAGCAGGCCGAGCTGACGCGGGGTGACGTGTGCGGCGATGAGGGAGCGTACCGTTTCGAGCGACAGACCGCGTGCTTTCGCGACGCGCGCTGCTTGATAGTAAGCGCCTTCCGGAGAGACGTCGGGATCGATTCCGCTTGCGCTCGAGGTGACGAGATCCATCGGGATCGGACCGGACGCATCCGGGTTCGCCTTCTTCAGCGCGTCGATCGTCGATTTGGTTGCGTCGATCAACTTCTTGCTCGTCGGCCCGTAATTGGTGCCGCCGGTCGCGGTTGGATCGTATCCCTTGCCGGCAGCCGACGGGCGGCCCTGGAAGTATTTCGCCTTCGTGAAGTTCTGTCCGACCAATTCCGAACCGACCACGGTGCCGTTGCTGACGATGAGCGAACCCCCGGCCTGATGGTGGAAGAGCAGCGTGCCGAGGCCCCAGATGACGACCGGATATACGAGGCCGAGCGCGACGACCGTCACGACCGTGTAGAGCACGGAGGTGACGACGTGCCGCAGCGTGTTCTCGCGGGCAGGTTCTTGCGAAGTGGCCATGGCGCTATTGCGCTCCCGTCAGATGGAAGGCGACCAGGATGAGGTCGATCAGCTTGATCCCGATGAACGGCACGATGATCCCGCCCAGGCCGTAGATGAGCACGTTCTCGCGCAGCACCGCGTTCGCGCCGCGCGGGCGATACGGAACGCCGCGCAGAGCGAGTGGGATCAGCGCGACGATGATGAGCGCGTTGAAGATGATCGCGGAGAGGATCGCGCTCTGCGGCGTCGCCAGATGCATTACGTTGAGCGCTGCCATCGCCGGGTACGCGACGCTGAACATCGCCGGGAGGATCGCGAAATACTTCGCAACGTCGTTGGCGATCGAGAAGGTCGTCAGCGATCCACGCGTCATCAACAGCTGCTTGCCGATCTCGACGATCTCGATCAGCTTGGTGGGATCGGAGTCGAGGTCGACCATGTTGGCCGCCTCTTTGGCCGCTTGCGTGCCGCTGTTCATCGCGACGCCGACGTCGGCTTGCGCAAGCGCAGGAGCGTCGTTGGTCCCGTCGCCGGTCATCGCTACGAGCCGGCCTTCGGTCTGCTCGCGCTTGATGAGCGTCATCTTCGTCTCGGGCGTCGCCTCGGCGAGGAAGTCGTCGACGCCCGCTTCGCGGGCGATCGCGCTCGCGGTCAGCGGGTTGTCGCCGGTGATCATCACCGTGCGAATCCCCATGGCGCGCAGCCGGTCGAACCGCACCCGCGTGTTCGGCTTGAGGATGTCGCGCAGGCCGATCATCGCGATGACCTGCGTTTTGTCGGCGAGCAGCAGCGGCGTGCCGCCGGCGCGCGCCACCCTCTCCACTTCCGCGGCGAGCGTCTCGGAGATCGCGCCGCCGCCGTTCGCAACCCACGCGCGCACCGCGTCGGGCGCGCCCTTGCGAACCTGCGAGCCGTCGGCGAAGTCGAGTCCCGACATGCGCGTGTAGGCACTGAACGGGACGACGGTCGACCCGGCCGGCAATGCCCCGTTCGTCACTTCTTCCGGCTGCAGCCCGGCCCGCGAGCCGGCGAGCAGCACGATCGAACGGCCTTCGGGCGTCTCGTCGGCGAGCGAGGCGAAGTAGGCGGCGCGGTACGCGGTCGACTCGCGCACTCCGGCGGCGCAGACGACCTCGGTCGCCTGGCGGTTGCCGAGCGTGATCGTCCCGGTCTTGTCGAGCAGCAGCGTGTCGACGTCGCCGGCCGCTTCGACCGCACGTCCCGACATCGCGAGCACGTTGCGCTGCAGAACGCGATCCATCCCCGCGATCCCGATGGCGCTGAGCAGACCGCCGATGGTGGTCGGAATCAAGCACACCAGCAGCGCGATCAGCACCACGACGCTCGGCGTCGCGCCGGCGTAGATCGAAAACGGTGCGAGCGTCGCAACGGCGATGACGAAGATGATCGTCAAGCCGGCGAGCAGGATCGAGAGCGCGATCTCGTTCGGCGTCTTCTGACGCTGCGCGCCTTCGACCAGCGAGATCATGCGGTCGAGGAACGACTCACCGGGGTTCGCGCTGACTTCGTAGACGATCCGGTCGGAGAGCACGCGCGTCCCGCCCGTCACCGACGAGCGGTCGCCGCCGGCCTCGCGGATGACGGGCGCGGACTCGCCGGTGATCGCCGACTCGTCGACCGTCGCGGCGCCCTCGACGATCTCGCCGTCGGTCGCGATGAGATCGTTCACCTCCGCGACGACGCGATCGCCGCGCCGCAGTTGGGTCGCCGGGATCTTCTCTTCCAGATAGTTCCCCGATGCACGCGTCCACTCGGTGAGCCGGCGCGCGATCGTGTCGGTCTTGGTACGGCGCAGATACTCCGCTTGCGCCTTCCCCCGGCCCTCGGCCATCGCTTCGGCGAAGTTGGCGAACAGGACGGTGAACCAGAGCCAAGCCGAGATCGCGACGTCGAACGAGGCCTGCCCCGTGCGCGCGTCACGGAACGCGTAGCAGATCGAGACCAGCGCGCCGACCTCGACGATGAACATCACCGGGTTGCGGAGCTGGACGCGCGGATCGAGCTTGATGAAGGACTCGCGAATCGCCGGCACGAGGATCGTGCGGTCGAAGAGGGAGCGAGAGCGCGAAACCATCAGAATGTCTTTCCTTGCTGATTCAGCAGTTGCTCGACGATCGGCCCCAGCGCGTCGGCCGGGAAGAAGGTCAGCGCGCCGACGATCACGATCACGCCGATCAGCAGCACGACGAAGATCGGCGACGTGGTCCCGAAGGTGCCGACGGTTTCGGGGATCGCGCGTTTGCGGGCCAACGCGCCGGCGAGAGCCAGCACCGGGATCATGATCGCGATGCGGCCGAAGAGCATGACGACGCCGCCCGAGACGTTCCACCACTGGTTCCCGCCGAGGCCCGCGAAGGCGGACCCGTTGTTGTTCACCATCGAGGTGTACGCATACAAGATCTCGCTGAAGCCGTGCGGACCCGCATTGTTGAGGGTCGCGAGGCCGGCCGGCAAGACCGTGGCGAGCCCAGCCGGAATCAAGGCGAAGACCGGCACGACGAGGGCAGCGAGAATTGCCAGCTGCACTTCCCGGCGTTCGATCTTCTTTCCGAGGTACTCGGGCGTCCGGCCCACCATCAAGCCGGCGATGAAGACCGTCAAGATCGCGTAGTAGATCATGCCGTAGAAGCCGGAACCGACGCCGCCGAAGACGACCTCGCCCAGCTGCATGTTGAACATCGGGATCAGGCCGCCGAGCGCCGTGAACGAGTCGTGCATCGCGTTGACCGCGCCGCACGACGTGTCGGTGGTCATCGTCGCGAAGAGCGCCGAGGCGGCGATGCCGAAGCGCGTCTCCTTCCCCTCGAAGTTTCCGCCGAGCACTCCGAGTGCGTGGACGATCGGGTTGCCGGCCGCTTCGGCTGCGTACGCGGCCGTGAAGCCGCCTACGAAAAGGATCGACATCGCGGCGAATAGCGCCCAGCCCTGACGTTGGTTACGCACGTAGCGCCCGAACGTATACGTCAACGCCGCGCCGATCATGAAGATCAGCATCAGCTCGAACAGGTTGCTCAAGCCGGTCGGATTCTCCCAAGGCGCGGCGGAGTTCGCGTTGACGAACCCGCCGCCGTTGGTGCCGAGCTCCTTGATGACTTCCATCGAGGCCATCGGGCCTTGGGGGATCGACTGCGCAGCGCCTTCGACCGTTTTCGCCGTCGTATAGACGGCGAAGTTCTGGGGCACGCCTTGCCACACGAGGAACAGCGAGCCGACCAACGCGATCGGCAGCAGAACGTACAGCACGGTGCGCGTCAGATCGACCCAGAAGTTTCCGATCGTCGACGCGCTGCGGCCCGACAAGCCGCGCATCAGCGCGATCGCGATCGCGATCCCGGTGCCCGCCGAGACGAACATGTGCCAGCCGAGTCCCGCCATCTGCGAGAGGTAGCTCATCGTCGATTCGCCGGGGTAGAACTGCCAATTCGTGTTCGTCATGAACGAGATGGCCGTGTTCCACGCCAGGTCGGGCGCGAGGTTTCCGAAGCCTTGCGGGTTGAGCGGTAAGAACGCTTGCACGCGCAGCAGTACGTAAAGATACGCGAAGCTCACCAGGCTGAACGCCACCACGGAAAATGCGTACGGCTTCCAGCCCATTTCGCGGTCCGCGTCGATCCGGCAGAGCCGGTAGATGCCGCGCTCGAGGGGCGCCAGCACCGGCGAGAGGAACACCCGCTCGCCTTCGAAGACGCGGGCCATATACGCGCCGAGCGGCTTCACGAACACGCAGACGAGCGCGAAAACGAGAGCGGCTTGTAACCACCCTATGACGGTCATCGGTAGGTCACTCCTTAGAAGCGTTCGGGACGCAGCATCGCATACGTCAGGTACGCGAGCGCGGCGACGGCCAGCAAAAGGCCGACGAGCAAGTCGGTGGTCATACGTTTTCGCAGCCGATCACATAGCGGTCGAGCAGCCAAAAGCAGAGCGCGGAGAGCGCGATGAGGGCGAGCTCGAGAACAGGGGTTGTCATCGTCCCCCTATCCTAGCGATGCCCGTGCCGGGGCGGTACCCGCCGTCCGGCCGATTCTTTCGGCTCAGGTGGACGGTTTGCTGGACGCCCCGCGTGGTCGCAGTAGGGATTTGAGGCACACCACTAGCTCGCTTGCTTATAGCGTAGCGGCGTCGTCATCGCGGCTCCGAGCAGCCGAGATGCTCCGGCCGCTGCAAGTCCTACCGGCGCCGCCCGGCGATGTATACGGTCGAGCCGGTTCCGGCGCCGGCGTTCACGGCGCCGTGGTAAGAAGACGCGGAACTGATCGATTTCGGGCGAACGTTCTCCAGCAGAGCGTCGATCGCTCCAGTGGAGCGACAACGAGAACATCGGAACGCACAACCGTCTCCGGGTCACCAGCGTCTTCAACGAAGGGTCGACCACCACCGTCGCCATCGACGTGACCGGCGGCGGCTACAACGGCCCCGCGACCCTCGTTTTCGAGGTCGGAGGCGACCACATTCTTCGCGTGACGATCACCGAATAACGGGAGACAGCGACCTGGACAACGTCAAGCCTTGAGCCACGTCTGCCCCTCGGCCTTGATCGCTTTTTCAAGATCGCTGCCTCTGGTTAGGAAGACTGCATTCACGGGGAAACCGCTTTTCTCCAGAACGTAGGCAAGGGCTGCGTACTCGCGCGGATATTTCTGAACGACACGTTTGTCGACTTCAACGACCCCAGTTGGGAAGATAAACATGCAAATGTCGTAGATGGTCCGGCGGTCTGCGATCTTCCACACACCGTCGCGCTTCTCCACACGATCGTAAAACCGCGCGTGTCCCTCGCAGCCCACCCCTAGCACGGCATTGGCGCCTACGATGATCGCGTTCGTCTCTGCGATGGCTTTGTTACCGTTGAAGGTCACGACCGGCGAAGTCATGACGTGCTTGGCCTGGAAGTTGGACGCGCCCATCTTCATCGAACCATCCACGAAATCGCTGGCTTTCCCTTGGAACCATGTGATGTCGATGGTTGCGTCTGGGTGAAAGAGATTCCGGAGTTGCTCCACTCGCAAAGATCCCGATGGATCCATCCAGTAATGAGATCCGCGATGCTGAGCCGATCTTCTAGGTACGATTGCGTTGCGACTTGTGCCATGTTCTGCTTCCTCCGATTGACGAGAGTTGGTTTCCGGTCAAGAAGCACGATAGCGCACGCGTCGCGCGCGAGTCTGCAAACAATAAGTGTGCAAGGCGATGGCGAGGGTCGTCGCGGCAAATCGTCAGTCTGAAAGCCCGAAAGACACGTCGCCTGGAGGCGCAAGAGCCGCCTGGACGTCTATGCGGCTCGACGGATACGATGCTTGAATGACGAGACCAGGAGCCCCGAGACCCTCAAGTGATGGTGCGCGAACACGTCGATACGCAACCGTTGAGCGAGCGCTTCCACGGCTTCAATGGTCTGCTGCCGACCATGTCGAAAGCGCGCGCTCCGAGATCGGCAAGGCGCACGCCGCCGATCCGGTCTTCGGCCACGTCGATCAGTTTGCGGAACCGGCCACCACGTGATCCAGTCGGTGACGAACCCGTATAGTCGATCTCATCGGTCGAGCGATGGAGATGAAGGGCGCAAAGCGGTGTTGCATCGCTTCGTTCGCGAGCGACGCATGCGACTCGCG
>CALEYW010000076.1 GCA_937927945.1 uncultured candidate division WPS-2 bacterium | reverse complement strand
TCGGCCGGACGCGGCGAGTGCGGCTTCGAGATACTCCGAACCGAAGCGCGCAAAGTGGTCCCGATGTTCGACCACCACTGCACCGATCGTCGCATCAGACAATAAGCGAAGCATCGCATCGTCTTTCACCCAGCGCCAGGCCGTCTTAGCGAAATCCCTTGCCGGCGTGCCCACCCGACCATCGTCACCCTGCCAGGTTAGCATACGAACGTACGTTTGGCTATACTGGCTACCTGTCACGGAACAGCTCAGGACCCGCAGCCGTACGCTACCGCCCGGTTCGGTTCGTCGGTTGGCGCCGGTATCGGACGGATGCGGCGCTCGGGCTGCAGCCGTACGCAGCGCGATAGGCTGCACTGAAATGCGCAAGACTCGCGAAACCCAGATCGAGCGCGAGATGCGTCAGGTCGTCACTGCCCTCACGCAGCATCGCTTCGGCAACGGCGAGTCGCAGGGCGAGCCGGTATTGGTGCAGCGACGTCCCGGTTCGGGCGCGGAAACGGCGCGCGAGGTGAAAGGGCGAGAGGCCGGCGTCGCACGCGATCGCGGCCAGCGAGGCGTGTGCGCCGACGTCGGCGGCCAGACGCTCGCGGACCGCGTCGATGCGCGCGGCGTCGCGCGCGTTCGGTGCAACGGGCTCGACTCCGCCGACCAGCGCCAAGACCTCGAACGCATGTTCATCGCGCGCGAGCGCGTCGTGCGCGCTCAGAACGGCATTCGCGCTGCGGTGCAGCGCGCGATTCGTTCGCGCGTCGGGTGTCCACCCTTGGGCGGACTCGCTTGCGAAGCCCAGCGCGTCCGCGACGGCGTCCGGATCGAACCGCAGCGCGATGCAGTGGTCGCCGTGATCGGTCGGATGCGAGATGCGATACGGTTCGTCGGGGTGAAAGAGCAAGACGGTGTTCGGGTCGGCGAGCATGGATCGCAGGCCGGCGTGGTAGCGAAAGACGCCCCGCCGCGGGAGAACGAGCGTCGGCAGCGACGAGGCCTCTTCGTCGGCGCGGTGGTGTGCCGTGCGCGTGCAGCGCACGTCCGCGGCATCGATCAGCACGAGGAGAAGCGCACGATTTCGAAAGCGCCGGCGCCGGCGCGGCCGCAGAATGGTCGCATGACGATGCACGCCTTTTCCGAACAGATGCCCGGCCTCGCCGCGAACGGGCCCGATCCCGAGCTGGGGACGGCAGCAGACCTCTTCGCACCGCTGATCGGCGATTGGCAGATGCGGACCTCCCTCATGCCTCTCGCTGGACCGCAGGTGGACCTCGAAGGGTTCTGGTCCTTTCGCTGGGGTCTCGGCGGCCGCGCAGTATACGACGTGATCGGCTTCCGCCCGGCAGGCTCACCGCCGGAGAGCCCGCACCGCACCGGGCTGACCGTGCGCTTCTACGATGCCGCGCTCGGAACGTGGCGCCAGGTCTGGGTAGGCGTTCCGCGCGGCGTCATCCTCGAGTTCGTCGCGCGGCGCGAAGGAGCGCGGATTCTGATCGATGGCGCGCCGTCCGCGACAGAGCGGTACCGGTGGAGTTTCGAGTCGATCACCCCGACGGCGTTCGCGTGGGAAGGCCGCGTTTCGCGCGACGGCGGTGCGACCTGGCACCTCGAGCAGACCATTACCGGCGCTCGGTGAGGGCCAGCTGCGTTCGCGGCTTCCGCCCGCCTGCCGCGACGTAGCGCCGCGCCTCGCTAGCCAGGGCACGCCAGAGATCCTCGCCTGGCGCTTCGGGCGGCGCATCGACGCAGACCCATTCCTTCATGACGCGTCCGCCGGAGGTGAACGGAACGGCGCCGCCGGCTGCGACCAGGTCGCGCACGCGTTCCGCGGGCAGCTTCACGACGAGTCTATCGTCCTTGAGAAAGGCGAAGATCTTACCGGCGACTTGCAGCACGTCGTTTTGCAAGGCGCGTCCGACGGCGACGTCTGGCTGCAAGAGCCCTTCGGCGACGAGACCGTCGTAGAGTGCCCGCGCGTCGATATGCCCTTTGCGCGCGCGTGGTGTCATGACCTGAAGGGGGAGCCTTGGCCCCGCTCGACGTACGCGGCAAGACTGGCGATGAAATGGTCCCAGCCGTTCTCGCATTGCTCGTAGCACGCGAGTTTCGGGGTGAGGCCGATGTGCCTGACGCTGAGCTCGCACGCTTCCCGCACACGATCGACAACCGCGAAGATCACCCTCGTGCCGACCCATTCCGCATCGTGTTCGGGCCCGTGACGCTGTCCCACGCACGTCCACTCGACGCAGCATGGCTTCTCCGCGCGGTCGACGCGCATCGCGATCCATTCATCGACGTCGTCGAAACCGAATTGCAGCTCGCTGCCGACTGCCGGGGAACCGGTCACGTCGATCGTCCACCATCCGCGCAGGCCCTCGAGCGTCGCAAGGGCATCGAAGACGCGCTCGCGCGGTGCTCGAACCGTTATGCGCTTCGCGTAGTCGCCTTCCGAGGGGACATCCCTTAGCATTTCGACATACTCGCAGCCGCTTCGGCGCGCCACGCGACGGCGAGGGGCGCGCCGGTCTCGAGGAGCGTTTTGAGGCCGCTGAGCACGATCGGCCAGCCTTCCTGCGTGCCCTTGGCGGTCTTCGTGCAGGCGTCGGAGTGTTCGTGGATCACCGCGAGCTTGCACACGTCGCCGAGCGGCGTGATCTCCCACGTCACGCGCGAGAGCGGATCGTCGGCATTCGGCATCCCGCGCCACGTTTGCACGATCTTCCGGTGCCGCTCCAGCTCGAGCACCTCGCCGTCCAGCATCAGGGTTCCGTCCTCGAGCCGATACCGCATCCGCTTGCCCGGTTCGAGCGAGCCCGGTTCCAGCGCGGCGCCGAAGAGGTACTGCCTCGTGATCGCACCGTCGGTGATTGCTTCCCACAGCTTCTCGGGGGTCGTACGAATGTAGACTTCGTAGACGTGGGTCACGGGTTCACTCATGTGTCGTTCTCCAGCGTTGTCTTGAGGTCGGCAAGCGTGCGCGTCCAGCGCGACGCGTATTTGCTGACCCAGCGATCGTAGAGCCGTTGGATCGGCACGGCGTTGAGAAAGTGCAGTTTTTCCCGACCGCGGCGGCGCGTTGCGATGAGGCTCGCGTTTTCCAGCACGCGCAGATGCTTCATCACCGCGAACCGCGTCATGTCGAGATCGGCACAGAGCTCTCCGAGCGTCTGGCCGTCGCGACGAAACAGCGAATCGAGCAAGTGGCGGCGGCTCGGATCGGCTAGCGCCCGGAAGACGTCGTCCACGGCCAAATGATAGGTGACCTTTGGGTCACATGTCAAGCTCCCTACACCGTGGGCTGCTCGAGTTGCGGACGCCGGGCATGCCAATCCGTCGCGGCTTGAAATTGCCGTCCGACGGAGAAGGCGGCGGCCACGTCGCGCGTTGCGATGATCTGCATGCCGAGCGGCATCCCGGCCGGTCCGAAGCCGACCGGAACCGCGGCGACCGGCAATCCGAAGGCGCTCGCGGGCGCGACCAACGGAAGCGTTTCATCGCGGAAGGCGGCCGGAACGGGCGCGAGCGGTGCCTCGGCACCGACGGACGGCGCGAGCGCGGCGTCGTATCCGCCGGTCGCCGCCTCCCATGCCGCGCGCGCCCGCGCGACGACGTCGCGCGCTGCGTGCTCCGCAAATTCGGTGACGCCGAGCGCATGAGCGACGCGAGCGCGCACGTCCGCGCCGTACTCGTTCGCATGTTCCGGGAAGTACGGTTCGTGCACGCGTGCGGCGGCGCGCTGCTGCACGATCGCCACGGCACTCATCAGCTCGTCGTCCCACCATGAGATCTCCTCGACGTGCATTCCGCCCGCGCGCAGCACGTCGACGGCGGCGTCGAGAGCGGCCGCGACCGCCGGATCGACGCGATCCCAGCCGCCGCCGCGCAGGCGGCACACGCGCCGGATCGTGCTCTCGGCGACCGCGCTGCCGGCGAGCACGTCGTACACGCGCTGCACCTTCTCGAGGTCGTGCGCGAACGGACCGACCGTGTCGAGGCCGATCGCGAGCGGGAAGATGCCGTCGAGCGAAAGCGCGTGCGTCGCCGGGCGCAGCCCGCTGATCCCGTTGAGCGCCGCGGGGATGCGGATCGAGCCCAGCGTGTCGCTTCCTAGCGCGAAGTCGGCTAGGCCGGCGGCGACCGCCGCTCCCGAACCTCCACTGGAGCCGCCGACCGTCCGGGCCGGGTTCCATGGATTCGCGGTGCGCCCGAAATGCGGGTTCTCGGTCGTGATCCCCCAGGCGAACTCGTGCGTGTTGGTCTTGCCGATCACGAGCGCGCCCGCGTCGCGCAGTGCGGCGACGACGGGCGCGTCGCGCTGCGGGTCACGCCGGAAGAACGATGATCCGGCGCGGGTCGGAAGCCCCGCGACGTCGACGATGTCCTTCACCGCAAGCGTCCACCCATGCAGCGGACCCCGCTCGCCGGACGGGATCGCGTCGAGTCGCGCAGCGTCGCGGAGCACCGCCTCCTCGTCGATCGCGACGTAAGCATTCAGCGATGAGTCGATGGTGCGGACGCGCTCCAGCAGGTCGGCTGCGCGCTCCCGGATCGTTTGCATGACGGGTGCATTTCGGCGCATACCGATCCAAGCCTCGAAGCGGGCCGCCGGCTATGCCGGCGAGCGCATCAGGTCCGCGACGATGCGCAGGTCGTCGACGAAGGCGGCCATCTCCACGCGCCGCGAATCGTCGTCGCGGGCGCGCAGGATCGAGGACGGATGGACGGTCGCTACGACGCGCTCGGCATATGCGGATTCGACCAGCTCGCCGCGGCGCTCGGTTATCCGGAACGTCGGCCCCAGCAGAGCCTGCGCCGCGGTCGCGCCGAGTGCTACGACGAGCTGCGGGCGAATCTGGGCGATCTCTTCGACGAGCCACGGTTCGCAGGCGCGCACCTCGATGCGTTTCGGCTTGGCATGGATGCGTCGTTTCCCGCGCCACACGAACTTGAAGTGCTTGACCGCGTTCGTGATGTAGACGTCGTCGGCCGAGATCTTCGCCGCGCGCATCGCGTCGTGCAGCAGCTTCCCGGCGGGACCGACGAACGGGTGCCCTTCCCGATCTTCCTGGTCACCGGGCTGCTCGCCCACGAACATCGCGATGGCGTGCGGGTTTCCTTCGCCGAACACCGTCTGCGTCGCGTCTTTGTAGAGGTCGCAGCCGCGACAATGCGCGGCCGCTTTCCGCAAGGTCGCGAGCGTCCGTCGCGCCGGGAGAAAATCGGCCGCCGAGCCGCTGCTCATCGGGACGATCGTACCCACGGCGACGCGCGACGCGGGAGAGGTCTGCGAGCGCTACGGTGTCTCGACGAGGCCGATGGTGTGGCCCTCGGGATCGGAGAACATCGCAATGCGCGGGCCGCCCGGGATTTGGTCCGGCGGCATCATCGTGCTGCCGCCGAGGCTCTGAATCTTCGTGAGCGCGTCCAGGTTCGGAACGCCAACATAGAATGTGACGTGCCCGTCATAGCCCGTCATGCCGCCGCCGATCCCGCCATTGATCCCGCCCTCGGCCTGAGGCAACGCCATCGAATAATTGTTGGCGTCCGTCATCGACGGGCCGATCTCCCAGTCGAAGGCTCCCTTGTAGAAATCCTTGAGCGCCTGCGCGTCTTTCCCAATCACCTCGAAGTGCACGACCGGAAAGCCCATCGTCTGATCTCCGTGGCGGTCTTCGTTTGCAAACGTATTCGTCGATGACCTGGTTTCCTATGTCAAGTGAGCGCTTCTTACCATGAGGGCCCGGCGAGCGAGGCCGCAGGCTGCGCCGATCGTTATGTCCCTTCGTTGAATGCGTCTTCTGCGAGAACGTCGGCGAGCCGATCGAGCCTGCGCTCCCAGGTCGAACGCCGCGCCGCGATCCAATCTTCGGCCGTCCGCAGCGCCTTCGGCACGATGCGGCACGTGCGGACCCGCCCCGCCTTCTCGGACCGGACCAAGCCGCTGGTTTCGAGGACCTGGAGGTGCTGAATCACCGCCGGGAGCGACATGGCGAGCGGCTTGGCGAGTTCGCTGACCGTTGCCGGTCCGCGGCTCAACCGCTCGACCATGAGCCGGCGCGTCGGGTCTGCCAGAGCCGCGAACAAAGTATCGATCGAAGCCGTCATATCAGTTAAGTGTAAACTTAACTATCACGATCGGAAAGCCCTGTCAAGGGAAAGGCTAGGGTCCAAGCTCATGCAAGTACTTCGAACCGTGAACGTCGTCGAAGGCGATCGATGAGAACCGATCTCGCGCCCGGACTGACGGTCGCGAAGTCCGTCATTCACGGGAAGGGATGTTTCGCGACCGTCCCTTTCGCGCGCGGCAAGAAGATCGCGGAATACACCGGCGAGAAAATCACCAATACGGAAGCCGAGCGTCGCGGGCGCCGTCGCATCCTCCGAATCAGCGGACTCGACGGACGCTGGAGCATCGACGGTACCCACGGCGGCAACGGCACGCATTACATTAACCACTCGTGCCGGCCGAACTGCTTCATGAAAACGGTCCGCCGCCACTTGCTGGTGCTCGCGCTGCGCGATATCCGGCCAGGTGAGGAGATCACGCTCGACTACGTCTCCACCATGCACTCCGACCGGAAGCGTTGCTCGTGCAAGGTGCTTGGCTGTCGCGGCACCATCAACAAGCCGTGATTGCGACTCAGACGGCGGCGTCGCGAGGGTGGAGGAGCAGCGCCAGATCGGCCGCCGGCATCGGGCGGCCGATCAGAAAGCCCTGCATCTGGTCGCAGCGCAGCCGGCGCAGCATCATTGCTTGTGCGTCCGTCTCGACTCCCTCCGCGATGACGCGCAGGCGCAGCTCGCGGCCAAGCGAGATCACGGTCGAGACGATGGTGCGCGTATCGGCGTTCCGGATCATCCCGTCGATGAAGGTGCGGTCGATCTTGAGAGCGCTGATCGGCAGCTGGATGAGATAGGAGAGCGACGAGTAGCCGGTTCCGAAATCGTCGATCGCGATTTCGACACCGAAGCCGAGGTCGCGAATCTGCCGCAGCGTCTCGATCGCGGCGGCGACGTTCATCATCAACGACGTCTCGGTCACCTCCAAGTCGATGCCGCTCCGCGTACCGTAGGGGCGGGTCGCGTTGATCACGTCGTCGACCAGGGTGCCGTGCCCCAATTGGACCGGTGAAACGTTCACGGCGATGCGCGGTACCGCCAGACCGGCCATGTACCACGCGTTGTACTGTCGCGTTGCCTCCTCGAGCACCCAGCGTCCGACCTCGACGATCAGCCCCGTGTCTTCGAGTATCGGGATGAACTCGGCCGGCGAGACGAGCGAAACGGGTCGCTCCGGATCGGCCCACCGCAGCAAGGCTTCGACGCCGGTGAGGGCGCCCGAGAGCAACTCGACTTTCGGTTGATAGTGCAGGACGAACTCGTGTTTCGCCGCCGCGCGGCGCAGGCGTCCGTCCAAGTGCAGACGTCGGCTCAGCCGCTCGTTCAGTTCGGGCGCGTAGAACCGGTATGGCACGTCGGCGGTCTTTGCGCTTTGCACTGCGCCTTCCGCATTGCGAAATATCACGTCGGCGGTGGCGCCGTCGTCGGGGTATACGGCGCACCCGACGTGCGCAGTGATGCGCAGCTCGCGCTGGCCGACCCAGACCGGTTCGGCCAGCAGCTTGAGCCCGGCCGGACTCAAGATCTCGGTCACCTCGCGCAGCTCGTGCAGTTGCGGGATCACCAGCGCGAAGCGATCGCCTGCGATGCGCGCGATATGGTAGATCCCGATTTCGTCGCGCAGACGTTGGGCGACCGCTCGAAGCACCGTATCGCCGGCTGCATCGCCAAAGGTCAGGTTCACCGTTGCGAACCGATGGATGTCGAAGACGATCAGCGCTAGGCGCTCGCCGCGCCGTGCCGCGGCGGCGATCCCGAGGCTGAGGCGGTCGAGCGCGAGCGTCCGATTGGGAAGGTCGGTCAGCGGATCGTAGTACGAGAGGTATTCTATGCGGCTTCGCTTCGCGGCGAGCTCGAGGGCGAACGCGAGATTGCTGGTGAGCCCCGAGAAGAGCTCGACCTCCTCGTCGCTGAAGAAGTCACGTTCGTCGGATGCCAAGAGCAGCGCACCTTTGCGCGACTCGTCGATCGAGAACGGGAAGGTCGCGAGCGACCGGACCCCGGTCGCTAAAAGCTCCTGGTGTTCCGGAAGGCGCAGCGCGGAGATCTCGAGGTCGTTTGCGACGACGGGACGGCCGCTCCGCAGCGACTCCGCGAGAATTCCTGGAGCCGCCTGCGGGTCGGCGAGGATGCCCGCGAGCGCCTTCTCGACCAAGTCGCGCCGGTATTCCCCGATCAGCGCTCGGATGTCGGCCTTTCCTGCGGTCACGTCGACCGAGACCACGATTCCGACCCGCAGACCGCCGACACGCGTGACGATCCGGCACGCTTCTTGGAGTAACAGCGCGGGCTCCGTGATGCGCACGATCGCGGAGTTCACCGCTGAGAGGACATCGCGGATACGGCTGAGGCGCACGACCTGGCGCTGCTGTTCAACGCGGTCGGTGACGTCGGTCGCGATGGTGTCGATGCGCGTGGGCCGGCCGTCGCTGTCGTACCACAGCTTTGCACGATGAATGACCCAGCCGAGCCGGCCGTCGGGATGGCCGACGCGGTAGTCGACCTCCGCCGAACCCATGACGAAGAGCGCCTCGCGCGCCGCGGCGACGCGCTCGACGTCGTCCGCGTGGACCGTGTCGATCCACAGAAGATCCTCGCCGAAGCCGTCGACGGAACGCCCAAAGATGCGGTGCAGTCCCGGACTGACGTATTCGTATCGCTTCTCTTCTAGGGAGAACGACGCCAACGCGCTGTCGACATTCGTCAGCAGCCTGCTCAACCGAGCGTGCGCGTCTTCGAGACGCGAATCGTTGCCGAGCCGGTTGACGACGAGGAGCTTCAGCGCGCCCGCGCGGGACCGGAGCGATCGAAAAACAGACTTCACCTCAATGGACCGTACCACGTCGACGCCCCCGAGTACGGTCAATTGAGCACAACCTCGCGTGCCACCGCTCGCCCGCTTCGGGGCGCATGAACGTTTGTCGCACCGCATTTACGGCAAAGACCAATCATGAGCGTACTGGTGGATCGGCGCCGGGTGCTCCAGCGCATCCGCCGGTCGGCCGTGCCGCTGATCGCGCTCATCGCGCCGGCGGGTTACGGCAAGAGCTACATCGCGCAGCGCATCGCGCGCGAAGATCCGCATTGGGCGATCGTCGACGCGAACTGTGCGCCGAACGTTTCCGCCTTCGGACGAGCTCTCGCCGACGTGCCGATCCTCGCGGAAGGGAAGGCAGAGGGTTTGCCCGGCCTGATCGAGGCGTGGAGCGCTTGCCCGGAACCGATCACGCTGATCCTCGAAAACCTCGAGAACGCGACCGATCCGGGGGTGCTCGACGCGTTGGGAGCGCTCGTTCGCTCGCGTCCGGCCGCGGGCAAGGTGATCATGTGCGCACGCCGTGCGCTCGCCATCGAACTCGGCGACCTCGCCGCTCCGCATCTTGTCGCAACGCTGCGCGCCGATGACCTTCGTTTCGACAACGCCGAGATGGCGCAGCTGTTTGCCGAGACGTCGGCGGACACGACCGCACTGTTCCGGGCTTCTCGCTTGACCGAAGGCTGGCCGGTCGTCGCACTCTATCTTCAGCGGCTCGTGCAGGAAGAGGCGTTCGATCCCGAGCTCGATGCGGTTCCCGATGCGCTGCTGACCGAGCTCTTCGACTACGTCGACGCGCAGATCATCGCAAAGCTCCCGGCGCCCGCGTTGCGCGCCCTGATCGCCGCGTCCGGTTGGAGCGATCTTACCGAAGCCGAGATCGAGGCCGCCTACGGCGAGCCCGGTGCGATCGGCGATCTGATGCGCGTGCATCAGCTCGCTCGTCCCGGAGGAGGGGACCGCGTCGAGCTCCACCCGCTCATCCGGCGGACGGTCGCGCAGCGTCATCGCCGGCAGCTCAACGCGGCGATGCGCTTGATGGCGGAGCGGTTCGTCGCCGACGAGCGTTTCGCGCGCGCGGCGGAATGTTATCTGGCGGCCGACGACAACGCCGCCGCGGCGGACTGCGCGATGCAAGTGGAAGGCGGCTTCCTGACCCTGGTCGGCACGCGTCCACCGGGCGGCGCGGAGGGCGACGACGCGGCCGGGCTTTCGATGAATCCCGAGATTCGGCTGGCGGTCGCATCGGCGCGCCGGCTCATCGAACCGTCGCGCAATCTCCCGCGCGAGGCCCTCTCCTTGCTGGAATCGACGCGCGGCGAGACGGCGGCGCTCGAGAAGGTCGCGCTGGGGATCACCGTGCTCGCGCTGCTCGACGCCGGACGGACCGCAGAGGCCTCCGCGTTGGTGGACGAGACCGGGGTCGAGGACAGCGAACCGGCGCGTCGTCCCGAGCTCGTCCTGCTCACGGCGCGGCTGACGCTGTTCGCGCACCTCGGCCGCTTCGACGACGGCATGCAGCTGTGGCGGCCGCTGCGGCGGAGGATCGACGGCAACCCCGTCTGGCTCGCCCAGCTGCTCCGATTCGAGGTGGAGGCGGCTCGGGCGCGCGCCCGCTGGGAGGTGGAGCACGATGCGCTCGAGCGGATGGTCTCGCTCGCGCGCAGCGGTCGCGCCGTTCCGGTGATCGGGCTCGCGCTGGCCGAGGCGGTGTTCGGTTCTTGGCTCGCCGGCGAAGACGATCTCTTCGACGCGTACCGCACGAGTCTGGTCAATCTGGTCGAGCGCTACGACATTCCCGCGCTGCTGCGCTTTACGCTCGCGGCGAGCGGACGTGCGCCGCGACTCGACCGCATCACCGCGCCGCTCTGGGACGCGCGCGCATTTTTGATCGCCGCCGCCGACGCTCAGGACGGTGCCCTCGCCGCGCGCTACGTGCAGGCCGCAATCGAAGCGGCAGACATCGCCGACCGCCCGATGATGAAGGTGCTCGCGCGCGTCGCAGCCGCCGAGAAGCTCGGGTCGGCGCGAGTCCGCTTGCGCGAAGCGCTCGCGTTGTGCGATGCGATCGAGTCCGTTCCACTGCGCGACTCGGTCGCAGCGCTGGCCGAACGCGGCGACGTGCGCGGGATGCTCGCCCCGCTCGTGAACCGCCTGCGCCATCGCGCGTCGATCATCGTCGCCGCTGAGGACGCTCCGCTGATGGTTTCGTTCGCGGACGGCACGGTGTCGCGCGGCGAAGAGCGCATCGATGTTTCCGAAGGCGTGCTCGCGCTGCTCCTCGCGCTCGCCGTCGACGCGCAGGCGGTGACGCGCGACCGTCTGGTCGACCGGCTATGGCCCGATCTGCACGACGAATCGGCCTATAACGCGCTGAAGATGTGCGTGCACCGCACGCGGCAGCAGCTCGCTTCCCCCGGCGCGATCGTGGTCTCGCGCGGCGGATACGCGCTGGCGCCGGAGATCGAGGTCGACCTGCGCTGGCTGCATCGTACGCTCGAGCGGATCCGGCGCGACGCGGTTCCGGCGACGGATCTGCCGCGACTGGAAGAGACGTTCGCCAGCCTCGTACGCGGCCGGCCGGCGGCCTTCGCCGATTGGGGATGGTTCGAGCCCGTCGAGCAGACCCTCCAAGCGGCGGCGAACGAGGTCGGCGCGTTCATCGCCGCGCGGGCACTGCGCGGGGGCGACCACGTCCGCGCGCTCGCGATCGCACAGGCGTTGACGAAAATCGATCCGCTGGACGAGAGCGCGCGCCAGATCACGATAAGCGCGCACATCGCGGCGAACGATCGCAGCGCAGCGATCCTCGAGTACCGCGCGTACAAGGCGCTGCTGCGCACCGAACTCGACGTCGAACCGTCCGCCGAGCTCAAGCGACTGCTCGAAGCCGGTTGAGGCGCCGGCCTAGCAGTTGCCGCCGTTATACGTCACGTTCAGCCCGGCGGACACCGCTGTGGCCACGTCGCTCACGCAGTACATGATCATGCTCGGCGGCGCGGCGTGGGCATAGCCCAGCGAGGCCGAGACGCTGCCGTTGACTCCGAGCAGCGAGGTGATGTAGGTCGGCACGTCCATCAAGGCGCCGACCGAGTTCTGCGTCACCGTGATGTAGTGGGACGAAGACCACGACGCGCCGCCGAAGCTGACGGTCGTGACGGTACAGCCGGCCGTCGCAGGATGGTCCGGTTTCCAGAAGGGCTGCGCGCTGCCGGACGGACCGGTACCGTCGAGGGCCTTCACCGTGTCGGCGACGATACTGGGGTCGCACGCCGTAACGGGTGGGGCCTGCGAAGCGACGGCGTCGTAGATGTCCGCGGCGCTGTACTTCGTCGCCGACTCGTAGGAGACGAGCGCGCCGTAGCGCACCGCCGTCTGGGCGCGCTCCTCGAGCACCCCGAAGCGCGCGAAGTACAGGACCGCGAACAAGACGACCAGTGCGATCGGAAGGAACAGCGTGGTCTCGAACAGCGCCGAACCGCGCTGCGCGTGCATTACGAGCACCCGTAGCCTGATGCAACCGCGGACGGGCGCGTCGTTCCGGCGAGGTACCAGGTCAAGTTGACCGTCACGTTCTTGTAGGTCACGACGTAGTCCGACGGGACGTTCGGCCCCGCCGGCGACTCGTCAGGCTGATACGGCGTGCCGGTCTTCGCGTTGAGGCTTCCGGGTACGAACGCCTCGGCGATCGGGGCGACCGTCGCGACGCTGCGGCCGAGCGCGGTGAACGTCGCCGCGGAACTCAGCCCGAAGAGCAAGGGAGTCAAGAGCGGGACCTTCTTGCACGCGACGATGTCGACCGTCTCGGCGCTCGAATTGATGCTGCTCGTGTAGGTGAACGCGCAGTCGAAGATCGTGCAGTTCCCGGAGACCAGTCCGATCGCTTTGTCCGGAGCGTTCTTGAGTCCGCCCTCGGTGAGGTTGTCGCCTTTTTGCATCGACTGGGTGATCTGCCCGTAGCTGTTCGCGGCGGCGTAGTACGCGTTCACCAGGCTCGCATAATAGGCGTCGCACGCGCTGCCGCACCCGGCCGGGTCGTTGACGGTGTTCGAAATCGCCTGGAGCAGATACCGCATGCGCGTCTCGTCGATGGTCGCGGCGAACTCGAGCGTCGAGACCTGGTTGAGCATGTTGGCGTCGGTCGCAATCCCGCCCGACGCGGCGCTGTCGGCCGCGTTCTGCGCTCGAATGCCCCATCGAACGACGTTCGCGTAGTTCGTGACGAAGAACAAGACCGTCAGCATCGCGGCGATGCTGAGCGCCCAGAACGGCAGCGTCCCTCCGCGCTGGCCTTCGGCGCTCAGGTGCACGTCGTGCCGTAGTCCCATGCGTACACCTGCGCCAGTGGGCTGTTGAACCAACTGGGATCCCAAAACGTGTTCCGGCCGGCGCCGGAGCCGGTCGGGCGCTGTGACGGGAACGAGATGCCGGAGTAGCTCGCTTGGCGGCAGTACCATTCGGCAAAGCGCCCGTTGTGGCCGTTTCCCGTGCGCTGGGTCTGCGCGATCCCGAGCGGATGCGAGCTGTTTGCGATTCCTGACGCGTCGCGATAGTTCTTCAGCATCGCCGTCACGGCGAAGCCGCCGGGCGTCGCGCCGGCCGCGCTTGGGATGCGCTCGGCGTCGCTCGATTGCAGTGCGACGGTAGCGGGTGCACCCGGAACGCCGATCCCGTCGGAGGTCGTCGCGGCCGTCGCGGTCACGATGCCGCCTTGCGTCGTGACCGTGATCGCGCTCCCGGGAACCTTGTTGAAGACGCCGTTCGCCGTCGTGGCGGCGTAGCTCGTGCCCCGCGCCGGGTTCTGCGCGTACGTGTGCGCGGCGACGAACGCCGCGCCGTCATCGGCGGTTTGCATGAACCCGAGGATGCCGAATTGCAGGGTTCCGAACAGAACGATCAGCACGATGCCGATGGTCAGGGAAGTCTCCACCAGCGCGGTACCGCGGCAGTACCGGCTCATGGCGGCGTCGTCCCGAGCGAGGTCATCTGGCCGCCCGTCACGGAAAGCTGTGCCGCGCATTCGGCGGCGATCGCGGTCAGCGCGCCGATCATCGCCACGGCGAGCACAGCGCTGATCAGGGCGTACTCGGCCAGCGTGGCACCGGAATCGTCAGCCAGCAGCCGGACCAACCGGTTCACTTCGTCACGACCGTCGGCGTCATGACGAAGACGATGTCGGTCTGCTGCGACTGGTACCGCGTCGAGCGGAAGAGCTTGCCGATGATCGGGAGATCGCCCAACAGCGGAATTTTCTGGATCGTGCGCTGCTCGACGTGGCGCATCATCCCGCCGAGGATGATGCTCTCGCCGGACTGGGTCACGACGTCGGTCGTCAGCCGGCTCGTCCGCAGCGCCGGGATGACGAAGCCTCCGGTGCTGATGCCGTCCTGAAAGTCGAGGTCCGAGACCTCGGGTGTCACCTTCGCCTCGATGGCGCCGCTGCCGAGCAGCGTCGGCGTGATGTTGAGACGAACGCCGAATTCTTTGTAGACGATGCTGACTTGTCCGACGCCCGAGGCGTACGGGATCGGGATCTCGCCGCCGACCAGGAAGCTGGCCGCCATACCCGGGAGCGTGACGAGATTCGGCTCGGAGAGCATCTTCGCATCGCCGCGCTGCACGAGGAGATCCAGCGTCGGTACGAGACGAGTGGTTCGGACGAACGCGCCGACCGTCAGCGCCTTTCCGATGCCCGTGGCGGTCTCGACGATCGGGAACGCCGGCCCGCCGAGCAGGATGTTGCCGGGGTTGAGCGGGTCGGGCGTACCTGACTGCAAGCGCACGCCGAGCTGGTCGAGTGCGGTCTTGTCGACCTCGTACACGCGTACCTTGACCTCGATCTGCGAAACGCTTGCGACCTCGAGACGATCGGTCACCTTTCCGTCCGCGGTGAGATAGGGCCCCGCGAGACCGCGCACGCGTGCTAAGACCCATTCGGCGCGCGTCCGGTCCTGCACCGGACCGCTGACGATCAATCCGCCCTTCCCGTCCGAATCCACCCGCACGTCCGGGCCGGCGGCGGCCCCGATCCGCTCTTGCAGCGCACCGAGCGGATGCGCGACCGTCACCGCATTCACGACCGCGTACTTGCGTGCGGCGGCCAGCTTGTCGAAGCGTGCGAGGACGTCGGTCAACACGGAGAACTCGCGCGGGTCCTCGACGCTGCCGCGCACGACGAGCGAACGATCGAACGCTCGCACGACGACGCCGGCAAACGGAACCGCCGACTGCACCATCGCGGCCAAGCGATCGGCGGTGTCTTCGGTGACTTCGATCTGGTACTTGCTGCGCCGCGTCTTCGTCCAGACGATGGCGGTCGTGTTGCCGGGCGCTCGGCCGGTGACCAGCAGCTCGGTCTCGCCGATGGCGCGAATCGAGACGATGCTGCGGTCCCCGACGGCGACACGTGCGAGCGCCGGTTCGTCGAGCACGACCGAGTGTCCGGTTTGCACGCTGACCGAACGTGCGACCTGCGCGCTCGCGGGCGAGACGGCGCCGAGCACGGTGAGCAAGCTTACGGCCACGAGAATGCGGTGCATGGCACCCATCATCCGTGCCGCCGTAACGCCCGGGTTTCGCCGGAAGCGGCCCGGCGAGGACACCGCTCCGTTACATCGGCTCGCTAGCCTAAGACATGCCACGCGGTCCGTCAGGTCGGCGCCGCGTTCACTCACCCCCTGACAGAAAGCACACACGCATGTTCAAATCGTTCATCGCCATGCTCCGCAACGAAGAAGGCGCCACCTTGGTCGAGTATTCCTTGATCGTCGCGCTCATCGCCGTGGTCTGCATCGGCGCCGTCACGCTGCTGGGCGGCAAGGTCAACAACAAGCTCAACAACGCTGCGAACGCACTCTAACGATGACCGCGCCGTCCACGGTCCTGCTTGGGCTCGTGCTCGGCGCGTGCATCATCGCCGCCGCGTCCGACGCCGTTTCCCGCCGCGTCCCCAACCTCATCCCGCTCGCGATACTCGCCGGAGTCGTCTTCGAGCGGGCCCATCAGGGTTGGATTCCGCTCGGAAACAGCCTCGGCGCGATGGCGATCGTGCTCGTCATCGGAACGTTCGCCCACGCGCGAGGCTGGTTCGGCGGGGGTGACGTCAAGCTCGCCGCCGCTGTCGCAGCCGCCTTCGGCCTGCCGACATGCTTCGCGTTTCTGCTCCTCACCGGAGTCTGCGGCGGGCTGGTCGCCCTCGTCACCCTTTTCGTCACGCGCCGGCTGACGGTGCGTGAAGCGCTCGTCACGATCGACGTCCTCGTGCGGACCCGAGTCGTCACGCTCACCCACAAGAAGGCGACGGTTCCCTATGCGATCGCGATCGCCGCCGGTGCGCTCCTCACGACTTTATCACTCCATCTCCCGGTGCTGCAGCTGTTATGAAAACGCCACCCCGTACAACGCTCGTCGTCGCCGGCGTCATCGCCGCGGCGACCGGTTTCCTCACGCTGAACTACGTTTCGTCCGTGAGCCGCAGCGAAGCGGCGCAGGCCGAGCCGCAGCGCGGGATCCTCGTCGCCCGGGCAGATATTCCGGCGCGCGCCACCATCGACGTATCGATGCTGCGGCGCGTCGCACGACCCGTCTCCCAGATCGAGCCGGGCGCGATCCTCGACGCGAACAAGGCGATCGGATCGCTCGCCCTCGTCTCGCTGCCGGCCGGATCGACGATCACGGCATCGCGCATCGGCCGCCCGCAAACCGTCGCCCTCGCCGTCGTCCTCAAGCGCGGGATGCGCGCCGTGAGCATCGGCATCGACCGGGTCAAAGCCGTCGGCGGCCTGATTCAGCCCGGCGATCGCGTCGACGTCATCGCCGTGCCGCCGCGCGTCGCGGACGAAACGCCGCAGGCCCGTACGATCATCTACGGCGCGCTGGTGCTTGCGTCGGGAACGCAAATGGAATCGCTCTCGCAGGCGACTTCGCAACCGAGTCAGCAGGACGCCCAGAATCTGACCACCGTGACGCTCGGCGTCACGCCCGCGCAGGCGGATCTGCTCGCGACCGCCGACGTCAACGCAACGCTTCGGCTCGCGCTGCGGTCGCCGCAGGAGCCGATCGGCAACGCAACGGTCGAACCCTTCGTTCTGCCCGCCGTAGCGGCCGGCAGCCGGCCAGGCACGAACTTTTCTCAACCCGCTCTGCCGGTCACCGTCGCGCCGCCGGCGGTCGCGGCGCCGCCGCGTCCGGCGGCAGCTCTGCCGCCGCAGCCGGCGGTTCGCCGCAGCGGCGTCGAGATGATCGAAGAGCAAGCCGCGCCGCCGAGCTCGGGCTCGTGAGCAATCGGGTCGTCTCCTTCGTCGGAGCGAAGGGCGGATCGGGCACGACCACAGTCGCGCTCGAGGTCACGCGCGCGCTTCGGCGCTCGCAGCAGGTCGCGATCGTCGACGCCGATCTCACCGGCCGCCGCAACCTCGCGATCATGTTGGACGTCGTCCGCCGGTTCGACGAGAATCGCACGCAGGGCGGGATCCCGATCGCTCAGTGCGACGGCTTCCGCGCGGCCGAGCTCATCCACGGCCTGATCCCCGCCTTTTCGCTACGCGCCAAGGCCGTCGAAGAGCTGAACGACGCACTAGCCGCGTGCGAGACGGTCCTGGTCGACGTTCCGCAGCCCTTCGCGGGCGCCGTCCAGCCGCTGGTCGCGCGCACCTCGCGGTTCTTGATCGTCGTGGAACCCACGGTGCTCGGCGTCGCAAGCGCGCGAAGCTTCATCACCGACGCGTTCGCCAGTGTCGAACAAACCCAGATCGTCGCGGTCGTCAACCATCGCGAAGCGCGCTCGGCCGAACTCTCGCGCGGTCAGATCGAAGGTCTACTCGGCGTCGCCGTCGTCGCGGAGATCCCGCATCGGTCGGATCGGAATTTCGCGAAGGCGATCGCCGCGCTGACGCGATACGTCGGCGACGTTCCGGTGGCTGACGCACCGCTGGCGATCCTGATCTCCAACACGCCAATCGGTGAGCGGCGTTCCGACGAGCGCCGCGACGAGATGCGGCAGGAAGAGTTGGCGCTCGAACAGACCACCGCCGCGAGCGGAGCGCCGTCGCGTACCGCGACGGTGAACGCGATCAAAGCGGAGATCCAGGCCGCGCTGGACGGCGAGATCGATGCCGCGTCCGCGGCGACCATGTCGGACGCCGACCGCGTCGGCCGGCTGCGCGAGCGGGTTTCGTCGACCGTGCGCCGCCTCGTCACGGCGCATTCCGAGGAGCTTTCGATCGAGGCGATCGCGCCGCTGTGCGAGGAGATCGTCGCCGAGGCGCTCGGCCTGGGTCCGCTCGAAGCGCTGATGGCGCAGCCCGACGTCTCCGAGATCATGGTGAACGGACCGGATCGCATCTTCGTCGAGCGGCACGGCAAGCTCGAGCTCACCACGAAGCGCTTCACGAGCGCGCAGCAGCTGCGCCTCGTCATCGAACGCATCCTCGCGCCGCTGGGGCGGCGCATCGACGAGTCCTCCCCGATGGTCGACGCGCGCCTGCCCGACGGGTCGCGCGTCAACGTCATCATCGAACCGCTTGCGCTGAACGGTGCGACGGTGTCGATCCGCCGGTTCGGAACGCGCAAGCTCGAGATCGAGGACCTCGTGCGGCTCGGCTCCGTCTCCCCGCAGGTCGTCAGCTTGCTGCGCGCTGCGATCCAGGCGCGGCTCAACGTCGTCGTGAGCGGCGGGACGGGTTCGGGAAAAACCACCTTCCTCAACATCCTTTCGGCCTTCATCCCCTCGAACGAACGAATCGTCACGATCGAGGACGCCGCCGAGCTGCAGTTGCGCCAGGAGCACGTGGTCCGGCTGGAAGCGCGGCCGCCCAACATCGAAGGGAAAGGCGAGATCCGGATCCGCGACCTCGTGCGCAACTCGCTGCGCATGCGTCCCGACCGAATCGTCATCGGGGAATGCCGCGGCGGCGAGGCGCTCGACATGCTGCAGGCGATGAACACCGGACACGACGGCTCGCTGACGACCGTGCACGCGAACGCCCCGCGGGAGGCGCTCTCGCGCATCGAGACGCTGGTCATGATGGCGGGCTTCGATCTGCCGGTGCGCGCGATTCGCGAACAGATCGCCGGCGCCGTCGACATGATCGTGCAAACCGCGCGTCTGCGCGACGGCAGCCGCAAGATCATGAGCATCACCGAGGTCGTCGGCATGGAAGGCGACATCATCACGATGCAGGAGATCGTCTCGTACGAGCAACGGGGCATCAACGAAGACGGCAAGGTGATCGGGGACTTCCGCTTCAGCGGAGTGCAGCCGCAATGCTTCACGCGGTTCGCCGAGCTCGGCATTCCGATCGAGCGCGGCGAGCTTGCGACGATGGCGTCGGCCGGAGGGCTGTGGTGATCGCCGCAGCCGGACCGTTCGCCATCGTCATCGGCTTCGCGGTCTCCGCGGCGCTCCTGTGGATCGCCCTGGCCGAACGCGTGCAGCGCATCGTTCGCACGATCGTGCAGCGAGTCGCCGCTCAGCCGGCCGCCGCCGGCTCGAAACTACGCGGCGCGACGACGCTGGGCAAGATGCAGACGGCGCGGAGAACGAAGAAGTTCATGCCGCAGCTCGAGAGCGCGCTGCGCATGATCTCGGGCTCGCTTCGGGTCGGGCTGAGCTTGCGACAGGCGCTGGTCGTCGTCGCCGAAGAGCTCGACGATCCGGCCAAGACCGAGTTCATGCGCGTCATCGGCCGCACCAACCTCGGCGTGAGCATCCTCGACGCGCTCGACGAACTCTCCGAACGGCTGCCCAGCAGCGAGCTCGCGATGACCGTGCGCGCGATCCGCGTGCAGTCGCAGACCGGCGGCGATCTCGCCGACCTGCTCGAAACCGTCGGCGACACGATCAAGGCGCGCCGCACGCTGGCCCGCAAAGTGGCGGCTCTGACGGCGGAGGGGCGCATGAGCGCCTACGTCATCCTGGCGATGCCGATCGGCGTCGGGATATTCCTCGTCATTACGCAGCCGCACATGGGACACGCGCTGCTCTACACGACGATCGGCCATATTTCGATCGCCGCCGTCGCGGTGCTCGAAACCCTCGCTTGGCTCGTCATCGCGCAGATGCTCAAGGTGGAGTTGTGAACTTCCTGGTCCTGGCGCTGCCGGCGCTTGCAATGGTCAGCATTTTCGGTCTCATCCTGGCGATCCCGCGCCGGTCGCCGGCGCACCGCATCGTCAACGACCTCGAACGTCGCGCAAGCGGTGGGCAAGCGCTGACCGAACGGGTCGTCGACGCGCGTTCGCTCGGCCGGCTGCGCAGCCGTTTCCTCGAGGCGGGTTGGCACGACGCGCAGCCGAGCGCGTTTTTGGCACGCTCCGCCGCGTTCGCGGCTCTCGGGACCGCCGTTGCGATCTCCTTGGTTTGGCTGCTCCATTTCGGTGCCGTCTTCGGCGGCTGTATCGTGCTCGCGTTCGCCGTGGGGGCCGGCCACGTGCCGTTCTCGCAGCTCGGCGGCGCCGTCAAGCGGCGCAAACGCGAGATCTCGCGCGCGCTGCCGGACTTGCTGGACACGCTTTCCAGCACGGTGCGCGCCGGGCTCGCGTTGAACGCCGCGCTCGCTCACGGCGCGAACGCGGTCAGCGGCGCCCTCGCCGAGGAGCTCCGCGGCACGCTGAGCGAGATCCGGCTCGGGCGCTCGCGCACCGAGGCGCTGCGTGCGCTCGCGGTGCGCGTGCACAATGAGGAGATCACCCAAGTCGTGCGGGCCATGGTGCAAGCCGAACGGCTCGGCGCGAACCTGTCCTCGGTTCTCACCGGGCTCTCCGCGGAGTCGCGCGAGCGCCGCGTGCTCAAAGCGGAAGAGATCGCCGCGTCTCTGCCGGTCAAGATGGTAGTCCCGATGGCGCTGTTCATGCTGCCCGCGCTATTCGTCATGATTTTCGGCGCCGTCGCCGCGGACTACTACACGCGATGATGCGCGCACTGCCGCTCATCGCCGACGCCGGCCTTCTCGCGGCGCTGGCCTATCTGGGCACCATCCTGGCGCGCCTCGTCACGGCCGAAGCGCGTCCCTTCGCCGACGGCCCGCCGCCCGGCCGGCCCGCGAGCGGCATCATCATCGCCGCCGCGGCGCTCGCCGGGATGTGCATCGGCGCACGCGGCGTCGCGATCCCCGAACTCGGGATGGCGTGCGTGCTGACGGTCGCGCTGTCGGCAGTCTGCTACGCCGACGTACGCTGCGGACTCGTCCCCGACGTGTTCACGCTGGTGCCGCTCGGCGCGATCCTCGCCGGTGACGCACTGCTCCAGCATTGGAGTGCGCCGATCGCGGCCGCGCTCGTCGCCGCCCCGTTCTGTATCGCGGCGGTGTTCTCGCGGGGACGCGGCATGGGCTGGGGCGATGTCAAGCTCGTCGCGCTCGGCGCGATCGTCGTCGGCGCGCAACCCGCGCTGCTGGCGTGCGCAGCCGCCTGCTTCGGGGCCGTGGCCGTCGCCGCGTTGCGGCGCAGGCGCTCGACGCCGATCGCGTTCGCGCCGTACCTCGTCGCGGCCCTCGCCGTCGCCGGCACCATCCACGGCGTCGCCTGATGGGATCGCTGCGGAATCTTCGTACCGGCGCGATTCTCGCGCGCTGCGTGAAGGTCGCCGAAACGTCGGGAGCGCGATCGCTCCAGTTGCGCTCGCGCGACGTGATCCGCTCCGACGACGGTCTCTGGCTGGACGATTGCCGCGAGATCGACACGTTCGGCATGCGCGTCGCCATCGACATTCTGTTCCTCGACGAAACGCGCCGCGTATTGGCGGCGCATCTCGGCGTCGCTCCGAATCAGCGCGAGATTCGCTGCGCTCGCGCGTGCAGTGCGGTTCAGCTCGGCGAGTCAGCCGATCGCGACGTCCGGCACGGCGATGTCCTTGCGCTCGACTAGCGCGGACCGCCGCTGGGCCCTCCCGGGCATCGTGCTCGCTGCACTCGCCGGCATGCACGCGGCGAGCGCTGTGCTGATGCCGCCGGCCGACGGAGATCTCGGGTGGCAGCACTGGCTCGGCGAGCGCATCCTGAGCGGCGGCCTCCCGCACAGCCTCGGCGCGGAGTCGTTCGCGGCGGTCGGCGCACCGTGGGTTCCGCAGGAGTGGCTCTTCTCCGCGCTGCTCGCCGGCGCGTCTTCGCGCGGAATCGGCTGGCTGTTCGCCCTCGGCATCGGCGCGAGCGCCGTTCTCGCTCTCACGCTGGTCGCGGTGCGCTGCGCGCGATACGGTGCCCACCCGGCCGCGATCGCGTTCGTCCTCGTGTTCACCGACGTCGCGATGGCCGAATCGTTCGGCGTTCGCGTGCAAGTCGTCGGCTGGGCGATGCTCGCCGCGTTCCTCGTCGCGCTGGAATTGCCGGGGCGCTGGCGCTGGACGGCGGTTGCCGTCGCGGCGGCGTGGGCGAACGTCCATGCGAGCGCCGTGGCCGCGCCCGTGCTCGTCGCCGCGGCAGCCGCCGGAAGCCTGCTGCAAGGCGACCGCCGTGGGGCCGTGCGCGACGGAGTGCTCGCCCTGTGCTGCGCGCTCGCGCTCTGCGCGACCCCACTCGGCGCCAAACTGCCGCTCTACGCCGTCGATCTGGCACACAGTCCGATCCGGCACTGGATCCGCGAATGGCGGCATCCGTCGTTCACCGACAGCGCGTTTACGCTGGGCGCGTTGCCGCTGATCGCGCTCGCCGCGACGGCGTCGTGGCGGGCACCGCGGCGCGCGGTCGCGCTCGCGTTGCCGCTCTGCTATCTGGCGTTTGCCGCCGTACGCAACGTGCCGTTGGCAGCGATCGCGTGCGCTCCGCTGGCGGCAATGGCGCTCACGAGATTCCTCCCGTCGTTAGCCGCATTACGCCAGGTCCCGAATCGCACCGCGGCAGCCGCCGCGGCGGCGATCGTCTTTTTCGCGGCCGCGACCGTCACGGCGATCTCCGCGCGCGGGATGCACGACGAACGGCCGCTCGCGGCGATCGCCGAGCTTGCCCAGTTGCCGGGTTCGCATCGTCTGCTGTGTGAGGACTTCGCCTGGTGCGGTCCGGCCGTCGACACCGGCCGCATCAGCGTGTTCGTCGACGGCCGCGCGGACCCGTTTCCCGGCTCCGTGTGGACGCAATACGACGCGATCATCCACGTGCGTCCGGGTTGGCGCCGCACCGTGCGCAGGTACGGCGTCAACGCGATGCTCGTGCGGCGCGGCGGCGATCTCGACCGGGCCGCGCAGGCCTTGGGCTGGCGCATCGCCCGGGACGCATCCATCCGGCTGGTCATCAGCCGTTCGCCCAACCTCTGACGGAGAAGCTCATGAGAACCCGCACGATTCTCTCCGGCGGCGCGACGCCGCCCGAACGATAGGAAAGTGACGTCTGTGCGCGCGTTCTCTGCGACCCTCGCCGCGATCGCCGCGCTCACGACGCCGGCGCTTGCGACGGCGAACGGGCCGGCATCGTTCTCCGTGTCCGTCACCCGCAATTCTTTCGGCATCCTCTCCCTCAGCGAGAGCGACCGCGGCACGCTGGTGATCGTCGGATCGCTCTCGCCGAGCGCGAACGGCGCTGCGATCGTCGGAGTGTACGCGCCGGCCGTGGGAAGGTCGGCGGACGCCGCGCCGGTGTCGCCGCTCTCGACGACGCGCCGGCCGGACGGGAAGGTCGTCGTCGACGTGCGACTCGGTCTCGCGGTTCTGCTCGACGCTCTCGCGCCCAATGCGGAACGCCGCGCGGCCGGCGATCTCACCGTCGTCGTGAGCGCGACGTGAACCGGCGTCGCGCATAGGAGCGCGTCGAACCCTTCCAGTACCGGAGAACGGATGGGAAGCGGCGACCTGACGCGGGCGGAGTTCGAACGCGTCGTCAACGAAGCGCTGGAATCGTTGCCGAAGCGGTTCGCCGAGATGGTGGAGAACGTCGTCATCGCGGTCGAGGACGAGCCGACCGATGAGGACCTCGAGAGCATTGACGACGGCGACGACGATTCGGAACTCCTGGGCATCTACCGCGGCGTCGCGCTCACCGAACGCACGCACGACATGCAACTGCTCCCCGACGAGATCGCGGTGTTCCGCGGGCCGATCAACCGCGTCGCCCGCACCCGGAACGAGGCCGTGCGGGAAGTGCGCGAAACGGTGATCCATGAGCTCGGTCACTACTTCGGACTCGACGACGACGAGATGCCCCACTGATGCAACTCCTTCGGAGGAAGGGGATGCCCATTCACGTCGTGAACCCGCACGACACCATCAAACTCTCGCAGTGCACGGGAAGTCGGACACGAGCCGACGCGGGCGCGCCACTGTATGCGGGGACCGGAATCGCAACGTCGCCATTGTCTTCAGAAAGAAGATGAGAAGGCAGCGATCGCCGGAAGGATCCGCGAGCCAGGAGACCGGCTGCGAGCAATAAGGTAACTCTTCGCGAGAGAGGTCCTGCTCGATGTCCGCTCGTCCGGTAGGGTCGGCGTCGCCGATCCAACGTCTCATTCCCCGCTTCGTGCTGGCGGCGGCGAAAAGCGATTCGGGGAAGACGACGCTTGCGCTGGGGCTCATAACGGCATTGCGCCGGCGCGGATTGGCGGTCGCGGCGGCGAAGGTCGGGCCCGACTTCATCGACGCCGCGCATCTCTCGCGGGCAAGCGGTCGTCCGGCGCGCAATCTCGACGCCTGGCTCGCATCCGAGGACGCCGTGCGGGAATCGTTCGTGCGCGGCTGCGGCAACGCGGATGCGGCCGTCGTCGAAGGCGTCATGGGGCTCTTCGACGGCCGGCACGGGAGCGGCGAAGGGTCGACGGCGCACGTCGCGCGGATCCTCGACGCCCCGGTCGTCCTGGTGCTCGACTGCGCGAAGACCTCCGCGACGATCGGCGCGATCGCTCACGGCCTGGCCGGCTTCGATCCTCGATTGAGGATCGCGGGCGTCATCCTCAATCGCGTTGCGAGCGACCGTCATGCCGCGACGGTGTGCGACGCCGTGCGCAGCGCGAACCTGCGCGTTTTCGGAACGATGCGCACTGACGACGGCATTGCGCTCGAAAGCCGGCATTTGGGTCTCGTCGAACCCGGCAGCGAAGCGTGGACCGCCGTCGTCGAGCGGATCGCGAACGCGGTGGAGAACGCGCTCGATCTCGATGCCTTGCTCGCTGAAGCGAGCCGCGTGTCCCCGCTGCGCTCGCCCGCATACGACGCGGCGCGGGAAGCCGACGTGCGCGTGGGAATCGCGCGCGACGAAGCGTTCTGGTTCTACGACGAGGCCTCGCTCGACGCGCTGCGCGATGCCGGTGCGGCACTCGTGCCGTACTCCCCGTTGCGCGACCCGTTTCCGGCGGTCGATGCGGTCCTCATCGGCGGCGGCTATCCCGAGATGCACGCCGCCGCGCTCGAAGCGAACGCATCGGCGCGCCGCTCGTTGCGCGACGCGATCGCTGCTGGAATGCCGACGTACGCCGAGTGCGGCGGCCTGATGTACCTGGGGCGCGATCTTTCCACGCCGGACGGAACGCACGCCATGGTCGGCGCCGTCCCCGGCAGTGCGGTGATGGCACAGCGCCGCTCGGCGCTGCGCTACGTCGAGGCGCGCGCGCTCTGCGACGGGCCGATGTTCGCGAGGGGCGATGCCGTGCGCGGTCACGAGTTCCACTACTCGAAGATGGCCTACGCCACGGAGTCCCCGGCCTTCGGGATCGGCGACGAGCGCGAGGGGTATAGCCGCGCGGGGCTGCACGCTTCATACGTGCACGTGCACCTCGGCGCACAGCCGCGCGGCGTGCGGCGCTTTCTGGACGCGGCGCGGGCCTTCAGCGGCGGCGCATGAGCGGCGCGGCGTTGGCGGTCTTCGTCATCGGGCTTCGTCACGGTGCCGACCCCGATCACCTGGCGGCGATCGACAACCTCACCCGGAACGCTAGCGTTCGGATGCCGCGGGCGTGCCGCTTCGTCGGCGGCCTGTTCGCGGTCGGGCATTCTGGAATGGTGCTGGCGTCCGCCGCGGTGGCCGCGATGCTCGGCAGCGCGCTGGGTCCGTCGTCGTCCGTCGTCGCGGTCGCGGGACGGATCGCGAGCATCGCCGTGCTGCTGTTCATGGTCGCGCTGAACGTTGCGATGCTCGTGCGCGGCAATACTGCGACGATTCGCACGCGCCTGCTTCCGCGCGTCCTGCGCGAGGCGACGCATCCGCTCGTCGCGATTCCGATCGGCGCGCTCTTTGGCCTGGGTTTCGAGACGTCGAGCCAGCTGCTCGCGTACGGGACGGCGTTCTCCAGCGCGCAGGTCGCCGAGGGCGTGGCGATCGGCATGGGCTTTTGCCTTGGCATGATCTGCACGGATACCGTCGACAGCCTGCTCGTCGCGCGCGTCGTCCGAACCGGTGGCGCGCAGTCGCAGCGCGTGCGCCGGCCGTGGATCGTCGTCGTCACGCTGGTCGCGTTGACGGTCGCGGTGCAGCAGATCGTCGAGTTCTCCGGCGGATCGTTCCCCGTCGACGAGCTCACCCTCAGTGCGATCACCGTCGCCGCCTTGCTCCTGGCCGCTGCGGCGATGATCGTGCGCAGCCGCATTCGCGGCGCATCGGAGCGCACAGCGTGATCGCGTTCATCTCCGCGGTCCAAACCGATTTGAGCGCCGCGCAGGGGGCGTGCGCGCTGCTCCCACCGGGGTTTCCGAAGGTCTCGGTCTTCGCGGCAGCCGCTCTCGCGGACGAAGCCGCGGTGCGGGAGGCGTTGCGCGACGCCCGCGTGGCCATCGTGCGCATTCTCGGCGGACGGGCGTACTTCGAGCACGGCTTCACCGCCCTCACCGCGCTGGCGCGCGAGCGCGGCCTAATCGTGCTGGCGATCTCGGGCGAGGCGCATGCCGACCCGGAGCTCGACGCGCTCTCGAACGCGCCGCTCGAGATGCTGCGCCGCACGTTCGCGTACGCGTTCGCGGGCGGCGCCGCCAACTGCGCGCAGATGTTCCGCTGCGCCGCCGACACGTTCCTCGGCACCGCGTTCGGATTCGAACCGCCGGCCGAGACGCCGGATTTCGGCTTCTATCATCCCGACGCACCGGATCGGACGGCGTGCGCACGGCTCGATCGCGAAACCTTTGTGCGGCGTCATTGGCGCGACGGTCGCGGCGTCGTGGGTATCCTCTTTTACCGCGCGGACTGGGCGAGCGGAAACGTCGCCCACGTCGACGCGCTCATTCGCGCCTGCGAAGCGCACGAGCTCAACGTCCTGCCGGTGTTCGTCTACAGCCTGCGCGACTGCGATCGTATCGGCGACGTGCCGCTCGTGTACGCGAGCGCGTTCATGGAGAACGGCGTCGCGTGTATCGACGTCGTCATCAGCCTGCTGTCCTTCGCCGCCGGCGAACTCTCGCGCGAGGAGCGCATGGTGCGCAGCGGTGGTCCGGGCCTGCGCGCGGACGTCGCGCTCGACGTCGCGCTGCTGCAGGCGGTCACGACGGGGCAAACGATCGAGGCGTGGCGCGCGAGCAGCGCGGGCTTGGGGCCGTTCGACGCCGCGACGAAGATCGTCATGCCGGAGTTCGATGGGAAGATCGACGGGCCCGTGTTCGCCTTCCGCGATCCGGACACGTCGCTCGCGGTTGCCGAGCCGACGCAGACCGAAGCGCTCGTTCGGCTTGCCGCCCGCTACGTACGTTTGCGGCGGCTTCCCAATTGCGAGAAACGCATCGCGATCGTCCTCACGAATTTCGCCAACCGTCAGGGCCGGGTCGGCGGTGCGGTCGGATTGGACACGCCCGCGTCGGTCGTGGCGCTCCTGCGTGCCCTGGAACACGACGGATACGACACCGGCGAGATTCCGGCCAACGGCGATGCGCTGATGGCGGCGCTGCTCGCGCGCGGCGGATACGACACCGATTATTTGACGGAAGACCAGCTCGCGCTAGGCGAGGCGCGGTACGACGCCGGCACGTACGCGTGCTGGCATGCGAGCGTTCCGGTGCGGGTGCGCGACGCGATGGCGGCTGCGTGGGGGCCGGCGCCGGGCGCGGCGTATCGCTCCGGCGACGAGATCTACGTGGCCGGGATGCGTCTGGGCAACGTCTTCGTGATGATTCAGCCGCCGCGGGGCTTCGGCGAAAATCCGCTGGCGGTCTATCACTCGGGCGACCTCGTACCGACGCATCAGTATCTGGGCGCGTACCGCTGGGTGCGCGACGTCTTCGGCGCCGATGCGGTCGTGCAGTGCGGAAAGCACGGCACGCTGGAGTGGCTGCCCGGGAAAAGCGTCGGCCTCTCGGAGAGCTGTTACCCGGTGCTCGCGCAGGGCGACCTGCCGCTGTTCTATCCGTTCATCGTCGACGATCCCGGCGAAGGCATGCAAGCAAAGCGCCGCGCGCACGCTTGCGTCATCGATCATCTGATCCCGCCGATGACGCAGGCCGAGACGTACGACGAGTTGGCGAAGCTGCAGCGCCTGCTCGGCGAATACGCGGCGGCGGAACGCATCGATCCCGACAAAGCGCCGCTGATCGCGAGCGCGATCTGGCAGAGCGTCGTCGCGGCCGATCTGCACCGGGATCTCGGCGTCGAGGCGTTGCCGCACGGCGACGAATTCGGAGAGTTCCTCCAGCACGTCGACGGCTATCTCTGCGAACTCGGCGACGCGCAGATCCGCGACGGCCTGCACGTGCTCGGGACACCACCGACCGGTTCGCGGCTCGCGGATCTCGCGCTCGCGCTGGTCCGGCTCGACTCACCTGAAGCGTTGGGGGCGATGCATGGATTGGCCGACGATCTCGGGATCGACTACGCGCAGGTCGCCGATCCGGCACGCGGTGGAATGCGGTATTCAGGCGCGCTCCCGCCGGTGGTCGCAGCGCAGCTTCCCGACGATCCGCGCGTCGGCGAACTGCGCGCCGTGCTCGAGCGTACCGCGCGCGACATCGTGCGCGCGCTCCTCGAGAACGAATGCGCATCCGTCGACTCGGTGCTTCCAGCTCACGGCGTCCCCGCCGGCGGCCGCTTCGCGCACACGGCCGAACTGCTGCAGCGCCGCATCGTTCCCGATGTGCGGCGCTCGACCGACGAGGTAACGCATTTGCTGGCAGGTCTGCGCGGCCGGCACGTGCCTCCCGGGCCGAGTGGCCCGCCGACGCGGGGCATGACGAACGTGCTGCCGACCGGCCGCAACTTCTACGCGGTCGACGTGCGCGCGATCCCGTCGCGTTTCGCGTGGACCGTCGGCGTGCGGCTGGGCGACGCGCTGCTCGCCGACGCGCTCGCGCGCGACGGCGTCTACCCGCGCGCCATCGGCATCACGGTCTGGGGCACCTCGAACATGCGAACCCAAGGCGACGACATCGCCGAGATCCTGTGGCTGCTGGGCGTCCGGCCGGTGTGGCACGCCGAGAACGGCCGCGTGCAGGGCCTCGAAGTCGTCCCGCTCGCGGAGCTCGGACGGCCCCGAATCGACGTGACCGTGCGCATCTCCGGATTCTTCCGCGACGCGTTCCCGAACGTCGTCACGCTGCTCGATCGAGCGGTGGCCCTGGCCGCCGATTGCGACGAAGCCGACGGCGACAACTACGTGCGCGCCGCGACGCAGGCCGACGAGCAGGCGCGCGTGGCGGCCGGCGCCGCCGCCGACGATGCGCGCCGCCGCGCGCGTTTCCGCGTGTTCGGGAACAAACCCGGCGCATACGGCACGGGGATCCTGCGCCTGATCTCCGAGGGAACGTGGGAGACCGATCGCGATCTGGCCGAGGTGTACCTCACCTCCGGAGCGTTCGCGTACAGTGCCGCCGCGTTCGGCGAGCCGGCACCGGCCGAGTTTCGCAGCCGCCTCGCCGCCTCGACCATCGCGGTCCAGAATCAGGACAACCGCGAGCACGACATCTTCGACAGCGACGACTATCTGCAGCATCACGGCGGCATGGTCGCCGCGATCCGCGCCCTGAGCGGCGCCGAGCCGAACGCGATCTTCGGCGACTCGTCCAACCCGCAGGTGCCGAAAGTCCGCACGCTCGCCGATGAGGCGCGCCGCGTGTTCCGGTCGCGCGTCGTCAACCCGAAGTGGATCGCCGGCGCGCGCCGTCACGGCTACAAGGGCGCGCTCGAGATGGCCGCGACCGTCGACTATCTGTTCGGCTACGACGCGACGGCCGGCGTCGTCGACGACTGGATGTACGAGCGCGTCGCCGAGGCGTACGTGCTCGACGACGACAACCGCGCGTTCTTGCGCGCCTCGAATCCCTGGAGTGCACGAGAGATGACGGAACGCCTGCTCGAAGCCGCCGAGCGCGGGATGTGGAGCGCACCCGGCGCGCAGACGCTCGAACGGCTGCGCGAGGAGCTCGCATCGCTCGATGGCGCGCTCGAAGACCGCACGGACATGGTCGATGCGAGCTGAGTTCCCCTTCGCCGCGCTCGTCGGGCAAGAGCCGCTGATGGACGCGCTCGTGTGGCTCGCGGTCGAACCCGCGATCGGCGGCCTGCTCGTAACCGGGACGCGCGGCACGGCGAAATCGACCGCCGTGCGCGCGCTCGCGGCGCTGCTGCCGCCGATCGAAGCCGGCGTCCCGACGCCGTTCGTCGAGCTTCCGATCGGCGCGACGGAGGATCGCGTCGTCGGCACGCTCGACGTGCGCACGCTGCTCGGCAGCGGCGAGCGTCAGTTCGACCCCGGGCTCCTCGCGCGCGCGGACCGCGGCGTCTTGTACGTCGACGAAGTCAATCTGCTGCCCGATCATCTCGTCGACGTCATCCTCGATGCCGCTGCTAGCGGCAAGAACACCGTGGAGCGCGATGGGGCGTCGGTCGTGCACGACGCGCGGATCATGCTGGTCGGCAGCATGAATCCCGAGGAGGGCGAGCTGCGCCCGCAGCTGCTGGATCGCTTCGGGTTGTGCGTCGCGATCGCCAACGACGACGACATCGACCGGCGCGTCGAGATCGTCGAGCGCCGTATGCGCTTCGAGGACGATCCGGCGGCGTTCGCCCTCGCGTTCGCGGCGCGCACGAGCGCGCGCCGCGATCAGATCGCGCGCGCTCGCGCGCTGCTTCCGAACGTGACGATCGATCGCGCGCACGTGCGGCTCGCCGCGTCGCTCGCGCTCGAGGCTCGCGTCGAAGGGATGCGCGCCGACTTGACGATCGTCCGCACCGCGCGCGCGATCGCCGCCTGTGACGGCCGCACGGCCGTGCGCGCCGACGACATCGAAGCGGCCGCGCAGCCGGCGCTCGCGCACCGGCGCCGCGACGCACCGCGCGGTACGCCGCCGCGGCCGCCGTCGCCGCCTTCACCGCCGCCCGGCGACGCAGCGACGGAGCAGCCGTCGCCCGCGGGAACGAACGGCGCGCACGGCGGACGCCGCGACGCCGTCGAGATCGGTGCGGCGGCCGACGTCGATTCGCGTGGCCAGACGGTAACCCCGCTCGCTGCGCGGCGGACGCGCCGGCTCGTCGCACGCGGCAAGAGCGCGACGCCCGTGCTCGCCGGCGCGGCACGCATCGTGCGCCGCCCGACGGCGCGAATCGCGCCGCTCCCGACGATTCACGCCGCCGCGATCGCGCGCGCGCCGGAGCACGTAGCCGCTCCGCTCGTGTTCGAGACGGCGCATCTACGCTTCATCGAACGGCGCGGACGCGAGCGCGAGCTCGTGATTCTCGTCGTCGATGCATCCGGCTCGATGGCGGCCGCGGCGCGCATGCGCGCCGCCAAGGGCGTCGTGTGCGGCTTGCTCGAGGACGCCTATCGCCGCCGCGACGCCGTCGCGCTCATCGCCTTCCGCGGAGAGGACGCAGAGGTGCTCGTCCCGCCGACGCGCAGCGCGGTGCTCGCCTACCGGCGCCTGCGCTCGCTGCCGACGGGCGGTCGCACCCCGCTTGCCGCTGCGCTCCGCCGGGCGCGCGAGGTGGCGCAGGCGTACGTCCGGCGCGAGAGCGGAACGCGGGTCGCGCTCGTCCTCGTCAGCGACGCGCGCGCGAACGCGCCCGAACGCGACGCGCTCGGCGCGGCGCTGCGCGAGGCGGCGCTTACGCGCGACGCGATCGCGCGCGCGCTCTGCGTCGACACCGAGCTCGGTCGCGTGCGTCTGCGCAACGCGCAGCGCATTGCGGCTTCACTGGACGCGCAGTACCGGCACCTGGACGATTGCAGCGAACGCGCGCTCGGCGCGACGGTTCGAGAATGGATGGCGACGGCATGAACGGCGACGAAGCGCGGCGCACGCGCCCGCAAGCATCGGTTTCCACGCGCAAAGGCGACGCCGGCGTGACGCGGCTCGGCGGCGGCGAGCAGATCTCCAAAGCCGATACGCGCGTCGAGGCCTACGGCGCGATCGACGAGCTCAACACGGTGATCGGTCTCGCGCGCACGCGCTGCGAGGACGAGGAGATCTGCCGCGAGATCCGGGCGATTCAGCGCGAGCTGTTCGTGGTCGGCTCGGCGGTCTCGACCAAGGCCGATTCGAAAAAGCCGATCCCCGTCATCGGCAAGGAGATGATTCATCGGCTCGACGCGCTCGTCGAACGCTTCGAGGCCGAGCCGAAGATTCTGCGCGACTGGTCGATACCGGGCGAGTTCGCCGGATCGGCAGCGTTCGACGTCGCGCGGGCGATCTGCCGGCGCGCGGAACGCGCCGCGGTGCGCTACGTCACCGCCGGCGGCGTGGTGCAGCCGACGGTTCTCGAGTACCTCAACCGGCTCAGTGACGTGCTGTGGCTGTGCGCGCGCGTGATCGAGGCGCGCAACGGAATCGACGCGCGACTGCGCGACGATGCGCATCCGGGCCCGCCGTGGTCGCGCGCGTGGTAACGGCGCCGGCGGATCGTTGCCCCGGCGTGCTGCACGCGGTTTCCGCGCGCGACGGTCTGCTGCTGCGCATTCGCGTGCCGGGCGGAGCGCTCGACGCGACGCAGCTGCACGGCCTCGCGGATGCGGCGGAGCGCTGTGCCGACGGAGCGCTCGATCTCACCGCGCGCGCCGGCGTGCAGCTGCGCGGCGTTCCGGCCGGCGCGCTGGAAACGCTCACCGCTGATCTTGCGCGCCTGGGGCTGCTTCCCTCACCTGCGCACGATCGCGTCCGCAACGTCGTCGCGAGTCCGTTCGCCGGCTGCGACCCCGGCGAGCTGCTCGACGCGCGTCCCGTCGTGCGCGAGCTCGATCGACGGCTGCTCGCCGATCCAGCGCTCGCCGAGCTGCCGGCGAAGTTCGCGTTCGCGATCGACGGCGGGGGACGGCCGTTCCCGCACGGGCGTGCCGATCTGGCGCTCGTCGCCGTTGCGCACGACGGCGTGGCGGCCTTCGCGCTGCGCGTCGGCGGCGAGCCGAGCGGTATGGCGGTAGCGCCGGAGCGCGGCGCGGAGGCGCTGATCGCCGGCGCGCGCGCGGTCCTGCCGCATGTCGACCGCACGCTCACGACTCCGTGGCGACTGGACCGCTGCGCCGGCGCGCGGCGCGCCGTGCTCGCGGCCCTCGCACCGTACGGCTTCCGCATCGTTGCGGATCCGCCGCGCGCAGCCGGCGACGCGATACCGCTCGGCGTGCTCGCCGGCGCGCATGCCGATCGTGTCGCACTCGCGCCGTCGGTTCCGCTCGGGCGTCTGCGCGCCGACCAGGCGCACGCGCTCGCGACGCTCGCAGCGCACAGCGGCGCCTCGCTGCGGCTCACACCATGGCGTACGATCGTGATCGTCGATCTGCCGCGTGCGGCGCTCGGCGACGCGCGCGACGCGCTCGCCGCTGCGGGCCTCGAGCTGGACGCATCCGACGGCTATCACGGCGTCGCGGCGTGCGCAGGGTCGTACGGCTGCTCCGCCGCCCTGGCCGACGTCCGCGGCCACGCGGCGCAGCTCGCTGGCCGTCTGGCGGCGCGCGAGACGCACGGGCGCCGCGTCAACCTCGCCGGCTGTGCGAAGCGCTGCGCGATGCGGCGCGGCGCGGCCGTCGATCTCGTCGCGGCCGAGGACGGCTACGTCGTCCTGCTCGGCGGCGTCGAGACGCACCGCGGTTTGGGCGCCATCGACGCGATCGAGCGCGCCGTGGCCGCCGTTTCGTCGCTCGATTCTCCGGAGAACCCATGACGCTCGACTACGTCAAAGACGCCGCCGCCATCTACGAACGCTCGTTCGCGACGATTCGCGCCGAAGCCGATCTGCGCGGTGCATCGCCGCTGCTGGCGAGCGTGATCGTACGGATGATCCACGCCTGCGGGATGACCGATCTCCCGGCCGATGTTGCCAGTTCCGCAGGCGCGGTCGAGGCCGGGCGCGATGCGCTGCTCGCGGGTGCTCCTATTTTTTGCGATTCCGCGATGCTGGCCGCGGGCGTGACCCGCGCGCGGTTACCGCGCGCAAACGAGGTCGTCTGCACGCTGCGCGATCCGGAGGTCGCCGAGACGGCGCGCCGCTTGGGGACGACGCGCAGCGCTGCGGCGCTCGAGCTGTGGGGCGCGAGGCTCGAGGGCGCGGTGGTCGCGATCGGCAACGCGCCGACCGCGCTGTTCCATCTGCTCGAGATGATCGCAGCGGGCGCACCGAAGCCCGCGCTCGTCGTCGGCATCCCGGTCGGCTTCGTCGGTGCGGCGGAATCGAAAGTGGCGCTCGCGGCGAACGAGCTCGGCCTCGCGTATCTGACGGTGCGCGGCCGCCGCGGCGGGAGCGCGATCGCCGCCGCGGCGATCAACGCGCTGGCGAGCGACGCGCTGTGAACGGCGCGCGAAGCGGACGGCTGTTCGGCGTCGGCGTCGGTCCGGGCGATCCCGAGCTCATCACGCTCAAGGGGGCGCGCATCGTGCGGGCCGCCGACGTCGTCGCGTATCCGGCCGCGCGTCACGGACGCAGCAACGCGCGTGCCGCCGTCGCGGCGGAATTGCGGCCCGAGCAGATCGAAGTGCCAATGATCTATCCCGTCACGACCGAAGCGGCGCCGCCGGGCGGATACGAAGCGGCGATCCGCGCGTTCTACGACGCTTCGGCTGAGGTGCTCGCCGCGCATCTGGACGCCGGGCGCGACGTCGCGGTACTGTGCGAGGGCGATCCGTTCTTCTACGGCTCGTACATGTATCTGCACGATCGGCTCGCGCATCGCTATCCGACCGAAGTGGTGCCCGGCGTCTGCTCCGTGATGGCGGCGGCAGCGCGGCTCGGCACACCGCTCGCGCGCCGCGACACCGAGATGACGATCCTGCCCGGCACTTTGCCGGTGCAGACGCTTGCCGCGCGTTTGGGCGACGGCGGTGCGTACGCGATCATCAAGCTCGGACGCAACTTCGAGAAGGTGCGCACGGCGCTGCGAAGCGCCGGCGTGCTCGAGCGCGCGCGGTACATCGAACGCGCGACGATGGAGGGCGAACGCATCGTGCCCATCGTCGATGCAGATGCGACGACGGTGCCGTACTTTTCGATGATCGTCGTCCCGGGCCGCGACGTCGTTCCGGAACCGGCTGCGGCCTACACGGTTGGCGACGTGACGGTGGTCGGCCTCGGCCCGGGCGCGCCGGACTGGACCTCGCCCGAAGCGAAACGCGTGCTGGCCGCGGCCACCGATCTGGTCGGCTACCAGCCGTATCTCGATCGCGTTGCGCCGCAGCCGGGCCAGGCGCGTCATGGTTCCGACAATCGCGTCGAGATCGAACGCGCCCGTCACGCGCTCGCGCTCGCCGCGAGCGGGCGGCGCGTGTGCGTCGTTTCGTCGGGAGACCCCGGGATCTTCGCGATGGCGACCGCGGTGATGGAGGCGGTCGAGCACGGGGAGCCGGAATGGCGCGCGCTCGACGTGCACGTCGTCCCCGGCATCTCGGCGATGCAGGCGGCCGCCGCGCGCGCCGGCGCCCCGCTCGGTCACGACTTCTGCGTCCTCTCACTCTCCGATCGTCTCAAGCCGTGGCCGGTGATCGCGGCGCGGTTGGAGGCCGCGGCGAGCGCGGATCTCGCACTCGCGCTCTACAATCCCGTCTCCTCACAGCGCGTCTGGCAGCTCAGCGAGGCGCGCAGCATCCTGCTGCGTCATCGCGGCCCCGATACGCCGGTGGTGGTGGCGCGCGATCTCGGCGGTCCCGAGGAATCGGTGAGGATCGAATCCCTCGGCGACTTCGACGCGGCGCGCGTCGACATGCGCACGATCCTGCTGATCGGCGCGTCGACGACTCGTACCTTTCGCGGCGCCGGCGGACGAACGTTCGTCTACACCCCGCGTTCCTACGCCGCGCGAGAACCGTCCGCAGCAGTCGGCGAACGTGGGTGACGATGCGGAACGACGCGCCCCTGCGGCGCGGCTGGACGACCGGTGCCTGCGCGACGGCGGCGGCGAAGGCGGCGTACGTCGCGCTCGTCTCGGGCACGTTTCCCGATCCCGTCGAGATCGTGCTTCCGCTCGGGAAGTCCGTCGCGTTCGCGCTCGCGCTCGAGGAGCGCGGAGCGGACTTCGCGCGCGCCGGCATCGTGAAGGATGCCGGTGACGATCCCGACGTCACGCACGGCGCGCTCGTCGTCGCGACCGTGCGGCGCGGCCCGCGTGGCTCGTCGGTCGTCTTTCGCGCCGGCCCCGGTGTCGGCACGGTGACGAAGCCCGGCCTGCCCGTCGCCGTCGGCGAACCGGCGATCAACCCCGTGCCGCGCGTGATGATGCGCGAGACGATCGCGGCGGCAGCGAGCGCGCTGGGAGATCGCGACGACGTCGTCGTGGAGATCTCCGTCCCCGGCGGCGACGAGCTCGCGAAGCGCACGATGAACGGCCGGTTGGGAATTCTGGGCGGCCTCTCGATCCTGGGCACGACGGGAATCGTGATCCCGTACTCGTGCTCGGCGTGGATCGCGTCGATCCACGAAGGGATCGACGTCGCGCGCGCGACCGGACTCCGTCACATCGCCGGCGCGACCGGTTCGACATCCGAAGCGGCGGTCGCGCGCTATCACGGCTTGACCGAGGACGCGCTGATCGACATGGGCGATTTCGCCGGCGGCATGCTCAAGTACGTGCGCCGCCATCCCGTCGCGCGGGTGACGATCGCCGGCGGCTTCGCGAAGCTCGCCAAGCTCGCGCAAGGATATCTCGACCTGCACTCGCAGCGCAGCACGCTCGATCTTCGCGCGCTCGCGGCGCTCGCCGGCGAACTCGGCGCGCCGCCGGAACTCCAGGGAAGGATCGCCGCAGCGAACACCGGGCTCGAAGCCATCGAGCTTGCCGCGGCCGCGCAGATTCCACTCGCCGACGCCGTCGCGCAGCGCGCGCGTGCGACGGCGCTCGGCGTGCTCGACGGCGCGGGGATCGTGGTCGACGTGCTGGTCGTCGACCGTCAAGGAAAGCCGATCGCGCATGCCGGCTGAGCTTACCGCAACGGCGCGCGTCATCGTGATCGGCATCGGCGAGGACGGCTGGGAAAGCCTGAGTGCCGCGGCGCGCGCCGCGATCGCGTCCGCGCACGTGCTCGTCGGCGGCGCGCGTCATCTCGCGCTCATCCCCCACGGCGGAGCCGAACGGATCCCTTGGCCTTCGCCCATGCTGCCGTTCGTCGACGAGCTCGTCGCGCGCTCGCGCGCCCAGCGCGTCGTGGTCCTCGCGAGCGGCGATCCGCTGTTCTACGGAGTCGGCACCGCGTTCGCGCGGCGGCTCGCGCCCGGGGAGCTGGAGATCGTCCCCCACGTGTCGTCGACTGCACTCGCGTGCGCTCGGCTGCACTGGAGCGCCGCCGACAACGACGTCGTCTCGGCGGTCGCGCGGCCGCTCGAGGCCGTGCTGGCGCGCATACAGCCGGAACGCCGCCTGCTCGTGCTCTCGGAGGACGGTGCGACGCCGGGGGCGCTCGCGGCACTCTTGAGCGTGCACGGATACGGCGCCAGCACCCTCGACGTCTTCGAGCATCTCGGCGGCCCGCGCGAAGCGCACCTGAGCGGTACGGCCGCGCACTGGCCGCACGCACGCTGCGCCGACTTGAATCTCGTCGCGGTGACGTGCGCGGCCGACGCGGGAACGCGACCGCTGCCGGCGGTGCCGGGCCTGCGCGACGACGCGTACGAGACCGACGGCGCGCTGACCAAACGCGAGGTTCGCGCGGCGACGCTCGCGCGGCTGCTGCCGCTCCCGGGCCAGCTGCTGTGGGACGTGGGCGCCGGCACGGGATCGATCGGCATCGAATGGATGCGCACGCATCCGTCGTGCCGCGCGATCGCCTTCGAGCGCGATGCAATTCGTGCCGCGCGCATCGCGCGCAACGCGCATGCGCTCGGCGTTCCGGAGCTCGCCGTCGTAACCGGCGACGCGCCCGAGGTCCTCGCGAACCAGCCGGCGCCCGACGCGATCTTCATCGGCGGCGGGATCGGGACGCCGGAGCTCGTCGAGCGCTGCTGGTCGTCCCTCGCGCCGAACGGCCGCCTCGTCGCGAACGCCGTGACGGTCGAAGGCGAAGCGGCGCTCGCGCGCTGGCAGGCTGCGCTCGGCGGCGAGCTGGTGCGGATCCTGGTCTCGCGCGCGGTGCCGATCGGGTCGCTGCTGACCTGGCGTCCGCACCTTCCCGTCACGCAGTGGGCGGTGACGAAATGACGCGCGCGGTCGGAATCGGCGCCACGTCCGCGGCCGTGCACGACGACGTCGTCGCGCTCGTGCGCGAAGGGCTCGCCGCGGCCGGGCCCGCGACGGTTCTCGCGACGCTCGATCGCCGCGAAGCGCTCGCGCGCGGCGTCGCGCATACTTTGGGAATGGACTTGCAACTGTATTCGGCGGAGGCGCTGACGCGCGTACCAGGGGTTCGCACGTTTTCGGCACGGGCAGCCGCGACGGTCGGGACGCCTAGCGTGGCGGAAGCGGCGGCGCTCGCGGCCGCCGGTTCGGGAGCGCGTTTGGTCGGCGGGCGACGCACCGGACGGATGTGCACGTGCGCGGTGGCGGAAAGCCGATGATCCATTTCATCGGCGCGGGTCCCGGCGCTCCCGATCTGCTCACGATTCGTGGGCGCGATCTCATCGCGGCCTCCCCGGTGTGCCTGTACGCGGGATCGCTCGTGCCGCGTGAGATCCTGCGCTACGCGCCCCCCGGCGCGCGCGTCGTCGACACGGCGGAGATGACGCTCGACGAGATCGTCGCCGAGATGACGAGCGCGCACGCAAACGGGCTCGACGTCGCGCGGCTGCACTCGGGCGATCTTTCGATTTGGAGCGCGATGGCCGAACAGCTCCGCCGGCTCGACGCGCTCGGGATTCCGTACGATCTGACGCCGGGCGTCCCGGCGTTCGCCGCCGCCGCGGCGGCGCTGCGCAGCGAGCTCACCTTGCCGATGGTAGCGCAGACCGTGATCCTCACGCGCACCTCGACCCGCTCGACCCCGATGCCGCCGGGTGAGGACCTCGCCTCCCTCGGACGCACCGGCGCAACGCTCGCGATCCACCTTTCGCTGGCGAATCTCGACCTGGTGGTCGAGCAACTGGCGCCGCTCTACGGTGAGGACGCGCCGGTCGCGATCGTCTTCCGCGCGAGCTGGCCCGACGAGCGCATCGTGCGCGGCACGTTCGCCGACATCGCCGCGAAAGTGCGCGAGGCGGGGATCGAACGCAATGCGCTCATCGTCGTCGGACGCGCGGCCGGTGCCGCCTCGTTCGGCGAAAGCTACCTCTATTCGGCGCAGCGGGAGCGCACGTGAACGCGCGCGTGCTCCGGATTTTGGTGCTGGGGGGCACCGGTGAGGCCGGCGAGCTCGCCGCGCGGCTCGCCTCGCGTGCGGACGTCGAGGTCATCTCGTCGCTCGCGGGGCGCGTCGCGAACCCGGCTCTTCCGGCGGGTGAGGTACGGATCGGCGGCTTCGGCGGCAGCGAGGGTCTGCGCGCGTTCTTGCTCGAGCGGCGCGTCGACGCGGTGGTCGATGCGACCCATCCGTTCGCGGCGGCGATCAGCCGCAACGCGTTCGACGCCGCAACGGCTGCGCGCGTGCCGCTGCTTGCGCTGGAACGCCCGGCATGGGAGCCGCAGGACGGCGACCGCTGGCACAGCGTAGCGGACGCCGCCGAGGCGGCGCAGGTTGCGCCGCGTTTGGGCGCGCGCATCTTTCTCACGCTCGGTCGTCAGACGCTCGCGCCGTTCGCCGCCTGCGCCGAGCCGTGGTTCCTGATTCGCGCCATCGAGCCGCCGGCCGGCCCGCTGCCGCCGCGGCACGAGCTGCTCCTCGCTCGCGGGCCCTTCCGCATCGACGACGAGCTCGCGCTGCTGCGCGAACGCGCCGTCGATGTCGTCGTCTCGAAGAACAGCGGCGGCGCGGCGACCTCCGCGAAGATCGCCGCCGCGCGCGAGCTCGGGCTGCCCGTCGTGCTCGTGAGCAGGCCCGTACGCTCGGCAGCGCGCGCCGTGGACAGCGTTGCCGCGGTGCTGACGTGGATCGACGCGCGCGTGCGCGAAAGCGAGGGTGCGCCGTGGATCGCGTGACGCACGCAGCGTCGGACTTCAGCGCGGAGGACCGTGCCGCGGTGTATCGCGCGATCGAGAGCCGGCGCGACGTGCGCGCGCACTTCGTTTCGGACGACGTGCCGGAGGACGTACTGCTGCGCGTCCTCGAGGCGGCGCATCGTGCACCGTCCGTCGGCCTCTCGCAACCGTGGCGCTTCATCGTCGTGCGGTCCGAGGAGACGCGCGCCGCGGTGCACGAAGCGTTCGGCGCCGCCAACGACAGCGCGGCCGCGATCTATGACGACGATCGCGCGCGAGCGTACCGCCAACTGCGGCTCGAGGGCATTCGTACGGCGCCGGTCAACGTCTGCGTCGTCTGCGACGAGGATCCCGCGCGCGGTCACGGACTCGGACGTCAGACGATGCCGGAGACCGCGCGCTATTCGACGGTGTGCGCGATCCAGAACCTCTGGCTCGCGGCGCGCGTCGAAGGTTTGGGCGTCGGCTGGGTGAGCATCGTCGATCCCGCCGCGCTGCGCTCGATCTTCGCGGTCCCGGCCGGCGTCGCGATCGTCGCGTACCTGTGCGTCGGGTACGTGAGCGCGTTCGCGAGCGATCCCGACCTCGTGCGGGCCGGGTGGGAAGGTCGCGTCCCCGTCGGCGACGTGATCGATCGCGAACGGTACGGCAACCGGTGAGCGCGCGCGCGATCATGGTGCTGGGCACCGCCTCGCACGTCGGCAAATCGCTGATCGCAGCCGCGCTCTGCCGCATCCTTTCCGACGACGGGTACCGTGTGGCGCCGTTCAAGGCGCAGAACATGTCGCTCAACTCGGCCGCCACGCCGGACGGCCGCGAGATCGGCCGGGCGCAGGCGATGCAGGCGGAGGCGGCGCGCATCGCACCGACGGTCGAGATGAATCCGATCTTGCTCAAGCCGACGTCGGATCGTTCCTCGCAAGTCGTCGTGCTGGGCCGCGTTCACGCCGTCGAGCGCGCGGCTGAGTATCATCGCCGCCGCGTCGACGAGTACTTTCCGATCGTCGTCGACGCGTACCGGCGTCTGGCGGCACGGCACGACGTGATCGTGATCGAAGGCGCGGGCTCGCCGGCGGAGATCAACCTCAAGGCGACCGACATCGTGAACATGCGCGTCGCCGAAGCGGCCGGCGCACGCTGCCTGCTGGTCGGCGACATCGACCGGGGCGGTGTCTTCGGCGCGCTGCTCGGAACGGTCGAGCTGCTCGATGCGTCCGAGCGCGCGCGCATCGCCGCCTTCGCGATCAACAAGTTTCGCGGCGATCTCTCGCTGCTCGCGCCGGGCGTGCGCGAGATCGAAGCGCGGATCGGGATTCCGTGCGCCGGCGTTATACCGTGGCTGCCGGACGTGGGCCTCGACGAGGAGGACGGCGTTTCGATGGAAGATGCGCCGAGCGTCGCGCAACGCCGCTGGACCGCGGACGGTACGGTACGTGACCGGCGCCTGCGCGTCGGGGTCGTCGCCCTGCCGTACCTTGCGAATGCGACCGACTTCCTCGCGCTCGCGGCGGAAACGTCGCTCGACGTCGCGTACGCGCGGCAGCCCGAAGAGCTCGCGCACGCCGACGTCGTGATCGTGCCGGGCACGAAGGATACGCTGGGCGCGCTGCGCTGGCTGCGCGCGACGGGCTTCGACGCGGCGATCGGTCGCGCCGCGTTCGTGCTCGGAATCTGCGGCGGCCTGCAGATTCTCGGCGAACGCGTCGCCGATCCGCACGGGGTCGAGGGCGGCGGAACGCTCGACGGACTCGGCATGCTGCCGCTCACGACGGTGCTCGCCACCGAGAAGACGACGCAGCAGGTGTCGGTGCGACCGCACGCCGGCGCCTGGTTCGGCAGCGCCGAGAGCAGCTGCGAGGGAGGCGGCTACGAGATCCACATGGGCGAATCGACGGGACGCGCTTCGTACGAGCCGTTCGCGCAGCTGCGCCGCGCTGACGGCAGCTGCGTCGCGGACGGCGCCGTGTCCGCGGACCGCAGAGTGATCGGCACCTACGTGCACGGCTTGTTCGCCGACGACGCGATGCGGCACACGTTCGTTCGCGCGGCTCGTCGCGCGCGCGGTCTCGACGCGCCGGCCGCGCTCTGTGCGTACGGCGCCGAGCGTGACGCGCGGTTCGACCGGCTCGCCGCGCACTTGCGCGGCGCGCTCGATCTCTCGCGGCTCCTCGCATGAGGGCGCTGATCCTCGCGGCGTACGGCCTCGACGTCGCGATCGGCGATCCGCCGAGCCTTCCGCACCCGGTGCGGTGGATCGGCGCTGCGATCGCCCATGGCGAGCGCGTGGCGCGCAAACGTTTCGACGCGACCCCACACGGTGAACGGCTGGCCGGTGCGGCGCTCACCGCGACCGTCGTTGCCGCGAGCGGCGCGTTGACGGCGCTGGCGCTCGCGCTGGCGCGTCGGGCGGGTCCGGACGCCCACCGTGCGGCGGAAGTCGTCGTCGCCGCGAGCGCGATCGCAACCCGCGATCTGCTGACCCAGGCGAACGACGTGCTGCTCGCACTGCAAGACGGTGATCTGCCGCGTGCGCGCACGCGCGTGGCACGGATCGTCGGCCGCGATACGGAGACGCTCGATCCCGCGGGCGTCGCCCGCGCGGTGATCGAGACGCTCGCCGAGAGCACGTGCGACGGCATCGTGGCGCCGCTGTTCTTCCTCGCCGTGGGCGGCGCGCCGGCGGCGCTCGCGTTCAAGGCGATCAGCACGCTGGACTCGATGATCGGCCACCCGGAACCGCCGTACACGTTCTTCGGCACGGCCGCGGCGCGGCTGGACGACGTCGCGAACGTGATCCCGGCGCGAATTGCGGCGCTCGGTATCGCATTCGCCGCACCGCTGTGCGGCGGTTCGGCGCGACGCGCGCTCGCGAGCATGCGCGAAGACGCGCGTAAGCATCGCAGTCCGAATGCGGGATATCCCGAAGCGGCGCTCGCCGGCGCGCTCGGGGTGCGCCTCGGCGGAACGCTCAGCTACGGAGGCGTCGTCGTCGAGGCGCCGCTGCTCAACGCGTCGGGACGGGAGCCGGATTCGCGCGACGTGGCAGCTGCAATGCGCATCTGCGCGCTCGCGTCGCTGCTGAGCGCCTTGCTCTTTGCGGGGACGGCACGTCGTGCCTGAGGCGCTTTCCGTCCCGATCCACGGCGGCGACGTCGCGGCGGTCGCGGGCCGCTATGGCGAGGGCGACTGGCTGGACTTCAGCGCGAACATTAACCCGGCCGGTCCGCCGCCGGCGGTGCTCGCCGCCCTGCGTGCCGCGGCCGAGGACGTCACGCTGCTGGTCCACTATCCGAGCGCGCATGAGCGCGCGCTGCAAGCGGCGCTCGCGACCCGCTTCGGCTGGGAGCGCGAGCAGATCGTGATCGCGAACGGCGCGTCGGCGATCATCGAAGCGTTCGTGCGCGGCGTCGCGCCGCGCCGGTGTCTCCTTCCGCAGCCGGCCTTCAGCGAGTACGGCCGCGCGCTGGCGGCGCAGGGCGCACAGACGATCCCGTTCCGGCTCGAACCCTCCGCCGACTTCGCGCTCGACACCGATGCGCTGGTCGAAACACTGCGGCGCGAGCGTCCCGACGCGTGTATCATCACCAATCCGCACAACCCCTCGGGATCGCTGACGCCGCGCGAACACGTTCGACGTATCCTCGAGTGCGCGCGCGAACTGCGCATCGCGCTGATGATCGACGAGGCGTTTATCGACTACGTGCCGGACGCGTCCGTCGTCGCCGACGTGCTCGCCGCGGACGACGAGGTGCTGGTGCTGCGATCGCTGACGAAGTTCTATGCGATGCCGGGGCTGCGCGTCGGGTACGCGGTCGCGTCGGCTCGCTTCGCCGGCGCCATCGCGAAGCGAGTGCCGTCGTGGCCCGTAACGTCCCTTGCCGCCGTCGCAGCCGTCGCGGCGCTCGAAGACGAGGCGTACGAACGGCGTACGCGGACCGAGAACGAGCGCGCGCGGACGCAGTTCTCGCGTGAGATCGCCGCTGCCGGCGCTCGGGCGCTGCCCTCGGCCGCGAACTTCCTCCAGGTCGAGTCTCCGCTTGCCGCGAGCGAGCTGACCGATCGTCTCGCGCGCCGTCATCGCATCATCGTGCGCGACTGCTCGACGTACTCGACGCTGGAAGGCGGGCGCTTCGTGCGCATCGCGGTCCGTTCCCAGAACGACAACACATCGCTCGCGCGCGCTCTGGCGCAAGAGCTGCGCGCGTGCTAGACGACGTCCACGCGTTCGCCGAGACGACGCAGATCGACGGCGTAGCCGGCCACCACGAGCTCGACGCGCGCCGCGTCGGCAGCGACGATCTGCACCGCGCGGCCGAGCGCGTCGCGGAACAGGCGCCCCAGCGGCGTCGGCGGCACGAGTCCCCAGCCCGTCTCCTCGGCGACGACGATCGCGTCGGCCCGGCTCGCGGCCAGCGCCGCGGCGAGCTCGTGCGCCTGTGCTTCGAGGCGTTCGAGCGCGGTGAGGGGCTCCTCCTCGCACCACGCACCCCAGCGCAGGAGCTGCGTCGCGATCCACGTGCCGAGCGCATCGACGATCACGCACGTCCCGGCAGGCGCGTCGCGCAACACCACGGCGAGCGGGGGCGCGTCGACGTTTCCCGTCTCGATGACCGTCCATTCCGCCGGACGCGCGCGCCGGTGCATCTGGACGCGACGCACCATTTCGGAGTCGGATTCGTCGACGGCCGCGGTCGCCGCGACGATCACCGGTTTCCCGGTGGCGCGCGCCAGCGCGACGGCGCGCGCGCTTTTTCCGGACCGGACGGGACCCAGCACCACAATCGTCATAGGACCGTATTCGTCGCCGGCGGCGCGAGTACCGGGAGGCAGGAGTGAAGATGAAGTTCGATTCGGGCGCGTTCGCCGCGCGCTGGCGTGCGCAGATCCCGCGCGCCGATGCGGCAGCCGCGGCGGCGGCGCGCGAGCGGATCGACAATCTGACCAAACCGGTCGGCAGCCTGGGGCGCATCGAAGAGCTCGCGGTGCAGCTCGCCGCGATCAACGGTGCGCTGCCTGACCACGCCTTCGAGCGTCGCGCCGTGCTCGTCGCCGCGGCCGACCACGGGGTCGCGGAAGACGGCGTCAGCGCCTATCCGTCCGACGTCACCGCGCAGATGGTGGGGGCGTTTCTTGGGGAGATCGCGGCCATCAACGCGTTCGCGCGGGCCGTGCGCGCGGAGGTCTTCGTCGCCGACTTCGGCGTGCGCACGCAGGCGGAAGCGCATCCGCGGCTCATCGACGCGCGCTGCGGCGCGGGCACCGCGAATCTCGCGCGCGTCTGCGCGATCGCCCACGACGACCTCGGCATGGTTCTCGATGCGGGCGCCGCAGCGTTCGCGGAGCTGGGCCGTCGCTCGCCGTTCGACGTGCTGGCGCTCGGCGAGATGGGAATCGGCAACACCACGTCGGCGGCCGCAATTGTCGCGGCAATGACCGGACGCGCGCCGCGCGAGGTGGTCGGCCGCGGAACCGGCATCGATGATGCGCGCCTCGAACGCAAGATCGCCGTCGTCGAAGGCGCGCTCGCGCGGGTCGAGGCGAATCGCTGGGATCTGGTCGCGAGCGCCGTCGGCGGCTTCGAGATCGTCGGTCTAGCGGGCGTCATGCTCGCCGCGGCGCGCGCGCGCGTCCCCATCGTGCTCGACGGCTACATCGTCGCGGCCGCAGCGCTCCTCGCGGCGGCGATCGCACCGGCCGTGCTCGACTACTGCATCGCGGCGCACCGCTCGCGTGAGCCGGGACACCAGGTCGCACTCGAGGCGCTGGGACTGCAGCCGCTCTTCGCGTTCGATCTTGCGCTCGGCGAAGCGAGCGGTGCGGCGCTCGCGCTGCCGCTGATCGAGGCCGCCGCGCGCATGATGCGCGAGATGCGGACGTTCGCGGAGGCGGGAGTCGCCACGCAAGCGTGAGCCTCGCGACCGAAGCTCGCGCGCTGCGATCGGCGTTCGCATACTTTTCGATCGTCCCGGTCGGACGAGGCGATGATCCCGACGGACGCGCCGTAGCCTGGCTGCCGCTGGTCGGTGCGGGGCTCGGCGCGATCGCCGGCACGGCGGCGCTGGGTGCGGCACGCATCGGGCCGCACGCAATCGCGGTCGCGATCGCGTTCGGAGCGACGATCGTGCTCAGCGGCGCGATGCATCTGGACGGTTTCCTCGACTGCTGCGACGCGTTGTTCGCCTCCGTGTCGCCGCAGCGCCGCCTGGAGATTCTCAAGGACCCGCGTCATGGGACGTTCGCCCTCGCCGGACTTGCGGTACTCATGCCGGTATGGCTCGCGGCCCTGTGGACGCTCCCGCCCTCGGAGTATCCGTTCGCACTCGCATTCGCCGCGGCGTGTTCCCGCTGGTCGGCGGTCGTGCACGCCATGCGCGCTCCGGCCCTGCGGCCCGGAGCGACGACATCGGCTCTCGCCGCGAAGCCGCCGCTTACGACGCTCGCGCTCTGCACGATCCTGGTCGTCGCGCTTGCCGCGCCGTTCGCATGGCGCGGTGCCGCAGCCCTCGCTGGCGCGGCGATCGTCGCGGCAGCCGCCTTGTCGTGGAGCCGCGCGCGTCTGGGCGGACACCTCACCGGCGATGCGTACGGCTTCGCGATCGTCCTCGCCGAAGTCGCGGCCCTGCTGGCTCTCGCACTCGGCTAATGGCGACGGACTAGCGTTCCTCGAAATACCGGTGGATGAAGTCCGCGTACGGCGTTCCGACGATGTCGAAGTCCGCGTCGGCGACGGCCTTGAGCGCGCCCTCCGCGCCCGTCCCGTCTTCTCGTGCGGTAAGGATGGCCGCCGCGACCGCGGCGCGCGTACCCCCCGCTCAATGAATGAGGACCGCGCCTTCGCTCGCCGAGATCGCGTCGCGCATGCGATCGATGTCGTCGTTCGTCACGGTATCGATCGTCCACGGAATGGACGTGTACTCGACCTCGCCGCCGGCAAGCACCTCGCGCGTAACGTTGCCTGCTTCTTCGGCGCCGCGAATGTTGACGACGTGCCGGAAACGACCGGACGTGAGCTCTTCCGGCGACGGCTGCCCGCCGACCGTGATCCCGCCGATGACGGCTTCGTTCTTCATTATATGGTCCTTCGTGTCGGGGCCGCGCTGCGTTTCGGCTCCTTCAGCGTAGCGATTCGTTCCGCCCTCCGCCGGGCAGTAGGTCAAGCGGCGAGAAAAGCCAAGCAGTGCGTCGATGGGCACGTTCCTTCGACGGATTCTTTTGTGCGTGGTCCCGCTCGCCGGCCTCGCGCTGCCGGCCGGCGCCCAGACGCCGATCCCTGCGCCGTCGCCGAGTCCGCTCGCCTTCGCCGCGCGAGCGCACGCCGACGTGACCGTCGACGCGCAGGGCCGCACGATGACGGGAGACGCGCAGCTGGCCCTCTCCATGCGGGCGAATCTGACGCGCGTCGACGTGCTCTCTGTCAAGAGCGACGCGATGACCCTGCCGCCGATCGCCGTGAGCGTCGTGATCGATCGGATCGCGCACACGATCGCCGTGTGGAACGACGTGACCAAGCTCTATCACGTACAATCGTTTCTGCCGAGCGTGTCGGCGAGCGCGTCGCCGAAGGCGAGTCCGACTCCGAAGGCGAGCGGCGCGCCCAAAGCTGCACCCCAAGCGGCCTCGCTGTTCCGTAATCTCGATGTCTTTGCGATGACGATCAAGTTGATCGGACACACCACGACCGGCGGCGTGCCGACGACGGGCATGTCGTTCGACCTGCAGGTTGCGAAAAAGGGCGAGACCGTTCCGTCGCACGTGACCGCCACGGCGCAGCTCGCCGACGAGTACGCGGCGTTCCCCATGAGCATCCAAATCTCGGTCGAACCCGCCGCCGCGCAGTTTCACGCGAACGTCGTCTACGCGGTCGACGCGCTGACGCATGATCTGCCGCCGCTCTCCCGCTTCGAAATTCCATCGGGATATGCGGAGGCAGGCTCCCTCTTGGGGGTCATCTTGCCGCGCCGCGCGGCCGCGCCGGCTTCGGGAGTTCACGCGCACTAAGCGCGGGACGAACGGGCAGCGAATTGAAGCGCCCGCGGACCGGGAAAGCGGGATGGTACCGTGACGAGCACCGAGGGCTTCGTGCGCGTGCGGGGCGCCCGCGAACACAACCTGAAAAACGTCGATCTCGACATCCCGCGTGATGCCGTGGTGGTGTTCACGGGCGTCTCGGGCTCCGGCAAGTCGTCGCTTGCGTTCAGCACGCTCTACGCCGAGGCGCAGCGGCGCTACCTCGAATCCGTCTCGCCGTACGCACGGCGCCCAAGCTGTTCGCCGCGACGAAGCAGGCGCGCGCGCGGCATTTCGACGCCGGGCGCTTCTCGTTCAATGTCGCGAAAGGCCGCTGCCCGAAGTGCGAGGGCGAGGGCTTCGTGATGGTCGAGCTGCTGTTTCTCCCCAGCGTCTACGCGCCGTGTCCGACCTGTCACGGATCGCGCTACAACGCGGAGACACTGAAGATCAAATATCGCGAGAAGAGCATCGCCGACGTGCTCGCGCTGACGGTGGATGCTGCGTGGGACTTTTTTGCGGATGAGCCGCACGTGTGTCGCTCGCTCAGGGTCTTGCGCGAAGTCGGCCTCGGCTATCTGCGGCTCGGTCAGCCCGCGACCGAACTCTCGGGCGGCGAGGCGCAGCGGATCAAGCTCGCGACCGAGCTGACGCTCTACGTCCTCGACGAGCCGACGACGGGGATCCATCCGGCCGACGTCGAGAAGCTCATGGCGCAGCTCGTCGACGCCGGCAACACGGTGATCGTGGTGGAGCACGACATGCGGGTCGTCGCGGGAAGCGATTGGGTGATCGACATCGGGCCGGGCGCCGGCGACGAAGGCGGCCGAGTGATCGCGTCCGGCCCGCCCGCGGACGTCGCGCGCGTAACGGCGAGCCGCACGGCGCCGTACCTAGGGCGAATCACCGCTCGACGTACTGCCGCGTGATAGGCGAGTAAACGTACAAGCGCAAAGTATGCGACGCGCGCGTCCTTGCCGTTCGAAGAACGAAACGCAATCTGATCGCTGTTCTTCTCGATGGTCATCAAAGTGACCGTTCCCGAAACGTCCGACGTTCTCCAATCGGATCGCGCAATTCCTGATCGATGGCTCGGGACGAAGGGACTCTAAAGCGCCGCGGGTATACGCGCGCGATCACGCCGGTCCTCCAGCATCGCGCCGCACGGATTCCTCGCGATCGCGAGGCGGCGCGCCGGCGCGCCAGAACGTGAACACGAACGCCGTCAAAACGATGATGGCGAGATAGCCGATCGCGCCCTCGGGGACCGGTCCGCTCGAGCGAAACGGCGGGACGCCGCGCGGCGGCCGCGCTGTCCGCATGCCGATCACGTACGAGGCGACGTCGTCGAGTTCGTCTTGGCTGAGCTGCGGCTCGCTGAATCGCGGCATCTCGCCCGGGCCGACGCGGATCGCGTCCGCGACGACGGTGATCGGTGCGTGGTGCAAGTCGGGCGCCCATGCGAATTCGCCGATCGCGCCGCCGTCGCCGTTCGCCGAATGGCAATGCTCGCAGTTGAGGGCGTACACAGCGCGTCCGTGCTCGAGGTCGCCCGCGAGAACCAGCGGGATCGGCTGACCGCCGGCGACGGTCGGCGCGAGATAGGCCTCGATCGCGCGGATGTCGGCCGGTGGGAGCTGCTGGCCTTGGCGTTCGTCGCGGTGACCGATCTCCAGCCACGGCACCGCGGCCGGCATCCGGCCGGTGGTGAGGTAGAAGTCGACGCTCGCCGAACCCACGCCGCGCAGCGACGGTCCGTCGGCGGTCCCCCACCGCTGGGCACCATGACAAGACGCGCAGTGCGTCGCGTAGAGCGCGGCGCCGCGCGAAGCCGGAGAAGACGTCGCAGCGGCGAGCAGCAGCGGTACGATCAGCGCGAGCATCTCAGCGCGAGTCTTCCGAGAGATCGAACGCCGCGCCGAGCCGCCGCTCGCGCGCGCCCCAATCGGCGACGCACCAGAGCAGCGCCAGCAGCACCGGTGTTCCGGCGCTGAGCCACATCACCGCGCCCGCGTTCATCTGATCCGCGAGCGCATCGGGCCGCCCCGCGTAGTGCGCGTAGAGGACGCGCTTCGTCACATAGAACGCGAAGCCCAGAAACGCGCTCACCGGCAGGCTCAGGAAGAGCGCCAAAATGCGCAGCGGATGCGAGGGCGCGTGCGGGGCGGGAGCGATCGCGAAGATCGGCGTCCAGTAGACCAGCGCGGTCACCAGATACAGCGCGTGCTCCCACGCGTGCACCGACTCGTTTTCGAGCGCGCGCTCGTACAGCGGAGAAAAGTGCGTTCCGTAGAGGACCGCGGTCAGCGCCGCGAGTCCGAACAGCGGATGTCCGAGGAACCGCATCGGCGTGCTGTTGAGCGCGCGCGCCAGCGGGATCGCGGTGCGCGCCGGCAGCGCCGCGAGCGCCAAGCGCACGGGCGCGCCGAACAGCAGGAGCGGTGCGGCGATCGTGATCAGCACGAGGTGCTGCACCATGTGCCAGCTCAGCGATGCTGCCGCGAGGACGTCGACCGGCCCGTACAGCACCGCGGCCGTCGCGGCGAGTCCCGCGCCGTAGGCGAGCGGCGCAAAGCGCGGAAACGGGCGGTGCAGCCGAAAGACGCGCGCCCAACCGTAGCCGTACGAGCCCGCGCCGAGCGCGAGCAGCGCTGCGAGCATCATGCCGGCTGCGGCTCCTCTTCGTCGAATCCGCCGTCGGCGTTGCGCACCAGGGTCGTCGCGTCGCTCGGATAGACGGCGCTCTCGACGATGCGCGCGCGCATCTCCCGGCCGATGCGGGCGGCGATCAGTCCGACCGCCACAGGCCCCGCGAAGAGCAGGATGCGATAGGCCCACACCAGCGCTTCGAGCCGCACGTGCAGCGCCGTGGCGGTCTGATCGTCGGCGGCCGCGAGCGTCAGCAAAATCCCGTCGAAGATCAGCGCCGCGCCGACGCCCAGCCGCAGCGGCGCCTGCGTCGGGGTGTCGAGAACGTCGTGCGCCGCGCGGTCGCCGGTGATCCGCGGCTCGACGAACGGCCACACCAGCAGAAACCCGAAGGTCAGCAGCGGAAGCACGAGCCCCGGCCAGAAGACCGGCGCGATCGGATGACCGAAGATGCGAAGTTCGGTCGCGGGACCCAGGCGCAACGCACCTTCCAGGAAGGCGGTGTACCAGTCGGGCACCGCGCCGTTGGTGGCGGTCCACGGATGATACGGTCCGTACAATTCGATCGGGTTGATCTCGACGAGCGCGGCGAGTAGCGTCAGCACCGCCATCGTCGCTCCGAGGACCGCGACGGTCCGCAGCGCGTAGTCCGGCCAGAAACGCCGCCCGACGACGCTGCGCGGGTCGCGCGTGAACTGCGTGTGCTTCTGATAGATCAGCATGCCCAGGTGCAGGCTCAGCAGTGCGCCGATGGCGACCGGCAGATAATAGACGTGCAGGGTGTACAGGTGCGTGGCGAGCAGCCGGCCCGGGAACACGTCGTCGCCGTTGAGGACCGCCGCCGCCCAGCGGCCGACCAGCGGAATGGAGAGTGCGACGCTGTCGGCGATCCGCAGTCCCGTCCCTGAGAGGCTGTCGTTCGGCAGCGAGTAACCGGTGAAACCGGTGAACGACGCCAGCGCGAGCATCGTCAGGCCGATCATCCAGTTGAGCTCGCGCGGACGGCGAAACGCGCCGGTGAAGAAGATGCGACCCATGTGCACCAAGATCGCCGCGACGAAGCAGACCGCGGACCAATGGTGAACTTGGCGGATGACGTATCCGATCGGGTGGGAACGATCGGCGAGCGCGAGCGTCGAGGCATACGCGTTGGAGCCGGCGGCGTCGAACGCGAACGTCAGCCAGATCCCGGTGGCGACGAGCGCGACGAAAAAGTACAGCGCGAATTCGCCGAGATAGAACGACCAGTGGTCGGGATAGATCTTCTCGAGGAGATAGCGGACGGCGGCGTTGGTGCCCAGCCGGTCGTCGAGCCAACCGGCGACTCTGCGGACGATCACCGCACGCGGTCCCAATCGTCGGGGCCGACGGGCGCGTCGAAATCGCCGCGCGCCACCAGATAGCCCTGCGCATCGACGTCGATCGCGAGCCGCGGAAGCGGCCGTGGAGCCGGCCCCGAGATGTTCTTCGCGCCGTTGAGAACGTCGAAGCGCGACTGATGACACGGACAGTAGAGTTCGTGCGCTTGCCGGCGATAGAGCGCGACGGGACAACCCGCGTGCGTGCAGATCTTGGAGAACGCGACGTAGCCCGCCGCGGCAGCGCGGTCACCGGGCACGGCGCCCGTCACGAGCTCGCGCGGGATGCGGATCAAGACCGTCGGTGCTTCGGGGAGGTTGACGCCGTCCTGCGGGAACACCGTTTCGATCCCGCCGGCGGCCAACCGGTCGGAGCGGATCGGCTGATTGTTCTCGTCGACCAGGCGCAGTCCGGCGCGCCAGCCGGTGAGCACCCGCCGTCCGGGCCTGCGCGCGAGCGAGATCAGCGGCACCAAGCCCAACACGCCGAACGCGCCGAACGCGGCGAACCACATCCGGCCGAAGACGCGCCGCGTGACGCCGTCATCGGGGACCGGCGAGGGGAGCGTCGGACCGCGTGCCCTGCGCGGTTCGTGCAGATCGTCCGGCGCATGCAGCGCGACGGCCGTGGCCCCAGCGGCCGAGGCCAAGCCGAGGAACGCCAGCGTCGCCGCTCCGGCGAGCAGGCCGGGCGGCGCCCCCGTCGCGGCGGCAGCGGTCGCGCCGAGCGCACCGAGAATCGTCAGCGCGAGAAACAGCGCGACCTTCATTTGAGCAGAAAGATCGTCGCGTAGAGCGCGAGCCAGACCACGAACACGAAGTGCCAGTAGTAGGCGACGGCCTCGACGCCGGCGTGATGCTCGCGCGTGAACGCCGGCTCACGCAGGAAGATCGCAACGGCGGCGAGCAGCGCGACGCCCGCCAGGACGTGCGCGAAGTGCGTTCCCGTCAGGACGTAGTACACCGTCGCGTACGCGCTGTCCGCGATGTGGAAATTCGCCGTGTTCCAGTCGTGCAGCTCGAGGGAGAGAAATCCGAGTGCGGCGGCGATCGTGACGGCGAGCATGGCGCGGGCGAGCGCGCGTCCGCGCCGCGTCGCCGCGACCTGCGCGATCGCCATCGTGACGCTGCCGAGCGCGAGCAGCGCGGTGCCGACGGCCATTCCCGCGACGTGGAGTTCGGTCCCGCGCGGCGGCCACGACGCCGTCGCGCCGCGCAGGTAGAAATACGCGGCGAGCAGCGCCGCGAAGAGCATCGACTCCGAGGCGAGGAAAACGACGGTTCCGAACACCAGCGGGTGCGCCCGGATCGCGACGGATCGCATGCCGCTAGCCTACCCGCGTCAGGGTGCCGCAAACCGGGTAGCATGAGCGCGTGCACGCACCGACCTGGCCTGCGATCGGCAGTACGCAGGCTGCAGCATTGGCCGAGGACTGGCGGATCTTCGCGTACGGCGCGCTCGCCGTCGCACTGCTCGTCTGGGGACTGATCCTCTACGCCGCGGTGCGATTTCGGCAGACGGAGCGCAATGCCGAACCGCGCTCGCAGAAGGATACGAACACGCCGCTGGAAGTCGCGTGGACCGTCGCGCCGTTGCTGCTGGTGATCGCGCTGTTCGTCCTCACCGCGCACATCGAAACCGACGTCGAAGCGCTCGCGGCGGCGCCGCCCGTCGAGATCGCCGTCGACGGCTATCGGTGGGGCTGGACGTTCGCGTATCGAGACGGTCCGACGGTGCGCGGCACCGCCGCGAATCCGCCGGAGATGGTCCTGCCGATCGGAGAGGTCGCATCGATCCGGGTGACCTCGAGCGACGTCGTGCACTCGTTTTGGATTCCCGACATGCTCTTCAAGCGCGATGCCGTTCCGGGGCAAGTCAGCGCCTTCGACCTGACGCCTTCGAAGGAGGGCACGTTTCTGGGCCGATGCGGCGAGTTCTGCGGGCTGAACCACGCGCTGATGACGTTCCGCGTGCGGGTCGTCGCGCCGGCCGCGTACGAGCGCTGGCGCAAGTACGAGGCGACGCAGTGAGCGCCGCGGAGGCCGTGCGGGTCACCGCACCCGAACGCCACGACATCCTTTCGTGGATCACGACGACCGACCACAAGCGGATCGGCGTGCTCTACATGGCGACGACGCTGCTGTTCATGGCCGTGGCCGGCCTGCTCGCGATGGCAATTCGCACCCAGCTCGCCCGCCCCGACGGCACGGTGCTGGACTCGCACGCATACAACCAGATCTTCACGCTGCACGGCACGGCAATGATCTTTCTGGTCATCGCGCCGTTCGCGCTGGGATTGGCGAACTACGTGATCCCGCTGCAGATCGGCGCGCCCGACATGGCGTTCCCGCGGCTCAACGCCACCTCGTACTGGATGTTCCTCTTCGGCGGCCTGGTCGTCTTCGCCGGTGCCGCGACGAACGAAGGCGCGGCCTCGGCCGGCTGGACCGCCTACGCGCCGCTCTCCGAGATCACGATCTCGACGGGCTTGGGTCAGGACTTCTGGATCGTCGGCGTGGCGATGGTGTCGGTGGCCTCGATCATGACGGCGCTGAACTTCGTGACGACCACGTTCATCTTCCGCGCGCCCGGGATGACGATGTGGCGCATCCCGATCTTCACCTGGGAGATGGTCGCGACGTCGCTGCTGATCTTCATGGCGTTTCCGTCGCTGACGGCGACGCTGCTGCTGCTGTTCGTCGACCGGCGGCTGGGCGGGCACGTCTTCGACCCCGCGTTCGGCGGAAGTCCGATCCTCTACCAGCACCTGTTCTGGTTCTTCGGACACCCTGAGGTCTACGTCCTGATCCTGCCGTATTTCGGCGTCGTCAGCGAAGTGATCTCCACGTTCACCGGGCGTCCGCTGTTCGGCTACACGGGGATGGTGCTCTCCGCGTTCGCGATCGCCGGTCTCTCGATGGGCGTTTGGGCGCACCACATGTTCACGACCGGCGCCGTCAACAACCCGTTCTTCAGCTTCGTCTCGTTCCTGATCGCGGTGCCGACGGGCATCAAGTTCTTCAACTGGATCTGCACGATGTGGGGCGGTTCCATCCGCTATACCGCCGCGATGCTCTACGCGCTCGGGTTCCTGATGAACTTCCTCCTGGGCGGCGTCACGGGTGTGATGGTCGCTTCGCCGCCGCTCGACTTCCACGCACAAGACTCGTATTTCGTCGTCGCGCACTTCCACTACACGATCGGCGGCGGAAGTTTCTTCGCGCTGTTCGCGGCCATCTACTATTGGTGGCCGAAGGTGTTCGGCTGGCGGCTCGACGAGCGGCTCGGGAAGATCAACTTCTGGCTCACGCTCGCCGGCTTCAACCTGACGTTCTTGCCGATGTTCTTCATGGGCGTCTTCGGGATGCCGCGCCGCATCTACACGTATGCGAACGCCGGCGCGTTGCCGCTGCTCAACGCGATCGCGACCGCCGGAGCGTACCTCATGCTCGTCGCCGCCGTCGCGTTCGTTGCGAACGTCGTCGTATCGGCGCGCCGGCGCGAGCCGGCCGGCGACAACCCGTGGCACGGCTACACGCTGGAATGGGCGACGAGCTCGCCGCCGCCGGAGCACAACTTCCACCGGCTGCCCCCGATTCGCTCGGCGCGCCCGCTCTGGGACGTCGAGCATCCGAAAAAAGCGAAGGCCTCGTGAAGACGGGACTCCTGCTGTTCGCCTCCGCGGCGCTCTTCACCGGGACGATCGCCCTGGTCTATTGGTTCGTCGCGCACGAGCCGGCCGGTACGACGCTGCTTGGCGCAATGACGGCGGCCCTGACGGTGGTCGTCTGCTACATGGTCTTCGCCGAGCGCGACGCCGACCTGTACGCGGACAAGGAGGATGCGACGATGGCCGAAGCCGCCGGCGAGCACGTCGGAACGTACATCACGCACTCACCGGCGCCGTTCTGGATCGGCGTCGCGCTGACCGCGGTGATGCTGGGATTCGTCGTCTCGCCTGCCGCTGCGGGCCTCGGCATCATCGCGCTCTGTCTGCTCGGAGCGCTGCTGATCGTGCGCAGCCGCTAGCCCCCCAAGCTCGTCGAAGCGCGCTGCTCGTTCAACCATTCAGCCAGGATACGGTTGAACGTCTCGGGCTGCTCGACGTTGGCGAAATGGCGGGCGTCCGGAATTTCTTCGTAGCGCGCGCCGGGAATCAGCGCGGCGAGCCGCCGGTTCTCGGACGGCGGCGTCATCGGATCGGCAGCGCCGCAGACCACGAGCGTCGGAATGCGCACCGACGGCAGGTCCGCGGTCACGTCGAAATCCGACATCGCTTCGACGCAGCCTTCGAAACCGGCCGGGGTCGTGGCCAGGAGCGTGCTCTCGATCTGCGCCCACCGCGCGGGATTGCGCGCTTTGAACGCGTCGCTCAGCCAAGCGCGCATCATCCCGCCGCGGACCGGCGTGAGCGAGTTGGACTGCCGTATCATCGCGAGCGGCGCCGACCATCCCGCGCGGGCGGTGGCGGGCGCCGACGGCTGCGTGTCACAAAGCAGCATCGACGCGAGCTTCGCGCCGTAGCGAATCGCGAGCGTCTCTCCGATCATCGCACCGATCGAAAGACCGACGAAGTGCGTGCGTTCGAACTTGCCGATGTCGAGGAGCGCAGCGAAGTCGTCGGCGAGAGCGTCCATCGTATAGGGTCCGGGGATCGCCTCGCTGCCGCCGTGTCCACGGATGTCGACGCGCAGCACGCGAAAGCCGGCGTCCAGCGTGACCCCAACCTGCTCCGCCCACATTCCGCCGTCCGAAGCCAGCGAATGCGCGAAGCAGACGAGGGGCGCATCGTCCGAACCCAAGAGGTCGTAGTGCAGGCGGTGACCGTGGACGGAGACGAGCATCCTCAGGACTCCGCGATCGGGCCGATCACGGCGACGATCTGCCCGAGATGGATCGTGCATCCCCGCGGGTCGCGAGGCACCGTCCCGGCGGGCAGGCGCACCGGCACGTGACGCGACGACGACGGCTTGCCGTCCTGATAGTCGCGAACGATCGCGTAGGACGCGTCGTCGGCGAGGTAGATTTCACCGTTGCTCATGTGCAGTTCGTACGTCATGTGCGCATCGTATCATAGCGCCTTTGCGTTGCGGCGCTCGCTCACGAAGCCGAGAAAGGCGTCGAAGAGCGTTTTGGCGCTGACGGGCAGCGTGCGGTAGTAGTAGGTGCTCGAAATCATCGGCATGTCGTTCGCCTTCGTCACGGTGCGCTGCAGGCGGGCGAACGCGCTGAGCGCCGCCGCGACCGGCTTTTCGCTGCCGTCACTCCGAATGATCCCGAAGGTTCGCTCGTGCGGTGCGCGATCGAAGGGCGGCTGCGCGGCCAAGTCGTCGCCGTAGTCGGCCCAGCACCACCAGTACGCGCCGAGCCTGCCGTCGGCGTGGAGCCGATCGAGAACGTTCGTGCAATATGCGGCGAGCTCGTGCTCGGTCAGACAGGGGTAGATCGCGAACGCCGTATCGTCGGGGGAGATCGTCATGTTCGGCGGTTCGCCGTGCGCGGCGAAACGTTCGAACGCCGAGAATTTGTCGAACGGACAGGTGGGATTCCCGAAGCCCGTCACGGTCACGGGCTTGTAGGAGAACGATGCTGCGAGCATCGCCAGAAACGGGACGACTTCCGGGTCGAGCCGGCTGCGCGCGAAGGCGACCTCCACGGTGCGGCCCTGCATCGAAGCGAAGGCAAACGGCGCGCAGAGCGAACCGAGCCGGATGTGGCGGTCGCTGGTGAGGTCGCCTGAGTGCGTTCCCGCCGTCGCCGGGATCGTCGAGATCTCTGCGAGCACGTCGGTGAGCCGGCGGCTCCAGTCGGCCACGTCGCGTTCGGCTGCCGGCTCGGTCGCGTGTTCGCCCGAGACGACGCGGAGGGACGATGGCTCGCGCACGTTGGTGAACGCGTGGCCGATGTCCCAAGCCGCGAGGGCCGGATGCCCGCGCAAACGTTCGGCGACGGCGCGGGCGAAGAGAAGCTGCGCGTCGAGCAGCCGGCCTCCGTAGAGATCGCCGACGCCGAACGGCGACTCGCCGTCCGGGGTGACGGTGCGAAAGCGGGGGTGGCGCGCGGTGCGATCGAGCGACCAGGTCGCCAGCCAATTGACGCCGCTCATGTGCCCGCAGAACAGCGTCGGCACCGAGCGCAGGCCGGCGCCGGCGGCAAGCGTGACGACGGTCTCGAGGCGATCGAGCATCACGGGGTCGAGGCGATCCGGCGCAGGCTGAAAATCGTCCCAGCGCAGGAAGAACCGGACGGTGTCGAGTCCGAGGCCCGCGATCCGCGCGAAGTCCTCGCGAATCTCGCCGGCGTCGAAACGCTGCCACATCGCCATCGCGCTGCTCCGCGGCCAATAGTTGACCCCGAGGGAAAACCGCATTTGTTCGATAGTACCCTTTGCGACCTTTGCCCGATCGGATGACCCGTGTCACGCTTGTCCCGGAATGGATAGGCGCGAGGTCTGTGAAAAACAGCCTTCCGTGAACGTCATCTTCGCCGTTTTGCTGAGCTTCGCAACCGTCATCGCGGCGGCTGCGCCGAGCCGGACCCCTCGGGCTCCGTCACCAGCGGCGAAATCGTCGGCACCGCTCTCGAAGTATCAGCGCGAGCAGCTCGTCAAATACAACAACTCCGCTCCCGCCGATCGGTATTTCGGCCGGATGAAGATGAGTTACCTCGGCATCAACAACACGTTTCGCGATGCGGCGATCACGTCGGGCGATCACACGACCAATGCGTCCATCGTCAACAAGGTCGAGTTCGCGGACGACGCGCTGCAGCAGTGGGGGCGCCTTTTTCCGCGCGATCCGCAGCTCGCGCGTTCGTATTATCTGGCAATCCGCGCTCAGGAGAAGATTTGGCTGAAGCCTAATCAGGAACGAGCCTGGACCTACATGAACCGGATTGCCGCAGTTTTTCCGACGTCGTATTTCGGTAAGGTGATCAAGAAGGACATCGCGATCGGCTTCACCGAGCACTACTACGCCGATGCGTTGCCGTGCGCGACGCCGACGCCGGAGCCGACCGTCGCCGTCACGCCGGAGGCCGCGGTCGCCGTGACCGAGGCGCCGCGTGGGAGGGGTCGATCGAGGGCGACACCGACGCCGGAGCCCACCGCGACACCGACTCCCGAGCCGACCGCGACGCCCACGCCGACACCGCAGCCGTCACCCGTAGTGATCGGGAAGGGACTGAAGCTGCAGATCGAAACGCCCGGGTGCGTCCTGCCGCCGACGCCGAGCCCGTCGCCGACGCCAATGCCGACGGCGTCGCCGGTCGCGCCGTCTCCCGATAGTCCGGTGCCCTCGCCGATCGCATCGCCTGCGCTGCCGATCGCATCGCCCGCGCTGCCGGTCGCGTCGCCGATCGTTTCGGCAAAGCCGAGCCCGCGGCCGTGAACGGCGTCGCGCCCCTGCGGTAGGTGTCGCGAGCGGCACCGAAAAGAAGTGCCCATGAGCTCGCAACCCGTATCGCGACGAACCGCCCTCACCGCCGCAACGGCACTTCTCGCGCTGAGCGCGCTTCCGCGCGCGGCGCGAGCCGCGGCGGCGGCGCGCGTCGGGATGATTCCCGACGCCGGAGCGACGCAAGTTTCCATCGAGCAGAAGAAGCCGCTGCGGGACTACCTCGCCGCGAAGCTCGGTCGCGACGTCGAACTCGTCATCCCGACGAACTACAACGCGACCGTCGAAGCGCTCGGCAACGGGTCGCTGGATTTCGCCTATCTCGGCGGGCTGACGTACGCCAAGGCCCACGCGCTCTACGGCGTCATCCCGCTGGTTCAGCGCACGAGCGACCGCGAATTCCACTCGCTGTTCATCACGCAAACGGGCAGCGCGATTCAAGGACTCAAGGACCTGCGCGGCAAGAAGTTCGTCTTCGGCGACATCAACTCGACCAGCGGGCACCTGATGCCGTACTACGCGATGACGCAGGCCGGGCTCGATCCCGACAAAGACCTGACGTTTCGCTATTCGGGCAATCACCCCGCGACCGCGAAGGCGATCGAAGCCGGCGCCGGCGATGCGGGCGCGATCGACGAAAGCGTCTATCGCGCGATGATCGACGGCGGCCAGATCGACAAGACGAAGGTGCGCGTATTCTTCACCACGCCGCCGTTTCTCGACTACGTGTGGGTCGCGCGCAAAGAGACGGCGCCGGCGGATCGCGCCGCGTTCGCCGACGCGTTCCTCTCGCTCCGTGCCCCCGCGAACGCGCCGATCCTGGAGATTCTCCGGGGGACGGCGTTCGTGCGTGCGAACGACGCCGAATACGACACGCTGCGGGGAATCGCGACGAAACTCAAACTGCTCTGATCGATGCTCGAGCTTCGCGGCGTTCGCGTCGTCTATGGACCCGGCGCGCCGCCCGCGCTCGATGACGTAACGCTCCAGGTCGGCGCCGGCGAGTGTGTCGCGATCGTCGGCCCCAGCGGCGGCGGAAAGACGACGCTCCTGCGGTCGATCAACGGCTCCGTTCCGATCGTGGCGGGGACGATTCGCGTCGACGGCGTCGACATCTCGACGCTGCGCGGCGGCGCGCTGCGGCGCATGCGCACGCAGCTCGCCGTGATCGCGCAGCAGCACGACCTGGTCGACCGGCTGCTGGTGTACCAAAACGTCATGGCCGGCGCGCTCGGACGCTGGAGCACGCTGCGCGCGCTGCGGTTCTTGATCGCGCCGACGAGCGCCGAGATCGCCGAAGCGCGCGAGGCGCTCGGCGGCGTCGGCATCGCCGAGAAGCTGCGCGAACGCACGAGCGACCTCTCCGGCGGACAGCAGCAGCGGGTGGCGATCGCCCGCGCCCTCGTGCAGAAGCCGACGGCGATCCTCGCCGACGAGCCGATCGCGTCCGTCGATCCCCAGCTCGGCGAGCAGATCGTCGCGCTGCTCTGCAGCGTCGCGCGCAGCCGGAACATCGCCCTGATCTGCTCGCTCCACCAGCCCGACGTCGCCCGGCGGAATTTCGATCGGGTCGTCGCCCTCGACGGCGGACGCATCGCATGAGCTCCGCGGTTTTTCCGCCCGACCTCTCGCCCGCGTACCTTCGCGCGCTTACCGTTCCGGTCGCGCAAACGATCGGCATGGCGGCTGCGGGAATGCTCGTCGCGTTCGCGGCCGGTATCCCGCTCGCCGTCGTCATCGGAACGCGAGCGCCCGGGCATCGGCTCCTCGGCACGGTGCTGGCGTCGCTGCGGGCGATCCCCGACCTGACCCTCGCGATCCTCGCCGTCGTGCTGGTCGGACTCGGCCCCGGCGCCGGCGTCGCGGCGCTCGCGCTGTTCTATACCGCCATGATCGGGCGCGTCTACGGAAGCCTGTTCCTGGCCGCCGACGCCGCGCCGCTCGAAGCTCTACGCGCGACCGGGGCCTCGCGGATCTCGCTCGCCGCGTTCGGGCTCATTCCGCTCACGCTGCCGGACATCTTGACGTTCGGGACCTTCGCGTTCGAGTGCGCGATGCGGGCGTCGATCATCGTCGGCGCCGTCGGCGGCGGCGGCATCGGCACCGAATTGATCGGCGCGCTGAACGCGCTCGATTATCACCGCGCGCTGACGCTGGTGATCGTGCTGGTGGCGCTCGTCGCCGGCGTCGACGGCTTGGGCATGCTGGTCCGCCGCGATCCGCGGCTCGCGCTGATCCTCGTCCCGGCCGCAGCGATCGCGCTGTGGTTCGATTGGCCGCAGATCTTCGCGTTCCGGCACGCCCTGCACACGTTCGCCGGAATGTTCCCGCCGCAGCTGCGCGCCACGCAGATCGCCTCGCTGCCGCTCCTGATCGCGCAGACGCTTCTGATCGCGCTCGGCGGCACGTTGATCGGCGCCGTGCTCGCCGCTCCGATCTCGCTGATCGCCGCACGGGGGCTCGCCCCGCTCCCCGTCGTGCTCGTGGTCCGCCGCGTTCTCGACGTCGCGCGCTCGATCCCCGAAATCGTCTTCGGCCTGATTCTTGTGGTGAGCGCCGGAATCGGCCCGCTCAGCGGTGCGATCGCGCTGGGCCTCCACTCCGCCGGCGTGCTCGGCAAGCTCTACGCCGAGACGTTCGAGAACGTGCCCGCCGCGCCGATCGCCTCGCTCGCAGCGACCGGCGCGCGACCGCTCGCGATCGCGGCGTTCGGGTTCATCCCGCTCGCGCTCGGTCCCAACGTCGTGCACACGCTCTTTCGCTTGGAGTGGAATGTCCGCGCCGCAACGGTCGTCGGTTTGATCGGCGCCGGCGGCATCGGGCAGGCACTCTTCGAAGCGCAGCAGTTGTTCTTCTACAAGGAGATGCTCGCGTACGTCCTGGTGACGTGGGGACTCGTCGCCCTCTCCGACTGGTTCGGCGAGCGCTTGCGCATCCACATGGGCTGGCACTTCATCGCGGGCTAGGCGTACGCCGGAGCGCAGCCGAAACCGGCGATCCATGCGCAAGATCAACACCGACGAGCTCGAGGAATTGACCTGGTCTTCGCCGCGCGGAAGGTTCCGCGGCGCCGGAAAGCAGATCTCCGAGGCGCTCGGACGGCAGCCGCAATCGCTCGATCTGAACGAGCGCCATCCGTTCGACGTGGAAGTGGCCCGCATCCCGCCGGGGGCGACGCCGTATCCGTATCATTCCCACAGCGCGCAATGGGAGTTCTATCACGTCGTCTCCGGTTCGGGAATCGCGCGGCACGCCGGCGGCACGACCGCGATCGTAGCGGGTGACGCGTTCATCTTCCGGCCGGGCGAACCGCATGCGTTCACCAACGACGGTTCCGCGGATCTCGTCATGTACGTCGTTGCCGACAACCCGATCGGTGAGTCGGCCCACTTCCCCGACAGCGGCAAATGGAGGGTCCGCTCGCCCGACACGGCAAACATCCGGTCCGCCCCGCTCGACTATTACGACGGCGAAGAATAGTGCGGCGTCGAATCGCCCCTGCCGGCGTGCCGGACAAACCCGAGGCGTGGCTTCTCACGACGGCGCGCAGGCGGCTGATCGACGTCGCGCGGCACGCCCGCGTGCACGCCGATGCGGCACCGGCCTTGCTCGCCGCGGCCGAGGAAGGCCACGCGCTTGCGACGCTCGAGCCGGGGTTTCCGGACGAGTGGCTCGAGCTGCTGTTCGTCTGCGCGGGCCCGGCGATCGACGCGGCGGCGCGCACGCCGCTGATGCTGCAGACGGTCCTCGGGCTCGATGCGGCGCCGATCGCGTCCCCTTTCCTGGTGAAGCCGTCGACGATGGGCCAGCGACTCACGATCCGCGGCGCAAGGGCCTCGCCGCCGAGGCGACGGAACTCGGGCGTTTGCTCCACCAGCTCGCACCCTCCGAACCGGAAGTTCTCGGAATGTGCGCGCTGATGCTGCACTGCGAAGCGCGCCGCGGGGCTCGGCGTGCACCGGACGGCTGCTGATCGCCGCCTCGCGCGGCGGC
>CALEYW010000075.1 GCA_937927945.1 uncultured candidate division WPS-2 bacterium | reverse complement strand
GCACGTCCGGTGGTGTGGGAGGACGGGGGCGGTGACGCCCCCTCCTACCCGATTCACAACGAAACCTTAACGATCACATGCGTGCATGCAAGCGGCGCCCGGCGCGGGAGAGTACCCGGGGAGGCCGAACCCAACGGGCCGCATGCGTATCGTCGTCACCGGGGGAGCCGGGTTCATCGGGTCGCACATCGTCGACGGATTTCTGGCCGAAGGGCACGACGTCGTGGTCGTCGACAGCCTTTGGTCGCACGGCGGAGGACGACGCGAGAACATCCCCGACGGCGTGAGCTTCGTTCACATGGACATCCGTGACGACGGGATCGTGCGCATCTTCAACGAGTTCAAGCCGGAGATCGTGTGCCATCACGCCGCGCAGCATTCGGTGGCGATCGGCGCGCGCGATCCGAAGCTGGACGCGAACGTCAACGTGATCGGCATGCTCAACGTGCTGGAGGCCGCGGTGAAGGCGGGCACGCGCAAAGTGATCTTCGCGTCGAGCGCGGCGACCTACGGCGACGTCGACGCGATGCCGGTCGATGAGCGGGCGCCGCAGCGTCCGGTTTCGCCGTACGGCATCACGAAGATGGTCACCGAGCACTACTTGCGGTTCTTTCAATCCGAGCACGGTCTGGACTACACCGCGCTGCGCTACGGCAACGTGTACGGTCCGCGTCAGGATCCCAACGGGGAAGCCGGCGTCATCGCGATCTTCCTGGGCAAGTTTCTGCAGCAGCAAGGCATCCGCATCGACTGGGACGGCGAGCAGACGCGCGACTACGTCTACGTCGGGGACGTCGTGCGGGCGAACGTCGCCGCACTGACCAAGGGTCCGGGCGAGATCTACGCGATCGGCACCGGCAAGAAGACGTCGGTCAACCAGATCTATCGCGCGCTGGTCGAGGTTACCGGGTTCGAAGCCCCGGTCACGCATGCGCCGCGCCGTCCCGGCGACGCGCGCGAAGTGTACTTCAACCCCGGCAAAGCGAAGAAAGACCTCGGCTGGAAAGCCGACGTCTCTCTCGTCGACGGCATGCGCGCGACCTACGAATACTTCCGCGATCGCGAAAAACCCGTCGTCGTCGGTTAGGGCACCGGGTGGATGTCCGTCGCGGCTTGCGGCGGCGTCTTGATCGCGAGGATCTTCAAGTTCGGGTCGACGGTGCCGGCATGCGGCGTGCCGGCGGGAATGACGAGCATGATGCCGGGCCGCAGCGCGACCTGCTTGTCGCCCAGCCATTCGGTGCCGCTGCCGGCGAGCACGATCTGGATCTCGTTGGCGTCGGCGTGGAAATGCTTGAGGACCGTGCCGATCTGCAGCTGCACGGTCGCGCCGTCGGCGATGGCGAGCAGCTTGCTGCGCAGTTTTGGCGAGGCCGGCGTGGGCGCCGGCAGATCCGAGGGCTGCATGGCCGTCAGATCGACGACGGCCGGTTGCAGCGGCGCGGCGGCGGCGCCGGCGGGCTGCTGGACGTGTGCGACGGCGAGGCCGGCCGCGAAGGCGAGCCCGGCGACGACCGCAGTGCGAAGAACGGGAAGTGTCATGGTCGCGACTGCGCGACGGTTCGACTGCTTCCCTTTGCGACCGCGAATGCGACCGCGAAACTGACGAAATAGCTCACGTCGCCCCATTGCGGGTGCGCGGCGGCGAGCGGTCCCGTGTACCACGACTGTTGCCAGAACGGCACGGAGAGCGCGATTCCGGCGAGCCAGGCCGCGAGCGCGCGCGGTTCGACGCTGCGCCGCGCTTCGCCGCCGAGCGCGAGCAGCACGCCGGCCCAAGGTGCGGCCCACGTCGTCAGCAGCCCCAGGAAATTTCCGTACAGGTGCGCGGTCGCGGTGGGATCGGCACTTGCGAACGCGAGCGATCCGCCCAGCACGCCGACGGCGACCGCGCTCTGCCAGCGAGCGAGCGTCCAGCGGACCGCCGCGAACGTTAGCGCCGCTACGCCGAGCGCGGCCAGGGCGATGGCGAGCGGCGAGAAGGTTGCGGTTGGATCATGGGCGCGGGCGGCGAGCAGCACGACCGCAGTTATCGCCGCCAACGTCGCGCCGGCGCCCAGAGCGACGCCGATCCGCCCGCGGGCGTCCCAGGCGACCAGCGCCGCGAGCGCTCCCGAATACAGGTTCAGACAGTTCGCGCTGAGCGTCCCGATCAGCACCGTTGCCAAACCGATCGCCGCGACGACGCCGTTGCCGTGCGCGAGCAGGCCGATCGTCTCGGCCGGCGTTGCGCTGGCGATTCCCGGCGTGCGCGTCGCGGTCGCTGCGGCAGCGCCGAGGATTTCCAGGAGCGTCGACGGCACGAAGCCGCCGAGGAAGACCCACGCGGACACCGCGCGCGGCGCGCTCGCGCTCGGCAGATAACGTGCGTAGTCGGACGCGGCCGGTCCCCAACCGACGGCGTACGCGAAGGCGAGGGCGGCGGAGAAGATGATGCCGGCCGCTTCGCCGCCGGACGCGAACGGCGCGTGCGGATCGAACGGTGCATTGAGATGCGCAGAGCGCAACGTGACGACGGCGATGGTGACGAAGCCGATCGCCAGCGCGATCCCGGCGGAGCGCTCGAACGCATGGATCGCGTTGTGTCCGTAGACCGCGAGCAGCACTTGGGCGAACAGGACGACGATCAGCGCTACGGGATATGCAACGTGCGCGAGCGCGCCGAGTGCTTGCGCGCCGAAGACGCTGTCGATCGCGAACCAGCCGACGCCGGCGAGAAACGCGAGCACCGCCGGAAGCAGGTTGCCGTCGCGGCCGAACGCGAGCCGCGAGGCGACCATTTGCGGCAAGCCGTAACGCGGGCCGGCGCGGGAAAGCAGCCCGACGATCGCGTACGCGCAGAGGTTGCCCGCGACGATGCCGAGCAGCGCGCCGAGCAGCGACGTCCCATAGAGCGCGACGGTGAGGATGCCGACGGCGAACGTCGCGGTCTCCGCGTTCGCGCCGAACCACAGGAAGAACAGATCGCGGGGACGGCCGTGACGTTCGTTCGCGGCGATCGGATCGAGCCCGTGAGGCTCGACCGCGACGACGCTAGCGCCGTACGGGACGGGCGTTTCCGCGCAGTTCGGTGCTCTTCGCGATCTGGACGCCGGCGTCGCGCAGTTCGGCGAGAGCGCGCGCTTCGTCGCTCGGGTCGACGTTGACGGCGGCCGAGGCGTCCTCGAGCACGACCGCCTCGAAACCGGCGGCGCGCGCTTCGAGCGCGCTCGCCTTCACGCAGTAGTCAGTCGCCAGACCGCCGATGAAGACGCGGCGGATGCCGTGCGAGCGCAGGTCGCCGGCGAGGCCGGTCGACGCGAAGGCGCTGTACCCGTCGGTCTCGCGCGCGGTTCCCTTGTCGACGATCGTATCGACGTTCGCGAGCTCGAGTCGCGCGTCGATCTGCGCGCCGTGCGAGCCGGCGACGCAGTGCACCGGCCACGGGCCGCCGTATTGCGCGAACGACGAATGATCCGCCGGGTGCCAATCACGCGTCGCGTAGACCCGCGCGAAGCGCTGCGCGAGCGCGTTCAGCGGCGCGAAGATCCGCTCACCTTCGGCCACCGCGAGCGCCCCGCCGGGCAGGAAGTCATGCTGCGGATCGGTGACGATCAGCGCATCGTCGGCGCGGAGTTCGTAGGTCATGCAATTGTATTGACCAACTCGTCCGCGCCGAAGATGCGCCCCGTCTATTGGCAGGCCAGGGACAGGTACGCCTGGTTGCCGTTGCTCGGGTTGCCGACGTCGACCGTGTTCGGCGACAGTGATGCCGGCTGGAACGTCACGGTGCTCGCTGATGGCGTGGCTGGGCCGATGGCTTGCCTCCACGTCGGGGTCGACCCACTCCCAGTATTGAGCGAGTAGAGGTAGCAAGTGGCGCCGTTGAACGACGCCGGAGAGGTCAGCGTGAAGACCGCCTTCGGTGTTAGAGTGAACGACGTGTCCGGCGTGGCAGTGAACTCGAGGTAGGTCACCACGTGCCCGTTTGCGGTGTTGAGCGGGAACGTGTTTGGCGTGATGTCGCCGTTTCCGCTCGCGAGGCTCGCTGTGAGCGTGGTGGAACTCGCGGTGTTCTGGCCCCAGGTCGTGTCGAGCTGGACGTTCTGATAGGGTCCGACCGAAATCGTTCCGCCGGTTGACGTGAACGGTTGCGAAGTCGTCGTTCCGTTGAACACGTAGTTCGGGTTCACGCTCGGTGACGAACTCGGGGTCGGGGTCGGGGTCGCTGTCGGTGTCGCAGTGGTCGTCGGAGTGCCTGTGGCCGTGGCCGTCGCTGTCGGCGTGGGGGTCGGTGTCGACGTTGCGGTGCTCGCTGTGTAGTAGAACTGGAAGAGGTACGTGTGTCCGACCGTCAGGGTCGGCGACACGCAGGGGCAGTTGTTGGTGAACGCTGCCACCAGGCTCGCCACCGTCGCCGGTCCGAAGGAGCCGATTTTCGTCGCGGGCGCCGACGTGATGTCGTCGACCTCGGCGAAGTATTGCGCGCTCGCCGGAAGCGTGCTCGGGAACGCGAGGTTCTCGCCGGTGAAAATCTGCGCCAAGACCGTCTGCGACAGCGTCACGGTCACGTAGAAGACATTAGTCGCGCCCGCGATCGCCTCGCGGCGCCGCGCTGACGAAGGCGCCGGTGCGTTCGCCGGCGCGCCGAGCGATTCGGTCGCGGTGATGGTCGTCCCCGACGGTGCACCGGCCGCGATTTGGAAGGTCACGCCGAAGCCGCTCAACGTCGGCAAGGCAAGCGTGCCGGCCGACGTCGGAACCGGGAGCGTCGTGGAACTGGGCGCCGGCGTCGGCGTCGCGCTCGGAACGGGTGTCGCGGTGGGCCCGCTAACCGTCGGCGGCGGCGACGATCCGCCGCCGCCGCAGGCCGCGAGGAGAGCCGTCAGGGCGATGCCGCCTGCCAGACCGAGTGAGAGAGTTGCTCGATGCAAGCGCAAGGCAGACCTCCTCGAAAGACGTGAGGGCGCACACTTGCCGCGGCCCGCTTGCTATTCCTCTAATACTTGTCTAAAGGAAGGTCCGCCGCCGTACTTTTTCGGCGGGCGAGGCTAGGCAGCGACGACGTTGAGCAACTTGTTCGGGACGAAAATCCGCTTTCGGACCTGTTTGCCTTCGAGCTGGGCCAGAACGTTCGGCTCACGCATCGCGAGGGCGAACGCGTCGTCCTCGCTGATTCCCGGTGCGGCCGCGACCCTGGCCCGAACTTTGCCGTTGACCTGAACGACCAGCGTGATCTCGTCGACCGCGAGCGCGGCCGCATCGGGTTGAATCCAGCGCTCCTGGTGGACGCTGTGCTCGTAGCCCATCCGCGACCAGAGTTCGTCGGCGATGTGCGGCGCAAACGGTGCCAGCACGATCGGCAGCGCGTGCACGACGTACCGGATCGCGGGGTCCTTGGCGGCGTCGGGCAGGCGCAGCGTCGCGGTCAGCAGGTTGATCAGCTCGTCGAGTTTGGCCGTCGTGACGTTGTAGTGGAAGCGTTGCGTTGCGGTCTCGCCTTGCCCCGAGTCCAGCGCGACGTGCAGCGCGCGCACGAGTTCGCGCTGCGCGTCGCCGCGCATCTCCGGCAGGCGGTCGAGCGGCGCGTTCCGCGCAACGCCGCAGAGCGGTTCGGCGGCGCGCCATACGCGCTGTACGAAGCGGACGCGTCCGATGATTCCCTCGTCCGTCCAATCCAGCGCGTCTTCCGGCGGCGCGGCCTTCAGCAAGAACAGCCGCATCGCGTCGACGCCGTAGCGCTCGACCGTCTCGTCGATGCCCACCACGTTGCCGCGCGACTTCGACATCTTCTCGCCGCCGTACAGCAGCGTGCCCTGATTGAACAGCCGCGTGAACGGTTCGTCATCGTCGCCGTCCAGATAGCCTTGGTCGTGCAGAAACATGCAGAAGAAGCGCGCGTACAGCAAATGCAGCACGGCGTGTTCGGCGCCGCCGATATACTGATCGACCGGCATCCACGCCGATGCTTTGGCTTTGTCGAACGGTGCCTTCGCGTTGCGCGGGTCGAGGTAGCGCACGTAGTACCACGAGGAGTCGACGAACGTGTCCATCGTATCGGGATCGCGGGTCGCCGCACCGCCGCACCTCGGGCACGTCGTGTTCATGAACGCCGCGTCGTTGGCCAGCGGCGAGCCCTGACCGGTGAACTGCACGTCCTTCGGCAGCAGCACCGGCAGCTGATCGTCCGGCACGCCGACCATCCCGTCCACCGGACAGTAGACGATCGGGATCGGCGTTCCCCAATAGCGCTGGCGTGAGACCAGCCAGTCCCGGATGCGATAGTTCACGGTGAGCTTGCCGCGGCCCATCGCCTCGAGCCGCAGGGCGATTGCGCGCCGCGCGGCCGCGGACTTCATCCCGGTGTAGTCGCCCGACGCCATCAGCTTGCCGTCGTCTTCGTAGGCGGCTTCGAGCGGCGCGTGCAGCGAGCCGTCGAGCGTCGTGATCACCTGCGCGATCGGCAGCGCGTGCTTCTTGGCGAACTCGAAGTCACGCTGGTCGTGCGCGGGAACGCCCATCACGGCGCCCGTGCCGTACTCGGCCAGGACGTAGTTGGTCACCCAGATCGGAATGTGTTCGCGCGAGAGCGGGTTGATCGCGTACGCGCCGGTCGGCACGCCGGTCTTCTCCATCAGCTGCGTGCGCTCGAGTTCGCTCTTGCTGCGCAAACCGGCGGCGAATTCCTCGACGCGCTTGCGAGCCTTCGGAAAGCGTTCGAGGATGCGCGCGACGACCGGGTGCTCCGGCGCGACGGCGACGAACGTCGCGCCGAACAGCGTGTCGACGCGCGTGGTGAACACGTCGATCTTCGCATCGAGGTTTTCGATCTCGAACGAGAACGTCGCGCCCTCGCTGCGGCCGATCCAATTGCGCTGCATCGTGCGAATGCGCTCGGGCCAGCCGGTCAAGCGGTCGAGGCCGCCCAGCAGCCGGTCGACGTAGTCGGTGATCTTGAAGTTCCACTGCGCGAGGTTGCGCCGCTCGACGGCCGCGCCGCAGCGCCAGCACCGCCCGTCCTCGACCTGTTCGTTGGCGAGCACCGTCTGGTCGACCGGGCACCAGTTCACCGGCGCTTCGCGCTTGTATGCCAGCCCCTGCTCGAACATGCGCACGAAGAACCACTGGTTCCATTGGTAATACTCCGGATCGCAGGTCGCGAACTCGCGCGTCCAGTCGTACCCGGTACCCATCAGCTTGATCTGACGGCGCATGTTTTCGATGTTCGAGCGGGTCCAGGTCTCGGGATCGATGCCGCGCTGGATCGCGGCGTTCTCCGCCGGCAGCCCGAAGGCGTCCCAGCCCATGGGGTGCATGACGTTGAAGCCGCGCATCCGCTGCAGGCGCGCGATCGCGTCGCCGAGCGTGTAGTTCTTGGCGTGTCCGACGTGAAGATCGCCCGACGGATACGGCAGCATCTCGAGCACGTAGTACTTCTCGCGCGGATCGTCGTCGTGGGCGACGTAGATCCCCTCACGTTCCCAGCGCTCTTGCCAGCCGCGCTCCACCGCGCGGAAATCGTAACTCCTCTCGTCGGGCATCCGGCGTTGGTGCGTCGGGGCGGCGGTCCGGCCCTCCGCGCGGCTTGCCGCGCGCAGCCTCCGGCGTGAAGGAGCGGCGTGCGACTCCTCGTGTATGCCGGCGCAGCGCTCGCGCTCGGCTTGTTCCTCTGGTTCCGGCCCTCCGCCGCGCCGAGCGCCACGGCGACCGCCTCCGACGGCTGGACGACGCCGTCGCCCGCCGCGCGCGCTGGACGCCGAACGCCGGAGACGGCGCTAGTCTACGTCGCGGGCGAGGTTCTCCGCCCCGGGGTGTACCGGGTGCGCCCGGGGGACCGTGTCGGCGACGCCGTAGCGCAGGCCGGCGGACTGCGCCCCGACGCCGACCGCTTGGCGGTGAATCTGGCCGCCCACGTCGCCGATGGCGACGAGATCGTCGTGACGGCGCGCGGGGCGACGCCGGTGCGGGCCCACGGCCGCCGGCTCGCCGGGCCGCATCGACGAGTGCGCAAGGGCCGAGCCCGCGCGGCGTCGGTTCCGCCGAGCGGGCTGATCGATCTCAACCGCGCCGATCCGTCGACGCTCGCATCGATTCCGGGGATCGGGCCCGGTTTGGCCGAGCGAATCGTCGCGTTCCGATCCGCGAACGGCCCCTTCGCCTCGGTCGACGAGCTGCTCGACGTCGCCGGCTTCACCGATCGGCGCTTGGACGCCGTTCTACCGTACGTTGTCGCACGGTGAACCGCAAGTACACCCCGCTCTCGGTGCGCACCAGCGCGCGTTTACGGCTGAAGCAAGGCTTTCCGGCCTTCCGCGCGGAGCCGCCGCCGAAGCCGACGGGCTGACCCGAGGCACTCCGGGTCTCGCCGGGTGTGGCGCGGAACCAAACTCGCGATGGGCACCAGAACGGTCGCTGCGAACGGCCAGCAGTTCGAGGTCGAGGAGTGGGGCTCGGGCGATCGCCTGGCCTTGTGCCTGCACGGTTTCCCCGAGCACGCGCACTCGTGGCGCTTGCAGGGCCCGCTGCTCGCGGAGCTCGGCTATCGCGTATGGGCGCCGAACCAGCGCGGCTACGGCAAGTCGAGCCGGCCGCGTGAAATGATGGCGTATTCGCTCAAGCACTTGCTCGCCGACGTCGCCGCGCTGATCGACGCGTCCGGCGCCACATCGGTGACGCTGATCGCGCACGATTGGGGCGCGATCGTCGCGTGGTGGTTCGCGATCCGCGGAACGCGCCCGCTCGAGAAGCTCGTGATCATGAACGTTCCCCACCCGATGATCTTTCGCGACGTTGCGAAGCATCTGCCGGCGCAGCGCAAGAAGTCCCGGTACGTCGGTTTTTTTCAACTTCCCTGGCTGCCGGAACTGATGTTGGGCCGCAACCACGCCGCGCCGATAGCGGGGTTGATCCGCGGCAGCGCGATCGACAAGGCACGTTTTCCGCGCGACGTGCTCAACGTGTACCGCGAGAACGCGGCGCAGCCCGGCGCGCTGACGGCGATGATCAATTGGTACCGCGCGAACTTCCGCGGCGGCGGAATTCGCGAGCAGATGAAGCTCGGCGTCCCGGTGATCGGGGTGCCGACGTTGATGGTGTGGGGTGAAGAAGACGTCGCGTTGTGTAAGGAGACGACGTATGGTACCGACCGGTACGTCCGCGATCTGACCTTGCGCTATCTGCCCAACGTCTCGCATTGGGTGCAGCAAGAAGCGCCCGAGACGGTGAACGCGATGCTGACGGCGTTCCTGCGCGGCGAGCGTGTTCCCGAAGCCTCGGAACTGCAACGAAGCGCCGCGGCGTCCGGGTCCGAGAGGGCATGAGCGTGTCCGATTCTGCGCGACCGTCGATCCCGATCGAGGGTCCGGCAGTCGAAACCCTTTGGGCGACCCTGCGAGCCGACGCGGAGCGGATCGTTGCGGCGGAGCCGATCCTCGGCGCGATGCTGCACCGCTGCGTTCTCAACCGCACGTCGTTTGCCGATGGACTCGCTCATCTGCTCGGGGCAAAGCTCGCCTGCGAGGATGCCGGCGAAGGCGAGCTCGTCGCGCTCGTCGTTGGCGTGCTGCGCGATCATCCCGACATCGTCGAGAGTGCCGCGATCGACTTGATCGCGAGCGTCGCGCGCGATCCGGCGTATCACGATCACGTGACGCCGTTTGCCTACGCCAAGGGCTTTCAAGCGCTGCAGTGGCATCGCGTCGCGCACGCACTGTGGACCGGCGGCCGCCCGGAACTCGCGACGTTCCTCGAAGGCCGCGCGAACGACGTGTTCGCCATCGATATCCATCCCGGTGCGCGGTTCGGACGCGGCGTGTTCATCGATCACGGAACGGGCGTCGTGATCGGCGAGACTGCCGTCGTCGGCGACGACGTCTCGATGCTGCACGGGGTCACGCTCGGCGGCACCGGCAAAGAGAGCGGCGATCGTCATCCGAAGGTCGCGCGCGGCGTGCTGCTCGGCGCCGGCGCAACCGTGCTCGGCAACGTCACCATCGGTGAAGGCGCGAACATCGCGGCCGGCAGCGTCGTCTTGCGTCCCGTCCCCCCGTGGACGACGGTCGCCGGCATTCCGGCCCGCATCGTGCGCCAATCGCACGGCGAGCTCCCAGCCCAAACGATGGACCAAGACTTCTTCCTCGACTTCCAGATTTAAGCGTCGCTCCTGACAATGACAACGAGCGCCCGGGTTTCCCCGGGCGCTGTTTTGCTGTCGTAGGTGCGGGTTGCGGCTACCAGCCGCCGCCGGAATCTCCGCCGCCGCCGCCGCCACCGTCGCCGCCGCCGCCCCAGCCGCCGCCGGAGTCTCCGCCGCTGGAGTCGCCCCAGCCGCCGCCGCCGGCGTTGGAAACGTCGGCTTGACCGGCATCGTTTTGCCAGCCGCTTGCGTCAGGGTTGCTGCCGGGATCCATGCCCGCTGCTCCGTAGCCGCCGCCGTCGCCGCCGAAATTGCCGCGGTTGCCGCCGAAGATCTCGTTGCCGAGCCACGCGCCGCCGAGGCCGCCGAGCAATCCGCTCCAGAAGCCGCCGCCGCCCATGCCCATTCCACCGCCCATCCCGCCGTAGCCGGGACCGCCGCCGTAACCCGGGCCGCCGTAGCCGGGTCCGCCGTAGCCCGGCGGCATCATGCGCGGGCCGGACATCGCGCGGAAGATTCCGCGGATGATGAAAAAGATGAGCGCGAGGGCGATGATCCACCAAATCCAACCCATGCTGAAACCGCCTCCGGTGTTGCTGCGATGCGTCACCCCGCCGCTTGCACCGACCGGCTGACGGTGGAGCGAGGATTCGTGACCGCGATACGTGTTGATGACCAGATCGACGCCGGTCTCGACGCCTTGATCGACGCTGCCGGAGTTGAAGTCACCCCGCATCGCCTGATAGATCGTCTGGAACGAGCCGCTCGGGAAGAACTGCCGCGATGCTCGATCGCCGAGAATCTGGATCTTCTTCTCGGTCTTGGCGATGAAGATCTCGACGCCGTTGACCTGCTGCTGGGCGAATGCGCGCTCGGCGGCCGCCGCGACGGTTTCTCCGTTCAGCGACGGCGTCGTCACGACGACGACTTCCTTGCCGGTTTGCGCGTTGAAATCGCCGACCTTCTGGTTGATCTGCGCGATCGCGGTCGCCGAGAGCATGTGCGCGTCGTCGATCACGTAACTGGTCCGCGCGAACGCCGGGACGACGGTCGTCGCGACCGCGACGGTGAGCGCGGCCAAGGCCGCAAGGAATTTCATCGGTGGGGTGTCCTCCGTGATACCAGTACCCCGCCCCGGCCGAGAAGTTGCGAGCGAGCCCTATCTGACGTTGACGACGAACAGCGCGACGCCGACCGACGTGACGACGAAGATCACCAGAAAGATCCAGACGAACGCTTTCGTCAGGCGATTCCAGTGCCGGCTGGTCGGGCTGGTACGGTAGGGTTTCGGCTTCATTGTGCTTCGGCGCGGGCTTCGGCGACGCGGCCCCAAAGCCGTTCGAGATTGTAGAATTGCCGCTGTTCGGGCGTGAAGACGTGGGCGACGACGTGGCCCAGGTCGATCAGGATCCAACCTCCGTCCGCGTTGCCCTCGGTCCGGGGGCGCAGGCCGGCCTCTTCGGCCCGCTGGACGATCGCGTCGGCGATCGAACGGGTCTGGATCGCCGAGCGGCCGGTGACGACCACGAACGTGTCGGCGACGATGGTGCGGCCGGCCAGGTCGAGGATCGCGATGTCTTCGGCTTTCTTGTCCTCGGCCGCGATGCGGACGAGGTCGACGAGATCGAGTTCAGGCAGGGCAGTTCTCCTGTGGGATGGCGGTCAGCCCGTAGGCGGCCGCCGCGGCGAGTGTTTGCGGTGCGACCGCCTGGCCGCGTCGCCGAAGATAATCGATGGAGGAAGCCAGGACGGCGCGCATCGCCGCCCCGAGATCGTGTGCCGCGAGCGCGGCGAAGGCGGCCCGCTCGGGATAGTCGCGCCCGGGCTCGAGCCCGTCGGCGAGGTAAACGACCGCATCCAACGGACTCATGACCGCATCGGCGACCGTGTGTTTGCGAATCGCGGAAAGCACGCCCTCGTCGTCGACCCCGAAGCGCTCGCGGGCCAATTCGGCGCTCAGCCGCGCGTGCAGCACGATCGGGTTCGCCCGCTCGAAGTCGTCGATCGCCATCCCGCGCTCGGTACACTCCCGAATCAGCCGTTCGGCGGGGTAGAGCCGCGCGAGATCGTGCAGCATACCGGCCATGCGGGCCGATCCGACCTCCAATCCGTGCGCCACGGCCAGCCGTTCCGCCATCCGCGCGACCCGCACGACGTGCTCGACGCGATGGCGCTGACCGATCTGGGCGCGCACGGCGCGGGCCATGCGCACGAACGCGACCCCGCCGTTCAGTGGCGCACCTCGCGCAGCACGCTTCCGCCGATCGGGCGTCCGCCGAGGCGCGCGGGCTCGTACGCGTCGGCGGCCAGACGCGTGACGAGCTGCGCGTCGAACGCGTCGTCGCCGCTCGGCACGATCACGCTGACCGTGCGCACGACGCCGCCGCGATCGAGGTCGAGCCGAAGCACCGTAGCGGTGGCGCCGCTTCCGTCGGCGACGCCGCTGTGCTTGAGCTTCGGTGCGGTGAACGGAAACCGCGTTTGCGTCGGGCGCGGATCGGTGAGATATCCCAGCCGCAGCAGCGTCGCACGGTCGCCGACCACGACATGCGTGAGCCGCGAGGTCTTCGGATCGAACACCAGCACGAAATCGGAGGTGGGTCCGCGCCGGAAAACGCGGAAGTTCGGCCCTTCGGTTTCGGCATCGACGGCGAGTTCGTTGCGCGCGCCGAGCGACGTCGTCGTGCCGAACGTCAGCGTATGCGCGACGCCCTCGACGTCGATCGCGTAGCGCGTTCCGGCCGGCAAGGCCACGTCGAACGCATGGACGGTCGCGTCGTCGTCGACGATCGCGTCGAGCGACGAGGTTCCGCCGCCGAAGAAGACGTGTTGTCCGTCGTCCTTCGACGCCACCGAAGCCGGCGAGCCGTACGCGCGCACGAGCGCGGCGAGCGGCCGGTGCAGCAGTGCGACGGGCGGCGGCGCGAGGATCATCCCATGCCGCGCGGCGGACGGCGTGCGATCTCCGCATCGAGGGCGCTGCGCAGCACGCGCAGCCGGGCTGCGTACAGTTCGCCCTTGAGGTTGCCGGCCCACATCACCAGGGCGTTCTCGCCGTTGTCGCTGTAGTAGCCGCGGCGCGTCGACACCGTCGTGAAGCCGTATTTGCGGTAGAGCTTCTGCGCGACGTCGTTCGACTCGCGCACCTCGAGCGTGATCCACGATGCGCCTTGCGCGATCGCCTCATCCAGGAGTTTGAGGAGCATCTCTTCGCCGAGCTTGAGCCCGCGCTGATCGGGATGCACGGCGATCGTCGTCACGTGCGAGTCTTCGAGGATCACCCAGATGCCGCCATAGGCGACGATCTTGCCGTCGAGCCTTCCGGTGAAGTAATGCGCGAGTTTGTTGTCGCGAATCTCGTTCGCGAACGCATTGAGCGGCCACGCCGTCGAGAACGACACCGACTCGATCCGCAGCACCGTCGGCAGATCCGCCGCCGTCATCGGCTCGATCTCCAACCGCCGCGGCGAGTCGGAGTCAGCCGGATAAAGTTCGGCCTTCACGAGGTTTTGCCGGGAACGCGAACCGCGGGCGACTCGCCGTAATCCGGGGCGAGGGCGTGGGGGGTCGGGCTCGGCGGGCGGGTGCACGCGAGGTGGGCGATGGCGACGGCGGGGACGTCCGTTCTGGGTGGGAGTGCGCGCACGGTCCAACCGCGTTCGGCGATCTCCGAAAGCACGCCCTCTGTATTCCCGCTCACGGTGAGCGCGCCCGGTGGCCCGATCAACAACCGATCGAGCACCTCGGCGGTCGGGCCGCAGGCGACCGCGATACCGGCGGCATCGCGGCGGCGGGCGCAGATCACGCCTCGGCGCCCATGGACCACGGTCAGGACGGGGAGGGGCGCATCGTCCGGCTCGAGTGCGTCGTACGACGAGATGCCGACCAGCGGGATTCCACTGGCATAGGCCAGCGACTTGGCGTAGGACACCGCGATTCGCACTCCGGTGAACGAGCCCGGGCCGAGGCCGACCGCGATTCGATCCAGGTCGCGCAGCCCCAGGCCTGCCTCGGCGAGGAGGCCCTCGAGCGCGCCGATTCCGCGTTCCAATGCATCCTGGGCGCCGGTCGAGACGGAGCGGACGACGGGACCCTCCGTCAGCGCCGCCGAGAATCCGCCCAGGGCCGCGTCGAGCGCGAGCACCCTCACCGGGTCACCCAAATCGACCGCGGGCCGTCCCCGGCACCTTCGATCGCGACCTCGATCCGCTCGGCCGGCAGCCACCCTTCGGCGCGGTCGGGCCATTCGATGAGGACGATCCGGTCGGGGCCGAGCGCGTCGTCGAGCGCAAGGTCGGCAAGTTCGGAGGGGTCCTCGATGCGGTAAAGGTCAACGTGCTCGATGGTCGGCGTCCCGGCGTACGTGTGGCGGAAGACGAAGGTCGGACTGCTGACCGCGTCGTCCGAGCCGTGTAGCGCGCGCACCAGGGCGCGGACCAGCGTCGTCTTTCCGGCGCCGAGCGGCCCGCGCAGCGCGACCACGTCGCCTGGAGCGAGTTGGGCCGCCAGCCGGCGGGCGAATGCGTCGAGCGCGGGCCCTGGGTCGAGGACGTCCTCCTTCACAGTCAGAATAGGGATAGGTGCTTCTGCGGATGAGTGACGTCCTGGTCGGCATAATCGCCGGGGCGGTTTGCTCGGTGATCGCGGCAGCGTTCGAAACTGCCGTCCTGACCGCGCGTTTCTTCACGCTCGACGTGGGCGGCGGGCTGGCCAGCCGGCTGTTCGTCATCGCGCTCGCGGGTGCACTGACCGGCGGCGTGGTCGGTTTTCTCGTCGGAGCGCTGTTCAAGCGCGATCCCTCCGCGCGGTGACGGCTAGCCCCGCCACCGCCAACCATCTCGCCGAACTCGACGCGCGATTCGACGCCCACCTCGAGGCGTTGCAGGGTCGCGTCGCCCAGGCGCAATCGGCGCTCGATCGCGCCCTCGCCGACCTGGCTGCGGCCGCAGCGGGTCCGACTTCCCCTCGTCGTTAGAAAGATTCCGTGAACAACGACTCTCGCATGTCCGCCATCGCCGTCGAAGACGAAATGTCGGAGAGCTATCTCTCCTACGCGATGTCGGTCATCGCCTCGCGCGCCTTGCCGGACGTGCGCGACGGGCTCAAGCCCGTGCAGCGCCGGATCCTGTACGCGATGCGCGAGATGGGACTCGATCCCTCGAAGCAGCATCGCAAGTGTGCCGGCGTCATCGGCGAGGTGCTCAAGAGCTATCACCCGCACGGCGATTCGTCGGTGTACGACGCGCTGGTGCGCATGGCGCAGGATTTCACGCTGCGGTATCCGCTGGTCGACGGCCACGGCAATTTCGGCTCGCCCTCACCCGACCGCGCGGCTGCGTACCGGTATACAGAAGCGCGTCTGGCACGCCCGGCGCTCGACATGCTCGCCGACATCGACAAAAACACCGTCGATTTCGTCCCCAACTTCGACAATCAGACCGAGGAGCCGGTCGTGCTGCCCGCACGGCTGCCCCAGCTGCTCATCAACGGCAGCTCCGGCATCGCGGTCGGCATGGCGACGAACATCCCGCCGCACAACGTCGGCGAGATCTGCGACGCGATCGGCTACTTGATCGAGAACAACGGCAAGGGCCTCACCGACGACGAGCTCGACGACGGGCTGGCGGACATCGTTCTGGGCCCCGACTTCCCGACCGGCGGCGTGCTGATGGGAAAAGAAGCGATCCGGCTGGCGTACAAGACCGGCCGCGGTTCGGTCACCCTGCGCGGCAAGGCCGAGATCATCGAGGAGAAGGGCCGCTACAAGATCGTCATCTCCGAGATCCCGTTCCAGGTCTCGACGACGCGCGTCGTCGAGGCGATCGTCGAAGCGTACCAAGAGAAACGCATCGTCGGGATCGTGCGGCTCGACGACGAGTCGAACCGCAAGGGGATGCGCATCGTCGTCGAGCTGGCGCGCAACGCGACCCCGCAAGTCGTGCTCAACCAGCTCTACAAGCAGACCCCGCTGCAGTCGAGCTTCGCGTTCAACATGCTCGCGCTCGTCCCGGTCCGCCGCGGCGATCGGATGGAGCACACGACCGGCGCCACCTCGCCGCTCGAACCGCAGGTGCTCAGCCTGCGCAACATCCTCGACCACTTCATCGACCATCGCAAGGAAGTCATCCGCCGGCGCGCCGAGTTCGAGCTCGCCAAGGCGCGCGACCGCGCGAAGATCCTGCGCGGTTTCCGGATCGCGCTCGACAACATCGACGAAGTCATCAGCATCATCCGTGCCAGCGCGACGGTCGACGAAGCCAAGGCCAACCTCATGGCGCGGTTTCCGGCCAGCGTCGCGCCGCCGAGCGCCGATCCGCAAGACCTCAACGAAGAGATCGGCAACGGCCTCGATGACATCCAGGCCGCCGCGATCGTCGACATGCGCCTGCGCACGCTGGTCGGACTCGAACGGCAGAAGATCGAGGACGAGTACAACGGCCTCATCGTCGCGATCCGCGACCTCAAGGGACTCCTCGCGTCGGAGGCGCGCCGGCTGATCGTCGTGCGCGACGAGACGCTCGACGTCCGCAAGCGGCTCGCCGATCCGCGCCGCACGCCGGTCGAGGCGCTCGAGGGCGAGCTCTCGATCGAAGACATCATCGCCGACACCGACGTCGTCGTGACCGCGACGGTCGGCGGCTACATCAAGCGCGTTTCGGTCGACACGTTCCGCGCTCAGAACCGCGGCGGTCGCGGCGTCATCGGCATCTCGAACCTCAAGAAAGAAGACGTCGTCCGCAACTTCTTCGTCGCGACGACGCACCAGTACGTCCTGTTCTTCACCAACAAGGGCCGGGCGTTCCGGCTGCGCGCCTACGAGATCCCCGATTCGACGCGTCAGGCGCGCGGTACGGCACTGGTCAACCTGCTCCAGCTGCCGCCGGGCGAAGTCGTCACCGCGCTGTTCCCGGTGCGCGCGTTCGACACCGAAGAGTATCTGGTGATGGTGACCCGCCATGGCGTCATCAAGAAGACCAAACTCGGCGAGTTCGAGAACGTGCGGCGCAACGGGCTCATCGCGATCGGTCTCGACGAAGGCGACGAACTGTTGGCGGTCGATCTCAGCCGCGGCGACCGCGACATCATCCTCGCCACGCACGACGGCATGGCCGTGCACTTCAACGAGAAGGACGTTCGGCCGATGGGCCGTCCGGCGCGCGGCGTCAAGGCGATGACGCTCGCCGCGGGCGACGAGATCGTCGCGATGGACGTGGTGGAGGACGACCGGCGCGAAGTGCTGATCGTGACCTCGCACGCGTTCGGGAAGCGCACGCCGATCGACGACTACCGCCACACCTCGCGCGGCGGTAAGGGCGTCAAGGCGTTCGCCAAGGAGAAAGAGATCGGCCACGTCGTCGACCAGATCTTGGTTGCGCCGGAGGACGAGCTCCTGATGATCACCTCGGGGAACCAGGTGATCCGCATCCCGGTCAGCCAGATCCGCCGTGCCGGACGCTCGACCAAGGGCGTCCGCCTGCAGCGGCTCGCGGAAGGCGACGAAGTCATCGCCATCGCGAACCTCGGCCAGCAATCGAAGGCCGTCGCCGACATCACCGGCGAGCCCCCGGTCACCGTGTAGCGCTCGAATCGCGTCACGCCGAGTTCGAACTCGCGTCACCCTTCGACAAGCTCAGGGTGACGCGAGGCTCGTCCAGGTCGGCAGTTCGGCGGCGCAGGTAGGAATCGTCGATGGCGTCACGCGTTTTGTACGCGGGTCGACGTACAGCGGACAGACTCGCGCGCACTTGAGGCCGCGTGCTCGCGTAGAGCGCCCGCGCGGACGTCTCTCGTGAAGCATCTGAAGCAGAGAACGGGTGCGATGAAAACTGCGAGGGGAAGTCGTTTCTCGTCGAGTTCGTCGATAGGTCGCTGCCCTGTCGGACATTCGCACACGATGCCAGCAGTATGGCGACTATCGCGAGCGATGCCAAGGATCTTGAGGACGGCAAAATGTTACTTCGGCGGCGCGGTCGCGATCAGCGGGATGCGCCCGAGCGCAGCGCGTACGGGGTGCTCCCATTGGCGTGACGGGTTCGGGCGCGTCTCGCCGCGCCCGGGTTCGGCTGTGGGGTCGCTTTCGAGCGGGATGAACCGGGCCGGGAGCAGCGCTCCGGTGACGCAGTTGCGCACCGTGACGCGCGCGATCGCGTAGACCCGGTCGGGGGCCTGCGCCAAGCCGGGCAGCCGCGGGGCACGTTCGAACGTGGCGAAGACGGCATAGTCAGCGTGTACCGCGCGGCAGCTGGCCTCGTCGGCGATGGTCGGCTCGTCGTCGGTCACGGTCGCGCGGGGGCCGAGCGCGTCCACCACGAGCTTGTGCCAAAGCTTGAAGGGCATCGTATCCGCCGCGGTGCCGCCGACCGAGGTCGTGACGATCACCGTCGCGGCTCCGGCCGGCGCGGCCCCGGAGGCGGCCGCGACCAGTGCGAGGGCGACGAGCAGTCGGAACGGGCGCACGCTTCCGAGGTTCCGGGCCGAAACCGTCGCTCCTACGGAGGGGTCCGAACGCTTGGAGGTATCCAACCCACAATCATGAGCGCAATCCCCGACGTCTCGCAGAGCACCTTCCCGACCCAGGTGCTCGGTTCCGACAAACCCGTCCTGGTCGACTTCTGGGCCCCATGGTGCGGCCCGTGCAAGATGCTCTCGCCCGTCATCGAGAAGGTCGCCGGCACGCTGGGCGACCAGATCAGCTTCGTGAAGCTGAACACGGACGAGAACCCGTCGATCGCCGGCGAGTACGGCGTCTCGGGGATCCCGTGCTTGATCCTCTTCAAGGGCGGCAAGGCCGTCGACCGGATCGTGGGCTTCGTGCCGGAGCAGCAGATCCGCAGCATGCTCGGCAAGCACCTCGCCGCTGCCTGATTCCCGTAGCGGCCTGCCGGCCGTTCACCGGATTCTCGACGAACCGCGTATCGCACGGTTCGTCCCTTTGCTCGGAGGGATTACCGTGAAGCGCCATACCGTCGCGGCGGTTCACGCTGCCCGCGAGTCGGCGGCGACCCCGGAGCCGGCTGCGATCGTCGACGACGTTGTCGTACGGTTGGAGCGCGAGGCGCGCAGCGGTTTGACCGGCGTGCTGAACGCGACCGGGATTTTGCTGCACACGAACCTCGGCCGCGCGCCGCTCGCCCCCGAAGCGATCGCCGCGATCGAGCGCGCCGCCGGCGGCGCATCGAATCTCGAATACGATCTGGACGAGGGGACGCGCGGTTCCCGTTACGACCGGCTCGGCGCGCTGCTGCGCGCCGCGACGGGTGCCGACGACGCGCTCGTCGTGAACAATTGCGCCGCCGCGGTGCTGCTCGTGCTCGACACGTTCGCGCGCGCACCCGACGGTTCGCCGCGCGAGGTCGTCATCGCGCGCAACCAATTGGTCGAGATCGGCGGCGGTTTCCGGCTTCCCGACGTGCTGGCCCGCAGCGGCGCGACGCTGGTCGAAGTCGGCACCGCGAACAAGGTCCGGCTCGACGATTACGTGCGCGCGCTCTCGCCGCGCACCGCGCTCCTGATGCGCGCGCACCGGTCGAATTTTCGGATCGAAGGCTTCACCGATGACGTCGCGCCTAGCACGCTGAGCGAACTCGGCCGACGGGTCGGCGTTCCGCTGCTCGAGGATCTCGGGAGCGGCGCGCTGACCGACCTGACCGAGTACGGATTGCCCGCGGAGCGCACTGTCGGGGAAGCGGTCGCCGACGGCATCGACCTCGTCGCGTTCTCCGGGGACAAGTTACTGGGCGGCCCGCAAGCCGGAATTCTGGTCGGCCGGACCGCGGCGATCGGGCGGATGCGCGCGAACCCGCTGCTGCGCGCGCTGCGGGTCGGATCGGCGACGATCGCGGCGCTCGCCGCGACGCTGCGGCTGCACCTCGATCCGGCGTCGCGCGCAGCAATCCCGCTGTACGCGATGCTCGGCACGCCGCTCGACGCGCTGCGCGCACGCGCCGACGCGCTGCGCGCGCGCCTCCCCGCACTCACGCTGACGGTCGTCGAACACGACGGCTTCGCCGGCGGCGGGACGCTGCCGCTCGCGAGCATTCCGTCGCTCGCGCTGGCCTGGCGGCCGGAGCACGGCGACCCCAACGCCGCGGCCGCTCGGTTGCGGCTCGGCGAGACGCCCGTCGTCGCGCGCGTCGACGGCGACACCGTGCTGCTCGACCTGCGCACGATCCCACCCGGCCGGGACGGGGAGTTGGCCGCAGCGCTCGAAGCGGCGCGGTAATGCACGTCGTCGGCACGGCCGGTCACGTCGACCACGGAAAATCTTCGCTCGTTCGCGCGCTGACCGGCACCGATCCCGATCGCTGGATCGAAGAGAAGCTGCGCGGGATGACGCTCGACCTCGGTTTCGCGCACCTGCGCTTCGACGACGGGATCGAAGCGGGGATCGTCGACGTTCCCGGTCACGAACGCTTCGTGCACAACATGCTGGCCGGCGCGGCCGGGATGGAATTGCTCTTGCTGGTCGTCGCCGCGAACGACGGCGTGCGGCCGCAGACCCTCGAGCATCTGGCGATCCTGGACTTCCTCAACGTGCGCAGCGCGATCGTGGTGCTGACGAAGCGCGATCTGGTCGACGACGACTTGCTCGCCGAGGCCGAGCGCGAGGTGCGCGAGGCGACCCGCGGGACGGTCGCGGAGAACGCGCCGGTGATCGCGGTCTCGACGATTACCGGCGAGGGGATGGACGTTCTGCGCGCGGCGATCCACGCCGCGCTCGTGGCGCTGCCGCCGCGCGCGCTCGAGGCGCCTGCCTTTCTCCCCGTCGACCGGGTCTTCGCGCTCGCCGGACACGGCACGATCGTGACCGGAACGCTGATGCAAGGGACGCTGCGCGTCGGCGACACGCTGCGGCTCGACGCGCCGGACCGCGCGGTCCGGGTGCGCTCGCTGCAGGTGTTCGGTGCGGCCCGCGAGAGCGCGACCGGCGGCGCGCGCGTCGCCTTGAACCTCCCGGGCGTGGAAGTGACGGAGCTGCATCGCGGCGCCGTCCTCGCCGACGGCACGCTGGGCGCGAACGCCTCCCTGCGCGTGCGGTTCCGTGTGTTGCCCGAAGCGCGCGCGCTGCTGCGCCGCCGCACGCACGTGCGAGCCTATCTCGGCGCGGCGGAGATCCTCGCGACGCTCGTGCTGGAGCGCGGAGCCGACGTCGACGCTCCGCTCGAGGGGATGCTGCACCTGCGGCGTCCCGCGACGACCTACCCGGGCGAAGCGTTCGTGCTGCGCGCCCTCTCGCCCAAGACGCTGCTCGGCGGCGGCACCATCGACGCCGCGGGCGATGCCGATGCCGGGGACGACGTCGCGCCCGACGTCGCGGCGGTCGCGGGTGCCTTGGCGGAAGGCGAGCTCGTTCCGCGCACCGCGGCCGAAATCGGCGCGCGCGCGAACGTGCGCGAGGAGCGCGCGATCGAGGTCCTCGCCGATCTCGTGGCGGCCGGTGCGGCGCGCCGTCTGCACAAGCCGCCCGCGTACCTCGACGGCCGCGTTGCGGACGCGCTCTCGGTGCGCATCGACGCGATCTTGAAGCGCCGCGAGAGCGAGGCGCCGTGGATGCTCGGCACGACGTCGCTCGCCCTGGCCCGCGAGATCGGTATGGACGAACCGACACTGCTGCGGTTCTTGGCAAGCGACGCCGACGACGGACGGCTCGCCGCGCGTGCCGGCTACTATGCGACGCTCGGTCACCGGCCGCAATTGACGCCGGAGCAGCGTGAGTTCTTCGAACGTGTCGTGCCGGTCGACCCGGCCCAGGCGATGGTCCCCTCCGCGCTGGAGACGGTCGTCGCCGAAGTGCGGCGCACGCGCATCGCCGGCTTGACGCAAGCCTTCGATACGCTCGTCGCGAGCGGCGCGCTGGTGAAGGTCGGCACCGACGTCTACCGCGGCACGCAGATCGCCGAGATCCGCGCGCGCCTCGAAGCCTCGATCCGCCGGGACGGGCCGATCACCATGGCTCGCTTCCGCGACGCCGTCGGGACCACGCGCAAGTACGCCGTCCCGCTCATGGAATGGTTCGACGCCACCGGCGTCACGATCCGGGACGGCGACCTGCGCGCGCTGCGGACCGCCCCGCCGCGCCACGAACCGCAGCCCGCGACGTAGGGAAGCCGCGCCGCGGTGGGGGAGGCGAAGCCGCCCTCGCATGCGCTGGCCAAATGGCGGGTGACGTGCGCGCGCTGCGTCTTTAGGATGAACCGGCGCGCCTCTTCGGCGAGCATCGCTGTTCCTGTGGAGTTTCTTTTGAAGAGAAGCACGTTCTTGACCGCAGCCGGCGCCGCTGGAGCGGCCGGTGTCTTCGGCGTCCCGGCTGCTCCGGCGCTCGCCCAGAGCGGCGCGAAGATCCTCGTCGGCTATTGGCCGGTAGCGGCGGCGCTGCCGTTCTTCGTGGCGGCGCAGATGGGCTATTGGAAGGACGCCGGCGTCGACGTCGAGCTGGTCAAGTTCGCCGATCAGGTGAAGGTCACCGAAGCGCTGCTCGCGGGCCGGATCAACGCGACCGCGACCGGGACGGGCTCGACGCAGCTGGCGCTCGCGGAGCTGGCCTCGCCGAACTTCTTCAAGATCCTCGGTGCCAACCTCAGCAGCGAGAAGTCGGTCCTCGACGAGATCATCGTCGCCAAGGACTCGCCGTACAAGAAGATCTCCGACCTCAAAGGCAAGAAGCTCGCGACCGGCGTCGGGCCGCAGGCGGTGATCGAAGCGAAGATCATCTTCAGCAAGAACGGCATCGACACGCCGGCGATGGAACTCTCACCGTCGCAGCACGTCGCCTCGATCGCCGCAGGGCAGATCGACGCGGCCTACACGTACGAACCGAACGGGACGGTCGGCCGGCTCAACGGCACGGTGCGTGTCCTCGAGGCGGGCGTGCGCTCCAAGTACCTGCTCGGAAACGCTAGCGCGCCGTGGTACGGCGGCGCCGCGGTCATCGCGACCGAGACGCTCAAGAGCTCCCCTGCCGAGGTGAAGAAATACATCGTCGGGATGAAGCGCGGATTCGACGAGGTGCGCAAGAACATCAACGCTGCGCGCGCGGTGTATCCCGCATATACGACGTTCGACGTCAAGTTGGCCGAAGCGATCCCCGCGATCTCGTACACCCTCTACGACGAGTTCACGCCCTCGGACATCCGGTACTTCCAGGACAACTACGACCTGTTCTACAGCGAGAAAATCTTCACGCGCAAGCTGCAGGTCGCGTCGATGATCTATAAGGCGTAATGATCGCGCCGTCGGCGGTCACGCCGCTGCCCGAGCAGGACGACGCGTTCATCCGCGTGCGCGGCCTGGACAAATCGTTCGCCGGTCAGCCCGTCTACCAGAACTTCGCGCTCGACGTCCCGCGCGGGAAGTTCACCACGATCTTCGGGCCCAACGGCTGCGGTAAGTCGACGCTCATCAACATGATGAGCGGTCTCATCCCGTTCGATGCCGGAACCGTCGAGATCGGCGGGCGTGACTTCCGCTCGGCGAAGATCGGGTACGTCTTTCAAAATTATCGCGACTCGCTGTTCCCGTGGATGCGGGCGCTCGAGAACATCGAGTACCCGTTGCGCGTCCGGGGGATCCCGCGCAAGGAGCAGGTCGCGCGGGTCGAGCAGCTCTTGGCGCGCTTCGAGATCACGCTCGACCTCAAGCGCTACACTTACGAGATGTCCGGCGGCCAGCAGCAGCTCGTCGCGATCCTGCGCGCGCTCGCGGCGGACCCCGAGGTACTGTTCCTCGATGAGCCGTTCTCGGCGCTCGACTACGAGATGACGCTCTACGTGCGCGACCGGCTGCAGGCCGTCTTCCTGGAGACCGGGCTCACCACGGTCCTCGTCTCGCACGATTTGGAAGAAGCGGTGTACCTCGCCGACCGGATCGTGCTGCTCAGCAAACGGCCGACGCGCGTCGTCGAGACGATCGCCTACGAGACGCCGCGACCCCGCACCGCGGAGATCCTCGCCGACGGGCGGTTCGTCGCCACGAAGCAGCACGCACTCGACCTCTTTCGGGCGGAGATGCGCCGGTGAGCGTCGTGGGAGTCGGACGCAGCATCGCGCGGATGCCCGGAGCGATCGCGCCGCGCCTGCACTGGAGCGTCCTGCTGCCGCTGGCCGGGCCGCTCGCATTTTTGGCCCTGTGGTGGGCGGTGAGCGCCTCGCACGTCGTGCGCGCCGTGCTGTTGCCCTCGCCGTTCGAGACGCTCGGCTACCTCGGGACCGCGTTCGTGCACGGCACGCTGGGGGCCGACACGCTCGTGACCCTCACGCGAACGCTGCTGTCGTTCGGGATCGGCGCGCTGCTCGGCGTCCCGCTCGGGGTCGCCTTCGGCAGCAACGAGCGGCTCTATCGCAGCGTCGAGTTCTTGATCGACTTCTTCCGCTCGACTCCGGCCAGCGCGCTGATCCCGCTGTTCATCCTGTTCTTCGGCATCACCGACATCAACAAGATCGCGATCGCGGGCTTCTCGGTGTTCCTGATCGTGATGTTCAACAGCGCCTACGGCGTGATGAACGCGCGCAAGGCCCGCATCCTCGCCGCCCGCGTCATGGGAGCGTCACGCTTCCAGGTGTTCCGCGACGTGCTCATCTTCGAGAGCTTGCCGCAGACCTTCGTCGGGCTGCGCAACGGGATCAGCACGGCGCTGGTGATCGTGGTGGTAGCCGAGATGTTCATCGGCAGCGATCAAGGACTCGGCCACCGCATCATCGAGGGCGAGCAGATCCTGCACGTCACCGACATGTACGCCTCGATCCTGGTCGCCGGGCTGCTCGGCTACGCGCTCAACGTCCTCTTCATGATCGCCGACAAACGCCTGATCCACTGGAACGGAAAGTAGCCCTCGGCGCTTGCCTGGTCGGTCCGGCAGACGCCGGCAGCGAAACGCCGGATTTGTGCGACGTACGGTTTTGGGCCTCGTTTTTGCGATGCTCGTCGCCGTCGACGGCGGCGTTTCGGATGCGGCGGCACCGCGCGACGTCATCAAACACGTCGTCTTCGTGATTCAAGAAAACCGGAGTTTCGACAACCTGTTCAACGGGTTTCCCGGCGCCGACAGCGCGACGTCCGGGCTGCGGCACGACGATTCTGTGGTCGCGCTGCATCCGACCAGCCTCAGCGTACCGGTCGATCTCGATCATGCGCGTCAAAGCTTCCTGAATTCGTACAACGGCGGACGGATGAACGGCTTCGACACGATCGGCACCGTACCGCCGCAACGCTCGGGTGATTTCGCCTACGCGTACGTGCCGCAAAGCGAGACCAAACCGTACTGGGATCTCGCACGCCAATTCACGCTAGCGGACCACACGTTCGCCTCCGTCGGCGGTCCGAGCTTCCCGGCCCACCAATACCTCATCGCCGGAACCGCCGGCCGCGCAATCGACAATCCGAACCGGACCGCGGCTGACGTCTTTTGGTGGGGCTGCGATTCGCCGTCGGGCACGACGGTTCGGGAGATCGGACCCCACGGGAGTGCCGATGGCCCGCGCGTCTTTCCTTGCTTCGATTATCGGACGCTCGCCGACGTCATGGACGCGCGCGGCGTGTCCTGGCGCTCGTACGCCCCGACGGCGAACGACCTGGGCTCGATCTGGTCCGCGTTCGACGCGATTCATCACATCCGCTACGGCCCCGACTGGAGCGAGAAGGTGGTGACCCCGCAAACGCGCGTGCTCACCGATATCTCGGCGGACGCGCTGCCCGCGCTCAGTTGGGTAACGCCCGACTTTCGCAGCTCCGATCACGAGACGTACGGCATCGGCGGGCGTCCGCAAGCGGAGCGAACGGACCTCGGCCCGCAATGGGTCGCGACGGTCGTCAACGCGATCGGACGCAGTCGGCTGTGGAACGATACCGTCGTGATCGTGGTGTGGGACGACTGGGGCGGCTGGTACGATCACGTGCGTCCGCCGCAGCTCGACGCGATGGGGCTCGGCTTCCGCGTCCCGATGATCGTCATCTCCGCGTATGCGAAGCACGGGTACCTCTCACACGTCCAACACGAGTTCGGCAGCCTGCTCAAATTCGCCGAAGGGGTCTTCGATCTCCCCAGCCTCGGGACGACGGACGCGCGCGCCGATGATCTGAGCGACTGCTTCGACTTCACGAAACGTCCGGCGCCATACGTCCCGATCTCGACCGCGATCACCGCCGCCGACTTCATCGCGATGCCGCCCTCGAACGTGCCGCCCGACGATGAGTGACGCGCGTGGTCGCCGTGACGTGACCGCTAGGCGATGGCGATCGTTTTGCGGTAGTCGGGGGCGAAGATCAATTTCGGGATCATCGCGTGGACGCCGTTGTTCACGTCGACCATCTGGGTGACGCGGAAGTCGATGCCGAGCGAGGCGAGACTGTAGGCGCGATCGCGGCTGAGTCCAGCCTTGCGGCTGAGGAAGTCGATGGTGTTGCGCAAGGCGATCCGGAGCGCTTCGTTGAGGTTGGGATCGAGGCCCATCGCGATCCAGTGGGTCGGCGTTTCGGCGAACGGCCAGCGCCAGCCGGCGCGCGGATGCAGGATCACTTGGATGCGCACTTCTTTCATGCCCGTTTCGAGCGCGGTGATGTTCACCTCGCCGTCACCTTGCAGCGCGTGCGAGTCACCGGTGAAGATCATTCCGCCGGGATGCGCGACCGGAACGAACAGCGACGAGCCGGCGGTGAGATCCTTGAGGTCGATGTTGCCGGCATGCTGTCCGGGCGCGACGGAACTGATCGCGCCGGGGCCCTCGGCCGCCAAACCGATCGTGCCCTGGAACGGTTTCATGTCGAGCCGGATGCGTTCGTCGAACTCGACGTACCCGCGCCGCGGGTCGAGCGTGAAGTACTCGACGTGGCCGTGCGGAAACTCGTCCGGCAACGCGCCGGTTCCGAGCTTGCCCGGATAGTGCAGGTTGGCGCCGAACTCGATCGTCTCGAGCCGCAGCATTCGCAGTTGAATGACGTCGCCGGGCATCGCCCCCGCGACGGCGATCGGCCCGATGATGCTGTGCACGCCGCGTCCCGGGTTGTCCGCGCGCATCGCAGCGAGCGCGTCGATGTCGACGCCGGGCTGCATCTTGTTCAGAAAGTGCGTCCAGGTGTTCTCGTAGACCACGACGTCGCCCGACTCTACGGTGAGGATCGGCGGCTTCGTCGGATCGAGCAACCCCAGTACGACCGTTTCGGGCGTCGACGGAACGGCGTGCACGCGGCCGAGCGGAACCTGCGCCGTCGTCGAGCGCCACACATCGTTCGCGGACGCGGTCGTCGGCGACGCGGCGGTTGCATCGGCGAGCGTTGCGTTCGCCAATGCGTGCGGATCGCCGGTTGGCTCGGCGTCGCGGGTGTCGCGCCAGGCTTCGTACAGCGTATCGACGGCCGCGGCATCCACGGCGTCGTGCGCCCCGAGCTCGCGGCGTTGTTCCTCACCGCTGAGAAAATCCGTCAGCGCGTGCTCGAAACGTTTCCCAATCCAATGGTCGCTGCAGCCGAACATCGGTCAATGCTACGGTGCGTTGTCACCACGAGCCTGTCGCCTCCCCGTCATCGCGAGCTCGGAATGACGGGGGGCGATCGTAGCGTCTTGTTCGCGGCGGAGTTTCCACAGGAACGATGATTCGTCAAAGGTGACGTCGGCTTCGCCGATCGGGTGGTCGGCGGGGACGTCGTGGCGGAGTTTCAGGCCGTGGGCGAGACCCATCGGGACGAGGCGTTGCTCGCGGGCGCGCGCGGCTGGGAGGCAGGTGCCGTAGACGGCGTAGCCGCCCTCGCCGTCGATGAGTTCGCCCGCGCGCATCGCGCGCCGCGTGGCGCAGACGACTTCAGCACGATGTCCGGCGAACGGCGCGCCGGTCGGTTCGCCGCGCAACGCGACGGAGGCGACCGAGACGCCGATCTCGAGGCCGATCAGGTGATACGGCCGCCAGAGCGCCGCGTACCGGCCGCTCGGGTCCGTCGCGACGCCGTACTCGCCGAAGCAGCGTCGCGCATAGTCGCTCTCCGAGGTGAAGGTGACGTACACGCCCCAGCGCAGGTGGTCGTCGACAAACGACTGATCGTCGCGTACGCACGAGACGACGTCCAGCATCCCGGCATGCGGCAGGATCCCGCCGTCGGCGCGCGGCCGCAGCAGCGTCGGCAGATCGTAGACGGACGCCGGCGCGAACGACAGGCCCTCGTCGCTGACGTCGAGCCCGGTCGCATTCGCGACGGCGACCATCTCGATCGCCGACTTCGTCCCGTCGAGGAACGAGTTGAACATCTTCGGGTTGAAGCCGCCGGTCGCGATCTGCTCCGGCGTGAAGCCGTAGTATCCGAACGCCGTGTCGGGCGTCGAACGACGGTAGACCGGCGCGAACTTCGTTCCCTTGCCCGCCGCGACGACCTCGAAGCCGCAGGTGCGCGCCCAATCCACCAGCTCGCAGATGATCGCCGGCTGATCGCCGTACGCCATCGAGTACACCGCGCCGTGCCTCTGCGCGTGCGCGTGCAGGAGCGGCCCGACGACGACGTCCGCCTCCACCGTCACCATCACGACGTGGACGCCACGCTCGAGCGCGCGATACGCGTGCAGCGCGCCGGCTTCTTCGTGACCCGTCGCTTCGATCAGCACGTCGAGATCGCACGCCGCCGCGATCTCGCCGCTCTCGACGAGCGCCGTTCGTCCCCCGCTCGCGACATCGTTCGCCGCGGCGGCGCCGCGGGCGCGGGCGAACTGCCCCTCGCTCCAGCCGGCATCGCGAGCGGCGGCGAGAGCTCGCTGCGGGTCGAGATCGGCGAGCACGCAGAGCCGCACGCCCGCCATCAGGCGCAATTGCGCGAGGATCATCGTGCCGAACTTGCCGGCGCCGACGAGTCCGACGCGAATGGGACGATCGGCCGCTTCCCGCGCGGCAAGACCACGGGCGAGGTTCATAGTGCGATCAGTACCGCGCCCGCCGACGCGATCCCGCTAATCCGAAGTTGCAGCAGCGGCTCGAGCACCTTGCCGTCCTGGAGCCGTCGTCAGTGCCGCAGGGCGAGCACGCCGATCACGGCTTCGAACGCGATCAAGACGATGATCACCCACTCCAAGGTTTGGCTGCTGGCGTACTGCGCCTGGTCCTGCAGCACGCGGTAGATCTCGCTCACGCTGCGTAGTTTCGTGTCGATGAGCCCCTGCCAATCGGCGAGGCCGAGGCGCCCGGCGACGGCGCGATACAGCCGCGCGTAGTACGCGTCGCCGATGATCTTGAGGGCGTTGGTCGTCCGGTCGGTGAGCTCGAGCACGTCGACCAGGAGAAATCGGACCTGCGCGGCCCGCTCGTCCGCGCCGCGGCGCAGCCAGCGCCGAACGGGCCGGCCGGGATCGAGCCGGTAGATCGCGTCGAGCTCGGCGTCGAGGCGCGCGTCGTAGGTGCGAAACTCGACGAGTTGCGAGTTCGCGAACTCGAGGATGTCCTCGACGGCTTCGGCGCCGTCGGCGCGGTCGTACACGAACGCCGCGTCCCATTGGATCACGACGAGATCGTCGGGATAGTAGGAGAACGCGATGCGCAGCGCTTCGGCCTGCTCGGCCGCGACCAGCTCGCGGTCCTCGAAGAGCAGAAGGCGCGCGAGCGCGGCCCCGAATTCGCCGGTGAGGTCCGCGGCTGTTACGGGCTCGGCAAAACGCTCGACCTCGAGAACGAAGTAGTCCTCGACCAACGCAGGATGCGGATCGTCGAGCGTCTCGCTGATCTCCGCCAACACGTCGTCGAGGGCGGCGCGCGCCACCGCCTCCAATTCCTGATCGCTGCGCAAGCGCCGCGTCAGCTCGCCAAATGCGCTCCACTCGCCCTCGAACGGAACGGTGATGCGCACGGAGATGACGCCGAAGTCGAAGATCTTCGCGCGCATCGTGGCGCCTGGGCGCTCGAGATCGGGCAAACGGACGATCAGCGGCGGCACCGGATATTGGATGAACTCCGAGCTCGCCTCGCGCCGCAGCTGCAGCGGCGCGCGCGACACTCCTTCGCCTCGGACCGTCCGCAGCCGAGCGAGGTCGATCGTGTCGGCGACGTCGTACACGAACATCGCCCGAAACGCGCCGCGCGCGACTGCGGGTAGGTCGCTCATTCGTCCCTTTACTGCGCGGCCGGTCCCTTGACCCAGAGGTCGGCGAGGATGCGATCCCGGCTGGTGGTAAGGTGCAAGCGCAAGCGTTCCGCCGCGCCGTCGGCGTCGCCGTGCGCGACCGCATCGGCGAGGCCCGAGTGCTCTTGCCACACGTTGGGGGTGTAGGTCCCCACGCGCAGGTAGGCGTGCATGATGCGCATGATCTGCGACCACTGTCCGCCGAGCGCCGCGACCAGGTGAGGGTTATCGGACGCGAGGGCTAGGTCCGCGTGGAAGTCGCGATCGAGACGGAACAGCGTGGTGAGCGCGCCGGCCTCGACGGCGGCCGTCGCTTCCGCATGGCGGCGCGCCGTCGCCTCGCGCACGTCGGCATAGCGCTCCGCGGCGCGCCGCACGGCGAGCGTCTCCAGCGCGAGCCGGAGGTCGTAGAGATCGACGATGTCCTTGGGCGCCAGCGGCCGCACGATCGCGCCGCGGTTGGGGCTGATGATCACCAGCCCTTCCCCTTCAAGCCGGCGCAGCGCCTCGCGCAACGGGATGCGGCTGACGCGGAACGCCTCAGCCAGGTCTTCTTGGACCAACCGTTCGCCTGCCCGGTAGCGGCCGGTCAGGATTGCCTCGCGCAGTTCGTCGACCAGCGTCTCGAAGCGGGTCTCCGGGACGCGAGCCGCCTGCACATCCATGTCTGATTGTATACACCGTACGCCAAGGTCTTGCCTAGCGCGCGAAGATATTGTATACAATCCTAACCGGAGAGGAGTTCCGCCCGATGCAGACGCCCGAGAAAGTGCGCACCGCAGCCGACGACCGCGAGGCCTGGGAACAGCTCACGCTGCTCCCGTTCGTCGAGCGCCGCCCGGAGGCGCGCGAGACGTTCCGGACCCAAGGCGGCCTGCCGCTCGAGCGGATCTACACCCCCGAGCACGTCGAGGGCATCGACTACGCCCGCGACATCGGCTTCCCGGGCCAGTTCCCGTACACGCGCGGACCGTACCCGACGATGTACCGGGCGCAGCCGTGGACGATGCGGCAGATCGCCGGCTTCGGCACCGCCGACGACACGAACGAGCGCTTCCGGTTCCTGATCGCCCAGGGGCAGACCGGGATTTCGACCGACTTCGACATGCCGACCCTGATGGGCTACGACTCCGACGACGCCCGCAGCGAGGGCGAAGTCGGGCGCGAGGGCGTGGCGATCGACAGCGTCGACGACATGCACGATCTCTACGCCGGGATCGACCTCGAGCAGATCAGCGTCTCGATGACGATCAACCCATCGGCCTGGATTCTGCTCGCGATGTACCTCGTCGTCGCGGAAGAGCGCGGCTTCGACCGCCGCAAGCTCTCCGGGACGATCCAGAACGACATCATCAAGGAGTACGTCTCGCAGAAAGAGTGGGTCTATCCACCGCGCCCGGCGATGCGCATCGTGCGCGACTCGATCACCTACTCGGCGCAGCACCTGCCGCGCTACAATCCGGTGAACGTCAGCGGCTACCACACGCGCGAAGCGGGCAGCACGGCGATCCAGGAGGTCGCGTTCACGCTCGCCGCCGGGATCGCGTACGTCGACGAGGTCGTGAAGGCCGGGATCGATGTCGACGACTTCGCGCCGCGGCTCTCGTTTTTCTTCGTCTCGCAAATCGACTTCTTGGAAGAGGTCGCCAAGTTCCGCGCCGCGCGGCGCGTGTGGGCGAAGATCATGAAGGAGCGCTTCGGCGCGAAGAAGCCCGAGTCGATGCGGCTGCGCTTCCACTGCCAGACGGCCGGCGTTTCGTGCACCGCGCGCGAACCGCTCAACAACATCGCGCGCACCGCGATCGAGGCGCTCGCCGCCGTGCTCGGCGGCGCGCAATCGCTGCACACCAACGGTTACGACGAAGCGCTCTCGATCCCGAGCGAGCCGGCGATGAAGATCGCGCTGCGCACGCAGCAGATCATCGCCGAGGAAACCGGCGTCGTCGGCACGATCGACCCGCTCGGCGGCTCGTACGCGCTCGAGAAGCTGACCGCCGAGATCGAAGCGGGCTGCTTCGAGTACTTCGCCGAGGTCGACAAGCGCGGCGGCGTCGTGCAGTGCATCGAGGACAACTTCTTCCAGCTCGAACTGGCCGATGCGGCGTACGACCTGCACCGGCGCAAAGAAGCCGGTGAGCGGCAGATCGTCGGCGTGACGAAGTACCGTGACGACTCGCCGAACCCCGCACTCGACCTCCACCACGTCGACGAAGCGGCCGCGGCCCGGCAACTCGAACGGCTGCGCAAAACGAAGGCGAACCGCGACGACGCGGCCGTGCGCGCCGCGCTCGAGGAGGTCGTGCGGGTCGCGAAGACCGACGAGAACATCATGCCGGCGACGATTGCGGCAGCGAGGGCTCGCGCCACCGGCGGCGAGATCATCAACGCGCTGCGGCCGATTTTCGGCACGTACGTGGAGAAGCCGGTCTTTTGATCTCGCACCGCGTTCATCGCGATCTCGCCCGCGCGATCTCGAGCGTCGAGAACCGCATCGTCGAATTGCCTGCCGCGCTACGCGCGCTGGCCGCGCACGGGCACGTACCCGCGTCGCACCATTCCGACGTGTTGGGCGTGACCGGTCCGCCCGGCGCTGGCAAGTCCACGCTGGTCGACCGCTTGATCGAAGGGCTGCGCACCGCCGGCGAAACCGTCGCGGTGATCGCGGTCGACCCGTCGTCGCCGTTCACCAACGGCGCCGTGCTGGGCGACCGGGTGCGGATGCAGCGCCACGCCGGCGACCCGGGCGTGTTCATCCGGAGCATGGCCTCGCGTGAAGCCGGCGGTGGCCTCGCGCCCGCCACGCGCGATGCGGTCCGGCTGGCCGAGGCGGCCGGCTTCGACGTGGTGATCGTCGAGACGGTCGGCGTCGGTCAGATCGAGCTCGAAGTCGTCGCCGTCGCCGACCTCATCCTCGTCGTGACGGTCCCGGCGCTCGGCGACAGCGTGCAGACGATCAAAGCCGGCCTCACCGAGATCGCCGACATCTTCGTGGTGAACATGGCGGATCGGGCCGGCGCGAACCGCACCGCGCTCGATTTGAAACACATGGTGCACGAAGGCCGGCGCGACATTCCGGTGCTGCAGACGATCGCGCAGGACGGCACCGGACTGCCCGAGCTGCTCGCGACGATCGCGGAGCGGCGCGGGGCCGAGGATTCCAACGCCGTGCGGGCAGTGCGGTTCGAAGTCGTGCGGCGCGCGCGCGACGCGGCGGCGAGTGCCGCGCTCGCCTTGTTGAATTCACCCGACGCCCTCGCCGTGCTAGAGCGCCTGCGCGCGCACGACATCACCCGCAACGACGCGATCGACTCGCTGCTCACGATCTTCGGAGGACCCGTGCATGCCCATTAAAGTGCTCGTGACGAAGCCCGGCCTCGACGGCCACGATCGCGGGGCGAAGATCGTCGCGCGCGCGCTGCGCGATGCCGGGATGGAGGTCGTCTACACCGGCCTGCATCAGACTCCGGAGATGATCGTGACCGCGGCGATCCAAGAAGACGTCGACGTCGTCGGCGTCAGCATCCTCTCCGGCGCGCACATGACGATCTTCCCGAAGATCATGGATCTGCTCAAAGCGCGCGAGGTCGACGACATCGTGGTGATCGGCGGGGGCGTCATTCAGGACGCCGACATCCCGAAGCTCAAGGCGCTCGGGGTGCGCGAGATCTTCAACGCCGAAGCGACGACGCAGGACCTGATCGACGGCATCGAACGCATCGTCGCGGAATACGGTCGTGACCGCACGCGCCGAGCGGCGGCGCACGCTCGGTGATCGCAGCGCAGAGGCGGCCCTGGCCGCCGGCGTACGATCGGTCGTATCGCCCGGCCGACGACGCGCCGTACTGGGACCGCGCGCGCGAGACGATGTCGGCCGACGAGCGCGCCGCACTGATCCTCGCGAAGATCCAAGGCGTGATGGCCTGGGCGTGGGAACGCGCGCCGTTCTATCGCACGCGCTGGCAGGCGGCCGGACTCGAACCCGGCGACGTGAAGTCGCTGGACGACTTCGCCCGCGTCCCCACCATCACGAAAGCCGATCTGCGCGCCGATCAAGCCGCGAACCCGCCGTTCGGATCCTACCTGTGCGTCGAGCGCAGCGAGATCGTTCGCGTTCACGGAACGTCGGGCACGAGCGGACGACCCACCGCATTCGCGTGGAGCGGCGACGACTACGAACGGATCGCCGAAGCCCACGCGCGCATCATGTGGAGCTTCGGACTGCGTCCGAGCGACACGGTGTTCATCGGTTCGATCTTCTCGCTCTACGTCGGTTCGTGGGGCGCGCTGGCCGGCGTCGAACGCCTCGGTGCCGCGGCTTTTCCGTTCGGTGCGGGCGTCCCGGGGATGACCCTGCAGGCGGTGTCGTGGCTGCGCCAGATGCGCCCCAGTGCGTTCTACGGCACGCCGTCGTACGCGTTGCGGATCGCCGAGACGGCGCGGGCCGAAGGGATCGATCCGCGCGAGTTCGGTTTGCGCATCATGTTCTTCTCGGGCGAGCCCGGTGCCGGAATCCAGGCCACCAAGCGCATCATCGAGGAGACCTTCGGCGCGATCTGCATCGACAGCGGCAGCATGGGCGAGGTCACGCCGTGGATGAACATCACCGAGTGCGAGCACCGCACCGGAATGCATCTGTGGCAGGACATCGTGTACGCCGAAGTGCTCGACCGGCGGACGATGCTGCCGGTACCCTACGGCAGCGCGGGCATTCCGGTGTACACGCAGTTGGAGCGGCGCACGCAGCCGATGATTCGCCTGGTGTCGGGGGATCTCGCGGAGTGGACCGACGCCCCGTGTCCGTGCGGACGTACGTACCCGCGCTTTCCGCGCGGCATCATCGGGCGCATCGACGACATGCTGGTCGTGCGCGGTGAGAACGTCTACCCGAGCGCGATTGAAGACGTCCTGCATACTTTCGACGAGCTCGGCACCGAGTTCGAGATCGTCATCACGCGGCCGCAGGCGCTCGACGAACTCACGGTCGTCGCCGAGCTCGTCGCGCCCGGCGACGAAGACGACCTGCGCGCGCGAATCGTCGCACGCATGAAGCGCCAGATCGGCATTCGCCCCGCGATCGAATTCGCGCCCGCCGGCTCACTCCGCCGCACCGACCTCAAATCGCGGCGCGTGCGCGACGAGCGCAACGCGCGCTAGGACGGCGAGAGGCGGCAGGCGGTCGGGCGCTCGCATCGGAAGCACCTCCGGACCAGGAGGTGGGTGGTCTTGGCATTCGAGTACGCCAGCGTGCGCCACGCATCCGAGCGCCCGTTGTCTGTTGGCGGGCCGGCGGTAACGAGCGCCGCACTGCCCGTCGCGCAGCGCGCCGGCATGCCGATCGCCGCACCGCACAGCCTAAGGGCTCTTTCGGAAACGGGACTCCGTCCCCAGCAGCGGTTGCGCGCGACACCGGCCGGCGTTCTGCAGCGCGTGGAGCCGGCGAGGCCGCAGGAACTCCTCAGCAAGCGGCTCGCTTCGAGCTTTCGCTTCGAGACGGGGGTACTCAACGCGCTCCCCAACGAGCGGCAACAAGCGTACCGCGCCCTTAGCCGCGACGACGTGAAAACCATCGGACTGTATCGCTCGGCCAACCTGAACCAGCTTGCGATCGACGCCGCGATACTTCCCGAAACGCATCGGGGGCAGGCCGAAACGGCGCGGGCCGAGGTGCGGCTCGCCGTCCAAGCAACGGAGGTGTTCCGGCAGGAGATCGAGACTGCCCGAGCCTTTGAGGTCGTGCTCGACCGGAGGATCGGTGAGCTGCAACGCGGCGATGCGGAGGCAATCAAGGTCGGCCAAATCATGCAAACCTTCAAGCAGCGTGCCGCCGACGACACGCGCGCTGCGGCAGCCTATCTCGCCGAGGAGTTCGAACAGAGCCGCGCGCGTTCCCAAGCGGACCTTGGCGCGGCGCTCGATGACGCCAGCATTGATCGCGCGAAAAGGGGCTACCACGCGGCACCAAGGACGTTGTCGCTCGTCAACCGGCTGCTGGACGCTGCCAAGGCCGAGGCGTCCAAACCCAAGCGGCTGTACATGATCAGCCGTGCCATTCGCGACCTGCGCTCGATCGGAGACTCCGAGATGGCACAGACCGGCGCCGCGATTCTGGCCGACTACCTCCGTCCCCAGGTTACCGCGCTGGTGTACCGTTTCCGCCCCGGCATCGACGCCGCACCGGCGTGGAGCCTGCTCGACGATGTGAAGAACATCGGTGCGAACGATGCGCTCACGGACGTTCCGGCCGACGATCCGCTGCGCGCGACGATCGGTCAAGCGTGGACGACGATCTGCCAGGTCGTCTCACCGGATGTGCTCAACCGCGCGGGCTCGTGCGCTATTCGCGTGCACAACAGCTGGCTCTACCGGCAGAATTACAGCAACGGCGTGATACATCTCGGCACGTGGCGGAACTCCGCCACGGTGATCCAGCACGAATTCGGTCACCATCTCGAAGATACGGGCAACGCCGCGCGCTGGATCGCGATCCACCAGATGCTCTACGAGCGCTCTGCCGGGCGACCGTTGCGCTCCATCTTCCCCTTTACGATTCCGTGGGTCATCAGCTCGGCCGAGCAGCAGTACGACGTCACGATGCCGGCGTGGTGGTACACCGGCGGCTGGTTCGGCTACAGCGCGAAGTACTATGCGTCGGGGTCGACCGAGGTCGTCGCGACGACGATGGAGATCATCAACCAGCCCGAAAAGGTGTTCGAAGTGGCGATCCGAGATCCGGAGCTCCTCCTCGCCGTTCTCGGCATGTTGCGCGACTGATCGCCTGTCAGGCCGTCGGCCGCGAGCGGGCTGCGTGCCAGCGCCCTCTACCGAGCCGCCCTCGTCACGCATCTGGAGATCCGATCCCGCTGCCAACGACCATCGCGGAACCGGTCGAGGTCAACCCGGGTAGCCTAGGTCAAAATTCGCGCCGCCCGGGGCCCTCGCTCGGGGTGACAAGGAGACTGGCGCAACCCGACCGCTAGCACTCTCGGTTATTGAGTGCGAATGAACGTTGAACGCATGACCCAGCGCGTCCAGGAGGCGTTGAATGCGGCGTACACACGGGCGCTCTCGGAGCACAACACCCAGACGACCCCGGAGCATCTTCTCGCCGCGATCCTCGACCACACCGACGGCGTAGCCGGACCGATCCTCCAGAAAGCCGGGCTCGATCCGAGGACCGTGGAGCAGCAGCTCCAGCGGGCGATCGCGGGTTTGCCGCGCTACAGCGGCGCCAACGCGAACCAGAGCCAGGTGACGGTCGCGCCGGCGCTCACGCGCCTGCTCGGCAAAGCCGACGACGAGGCGAAGGCTCTGAACGACGACTTCGTCTCGGTCGAGCACCTGCTGCTCGCCTTGACGGCCGACTCCGGCGCCGTGGGCCGCATCTTTCGCGACCTGGGCCTCACGCGCGAGAAGCTCCTTGCTGCGTTGCGCGATGTCCGCGGCAACCAGCGGGTGACGACACAGAATCCCGAAGGCACCTATCAGACGCTCGAGCGGTACGGACGCGACCTGACGAAGGCGGCCGAAAAGGGCGAGCTCGACCCGGTCATCGGCCGCGACGAAGAGATTCGCCGCGTGATTCAAGTGCTCTCGCGGCGCACCAAGAACAATCCGGTGCTCATCGGCGAGCCCGGCGTCGGCAAGACCGCGATCGTCGAAGGGTTGGCGCAGCGCATCGTGCGCGGCGACGTCCCCGAGGGGCTCAAGGACAAGAAGGTCATCACGCTCGACATGGGCGCGCTGATCGCCGGCGCGAAGTATCGCGGCGAGTTCGAAGAGCGCCTCAAAGCCGTGCTGAAGGAAGTCACCAGCGCGAACGGTCGCGTGCTGCTGTTCGTCGACGAACTGCACACCGTCGTCGGCGCGGGCAAAACCGAAGGCTCGATGGACGCGGGCAACCTGCTCAAGCCGCTGCTGGCGCGCGGTGAGCTGCACATGATCGGCGCGACGACGCTCGACGAGTACCGCAAGTACATCGAGAAGGATGCGGCGCTCGAACGGCGCTTCCAGCCCGTCTTCGTCGATCAGCCGTCGGTCGAAGATACGATCTCGATCCTGCGCGGCTTGCGCGAGAAGTACGAAGTTCACCACGGCGTGCGCATCAAGGATGCATCGCTCGTAGCGGCGGCCGTGCTGTCCAACCGCTACATCGCGGACCGCTTTCTGCCCGACAAGGCGATCGATCTGATCGACGAAGCGGCGGCGAAGCTGCGCACCGAGATCGATTCGATGCCGACCGAACTCGATGAAGCGTCACGGCGTATCATGCAGCTCGAGATCGAGCGCGAGGCGCTTCGCAAAGAGAGCGACGACGCCTCGAAGCAGCGTTTGGAGAAGCTCGAGAAGGAGCTCGCCGAGCTGCACGAAGAGAGCGACGGCCTGCGTGCGCGCTGGCTGCGTGAAAAGGATGCGGTCGCGCAGATGCGTTCGATCCGCGAGCAGATCGAACAGACGAAGCTCGACGTCGACCGCGCGTCGCAAGCCGCGGACTATGCCAAGGCCTCCGAGCTCAAATACGGCCGGCTGAGCGAACTCGAACGCCGGCTGCAGCAGATGGAAGCGGCGGTCGGCGACGGCTCGACGCGCTTGCTCAAAGAAGAAGTCGACGAGCAGGACATCGCCGACGTCGTCAGCCGCTGGACCGGGATTCCGGTCTCCAAGCTGCTCGAGGGCGAGCTCAAGAAGCTGCTCAGCCTCGACCGCGAGCTGCACAAACGCGTCATCGGCCAGGACGAGGCGGTCACCGCCGTCGCGGAAGCGATCATCCGCGCGCGCTCCGGCCTCGGCGATCCGCATCGCCCGCTGGGTTCGTTCCTCTTCCTCGGCCCGACCGGCGTCGGCAAGACGGAGCTGGCGCGTGCGCTGGCATCGTTCTTGTTCGACGACGAACGCGCGCTGGTGCGCATCGACATGTCGGAGTACGGCGAGAAGCACAGCGTCGCGCGGCTGCTCGGCTCACCGCCCGGCTACGTCGGCTACGACGAGGGGGGCCAGCTCACCGAGGCGGTGCGCCGGCGTCCGTTCTCCGTGCTGCTCTTCGACGAGGTGGAAAAGGCCCACCCCGACGTGTTCAACGTGTTCCTGCAGATCCTCGACGACGGCCGGCTGACCGACGGTCAGGGGCGCACGATCGACTTCAAGAACACGATCGTGATCATGACCTCGAACATCGGCTCGCACCGGATCCTCGACTACAGCGGCGATTTCAGCAGTGCGGACTTCGCCGTGATGCGCGCGACGGTGCTCGACGAGCTGCGACAGAGCTTCCGCCCGGAGTTCCTCAACCGCATCGACGAGATCGTGGTCTTCCACGCGCTCAGCGAAGACGAGCTCAAGCAGATCGTCGAGATCCAGCTCGACCGGGTGCGCGAGCGCTTGCGCGATCGCCGCATCACGCTCGAGATCGCCGACGACGCGAAGACGCACCTCGTGCGTGCGGGCTACGATCCGTCGTACGGTGCGCGGCCGCTCAAGCGCGCGATTCAGCGTGAGGTCGAGACGCCGCTCGGACGCAAGATCTTGGGCGGTGAGGTTCGCGACGGCGACGTCGTGCGGATCGGCTTCGACGCCGACCGCGGCGAGCTCACGTTCAAGACGGTCGAGCCGCTCCCCGAGATGCCGGCCTTTCGGTAGCGCGGCCAGACGCACGGTTGCCAGGACGAGGGTCCGGCCGACCGGAACGAGTCCCAATCATTTCCTTTTTTGGAGGCTTTTTTATGCGTAGAATTCTTTCATCGATCGCAGCCCTAGCATTCATCCTCTCGGTCAGCATCGGAACCGGCGTCGCCAAAGACAACCCCAAGTCGCACGGTAAGGGCAAGGGCGACGGCGTCGGCGCTCCCTCGATGGCGCTGAAGTGCGCGCCCGGTCAGAACCCGGTCACCGGCTACAAGACCAAATCCGGCAAGTGGATCAAGCCCTACTGCCGCAAACCCAAACACTCCATGTAGGCCTGAGTTCTCTCGTGAGCGACGACGCCTCCGCCGATCGGTGGAGGCGTCGTCATGTCAGCGACGCATTCTCCCGACCGGAGGGACTACCAGCGAATGAAGACCGCCGAGGATCTCAAACGCGCCGCCGGGTTCGCCGCGGTTGACCGCTACGTGCGGGCCGGGACCTGCATTGGTTTGGGGACCGGGAGCACGGCGCACTGGGCGATCGTCCGCACGGGCGAACGCGTCGCCGCCGGTGAGCAGATCGCCGCGGTTGCGACGTCAGGCGTGACCGAGCGGCTGTGCCGCGAGCTCGGCATCCCGGTCCTCGCGTTCGGTGAGCGGGAGATCGACGTCGCGATCGACGGCGCCGACGAGGTTGCGGCGGACTGGTCGCTGACGAAGGGCGGCGGGGGTGCGCTCTTTCGCGAGAAAGCCGTTGCGATCGCCGCAGGGACGTTCGTGGTGATCGTGACGCCGGAGAAGCTCGTGGAGCGGCTCGGCGCGTTCCCTACGCCCGTCGAAGTCGTTCCGTATTCGCTGCCGTACGTGCGGCGCCGCATCGCCGCGGCATTCGGTGTCGAGGTCGCCGCCCGCGGCGGAACAGCCTCACCGTTCGTCACCGACAACGGGAACGCAATCCTCGATTGCGCCTTCGGGATGGTTCCCGATCCGGCAGCGCGCGACGCCGAACTTCGCGCGATCCACGGCGTCGTCGCGACCGGACTGTTCTGCGGCCTGACCGATGCGGTGATCGTCGCCGACCCGGAGGGCGTTCGCGAACTCCTGCGCTAGATCGAGTACTCCCAGGTGTTCCAGAACGTCGTCACCGCGTGGGCGGGTTTGTAGTTCTGAAGATCATCGTTCGCTATGTCGAAGCGCCGCGCGAACCACAGAGTGAGCATCGGGACCTGATCGACGATGATCTGCTGGATGCGCGCGTACGCCTTCTTGCGCACGTCTCGATCGAAGGACGTCGTGGCGATGCGCTCTTGCGCGTCCAATTCGGCGTTGCAGAAGCGGAACACGTTCTGCCCCGCCGGCGGAATCTGGTCGCACATGAAGTTCGTCGAATCGTCGGGATCGATGCCGTTGATCCAGGAAAAAAAGTCGACGTCGAACTTCCCACCTTGAACGATGCCGCCGTTGCTGAAGTTGGCGAACATCAGCGAGGCCGCATACGACTTTATCTCCGCCTCGACGCCGACGTCGCGCCAGGCGGACTGCAGCAGCACCGCCACGCGGTTTCCGAGCGCACTGCCGGTCGTCGTCGCGATCTCCAGATGCAGCCGCCGGCCGTTCTTGGCGCGGACCCCGTCCGGTCCGGCTTTCCATCCGGCGGCGTCGAGCACGGCGCGCGCCTTGTCGGGGTCGAACGGTATCGGCCGCAAATTCGGATCGTGCGCCCAGGAGAAGGCCGGCTGATCTCCTTCGCCGAGAAGCTGCACTCCGTAGGTCACGGTCTCGATCATCCGCTTGCGATCCGTGGCGTACGCAAGCGCTCGGCGAACGGCGACCTCAGACATCACCGGGCGCTTGACATTGAAGCCGAGCACCGAATACTGCGTGAAGGGCGTGAGCAGCGCGTGCGTCCCATCGATCTTTGAGGCGGCCGGATAGTTCGTGGACGACGCGTTGTACCACAGGTCGAGCTCGTGGGTGCGCATGCTCGTCGTGAGCGTATTTTCATCCGGGATGCTGCGGTATTCGACCTCGCTCAGTTTCGGCGCGCCGCGCCAGTAGTGCGGGTTGGCGACCATGCGCAGCGTCTCGCCGCGATGCCACTCCTGCACGATGAACGGTCCGGTGCCGACCGGCTTGCTGTTGTACGAGACCTGGTTGAGATCGTGGTACTTGGCGAGCAGGTGCTTCGGAAGGACGGGGTACGGCGTCGCCGACATCGTGAAGAACGTGTTCACGAACGGCGCGAAGGGCCGGGCGAGATGGATCACGACCGTGTAGGCGTCCGGCTCGTCGATCGCGCGCACTTGGTCGTACCCGGTCCGCGTCTGCACGTTTGTGTTCGGGTTCATCACGGCGTGCCACGAGAATACGACGTCGTCGGCGGAGAACGGCGCGCCGTCCTGCCACTGCACGCCGCGGCGCAGATGGTAGGTGATCGTGCGCCCGTCTTTCGCGATCCCGCCGTTGGCGAGGGTCGGTACCTCGGTCGCCAGCTCCGGCACCAGTTCGTCGCGGTCGCTGTAATTGAAGAGATACCCGGCCCAGAACATCGAGAGATCGACGTCGACCTGGTACTGGCCGAGCAGCGGGTTGAGCGAATCGGGGTCGCCCAGGGTCGCGAAGCGCAAGACCCCCGGCCGCGTCCAGCGATGCCGCGCGGTGCTCTAGCCAGGGTTCGGCGCGGTGGTATCGGCCGTGCGCGAGCACGCGGCGAACGCGATCGTGCAGGCTACGGCGAGGATCGCGATGCGTTTCACGGCGTTCCGTTCTCCTCTCTGGCCGCGGGAGCGACCGCCAGCAATGCGAGGTCGTCGACGATCTTGCCGCGCGTGTAGCGCGCGACGGCAGATGCGACCTCGTCGACGAAGCGCTGCGGGTCGTCGGCATCGGCCCGTTCGAGCCACGCGTTCAGACGCTCCGTCGGGATGAAGCCGCCGTCAGGGTCGCGCGCTTCGGTCAGCCCGTCGGTCGCTAGGATCAACAGATCCGCGGCGCCCAGCGACGTGGCCGCCGCGGCGAACGGAAAACCACCCAGGCCGATGATCGGACCGGTCGGCGGAAGCATTCGGAGCGTGCGGTTCCGGCGAATCCAGCACGCTTCGTGTCCCGCGTTGGCGTATGCGAGCGAGCCGTCGCGCCGGTCGTGAATGCCGACGAAGAGCGTGACGAACGATTCGGGCGCGCCATTCGCGTCGCGATAGAGACGATCGAACCGTTCCACGATATCGTCCGCCGTCAGCGACTCGCTCGCGAGCGCGCGCAGCGCGAAGCGAACGAACATCGTGTCGACGGCCGCAGTGAGACCTTTCCCGCTGACGTCGCCGACGACGAGCAGCGTGCGATCGTCGTCGAGCCGGTACACGTCGTAGACGTCACCGCCGACGCGCGCGCCGCGGGTCGCCGATCGATACGCGGTCCCGATGCGCAGGTGCTCCGGCGGGACGAGGCGCGCCGAAACGGCGGTCTGCAGCGATTCGACGACTGCTCGATCGCGGTCCAGCTCGTGCCGCATGCGCGCGATGACGATCGCGAACCCGAGGACCTCTAGGGCGATCAGCGCGATGGCTCCGACCGCGCTGTACGTCTCCATTCGAATAGTCGCTTCACGGCTTGCGACCCGCTCGCTGTAGCGCACGTCGAGCCGCCGCTCGATCGGCACGATCAACCCGCGAAAGGAATCGATCAGCTGCTTTCCGCGCTTGGCGCGCGCGGAGTCTAGGGGTTTCCCGGCGGTGACGGGTTCGGCGACCGAGTGCAGCCACGCCGCGTTGATGACGGACAGTTCGACCACCGCGCGATCGGTGGTCCCCAAGTCGGCGTCATCGCGCAAGCGGTCCTGCAGCTCGTCCATCCGTTCCGGCATCCGCGCCAGGGCGGCGTGATAGGGCTCGAGGAACTCCCTGGCGCGGGTCGCGGCGTAGCCCCGAATCCCGGATTCCTCGTCGACTTGGAGTTGCAGGACGCCTGCGAGGGCGAGCTGGGCCTGGCGGATCCGTGCGATCTCGAGAATGGTCGCGTTGAGCGTCCGGGCGATTCCGAGTTGGCCGATGAGCGCGACGGGGAGCCCCACCGCGACCAGGGCAAGCGCCAGAATCAGACCCCGGATCGAAAGCACCGTCCGGAGCACGACACGGGAGGCGTTAGCCGCGCGCGGCGCCGCCTCCCGGGTAGCTCGTCAGCCGGCGAACGCCTTGTCGCGCTTGCGCGCCCGGATGCGATCGGTTTCGTCGAGCTGCCGCTTGCGCAGCCGGATCGACTTGGGCGTGACTTCGACGAGCTCGTCGTCCTCGATGAACTCGATCGCCCGCTCGAGCGACATCTCCTCGGCCGGCGGCATCTTGAAGTTTTCGTCGGTGCCTGCGGCGCGCATGTTGGTGAGTTTCTTCGCGCGCACGACGTTCAGACCGACGTCCTTGTCGTCGTTGGCCCGGCCGACGATCATGCCTTCGTATACTTCGACGCCGGGATCGACGAAAAAGCGTCCGCGCTGCTCGACGCCCATGAGAGCGTAGGCCGTCACCGTTCCGGTGTCGGTCGTGACGAGCGCGCCGTTCGAGCGGCCAGGAATGTCGCCGGCGAGCGGCTGATGCATGTAGTAGACATGCGACATCACCGCGGTACCGCGCGAGATCGTGAGAAGCTCGCCGCGCAGGCCGAAGATGGCGCGGGTCGGCATCGTGTACTCCAGCCGCACGCTCTCGCCGACCGTGATCATGTTCGACATCAGCGCTCGGCGGCGCCCGACGGACTCGATCACGGCGCCGGAGTATTCTTCGCGCACGTCGATGACGACGTACTCGACCGGTTCCATCTTGACGCCGTCGCGCTCGGTGATGATGACGCGCGGCTTGCTGACCGCGATCTCGTAGCCTTCGCGGCGCATCGTCTCGATCAGGATCGAGAGATGCAGCTCGCCGCGGCCGCGCACTTCGAAGGTATCGGCGGAATCGGTGTCTTCGACGCGCAGCGCGACGTTCGACTCGAGCTCGCGCATCAGCCGGTCGCGGATCTGCCGCGAGGTCAGATACTTGCCTTCGCGGCCAGCGAACGGCGACGCGTTGACCATGAAGTACATCGAGACGGTCGGTTCGTCGACCGCCGTCGCCGCCAGGCCTTCGGGCAGCGCGGCGTCGGCGATCGTGTCGCCGATGTTCAGCCCTTCGATCCCCGAGACGCAGATGATGTCGCCGGCCGTCGCTTCGTCGACCTCGATGCGCTCGAGGCCGTGGAACGAGAGAATCTTGGTGAGACGCAAGCCGGCGGTGACGCTGCCGTCGCGTGCGACCTTTGCGATGGGTGCGTTGACCTTCGCGTTACCGCGGAAGACGCGGCCGATGCCGATCCGTCCGACGTAGCGGTTGTGATCGATCGCCGAGATGAGCATCTGGAAGCCGCCGTCCTCGGCCGGTGCCTCCGGGACGCGCTTGGCCATCGTGTCGAAGAGCGGGTCGAGCCCGGTGCTCTCTTCCTCGAGGGTGTACTTGGCGATGCCCGCCTTGCCGTTGGCATAGACGGTCGCAAAATCGGCCTGCTCGTCGGAGGCACCGAGTTCGATGAAGAGGTCGAAGACCTCGTTCACGACTTCTTGCGGGCGCGCGTCCTTGCGGTCGATCTTGTTGATGACGACGATCGCTCGCAGATCGAGTTCGAGCGCTTTGCGCAGCACGAACCGGGTCTGGGGCATGACGCCCTCGGCGGCATCGACGAGGAGCACCACGCCCTGCACCATCTGGAGCACGCGCTCGACCTCGCCGCCGAAATCGGCGTGGCCGGGGGTGTCGACGATGTTGAACTTGATCCCGTTGTGGTCTATCGCGGTGTTTTTCGCAAGGATCGTGATCCCGCGTTCGCGTTCGAGGGGATTGGAGTCCATCGCCCGTGTCTCGCCCTGCTGGCCTTCACGGTAGATGCCGCTCTGGCGGAACATGGCATCGACCAGCGTGGTCTTGCCGTGGTCGACGTGGGCGATGATCGCGACGTTGCGGATGTCGGGCCGGGTTCTCACAAGCGTTCAGTATACCACAGCCGGGCGGAGGAGGCTGCTGGTTAAGGCGCCCCTCCGCACGGATCTTTCCTTCCTAGAGCCTGCTTGGGTTCGCCGGGGGGTTGCCGGTACAGCCCTCGCCTCCTCGCCGGCACTGGCGTTTAGCGGCCGAAGCGGCGCTCGCGGTTGGCGTAGTCTTCTAGCGCGCGGTCGAGGGCGGCGGCGTCGAAGTCCGGCCATGGCGCCGGGGTCGCCCAAAGTTCGGCGTACGCGCTCTGGTAGAGCAGAAAGTTGGAGAGCCGGAGCTCACCGCCGGTGCGCACGACGAGGTCCGGGTCGGGCAAGCCGGCCGTCCAGAGGCGAGCGGCGATGGCCTCCTCGTCGATCTCCTCGGGGACGATGCGGCCCGCTGCGACGTCCTGCGCGAGCGCACGGCACGCGTCGCGCATCTCCGTGCGCGCACCGTAGTCGACCGCGATCGTGAGCAGCAGGGCCGTGCAGTGCGCCGTGCGCGCTTCGAGCACGGCGAACGCGTCGACGACGCCTTTGGGCAAGCGGTCGCGGCGGCCGATGATGCGCACGCGGACGCCGCGTGCGGCGAGCGAGACGGCCTTCTCGCGCGCGAAGCGTTCGGCGAGTCCGAACAGGCCGAACACTTCACCTTTCTCGCGACCCCAGTTCTCCTCGCTGAACGCGTACACGGTCAGCATCGTGATCCCGGTTCGCAGCGCGCCTTCGACGGCGCGTTCGAGCGCGTCGATCCCGCGGCGGTGTCCTTCGAGCGCGGGCAGGCCGTGCGTGCGCGCCCAGCGGCGGTTTCCGTCCATGATGATCGCGACGTGGCGCGGCGCGCCGGTCGCGACGGGAGCGCGTTCGATCACGATTGCGCCGCCAAACGCGGCGTGGGCGACTCGGCTTGGCGCTGCACGCCGCGCACGACCGCTTCGAGCTCGTCGACGTACGCGAGGAACCGCGTGCGCCCGGATTCGGTGATGCGCACGATCGTCGTCGGCCGTCCGCGGCCACGAACCCGTTCGCTCTCGACGATCGCGACTTCGGCGAGCGCGTGCAGGTGGCGGTTCAAGTTGCCGTCGGTCAGCCCGCAGGCTTCCTGCAGCTCGGTGAACCGCATGCCGTCGGGGTTGGCGACCAGGCACGCGCAGACGGCGAGCCGTCCGCGTTCGTGAAAGATGCGCTCCAAGCCGTTGAACGCGAACGGCGCGTCGTTCACGCCGTCACCTTGTCGGTCGCCGCGTCGTGTTCGATCAACAGGCCGATCGCGATCTGTCCGAAGCCGAACGTCAGCGGCATCACCCACCACACGAGCGCGTTCGTCCCGGCGGCGAACAGCAGGGACGCACCGACGGCGGCGAAGGCGAACGCGATCGTCGCTGTTCCGCGCGGCAGCATCGTGCGCGAGGCGAGCAGACCGAGTGCATAGCAGAGCGCCCAGGTTCCCGGCAGCATCCCGATCTGGCCGCGCGAGAGGAGGGCGGCGGTGAGGGCGCCGCCCGCCACGACCGACGGGAAGATCGCGACCGCGGCGGTGCGGAGCTCGGTGGGGGTGCGCGAGGACCAGTTACGGGCGAGCCAGACGGCCAGCGCCCCGTAGTTCACCGCCAGCGCGAACGAAAGGCAGGCGATCCAGATCGCCACGTACCGGGCGCCGTCCGCGGCCGACGCCGGATGCGGGACCAGGGCCAATTGGAGCGCTCCCGCGCCCAAGGCGGCCGCGCCGCTGATAGCTGCCGCCGGTCCGGAGAGGCCGCGAAAGCGCTGCACCGCCGCGAGGCGGGTGCGGACTTCGTCGAGGTCGGCGATGGCGCGGGTAACGTCCACGGGCGGTGCTCCGGAGGTGGCTGAGGTGGGTGTTGCATACTCTGTACCGCAAAGAAAGTCCTGCCCAAACCCCGCATGACCCGGCGGACGCGGCCGCGAACGGCGGAGCCCCTTGTGGCGGGTCCTCGACTTCACGGATGGAGGTTACCGCTGCGCGCGTGGCAGCGCGCAGCGTTCGCGGGCTGGGAGGCTGAGCGGCCGCCCGATGCGCTGATCGTCGCTACGCCCGGGGCCGGCAAGACCCGCTTCGCGACCCGCGTCGCGCACGCGCTGCTCCGCGACGGAGGCGCCGGGAGCGTCATCGTCGTCGTTCCGCGCGAGCACCTCAAGGCCCAGGTCGCGCGCGCAATGATGGCCGCCGGGGTGGTCCTCGATCACAAGTTCGCGAACGCTCACGCGCGCTTGGCGCGAGACGTCCACGGCGCGGTCGTCACCTACCAGCAGGTCTGCGCCGCGCCGCGACTCTATCGCGACCTGTGCCGCGGCGCGAGCGGTGAGGGCGGCATGGCCGTGCTGCTCGACGAGCTGCATCACGCCGGCGACGACGCGACGTGGGGCAAGGCGCTGCGCGACGCGTTCGACCTCGCCGCCCATCGGGTCGCGCTCTCCGGTACGCCGTTCCGCTCCGACGGCACGGCGATCCCGTTCGTTCGCTACGACCGCGGGCTCTCGGTCGCGGACTTCGCGTACGATTACGCATCGGCGCTGCGCGACGGCGTGTGCCGCGCGCTCGTCTTCGCGCTGCACGGCGGCGAGGCCGAGTGGGTCGCGCGCGACGGCACGCAGATGTCGGCGAGCTTCGATACAGCGTTGCGCGAGCGGCTGCACCAATCGGAGAGGCTGCGCACGATGCTCACGCAGGACGAGTGGATCGGCGACGTGTTGTCCCGCGCACATATGCGGCTGATGTCGGTGCGGGCCGAGGGACATCGCGATGCGGCCGGACTGGTTGCCGCGATGAATCAGGATCACGCGCGCGCGATCGCCGCGCTGATGGAACGCCGTCTCGGCGTGCGGCCGACCATCGTCGTCTCCGACTTGGCCGACGCATCGGACCGGATCTCGACGTTCGCGCGCTCGTCCGACCCGTGGATCGTCGCGGTGCACATGGTGTCCGAAGGCGTCGACATCCCGCGGCTGCGGGTCGGCGTGTTTGCATCGAACGTCATCACCGAACTGTATTTCCGCCAGTTCTGCGGGCGGTTCGTGCGCACGATCGACGGGCTCAACGACCCCGAAGCGTACGTGTTCGTCCCCGACGACGCGCGCCTGCGCGAGCTCGCGCGCGGCATCACGATCGACGTGCGCCACGGTTTGAACGGCCGCGACGAGCGCGAAGAGGAGGTAGCGGCGCTCGACGCCGCCCAGCGCGCGGAACGCGCGTCCGACGCCGGCTTCTACGAAGCGATTGCGGCGCGGACGACCGAAGAACGGGTGGTCGATTTCGGACCGCTGTTCAATCCCGCGGCGTTCGCGAGCGGCGAGGCGCTCGCGGGTTCCGAGGACGGCGAGCCGGAGCCGCCGCCGCCACCGACGATCACCTCGGCCGAGCGCAAGGAATCGCTGCGCACGTCACTCCACGGCTTGGTGCGGCGCGTGAGCCTGCGCTTCAACGTCGAGCACCGAAAAGTCCACGCCACGCTGAATCAGCGGGTTGGCGGAAGTGTCGCCACGGCGACTGAGCGCGAACTCGACCTGCGGCGGCGCGTCGCCGAAGTCTGGCTCGCGCGCGATCGCTACGACGGTTTGCGCTGAAGGATCGGGGGCCGGTCGGAGTCCCCATGGGCCGGCGCTCCTCGTGTCGAAGCCGGGCAACGTGAACCACGACGATACGCATCAGGCCGATCCGCTCGATAGCCCCGATCTCGCCAAACATCTCTCGGAGGCGCTGCTCGGGCTGCTGCGCCGCATCGACGACGGCGACGAAGCCGCGCGCACCGAGGTACTGCCCGCGGCAGCGGCGATCGTCGACGCGTTCGCCGCCGTGGGCCTGCTCGAGTTCGCCTATCTGGCACCGGGCGAGGACGAAGAAGAAGACGGCCCGATCGCGTGGATGGAAGCCAGCGAAGCGATCTTCGACAAGGAGCGCGACGCCGTCGTGATCGCCGGCAGCGAGATTCTCGAAGTGTTCGAGGGGCCGATCACGCTGGAAGATCCGCCGGACCACGAGAACGAGGAGTAATCGAAGAGCGGTCGCGCGACGAGGGCTTGCCCCGTCGCGCGACGCGCGTCAGATCCGGGCGCCGCGCCCCGTGACCAGGTTGTACACCAACAGGATGAGGGCGATCACCAGGAGCAGGTGAATCAGACTTCCTCCGATGTGGATTGCGAACCCGAGCAACCACAGAACGAACAAGACAACGATGATTCCCCAAACCAAGCCAGCCATCGTTCTCCACCTTTCGCGAATTTTGCGCGGCCTCGCAGACGCGAAAGCCCTCTGCATGGTTGCCCAGGTACCGGGCGGTCAAACCAGCAGTCGCACCGCAGTGCGCTAACGCGATCCGCCTTCGCCCCCGTCGTGCTGCTGCGGCGCGAGAATTCCGGCGTCGATCGCCGCGAGGAGGCCCCGGCGGCAGCGAAACGTGAACACGGCCCCGCAATGCCTCTCGAATCGACCGCGAGCGTCGCGTGCGTCGGCGGAGCCGACGTCGATCGGAAGTTCACCCTCGATGCAGCCGCACCGGCGGGCGTCACATCGCTCTGCGGTCGCGCGGTGATGCGCTTCGGCGGCGTCGCGCGCAACGTCGCACACAATCTCGTCCGGCTCGGTATCGCGACGGCGCTGATCTCGCTGACCGGCGACGACGACGACGGCCGCGCGCTGCTGCGCGAACTCGAACGCGACGGCATCGACGCACGCGGCGTGGGGATGGTCGTTGGTGCAGCGACCGCGCAGTACGTCGCCGTCATCGATCCGCAAGGCGCGCTCGTGCTCGAGATCGCCGACATGACGATCTTCGAGCGCTTCGGCCCGGACGACCTCGCGCGCGCGTGGCCCTCGATCGCGCCGGCTGCCTGGATCGTCGCCGACGCGAACCTGCGCGCGGACGTGATCGAAGCGTTGGCGGGACGGCGATTCGGAGTGGGCTACCGGCTCGCGCTCGATGCGGTCTCCGTTCCGAAGGCCGCCCTGCTGCCCGCGCGGCTCGACGGCGTCGACGTCCTCTTCCTCAACGAGACCGAAGCCGCGGCGTATCTGGCGGCGCACGGAACGGTGCCGGACGGTCCGGCCGCGCGCGCCCTCGCGGTACGGGCGCGCGGCGCCGCGGCGGTCGTGCTCACGCGCGGCGCCGCGGACGTGCTCGTTGCGCGCGACGGCGTGGCGTCGATCCCCGCGTTTCCCGCGCGCGCGGTCGTCGACGTCACCGGGGCGGGCGACGCGCTGCTGGCCGCCACGATCGCGCGGCTGATCGCGGGTGACGATCTCATCGTGGCAGTTCGCGTCGGTGCGCACGCAGCAGCGCTCACGATCGAGACGGACGCTACGGTGCGCCCGGATCTCTCACCGGAATTGGTGGCGCCATGACCGCGTTGCTGCGCCGGCATCTCGATGTCGCGCCCGGCGTGCGGGCCGCGCTCGCTGCGGGCAGTCCGGTCGTCGCGTTCGAGACGACGATCGTGACGCACGGGATGCCGTACCCGCAGAACGTCGAGACGGCGCGCCGCGTCGAAGCGATCGTGCGCGAGGCGGGCGCGACGCCGGCGACGATCGCAGTGATCGACGGCCGCATTCGCATCGGCATCGACGATGCGGTGCTGGAAGGGCTGGCCGCTGCACGTGACGTGCTCAAGCTCAGCCGCGCCGATCTTCCCTACGCGGTCGCAACCGGCAAGACCGGCGCGACGACCGTCGCCGCGACGATGATCTGCGCGCACCTCGCGGGCATCGCCGTCTTCGCCACCGGCGGTGTCGGCGGCGTTCACCGCGGTGCGGAGGCGACGTTCGACGTCTCGGCCGATCTCGAAGAACTCGCGCGTACGCCCGTCACGGTGGTCTGTGCGGGTGCGAAGGCGCTGCTCGATCTTCCGAAGACGCTCGAACTGTTGGAGACGCGCGGCGTTCCGGTCATCGGCTATCGCACGGACGACTTTCCCGCGTTCTGGAGCCGATCGAGCGGCTTGTGCGCGCCGCTGCGCCTCGATACGGCCGCGGAAATCGCGGCGTTGATCCGTGCGAAAGCGGAGTTGGCGCTGATCGGCGGGATCCTCGTAACGAACCCGATTCCCGCCGAAGCGGAGATACCGCGGGCCGAAATCGCGCGGTATATCGACGCAGCGGTCGCGGAGGCCGCGGAGCGCGGCATCCGCGGCAAAGCCGTGACGCCGTTCATCCTCGACCGCCTGTACCACACCACCGCGGGTCGAAGTTTGACCGCGAACATCGCCCTCATCGCAAACAATGCGCGCCTTGGTGCGGAGATCGCCGCGGCGTTAGCATCGTAGGTTTCGGCACGTGGGAGCGCGTGCCGAGTCGCTGCTCTACCGTGCAAGCGCAAGCCGTTCCGGTGGCAACCGAAACCTCAAATTGCGGTGCTTTTGTTTCCCGCCGCCGCCCCGAACGCGCTAAAATGGGCGGGGAGGTGTTGCGCAGCCCCACTACCGGGACTGGCCTCCCCGGAGAGAACGAAATGGCAAACACGATGCAAGTCACCCCGGCGAACCCGCTCCCCTTCGGGCTCCTCTGCTACGGTGTGTGTGTGTTCATTCTGTCGGGCTTTCTGTGGGGGGCACTGGAGCCGCAAGCGCTGATCGGCTACGCCGTCTTCACCGGCGGCGCGGGGATGTTGTTGGCCGCCGTCGCGGCATACCGGTCCGGGAACACGTACGCGACGACGCTTCTCGGCGGCTACGGCGTGTTCTGGGCTTCGACCGCGTTCTATCTCTGGTTCTTTGCCGGGAAGTCGGCGAACATGAGCGCGGACCTCGCCTGGATCGTGGTCGCATTCGGCATCTTTACCGCCTACATGCTCGTAGCGACGATGCGAACCGGCTTGCAGACCATCGAGTTGCTCATGGGCCTGCTCCTCGTCCTGTTCGCATTCGTGTGGATCGCGATGGCGTTCCATACCGGAGCCTGGGCGTTGAAGATCGCCGCGGTCGCGGGCGTTCTGTCCGCGCTCGACGCGTGGTACGAATCGTTTCGGGAGATCATGGCGACCCTTCCGCCTGTGGTGCACGCCGCACCGACGGGAAGGGCGACCACGGCCACGCCGCAACCCACCTCATAAGCGTTCACGGCTCGCCGGCGAATTCGCCGAATTCGCCGTCCCCGAGAGGGCTGGGCCGCTCGAACTTTCGTGGCAGTGCTGCGTCCTGCGAACGTCCGTGACGGCCAGGTCAAGGACCCTGGCCGTTCACGAAAAACCATACCCGACGCGTATGGGAGCGTACGGGTCTGGTGGCTCGCCCGGTCTTCAAACTCGAAACCGATCGTCCCGCATAATCCCAGCGAATGCCAAAAACGCCCGTAACCACAACGTTTTTCGTCCGGTCGCGATCGGGGAACGAACCGGTGCGAACGTCCTCAAACGAGTACGTTCGGCACCGATTCGGCACCAACTCGAAAGAGGACCAATGGACGAACTTAGCTAGCGTCTCGCTGAGACGACGCTCCGCGGCCAATCCTCCCCGCCGCTCTCGGTCCCATCGCCGCGGAACGGGTGCTCTCTCGGCGAGGCGCGCGCCAGGCTCGCGTACCTCACGCGGGAGTACGGAGCGGATCGCCTATGCCTAGACTGGCTTTCAAGGCCACGGGAGCGTCGAAACGCTTTCGGATGACTGTTGGTTCGTCGGGAGTCGTTGGCGCGGCTCCTGCGCCATTTCTCGGCCCGTTTTCGCCGTCGCCCGCAAGGTGGTGATGCCGAACCCGACAAGGATCGCAGCGTTCCGGCTCGCGAAACAGAACGTTAGTGCCGCCCGCAAGGCGGCTTCCGCCGAAAGGCGACGGACCACGCCAACGAGCGTGGTTGATTATCCGGGAGGTCCCCCAACATGGCAGGGACCGTATACGTTAAGACCCGCGCGCTCTACGCATTTCTCCGCGCGCATGGCGCTGCGCCGTACATTTCGCAGTCCATTTTCTGCAGCAACGGAGGACCAGGACGGAAGCGACTGCAGATCCAGTGGCGCTTCCCGCGCACGAACCGCGTTGTGGAGCTCGTCGACGCTTGGAACAGCGATCCCCGAACCCGGTCCTTCTTGATCGCATTCGCTGCGGCGGCAGAAGCGTACCGCCTCGCGCACCTTGAGGCCGATATTGACGCGGCACGGGAGGAGGCAAGGGAAAAGCGCGCCCGCGTAGCCCGGCGCGATGCGACACGTCGCAAGGATGCGCCGTGAAGACCGCGCGTGGACGCTCGGCGGGCGGCCGGTGTACGCGACGGCTGCGTCCGGAGACGCTCGCCTCCCAACGGCGCTACTCGAGGCCGGCATTCTCAAATCGACGGAGATCGCCGTGCTTCTGGCGATCCGGTCATTCGATTGGGGCACGCGCGGGCATGGCTGCACCGCCTCGAAAGCGACGACGATCGCGAACCGAGCGGGATGCGACGAGCGAACGGTTCATCGGACGATCGAGAAGCTCATGAACGTCCATCACCTCATCACGAAGGAGCGCCGAAAGGACTCCGAGGGGCGCGATCTCTCGACGGTGCTTCGCATCGACGAGGTAGCCCTTCGACGCGCGGCAGATGGGTCTGACACATTGTCACGCCGGCCTGACAGCGTGTCGCGTCTGGGGTGTCATGATGTCGGCGACGCCTGTGACACGGTGTCACACAAAGAAGACGAATCTTTAAGCATACGAACGGAAGAAAGGACAGGCGCGCGCACCCTTGATTGCGGCTGTCCCTTCTCTCTCGAAGATTTGCCCGCACGAACGCCGTGCGTCTTGAGCCTTCGAGGCTCGCCGAAAACTAGAGGTCAGTATCGTGACCAATTCCCAGACCTTGTGCCGCCGCTGTGGCGCAGAAATCCCCGAAAACCGAGTCGCGCATTGCCGTCGTCTCGGCGTGGAGCCCTCGGGATGCTCCACCAAATGCTCGACCACCCTGGCGAAGCGCGGCCACTATCGGCGCGAACGCGAATCGCGCGGCATCTCGCTCGAAACCGACCGCGCGATCGTGGCGCAGATCTCCACGATGATTGAGTCGGCCGCGAGCGACGTGCGCGACACCTACTACGAAACATCCAGGTCGTTCAAGCAGAACGGCGCTCAGCGTGGCCGGATCACGGCGCTACGGGTTTGAACGCATCCTAGAGATTGACGCAAATGTCAACCCCGTGAGAGTATAGACTCGAATCATTGTATCCGCGCCGACGTTCCGAGGATCGCGCGATGATTCGGGGCCGTCGCGGCCTCGTTGTTTTTTCCGGGAGGCACGAAGCAGTCGTGTCCGCCAAGACGCAGAAGGTCGACGAGCTCGTCGCCCACGCGGAAAAGTCCATCGACGGCGGCATCGCCGAGGCAGAGCAGCAGATCGGTCGCGTGATGACCGACGCGCAGAAGGCCGCGTTTGTCGGCCTTATCGTCGCGCAGGTCAAGCGGCAATTGGCCACGCCGGCCGATGCGATCGCGAACGCGGTCCTGGCGAAGATCGCGGCGAAGGCTGCGATCATCGCGAAGGAGCGCGTTATCGTGCTCAACGCGGCGCGGGAGCGTACGGCGCGGAAGAGGCTCCAACCTGGGTAAGTCGGCAGCGGCGGCAGCGGTTCGCACGTCCGTCGTCGTGCGCGGCGAGCGCAACGCGGCGCAAGCCGAGGTGCGGCGAATCGAGAATCGTCTCGGCAGCGAGGCCCAACCGAGCGCGATTCCGCACGCGGAGCGCAAGGCGCTCGCGGCCGGGCTTCCGCAGGTGAAGGCGAAAGAAGCGGCGCTCGACGCCGAGGTTCGGCAGGCGATCATCGCTGAGTCCGAGGTCGCGGTTGCGGCTGCTCGCGAACGTTTGCAGCCCGCGGCGAACGCATATCAGAACGCGACGGCCGCGCGCGATCGGGCGATCACCGCGCTTGAGGAGTCCGAGGCCGCGTATCAAGCGGCGTGGCGAATCTTCACGTCGATCGGCGAATCCATCAGCGCGGCTGAGGTTCGCATCGCCAAAGCGCGCGACGCGCGCGTGGAGGTGTAACATGGAGTTTGCCGACGTGCAAAACGTCTTGCGCCGCCCGCGGATCGTGTGCGGCGGCGGGAAGCCCCCGCGATGAAGGCCGAGGAGAGAGAAACCGTCCTCGACCTTGTCGAGGGTCTTGTCGTGCGAGGCTACGATCGACCGGGCGAGATCGCGAAGAACCTCGGAATCAACCGCAACACAGCAGCGCGCTATCTCCGCATCGTTCTTGGGCGCATCACCGGCCGCACGAAGCCGGCCGAATCGCGATCAGCGACGCGCGGTGCTAGTCGAGAGCGCCAAGGAAGCCTTGCGACGCGGCTGGACGACCTATTCGTCCGCGATGAACAGCAATGATTTCAATGCCGCGGCGGGAGCGATGCGTTCGATCCTCGGCGCCGTGGAGCGGATCGCGAAGCTCTCCGGGCTCGACAGCGAGCGTTTGGCGATCACGCTCGACCAGCAGGAGATTGACGAGGACACGGATGCCCTGCTCGCAACGCACCCCGCCGTCAACGCGATTGGCGCCATGCGGGCGGTGTAGCCCACCGCATGAGCGTCGCAAAAACGCTCGTTTTCGCGAGCCACGCGACAGGAGCCGGTCCCCGAATGCCGCGCGACGTGCGCAGGCGCTTCTGTGCGAAGGGACCGCCTACTGGCGGTCCCTTCGAGATCTACATCTTCAGCGGGGTGTGAGCGGGGGAGCCGGCGGCGGCGACGGAGGCCGTGGGGCACCCGAGGTCAATGGCGTGCCCGAGAAGGACCCCGAACTGGGACGCCGGCCCTCTTCTGCGTTTTTGCTTGCCTGCTCCACCGATATCGCTGGCGCAGCCCCGCTCTGGTTCTCAGCGGGAGCGTACACCAAGTCGTATTTGATCATCTGCATATCTCCCCACTCCACAATACGCTAACGCACGTCACGGTGTCACTAGAGGGTGCTGTGAATTTCCTTCCGCCGAATCCACTTACGGCGGTTTGGCAGGAGGACGAGTACGTCAAGCGGTCCCCCGACGCCCGCCGGACCGAGGGAGAACTTGTCGAATCCGCAGGCTACCTTGCCTAGGTATTCGGTGAACTCGATCGCATCCTGAAGGGGAATCGCCGCGAGCGGGATTCCCATCTGGAAGTCGGGGATGACGCTGCGCGCATATGCTAGTGCCCGCTGGGCATCGTCAATAGTTGCGCCAGGCGCTGCGCCGAGTCCAGTGATCGGCGTCGCCTGGGCAGCCTCCGCAGCGGCGCGCGCCTCCAGCCGGCCGAAATCGAAACCGAGGATCAATCGGGAAACGGCGGTCGACCCGGATCCCCACCACTTGACCGCGGGAGCGGCTACGTCACGCGCTGTTCCCGGCCACCATATCTCGGTAGCCATCTGTAGGTCGCCGAAAAAGGTAGCCACGACAACCGTCAGGATGGAAGGGCGTACAAATATGATCGCCTCAGGGTCATTGTCTGTCTCGCCTTCGACCGATACATGCTTCGGCTCGATCTGCGGAATTTGGGGCAATTGCTGCTTTTGCCGTTCCGTGTTGATCTGGGAGAGCACGTCAAGTGTGTTGTGGCTAGCAGCTACGGTTGCGCGAAGGGCCGCTATGCCCGCTTTCCATTCGGGATCGATCACGCTTTGGACGGCCGCGAGAACGTCTGCGTGCCCGACAGGTCCCAGCGCCTTCGCGTCGTCCACCATAGAGCCGGCTTTGCGAAGAAGCGCACTGACGAGCTTACCGTTGATGTCGCCAGCGCCGCTGATCATAGCCGCTGCCGGCGTTTCTTTCTCACCCAACTCGATCAGTTTCTCAGCGTTCTCGAAAGTTGTCACGATCGCGGACGCCTGGCCGCCGAGCGTGAGCATACTGTCCGCAAGCAAAACCATACCAGACGGCACGATCGTGAGAAGATTAACCGTCATGCGATACAGTCACCCGCGGAGGACGCAAAAATCAAGATGGCGCCTTGGGCGCATCCTACAAAGACCCACCGTTTCTTGTCGCTAACGATGATCGCCTGCTTGGTCCCGCGACGCAACACCGGCTACCCACAATTAGAGCGGCGTTTTCCAGCCAAAAAGGAATTCGACATAAAGTAGGACCTGAAGTGGAGCGACTGCATCGAGCGACGATGTCGCGCCGTCCTCATAACGAGCCGGTACAAAGATCACCGGGGTCTTACGCGGAGTAGTAAAGACGATCTCCTGAATATTCCGAGAAATTGTTTCTACTGCTGGCGCAACCCCATGCGCACTTCCACTTCCTCCTTTTGTTCCGGCATCTCACGCTTTGTCTGCTCTGAGAGCTTTTCCCGATCGGGCAACGGTCCGAAATGCGATGTGTAGTACGCTTCAGCCACCGCGATAGTATCTTTCAGAAGCAAGAACGCGATGGGGGACAGAAAGAATCGGCCGACTTCGACGAAGCCGCTCTTACCTTCCCCGAACCGATTGAAATGCGTATGCGGGCCGATGGGTCGCAGGTCCGCGAGCGTCAGCGTGAAGGCCCCTCCATCGACCTCGCAAGAGGCCGCTGTTGCTTTGATCGCATCCATTTCCGGGTTGGGATACGTCTGCGGAAAGCTGTATTCAAAGCGCCGCTTCACCGGGGTTTCTGTTTGGTTTTCCATTGTATTGGCGCACGTTCGCCTTCGCGTAAACGTCGCCTTGACACCGGGAGCTCACGGTCGTCGCTCAACGTATGGAATCTCGAGCCGTGCCGTCGGCTTCGTCGCTTACACTTACCGTCCCCGAGGCCGCTAAGGCGCTTGGCATCGGCCGCAATTCGGCATACGAGGCGGTCCAGCGCGGCCAGCTTCCGGCGCTGAGAATTGGCCGGCGACTCATCGTGCCGCGCGCAGCACTTGACGCGCTACTTGAGGGGAGTGCGGCTCCGACCTCCGAACCGGCCGCCCACGCCCGGCAATTGGATCGGGCACACCTCAGGAGGGACGATGAAGGGTAGCCTCAAGCGTCTCGGCCCCGACCGCTGGCTGTTGGTCTACGACCTGCCGCCGGGCGGCGACGGGCGCCGACGACGAAAGAAAACGCGGTTCACCGGCACGAAGGCAGAAGCGGAGCGGGAACGACGCCGCGCCATCATGGCCGTCGAGCGCGGCGAGTATGTCAACGACGAGAAGCTCACCGTCGCAACGCTCTTTGCGCGTTGCTTCGAAGCCTGGGAGCCGCGACTCGCCGCGACGACGATGGTCCGCTATCGTGACCTATTCGAGAATCAAGTCGCGCCGGCGATCGGCGCTATTCCGCTCGCGAAATTGCGACCGCTGGACGTCGAGGCGGCATACGGGCGATGGCGCCGATCGGGTAGGCGCGTCGGTGGGGGCGCTCTGAGCGAGCGAACCGTCCTGCACCTCCACCGGCTACTGCGGCGGGCACTCTCGCAGGCGGTTCGCTGGACGCTCGTCACACGCAATGTTGCCGACGCCGTGGATGCGCCTCGGCCGACGCGACGGGAGATGACGGCCCTCGACGAATCGCAGGTCCAAACGCTCCTCGACGCCGCGCGCCGACGATCGCGGTACAGCGCGATCTTCGCCTTCTTGGTGTGGACAGGGGCGCGGCGAGGTGAGGCGCTCGCGCTACGGTGGAACGACCTCGACCTCGATCGCGCCGTCATTGTCATCCGGCGCTCGCTGGCACAAACGCCGAACGGACTCATCGAGAAATCTACCAAGTCGGGGAAGGCGCGAACGTTCGCAATCTCGGCGCCGCTCGTCGAGGCGCTCCGAGCTCACCGCGTAGCCCAGGCCAAGACGCGACTCGTCGCGGGCGCGATCTACCAGGACCGCGGCCTGGTGTTCGCCGAGAACGACGGTTCTCCGATTCCACCGCACCGGCTCTCGGACGCGTTCCGAAACCTGCTGCGCGGCTCGGGGCTACCGACGATCAGCCTTCACGGGCTGCGCCACACAAACGCTTCGCTGCTCGGCCGCGCGGGAGTCCCCCTCAAGGTCGCCAGCGATCGGCTCGGCCACTCGACGGTCACGATCACGGCCGACCTCTACAGCCACACCTTCGCGGTTCACGATCGCGAGGCGGCAACCGCCCTCGGCGCCCTCTTGGGAGGCCGAGAGGTCGGCCCGACGAACGAGACGCCCGTCCGGCACCAATCCGGCACCAACAGGCAATCAGCCTAACCCAAAGCTCGGACGCGACCGAGCGAAAACCGCGTCGTTACAGTCTTTTTCCCAATCGTGGGAGCGTACGGGTCTGGTGGCTCGCCCGGTCTTCAAAACCGTGGAGGCCGTTGCAAGACGGCTGGTCGGTTCGATTCCGACACGTTCCCGCCAAGTGCGTCTAACGGACACTCTCTCGTAAGAAACGCTCGACCGCGGCCCAGTTCTCGCGGGCGCCGGCAGGGTTGCGCGAGTCGAGCAGCGTCGAGGATCCATGAACGCCGTGCTGCGGAACATATACCGTCTTCCGATGCGACGGAGATGCCGCGGCGATCGTGGCGGCAGCACGGATCTCGCCCTGGTTGGCCGCGGAGTCGACGAAGAGCGGAATCGTGAGGTGCGCCGCGGCGCGCCGCACGTACTGATCGTCGTCGAAGTACTCGCCCGGCGAGAAGGCCAGCAGTGCCGCGATGCCGCGCGTTTGCGCCGCCGCCGCAAACGCGAGCGATGCGGAGTAACTGCTGCCCCACAGGACGATGCGCGTCGACGCATTGCGGTGCGCCCACGCGATCGCGGCGAGCAGGTCAGGCAGCGCGGATTCGTACGTGCCCTCGTAGCCGAGCCCGCGGCGCGTGAGGTTCGGCCCGAACATCGGGCCGCCGGCGCGTTGATCGACCGCCAAGGTCGAGTAGCCGAGAGCATTGAGCCGCGGAGCGATCGCGTCGTATTCCTGATGGCTCGATCCGGCTTGGTGGAACAGCAAAATCGTCGCGCGCGATGGTGCGACCTTGTGATACCACGCGTGCACGGTCACGCGGTCGGCGGTACGGAACGTGACCGCTTGTGTCTCCGGCTGGCCTGCGGCGCCGGCCGAGGCGGGGCAGCACGCGCCCGCGACCGCGGCGAGCGCGGCGACCGCGAAGAGGCGGTGAGCTAAGGGAACGGCGGCGGACGAAAGCATGGTGGCGATTTTCAAGCAAACGACCCGGTGGATGTCACCGGGTCGTGCTGGTCGTGATGCGTGACGAGGGCCCCTCGACAAGCTCGGGATGACGGGGTGACTTAGGCGTTTTCGCGGGTGACGCGCTGGGGGTGTAGTTGCAGGCGCTGCATCATCGCCGGGGTCGGGAGTTTGATGTCGCGGGCGAGCTTCATCCAGGCCAGGACCTTGATCGTCCACCAGGTCGCGTCGATCTCGAACCAACGCAGGCCGTGGCGGGCCGAGAACGGGAACGCGTGATGGTTGTTGTGCCAACCCTCGCCCCAGGCGAGGAACGCGACGAACCAGTTGTTGGTCGACTTGTCGCCGGTGCGGAAGCTCTGATAGCCGCTGTGGTGCGCCGCGCTGTTGACCAGCCACGTGATGTGATACGTGATCACGATGCGCACGAAGATGCCCCAGACCAGCCACGAAAGGCCGCCGATCGCGAAGAGCGCGACGGCGAGCGCGACGGTCCACGCGAGATACGTCTTCTCCATGAACCGATAGAACTTGTCGCCGGCAAGATCGGGCGCGAGGCGAATCTGTTCCTCCGGCGAGAGCATCGCGTCGTTCGGCTTGTAGAGCCACTCGAAATGGCTCCACAGCAGGCCGCGGTTGACGTCGTGCGGGTCGCCTTCCTTGTCGGTGTGCGCGTGGTGAGCGCGGTGCGTCGCGATCCAGTCGATCGGGCCGCCTTGGAGCGCCAGCGTACCGAGAATCGCGCACGCGTATTCGATCGGTTTCGCCAGCTTGAGGCTGCGATGCGTCAACAGCCTGTGGTAGCCGAGGGTGATCCCCCAAGCGCCCGTGATGTAGTAGAGGACCGTCATCACGATGAGCGCGCTCCAATGGAACGTGCCCGGGATGAACGCGCAGAGCGCGCCCAAATGAACGATTGCCAGGCCGGTAAAGGTCGCCCAGCCGGGGGTACGCCGCTTCGCGGTTTGCATTACGTTGCGGGAGGTGCGGCCTTTTTGACGCGATTCCTTGCGGCCGAGCGCTCCCGCCGTGTTAAGCCTTGAGCGTGGCCGTGAGGGTGATTTCGACCGCCTTGAGGGCCTTACTGATCGGGCAACCCGTCTTGGCCTCGGCGGCGAGCGGCTCGAGGGCCGCTTGGTCCAGACCTGGGGCCGCGACGGTCGTCGTGAGCTCGATCAGGCTGATCTCGAAGCCGCCGCCGGAGCGGTGCAGGTGCACCTTCGCCTGGGTGTCGATCGATGACGGCGGGTGGCCGGCCCGGGTCAGCGCGAGGCTGAGCGCCATCGTGAAGCACGACGCGTGGGAGGCGGCCAACAGCTCCTCGGGATTCGTTCCCGGGTCACCCGAGAAGCGCGTCCCAAAACTGTAGTCGGCGGTCACCAGGCCGCTTTCGGCCTTGATCGTGCCCTTGCCGCGGGAGATGTCGCCCTCCCAGTGGACGGACGCGGAGCGGGCGATGTCTTCCGGGGTGTTCATGCCCCGTTTGACGCCGCTGCGTTCCGCCGGAGTTGCGGGCGCGACGCGTGGGACATTCCGAGCGACGACCCAAAGCACGCGCCGATGATCGACGTTCACACGCACCTGCATCCGCCGCGCTTGTTCGCGGCGATCCGCCGGTGGTTCGCCGAGCGCAGTCCGTGGGCGCTCGACCACCAGCCGACCGACCCGCACGAGATCGCGCGCGTGATCCGCGAGCACGGCGTCGAGAAGTTCGTGTTCTGCTCGTACGCGCACAAGCCCGGGATGGCGCGCGAACTGAACGGCTGGCTGGCGCAAACCGCGCGCGATCTCGGCCCCGGCGCGTTCGCGCTCGCGACGGTGCACCTCGACGATCCCGACCCGGCCGGCGACGTGCGCGCCGCGCTGCGCGATGGCTGCATCGGCCTCAAGGTGCACGAGAACGTGCAGAAACTGCCGCTCGACGATCCGCGTTTCGGCCCGGTGCTCGAGGAGGTCGCCGCGGCCGAGGGCTTCGTGCTGGTGCACGTCGGCGCGATTCCGTGGTCGGACGAGACCAACGACGGACCGCGCCGCATCGAAGAAGTGCTGCGGCGCAATCCGAGGCTGCGCGTCGTGGTCGCCCATTTCGGCGTTCCGGATTCGGCGCGCTACCTGGCGCTGGCGAGCCGCGAGCCGCGGCTCTTCCTCGACACGACGATGGTGTTCGCCGCGGAGTCCCCGATGCACGTCAAACCCGATCGGGACGCCGTTGCGAATGGTGCGGGCCAGATCGTCTTGGGAACGGATTGGCCCAACGTCCCGCACCCGTACGACGCCGAACTGCGCGGCTTGCAGGCGCTCGGACTCGACGCCGGCGCGCTGCGCGCGATCACGAGCGAGAACGCGCGGCGCTTGAGCCCGGCGCTCGCGTGACCGCGCTTGCGCAGGGAAAAGGAAACGGCATGGGAGTGCGATCGACCGCCTTTACGGCGGCGGTGTCGTCTTCGAGGTCGACGATATCGATGGCGTTCTCGAGAGGGTTCGGGAGCACGCCAAGAGCGCCGACGAAAAGGTCACCGACTATCCGAGTTGCCGCATCGCCTCATTCGAGGATCCTGAAGGCAACAAGGTCGGACTCCACCAGATGGCGGGTGCCCAGCCTTAGCAGGTCGCGGAAATAGGTGAGGTTTTCGGTGCCTGGTAGGGCCTCATGACGA
>CALEYW010000074.1 GCA_937927945.1 uncultured candidate division WPS-2 bacterium | reverse complement strand
TGGCGAACGCGGTCACGCGGTCAGCGCCGCGCCTCGAAGAATGCGCCGCGTGAGCGCGCCCGTCAGTCGATGTCGAGGCCGAGGTCGAGGATGCGGACGCTGTGCGTTAGCGCGCCGGAGGAGATCAGGTCGACGCCGGTCTCGGCGATAGCGCGCACGGTCGTGGCGTCGATGCGGCCGGAGGCTTCGAGGAGCGCGCGGCCGGCGTTGCGCTCGACGGCTGCGCGGAGCTGCTCGGGCGTGAAGTTGTCGAGCAGGACGATGTCGGCGCGCGCCGCCAGGGCTTCGTCGAACTGCGCGATCGTATCCACTTCGATCTCGATCTTCACCAGGTGACCGGCGTGGCGGCGCGCGGCCTCGATCGCGGCGGTGATCCCGCCGGCGATCGCGACGTGGTTGTCCTTGATGAGGATCGCGTCGTCGAGTCCGAACCGGTGGTTGGACCCGCCGCCGTCGCGGACCGCGGCTTTCTCGAGCGCGCGCAGGCCCGGCGTCGTCTTGCGCGTGTCGACGATCGTCGCGCGCGTGCCGGCTGCGGCCTCGACCAAGTGCGACGTCGCCGTCGCGATCCCGCTCAAGCGTGAGATCAGGTTGAGGGCGGTGCGCTCGCCGGTGAGGATCGAGCGCAGCGGGCCCGCGATCGTCGCGACGACGGTGCCGGGTTCGACCCGGCCGCCGTCGGCGACCGCGACGTGCACCGCGATCTGCGGGTCCAGCACCGCGAAGACGCGCTCGACGACGAAGACGCCGGAGACGACGCCCACTTCGCGGGCGACGATGCGTGCTTCGCCCCGTGCGCCGGCCGGGACGATCGCGTCGGTGGTGAGATCGCCGGCGCGGCCGAGGTCTTCGCGCAGCGCGGCGCGCACGAGATCGTCGACCAGCAGTGCGATCACGACGTCTTCGCCAGAGCCGGGCGAACGCCGGCGAGCAGCGTGCGGTGCGCGAACGCGGGATCGGCGTGCGGGTAGTCCGCGCGCTGGTGCGCGCCGCGGCTCTCGCGCCGCGCGATCGCGGCCCGCGCGCTCGCCGCGGCGACGTACGCGGCGTCGGCGGCGCGGCCGCTCGGCGGATCGGCTTCGATCGCTTCGAACAGCGCGAGCGTGCGCGCCATCCCGGCGGCGTCGCGCAGGACGCCGAGGCTCGCGCTCATCGCCTCGCGTACCTGCCGCAGCGCCGTGCCGTCATCGCCGCGAAACGCCTTCAGAGGAGGGACTGCGCCGACGCCGCGCGCGCCGTCGCGCGACCGAGGCGTCGCGAGCGCGCGGCCGGCGCGGGCGCCGAACACGAGCCCTTCGACCAGCGAGTTGGAGGCGAGCCGGTTGGCGCCGTGCAGCCCCGTCGCCGCGACCTCGCCGCAGGCCCACAACCCGGGCAGTGACGTGCGGCCGTCGAGGTCGGTCGCGACACCGCCGATCGTGTAGTGCGCGGCGGGTGTGATCGGGATCGGCGCCGTGCGCGGATCGATTCCGGCCCGCATCGCGACCGCGAAGATCCCGGGAAAGCGCTCCGCGAATTGCGCGCCGATTGCATCGCGCGCGTCGAGAAAGGCGGTGCGGCCGCTGCGCTCGACGTCGGCGACGGCACGCGCGACGACGTCGCGCGGTGCCAGGTCGGCGCGCCGGTCGATCCCCGTCATGATGCGTTCACCCGCATCGTCGACGAGCACCGCGCCTTCGCCGCGCACCGCTTCGCTCACCAGCGGCAACGGATCGGAGGGGACGCGCAGCGCGGTCGGATGAAACTGGACGAACTCGAGATCGGCGAGGGCGGCACCGGCGCGGCCGGCCATCGCGATCCCCGCGCCGAGGGAGCCGAGCGGCGTCGTCGTGCGCGCGTACAAGCCGCCGAATCCGCCGGTCGCGAGCACGACGGCGTCCGCCGTCACGACGACCGGCGCGCCGTCGGGCGCGACCAGCAGCGCGCCGCAGACGGCTCCGTCGGCGCCGGTCAGCAAGCGTTGCGCGCGGACGCCCTCGAGCAGCGTGACGTTCGGACGAACGCGCACCGCGTCGAGCAGCGCGCCGGTGATCGCGGCGCCGGTCGCGTCGGCGACGTGCGCGATGCGGCGCCGGGCGTGCGCGCCTTCCAGGCCGAGCGCGAGCGCACCGTCGCCGTCGCGCGCGAACTGCACGCCGAGCGCGACGAGCGTCGCAATCGCGAGCGGCGCTTCGGCGGCGAGGACGTCGACCGCGGCGGCGTCGGCGATCCCGGCGCCGGCGGCCCGGGTGTCGGCCGCGTGCTGCGCCGGCGAATCGTCACTGCCCAATGCCGCGGCGATCCCGCCTTGCGCCCAGGCCGACGCGAGCTCGCGCCCGAGCGGCGCTTCGCTCGCGATCACGACCGGGCGATCGTCGACCGCGAGCGCGGCGGCGAGACCGGCGACGCCGGCGCCGATGACCAGCACGCTCGTCTTCATACGATCGCCATCATCCGTTCGACCGCCGCGAGCGCGCGGACGCGCACGTCCTCCTCGACGAGGATCTCGTCCTGCAGCGTCTCGAGCGCGCGCAGGATCTTCGGCAAGGTGTTGCGCTTCATGTGCGGGCAGAGGTTGCACGGGCGCACGAACGCGACGTTCGGGAACTGCACCGCGACGTTGTCGCTCATCGAGCACTCGGTGAGGAGCACGACCCGCTGCGGCGCGCGGTCGCGCACGAAGTCGATCATCGCCGCGGTCGAACCGGCGAAGTCCGCGGCGGCGATCACGTCGGGCGGGCACTCGGGGTGCGCGATCACGAGCAGCCCCTCTTCGCCTTCGCGCAACCGTTCGACGTCGATCGCGCGGAAGCGTTCGTGCACTTCGCAGTGGCCCTGCCAGGAGATGATCTCGACCGAGGTCTGCGAGGCGACGTAGTGCGCCAGGAACTCGTCGGGGATCATGATGACTCGTGGGACGCCGAGCGACTCGACGACCTTCACCGCGTTCGAGGACGTGCAGCAGACGTCGGATTCGGCCTTCACGTCAGCGCTGGTGTTGACGTAGGTGACGATCGGGACGCCGGGATGCTTGGCGCGCAGCGCGCGCACGTCGGCGGCGGTGATCGATTCGGCGAGCGAACAACCGGCGCGCGCATCGGGGACGATCACGGTGCGCGTCGGGTTGAGGATCTTCGCGGTCTCGCCCATGAAGTGGACGCCGCTGACCAGGATGACGTCGGCGTCGGCGCGTTGCGCCTCGCGCGCCAACTGAAGGGAGTCGCCGACGATGTCGGCGACGCCGTGGAAGATCTCCGGCGTCTGGTAGTTGTGCGCCAGGATCACCGCGTTGCGCTCGCGCTTGAGCCGGTTGATCGCGTCGACGTAGGGTGCGTAGAGCGGCCACTCGGCGGCGGGGATCGCCGCTTTGGCGCGTTCGTAGATCGGACGGGTGCGCTCGGCGATCTCAGGGGTGAACGGAAGGCTTTCGATCATCGGGACCTCGGTCGGCGCCGCGATGAGAATGCCGCGGGCGTCCTGCGCTTTTTCTAACTCTGAGAAAAAGCCTTTGGTTCCGTTCATTCCCCGTCCCTTCGGCCGGAGGGCTCGTCAGCGAAATCCGATCCCGGCATCCGGCCGGTCCGCGATCGCGTCGGGCCGGAAGCGATAGAGCTTCGCCGGCCGGCCCGTGGTCTGTCGTAGGGCGCCGGTCGGCTCGACCAGCCCGGCGTCCTCGACCAGCCGCCGGAAGTTCGGAGCGTGGAGCCGCCGGCCGGCGAGCGCCTCGACCGTTCCCTGCAGTTCGGGGAGGGTGAAGTCGGGCGGGAGCAGCTCGAAGACGAGCGGCCGGTAGCGCAGCGCGCCGCGCACGCGACCCAGCGCGGTGGCCAGGATGCGGCGATGGTCGAACGCCAACCGCTCGCCGAGCACGACCGGACCGGGCGCGCGGGACTCCGCGACGAGCCCGATCTCCCAGAACAGCTCGTAGCGCTCGAGGACGAGCTCGTCGTTCCAGGGCGTTCCGCGGACTCCGACCGTGCGCCGCGCGCGCCGCTCGCGGGCGCGGCGCGCGTCGGCGTCCGGCGCCGCCGCGACCCACGCATCGACGGCGGGCAGGATCGCGTCCTCCACGACGCAGGGGCGGCCGTCGCGCCAATCTTCCCAGGGGAAGTAGGCGTACCACGGATGCCAGCGCACGCTCGGTGCGCGCGGCGCGCTTTCGCGAACGAAGGCGAGGTACGCGATCGAGAGCACGCGCCGGCGCGCGTCGCGCCCACGGTCGCCGAACGTGTAGAGCTGCTCGACGTGGCCCAGGGCGAGCTGCGCCTGCTCGGTCACCCAGCGTCGCAGGCCGGCGTCGAGCGCCGCGTCGGCTTCGGGGTCGAACGGCCCGGCGGGCAGCGCGTCGGCCGGCAATCCATCGCCGGGCGACCGAACGAGGACGCGCGGCTCGTCGTCGGAGACGGCGGCGACGACGGCGTCCAGCGCCACGGCGATATCGATCGGCATCCAGCTCACTTCGTCGTCGGCCGCGCGACTCACCGCGGCAGATGAGGACCGATGGCCCAGGGGCATCGTCTAGCGTGCCGCTGAATGATCGCTGATGGCAACCGAGCTCGAGCGATCGCGCGGCGAGGACGAGATGTCGTTCCGCGCGCTCGCCGAGATGATCCCGCAATTGGTCTGGTCGACCCGGGAAAACGGGGCGATCGTCTACGCGAACGGGCGGTTTCTCGACTACTTCGGAATCGGGCGCGAAGCGCTGCGCTCGTGGTGGCTGGCCGACAACGTCCACCCGGACGACGTGGCGGCGGCGACTGCGGCGTGGCGGACGGCCCTGCAAACCGGCGCGCCGTACGAGGTCGAATACCGGCTGCGCGCGACCTTGGGCGAATATCATTGGTTCCTCGCCCGCGGGACGCCGTTCCGCGACCCGGACCAGCGCATCGTCGGATGGTTCGGAACCTCGACACCGATCGACCGGCAGCTCGAACGGCTCGACCAGCAGCGCCGCATCGTCGAAGCCTTCCAAGCGGCGTTCGTCCCGCGGCCGCTGCCGGCGATTCCCGGGCTCGTACTCGACGGCGCATATTTCGCCGCCGACGAGCACGCCAGGGTGGGGGGCGACTGGTATGACGTCCTGGCCCTCGACGAGCGCACGGTCCTGATCTCGGTCGGCGACGTCATGGGACACGGCCTCGGGGCCGCGGTCTCGATGGCGAAGATCCGCCAAGCGATCGTCGCCGCCGCCGTCGGCGACCGCGACCCCGCGGCGATCCTCGCCCGCACGGACCGGGTCGTGTGGCTGCTCGAGCCCGCGGTCGCCACGGCGGTCGTCGCCGTGCTCGACCTCGAGACCGGCCGGCTGCGGGTCGCGCTGGCCGGGCACCCGCCGCCGATCGTCGCCTCCGCGGCGGCGACGTGCTTCATGGCCCCGGGCGGTATCCCGCTCGGCGTCGATCCGGCCGCTTGCTACGTGACGGTCGAGCACGAGCTGGCCCCGGGCGAGCTGATCGTCTTCTATACGGACGGCTTGATCGAAGCCCACCGGTCGATCGAGGAAGACGAGGGACGCCTGCTGCTCGCGGCACGAGCCGCCGCAAGCGGCCGGCTGGACGCAGCCGGCATCCGGGCCGCGGTCATCGGCGAGACGAGAACCGCCGACGACGTTGCACTGCTGACCGTGCGGCTCGGCTGAAGGCGGAGCTTCCGGAAGCCCGAGTCGCAACGCCTGGCTCCGTGGGTGGCGGATCGCCCGAATAGGGTCGCGCTTGACGTGGTTGACGGGCTCTAGTACACTATGGCGGTTGTGGTCCGCGTCGCGGGCGTCGTTTTGGCGTGCGCGATGAAAGGTGTAACTGATACGCCAGGATCCGTGGATTTCCGACAAGGAACGATCAACGTGAAGAACATCATCGGCCGCAAGGTCGGGATGACCAGTGTGTTTACGGAGGACGGCCGCAGCGTGTCCGTCACCGTGATCGAAGCTGGCCCGTGTACCGTAGTGCAAAAGAAGACGAAGGAAACCGACGGCTACGAGGCCGTGGCGCTGGCGTTCGGCGACGTGAAACCGTCGCGCCTCACCAAAGCCCTGCAGGGACATTATAAGAGAGCCGGCCTCGCGCCCAAGCGCGACATCCGTGAGTTTCGCACGGGGATCGACGGGATCGAACTCGGTGCGACGATCACGGTCGAAGGTTTCGCGCAGGGCGATCGCGTCGACGTCTGCGGGATCTCGAAAGGCCACGGCTTCGCCGGCGGCATCAAGCGCCACAACTTTCACGGCGGCGGCGCGAGCCACGGTTCGATGATCCATCGTCAGCCGGGTTCCAACGGCGACACCAACTCGGGCCACACCCCCAAGGGCAGCCGGCGCCCCGGTCACTACGGCGTCGATCGCACGACGCATCAGAATCTCGAAATCGTCCGCGCCGACGTCGAGCGCAACCTGCTCCTCGTCCGCGGTCCGGTGCCGGGCCCGAAGAACGGTCTCGTCATCGTGCAGCAGTCAGTCAAGACGAAGGTGAGCGCGTAATGGCGCAAGTCATCGACGCAAAGGGCAAGCCCGTCCGCGAAGTGGAGACGCCCGCCGCGTTCAGCGGTTCGATCGACGGCAAGGCCAACGCGGTGTTCCGCGCGGTCTTCCGCGAGCTCGCGAGCCCGCGCGCCGGCACGCACTCCACCAAGAAGCGCGACGAAGTCCGCGGCGGCGGCAAGAAGCCGTGGAAGCAAAAGGGTACCGGTCGCGCGCGTCAGGGTTCGATCCGCTCGCCTCAGTGGGCGCACGGCGGCGTGGTCTTCGGACCGCAGCCCCGCTCCTACGTCTCGAGCCTCAACAAGAAAGAACGGCGCGCCGCCATGGTCGCCGCGCTCTCCGACAAATACCAGAGCGGCGGCGTGACGGTGCTCGACACCGCTTCGTTCGACGTCGCCAAGACGAAGGCGCTCGCGACGCTGCTGTTCGGTTCGCCGAAGGCCGCGCGCGAAGGCACGCGCACCTTGGTCGTGTTCGCGACCGACGAGCTGGAAACGGTCGGCACCTCGCTGCGCCGCAACGGCCGCAACCTCCAACGCGTCACGGTGACCCACACCGGCGAGCTGGACGTCAAGGACGTGGTCGGCTACGCCCGCCTCGTCCTCACCACCGCCGCGCACGACGCGCTCTCGGCCAAGTTCGCCAAGGAAACCAAGTGATGTCCGTTACGAGCCCCCTCGGGGAATCTTGCCGTACCGCCATGCTTCCGGGCTCGTATGTCCGGGGGCCCCACCGCGAAGCGGTGGGGGGCGCGCAGTCCGGGACGGAGCGCCGTTAGATGGAAGCGCGAGACGTGATCATCGCTCCGCTCATCACCGAAAAGTCGATGGCGGGAACGGTTGCGCAGCAGTACGCCTTCGAGGTGAACCCGCACGCGACGAAGACCCAGATCAAGTCCGCGGTCGCCGAGATCTTCGGCGTGACCGTGGTCAAGATCAACACCATCAACGTGATGGGCAAAAAGAAGAACTTCGCCCGCCGTGGCCGGCGCTCGTCCGGCAACCAGTCGGATTGGAAGAAAGCCATCGTCACCCTCGCTCCGGGGCAAAAAATCGCTCTGGGCGGCGTCAACTATTTTGAGCAATAACGATGGCTGTTAAAAAGTACAAGCCGACTAGCGCGGCGCGCCGCTTCATCACCACCGCCGACTTCAGCGAAGTCTCGAAGAAGGCGCCGGAGCGCTCGCTGCTCGAGGTCAAGAAGAAGCACTCGGGCCGCAACAACAACGGCCACATCACGACGCGCCACAAAGGCGGCGGGTACCGCAAGCAGTACCGCATCGTCGACTTCAAGCGCACCAAGGACGGCATCCCGGCGAAAGTCGCGGCGATCGAGTACGATCCGAACCGCACGACCCGGCTAGCCTTGCTGCACTACCGCGACGGCGAGAAGCGCTACATCCTGGCGCCCGCGCTGCTCAAGGTCGGTGACGTGATCGAGTCCGGCGTCGCCGCGGACATCAAGGTCGGCAACGCCCTGCCGCTGGCCAACATCCCGCTCGGCACGGTGATCCACAACATCGAACTGCAGCCCGGCGAAGGCGGCAAGCTCGTCCGCGCCGCCGGCGGCGCTGCGCAGCTGATGGCCAAAGAAGGCGAGTACGCGCAGGTCCGCATGCCCTCGGGCGAAGTCCGGCGCATCCTGATCGTGTGCCGCGCGACGATCGGTCAGCTCGGCAATCTCGATCACGAGAACGAGATCATCGGCAAGGCCGGCCGCCAGCGCCACCTCGGGAAGCGTCCCTCGGTGCGCGGTATCGCGATGAACCCGGTCGACCATCCGCACGGCGGCGGTGAAGCGCGCTCGACTTCGGGCCGCCCGCCGACGACGCCCTGGGGCCAGATGACGATGGGCAAGAAGACGCGCCGCAACAAGCGCACCACGAAGATGATCGTTCGGAAACGGAAGAGCAAGTAGCATGGGACGTTCACTGAAGAAGGGTCCGTTCGTTGCGGACCATCTCATGACGAAGGTCGAGAAGATGAACTCGACGCGCGAGAAGCGGGTCATCAAGACCTGGTCGCGCGCCTCGACGATCATCCCGGCGATGGTCGGTCACACGATCTCGGTCCACAACGGCCGGGCGCACATCCCCGTGTTCGTCACCGAGAACATGGTCGGGCACAAGCTCGGCGAGTTCTCCCCCACGCGGACCTTCAAGGGTCACGCGGGTGACAAAGCGTCGGTGAAATCATGAGCGCTGCCGTAACGGAACGCACCGAAGCCGTCGCGCACCTGAAGTTCGCGCGGGTCGGTCCGCGCAAGCTTCGCCGCGTCGCCGACGCGATTCGCGGCAAGACCGTGCGCGAAGCGCTGGTGCTGCTCAAGTTCTCGGGCGTCTTCGCCTCGGAGCCGATCGAGAAGCTGCTGCGCTCGGCCGTCGCCAACGCCGAGAACAACCACGACATGAGCTCGGACGGACTGTACGTCACGCGCATCACCGTCGACGGCGGGCCGGCCGGCGGGATGACCAAGCGTCTGGATCCGCGCGCCCAAGGCCGCGCGGCGTTCAAGCGCAAGAAGCTCTCGCACGTCACCATCGTCGTCAGCGCGACGCCGCCGAAGCACGAACCGAAGAAGCGCTCCGGCGCCTCGATCGCGTTGAAGACCCGTACGCAGCGTCAGGCACAGGCCGCGACGTCCAAACCGGCGGCGCCACGCCGCAAGAAGACCGCTGCTGCCGCAGGCGCGGGAGCGTAACGGAGATGATGGTTATGGAGCGAGCGCAGAAGGATCGCGACCTTTCAACAATGTCTATTGCGAGCTCGGCCCGGGGGCCCCACCGCGAAGCGGTGGGGGGCGCGGAGTCAGGGACGGAGCGCCTTTAAATGGGACAAAAGATTCATCCGGTTGGTCTGCGCCTCGGCATCACCCGGACTTGGGACAGCCGCTGGTTCGAGAAGAAGAACTACGTCGCGTGGCTGCACGAAGACGTCGCCATCCGAAAGTATTTCGGACGGATGACGCGTGCGGCGGCGATCTCGCGCGTCGAGATCGAGCGGCGTGCGAACCAAGCGCGCGTCATCATCAACACGGGCAAGCCGGGCATCATCATCGGCAAGCGCGGCGTCGGGATCGACGAGATCCGTCGCAACCTCGAGAAGCTCACCGGCAAGCAAGTCCAGGTGAACGTCGTCGAGATCAAGACGATCGAACTCGACGCGCGCCTCGTCGGCCAGAACATCGTCGACCAGCTCGAGAAGCGCATCGCGTTCCGCCGCGCCATGAAGCAGGCGATCATGCGCACGATGAAGGCCGGCGCGCGCGGCGTGAAGGTCCAGGTTTCGGGTCGCCTCGGCGGCGCGGAAATCGCGCGCACCGAACGCAACCACGACGGTAAGGTGCCGCTGCACACGCTGCGCGCCGACATCGATTACGCGCACGTCGAGGCGTTCACGACCTTCGGCCGCATCGGCGTGAAGGTGTGGATCTACAAGGGCGAAGTGCTCCCCGACCAGCCGCGCGGCGAGCGCGAGGTCCAGGGCCGTCCCGGCGGCGGCGGCGACGCAGCCCGTTTCCGCGACAACCGTCGCGGGACGCGCGGCGGCCGCGGCCGCGGCGAAGGCCGTCCGGCCGGCCCACCGCGCGCTGCGGGCGACGCTCCGGCGCTCGACACCGCCGACGCGATGCACGCCGCGCAGACCGAGGGTCCGTCGCTCGAGTCGGTCATCGAAGGCGGCGCTACCGTCGAGCACCACCACACCGGCCCGCATGCCGGCGTGGTCACGCACGAACCCAGCGCCGAGCACGGCCACGGCGTCACGACGGAAACGTCGGTCGTCCCGCCCGAAACGCAAGCCACCCATGACGACGCGGAACGCCCCGGCGCACCGTCGGTCGAGAACGAGGGCCAGTAGCAGATGCTCACTCCGAAGAGAGTAAAGTGGCGCCGCCAGCACCGCGGTCGCATGCGCGGCAAGGCGCTGGTCGGCAATACGCTGACGTTCGGCGAGTACGGTTTGCAGGCGCTCGAGCCGGTGTGGATGACCAACCGGCAGATCGAAGCGGCGCGTGTCGCCATGACCCGCCACATCAAGCGCGGCGGCAAGGTCTGGATCAAGGTGTTCCCCGACAAGTCGGTCACCAAGAAGCCGGCCGAAGTCCGCATGGGTTCCGGTAAGGGCAACCCCGAGTTCTGGGTCGCCGTGGTCCGTCCGGGCCGCGTGCTGTTCGAGCTCGCCGGCGTCGACGAGAAGACGGCGCGCGAAGCGCTTCGTCTGGCCGCGCAAAAGCTGCCGATCTCGACCAAAGTCGTCACCCGCCACGATCAGGAAGCCGAGGTCGCATCCTAATGAAGCGCACCGACCTGCGCGCCCTGCGCGAATTGACCATCATGGAACTCGAGCAGCGCGCTCGCGAGACGAAGGAAGAACTCTTCAACCTTCGCTTCGCCCTGCGCACCGGTCACCTCAGCGATTTTTCGCGGGTGAAGCTCGTGCGCCGCACTTACGCCCAGATCCAGACCGCGATCTCCGAGAAGCGGCTCACCGAGGCACGTCATGGAGCAGCCTAATACCGTGGAACGCGGCAACCGTCGTCGCATCAAGCAGGGCCGCGTCAAGAGCGACAAGATGGACAAGACCATCGTCGTCGTGACCGAGACGCGCGTTCCCCATCCCGTTTACAAGAAGGTCGTCCGGCAGTCGTCGCGCTTCAAGGCGCACGACGAGACCAACGACGCCAAGACCGGCGATCTGGTCCGGATTCAAGAGTGCCGCCCGATGTCGCGCGACAAGCGCTGGCGTCTGGTCGAGATTCTGGAACGCGCGAAATGATTCAGCAAGAGACACGGCTCAAAGTGGCCGACAACTCAGGGGCCCGCGAACTGCTGTGCATCCACGTCAGCGGCGGATCGCGTCATCCCTACGCGCACGTCGGCGACATCATCGTCGGCACCGTGAAGAGCGCGATCCCGGGCGCCGCGGTCAAGAAGGGCCAAGTCGTCAAGGCGGTCGTCGTGCGTACCTCGCAGCCGATGCGCCGGCCCGACGGCTCGGTCATCAAGTTCGACGAGAACGCCTGCGTGATCATCAAGGGCGACAAGGACAACCTCGACCCGCGCGGCACGCGCGTGTTCGGGCCCGTCTGCCGCGAACTCCGCGACCGCGGGTTCCTGAAGATCGCCAGCCTCGCGCCGGAGGTGCTCTAGCATGGGGCGCACGGTGAAGGCCGTCTCCAAGCCGCACATCGTCAAGGGCGACACCGTCGTCCTGCGGCGCGGCAAGGAGAAAGGCAAGCGCGGGATCGTCAAGCACGTGTTCCCGAAAGACGGCGTCGCGACCGTCGAGGGGCTCAACGTCGTGAAGCGTCACACCAAGCCGGGCCAGGCGGGTCAGGTTCAGGGCGGCGGCATCATGGAGAAGGAAGCTCCGATCCCAATGAGCGCGCTGATGGTCGTCGATCCGAAGACGGATGCGCCGACCCGCGTGCGCCGCGTCCGTCAGTCCGACGGATCTTCGGTGCGCGTCAGCGTGCGGTCCGGCGAGCAGCTGCTCGTTCCAGGTAAGGCGTAGTCATGGCTGCACGTTTGAAAGAAAAGTATCAGACCGAGGTCGTCGGCAAGATGCAGGAACGGTTCAAGTATTCGAACCCGATGCAGATTCCGAAGCTCGAGAAGGTCGTCATCAACATGTCGGTCGGCGACGCCATCCAGAACTCGAAGGCGCTCGACGTCGCGGTCCGCGAGCTGACCACGATCAGCGGTCAGAAGCCGATCATCACCAAGGCCAAGAAGTCGATCGCGGCGTTCAAGCTGCGTGAAGGCATGAACATCGGCGCCAAGGTGACGTTGCGCGGCGAGCGGATGTACGTCTTCCTCGACAAGCTCTTCAACATCGTTCTGCCCCGTATTCGCGACTTCCGCGGGCTCAACCGCAAGTCGTTCGACGGGCGCGGCAACTACAACCTCGGCCTCAAGGAGCAGCTCGTGTTCCCGGAGATCGATTTCGACAAGGTCGACAAAGCGCGCGGCATGGACATCGTCATCGTGACGACGGCCAAGAACGACGAAGAAGCGACCGAGTTCCTCACCCAGATGGGGCTGCCGCTGCAGAAGCCTGCAGCGACCACCGGAGCAACGGCATAATGGCCAAAACCTCGAGCATCGAGAAGTCGAAGCGCGTCGCGAAGTTCACGACGCGTCAGCACAACCGCTGCAAAGTCTGCGGTCGTCCGCGCGCGTACTATCGCCGCTTCGGCATGTGCCGTATCTGCTTCCGAGAGAACGCGCATCGCGGGTTCATCCCCGGCATCACGAAGGCTAGCTGGTAATGGGCGTCATCACCGATCCGATTGCCGATTTGCTCACGCGGATCCGCAACGCGAACACGGCCAACCATCAGACCGTAGACATCCCGGCTTCGAAGATGAAGAAGGCGGTCGCGCAGATTCTGCTCGACGAAGGCTTCATCAGCGGCCTCGAGTCGATCAAGGAAGGCCCGCAAGGGACGCTTCGGATCACGCTCAAGTACGGCCCCGAAAAGGAGAAGGTCATCACCGGCCTTCGCCGCATCAGCCGGCCCGGTCTGCGCGTCTACACCTCGAAGACGGAGATCCCGCGCGTCCTCGGCGGACTGGGACTCGTCATCATCTCGACCTCCAAGGGCATCATGTCGGGCAAGCGCGCCAAGCGCGAAGGCTTCGGCGGTGAAGTCCTCGCGTACGTGTGGTAATCGATCATGTCACGAATTGGTAAGCTTCCCGTCGCCGTGCCTACGGGCGTGGACGTCAAGCTCGACGACCACACCGTCACGGTCAAGGGTCCGAAGGGTCAGCTCTCGCAGCACATTCTGGCGGTCGTCGAAGTCAAAATCGACGGCGGTCAGGTGCTCGTCGCGCGCAAGAGCGACGACAAGCCGGGGCGTTCGGCCCACGGCCTCACGCGCACGCTGATCTCGAACATGATCGACGGCGTCACCAAGGGCTTCCGCAAATCGCTGGAGCTCCAGGGCGTCGGCTACCGCGTCAACAAGGCCGGCAACGACCTCAACTTCTCGCTCGGCTATTCGCACCCGGTGACCTACGCGGCGCCCGACGGCATCGCGTTCACGGTCGAGGGGACGAACAAAGTTCACGTCGACGGGATCGACAAGCAGCGCGTCGGCCAGGTCGCGGCCGAGATCCGCAACCTGCGTCCGCCGGAGCCGTACAAGGGCAAAGGCGTCCGCTACGAAGGCGAAAAGGTTCGCAAGAAGCTCGGTAAAGCGGGCAAGGCTGGTAAGAAGTAATGCCGATCTCACGCAACGATCAGCGGCTCAAGCGGCACACGCGTCTGCGCAAGAAGGTCGTCGGGACCTCCGGCCGCCCGCGCCTGCAGATCTTCCGCAGCCTGCACCACACCTATGCGTTCGTCGTCGACGATACGAAGGGCCATACGCTCGTCGCCGCGTCGACCCGCGAAGGGACGCTCGCCGACGGTCTCGGCTCGCGCACGAACATCGAGGCGGCCCAAAAGGTCGGCTCGACGATCGCCCAGCGCGCCAAGGCGGCGGGCATCGATGCCGTCGTGTTCGACACCTCGGGTCACAAGTACCACGGTCGCGTTGCTGCACTCGCCCAAGCGGCGCGTGAAGCCGGTCTGGAGTTCTAAGAGTATGGTCATGGAGCGAGCGCAGACGAATCGCGCTGGTACCTCAATGTTTCTTGCGAGCTCGGACCGGGGGCCCCACGCAGTGGGGGGCGCGCAGTCTGGGACGGAGCGCCGTTAAATGTACAATCGTGGCGGTCGCGATCGCGACAACCAAGGGTTCGAAGAGACGGTCGTGCGGATCAACCGCGTTGCCAAGGTCGTCAAGGGCGGTAAGCGCTTCAGCTTCTCCGCGCTCGTCGTCGTGGGCGACAAGAAGGGCCGCGTCGGCTTCGCCATCGGCAAAGCCGGCGAAGTTCCGGAAGCGATCCGCAAGGGCGTGGAGCAGGCTCGCAAGGCCCTGATCACCGTCCCGATGATCGAGAAGACGATCCCGCACATGGTGGACGTCCACGTCGGCTCCGGACACGTGATGCTCAAGCCGGCCTCGCCCGGAACGGGCGTCATCGCGGGCGGCGCGATGCGCGCGGTCCTCGAGCTCGCGGGGATCCACGACATCGTGACCAAGTCGCTGGGGACGAACAATCCCATCAACGTCGTGCTCGCGACGTTCGCAGCGCTCAAGTCGCTCAAGACGGCCGAGAAGGTCGCGCAGCTGCGCGGCAAGACGGTCCAGGAACTGTACGTATAGCCATGGCTGACAAGAAAACCGCGACGCCGGCAACGGCCGCAGGGCCGGCGCTCTCGCTCGCGACGCTCAAACCGAACCCGCACTCCCGTCCGAAGCGCACGCGCGTCGGCCGCGGACACGGTTCGGGCATGGTCAAAACGGGCGGCGAAGGCGGCAAGGGTCAGACCGTCCGCTCGGGCGGCGGCAAGGGTCCCGCGTTCGAAGGCGGCCAGACGCCGTGGGCGCGTCGTCTTCCGCAGCGCAAGGGCGTCTCGCAGAAGTCGCGCGACATCGGCCATTTCCGCACCGAGTTCGCGGTGATCAACGTCGGCGATCTCGCCGGCTGGGACGCCTCGATCGAGGTCAGCCCGCAGTCGCTCAAGGCGAGCGGCAAAGTGCGCGACCTCCGCGACGGCGTCAAGGTGCTCGGCGGCACCACCAAGTCGAAGCTCAAGCAGGGCGATGCCGCGCTGCCCGCCGGCTTGAAGTTCCGCGACATCCTCTTCTCCGCATCGGCGCGCGAAGCGCTCACCGCGGTCGGCGCCGATTTCGGCGACGCCGCCATCGAAGCTTCGGAGTAACAACGGCCTCGTGCTGAACACTCTTCGGAACGCGTTGACCGTACCCGACATCCGCAAGCGGATCGGGTTCGTGTTCTTTGCGTTCGCCGTCTTCGTGTTCATGATCCACGTGCAGCTGCCGAACGTGGACCAGGCCAAGTGGAACTCCCTGATCCAGTCGGGTGCGTTCTACCAGTTCTTGGGCTTCCTCTCGGGCGGCGCGCTGCAGCATCTTTCGATCATCGCGATGGGGATCACGCCGTACATCAACGCGTCGATCATCATGCAGCTGATGACGGTCGTCATTCCGCAGCTCGAAGAGATGGCGAAGAAGGGCGGCGAGGAAGGCCGCAAGACGATCAGCCGCTACACGCGGTATCTCACGATCGTGCTCGGCACCATTCAGGCGACGTCGATGGCGATCGCGATGAGCCGAGGCGGCGTCTTCTACGACCACTCGTGGCAGTTCATCGTCTACGCGGTCATCGCGTTCGTCGCCGGCACGATGTTCCTGATGTGGCTGGGCGAGCAGATCACCGACAAGGGGATCGGCAACGGCGTCTCGCTGATCATCTTCGTCGGCATCGTGCTGCGCTTCCCGACGCAGGTCGGGCAGACGTTCTCGCTGGCCAACAAGGGCAACGTCAACTGGCTCGGGATGTTCCTGTGGCTGGCGATCGCGCTGATCACCATCGTCTCGATCGTGTTCATGTACCAGGGCCAGCGCCGCATCCCGGTGCAGCAAGCGCGCCGCGTGGTGGGCCGCAAGCTCTACGCCGGCCGCTCGAGCTACATCCCGCTGCGCCTGAACAACTCGGGCGTCATCTCGATCATCTTCGCGATCTCGATCCTGCTGCTGCCGCAGCAGGCGCTCTCGTGGTTCGGCGGCGGCGCGCAGGCCGGCAACACGCACAGCTGGGCGGCGAACGTCTCGTTCTTCATCCAGGCGTACTTCGGGCCGCAGTCGCTGCTCTACAACGTCGTCTACTTCTTGCTGGTCGTCGTCTTCACGTTCTTCTACTCGGCGATCGTCGTCAACACGCGCGACATCGCGGACAACCTCAAGAAGTCCGGCTCATTCATCCCGGGCATCCGTCCGGGCCAGCCGACCGTCGACTACATCAACAAGATCCTCCTGCGCATCACGACCGCGGCCGCGATCTACCTCGGCCTGCTCGCCGTCCTCCCCTCGCTCCAGCGCGACGTAGGCGTCACCTCGCTCTACATCGGCAGCACGTCGCTTCTGATCGTGGTCGGCGTCGCACTCGATTCCATCACGCAGATCGAGGCACGCCTCGCAATGCGCGACTACCGAGGCTTCATAAACAAGTGAACCTCATTTTTCTCGGGCCTCCTGGTGCGGGTAAAGGGACGCAGGCCAAGGTTCTGGCGGATCGCTTCGGCTATCGTCAGATCTCGACCGGCGACATCCTGCGCGCCAACGTGCGCGAGGGAACGCCGCTGGGGCTCGAGGCGAAGCCGATCATGGAGAGCGGCGGCCTGGTTCCCGACGATCTCATGATTCGCATGATCGAAGCCGAGATGGAGAAGCCCGGCGACGTCATCTTCGACGGTTTTCCGCGCACCACGGCGCAGGCGAAGGCGCTCGACGAGCTGCTGCGCCGCAAGAACAAGCCGGCGGTTCCGGTCCTCTTCGACGTCGACATGGGCGCGCTGCTCGAGCGGCTCACCGGCCGCTGGACGCACGTGGCTTCGGGCCGGACCTACCACGAGAAGTTCGCGCCGCCGAAGACGGCGGGCATCGATGACGTCACCGGCGAGCCGCTCGTGCAGCGGCCCGACGACAAGGAACAGACGATCCGCAAGCGTCTGGCGGTGTATGCCGACCAGACCGCCCCGCTGGTCGCCTACTACGAGGGCGGGAACGGTCCCGAACTCGTGCGAGTCGATGCGCTCGCGCCGATCGATCGCGTCAGCGAAGAGCTCATCCGGCTGGTGAACCGCCAGGGCGCGGGGGCGTCGGCATGATCAGCATCAAGTCCGCGCGCGAGATCGAAATCATGCGTCGCAGCGGTAAGATCACGTCGAAGACGCTGACCCGGCTCATCGAGGCCGCGAAGCCCGGCGTGACGACGGCGGAGCTGAACCGCATCGCCGACGAATCGATTCGCTCGATGGGCGGCGTGCCCACGTTCATCGGATATCACGGCTACCCCGCAGCGATCTGTGCGTCGGTCAACGACGAGGTCGTCCACGGCATGCCGGGTGACCGCGTGCTGCTCGAGGGCGATCTGCTCTCGCTGGACATCGGAACCACCTTCGAAGGCTACGTCTCCGACTCAGCCGTAACGGTCGGGATCGGCGAGGTCAGCGACGCCGCGAAGCGGCTGATGACGGCGACCCAGGAGTGTCTGATGCAGGGCATCGCGCAGATGCAGGCGGGCAACCGCTTGGGCGACATCGGCAACGCGGTTCAGCGCTATGCCGAGTCTCACGGCTACGGTGTCGTGCGCGCGCTGGTCGGTCACGGCATCGGCCGCAAGATGCACGAGGACCCGCAGGTCCCCAACTACGGCGATGCCGGAACCGGGACGGTCCTGCGCAAGGGCCTGGTGCTCGCAATCGAACCGATGATCACCGAAGGAACCTGGGAAGTCGAAACCCTCGAGGACGGCTGGACGGTCGTAACCGAGGATGGTAAACTAGCCGCGCACTTCGAGCACACGATCGCGATCACGGACCAGGGACCAAAAATCCTCACGCTCCGCGAAGCCTACGAACACCCAGACGTAGCCCTCTACCGCCCCGAACAAGAAGTGGCAGCATGATAACGATCGTGCCGCGCCACAGTCCCGAACCCACCAACACCACAGAGAACAAGCCCATTCCGGCCCCCCAAGGGGAATCGCGCCCAACCGACCATGTCGGCGGGGCCGGTCTTCACGGGGGCCCCGCGCAACGCGCGGGGGGTGCGGAGCCAAGGGCGGAGCACCTTTAGCATGAAAGTACGACCGAGCGTCAAGCGCATTTGCGACGCCTGCAAGATCATCCGCCGCGAGGGCAAAGTCCGCGTGATCTGCAGCGTCAATCCGAAGCACAAGCAGGTTCAGGGATAATGGCACGTATCGCCGGCATCGATCTCCCGCGCGACAAGCGCGTTGAAATCGGCCTCACCAAGATTTTCGGGATCGGTCTTCCGACCTCGCAGAAGCTTCTCTCGCAGACCGGGGTCGACCCGAACACGCGCGTCAAGGATCTCACCAGCGAGGACGAGCACCGTTTGCGTGAAGCGATCGACGCGCTCAAGGTCGAGGGCGACCTGCGTCGCGAGATCGCGTCGAACATCAAGCGCTTGACGGACATCGGCTGCTATCGCGGCCTGCGTCATCGCCGCGGCCTGCCCGTGCGCGGCCAGCGCACCAAGACAAACGCGCGCACTCGCAAGGGCCCCAAGCGCACCGTCGCCGGCAAGAAGAAGACCGCCAAGAAGTAGTCCGTCCCGGACGCAGCGCGAAAAGCCCGGTCGATCGACCGGGCTTTTTGCGTCCGCGTGTGCGTGCGCGCGCGGAAAAAAAGTACCTTCTTTCGGGGGTAACGCCGCGCGGAGCCGCCGTGCGATAATCGCTGCGAACAGTGCCGGCGTCGCCTATGCACGCCGCCGTAATTTACGTTGTCTTTTGGACTGGTGGGGGTTTTATGCGACCGTCTCTTCTTTCGCACGCGCTTTCGGCCGCGATGCTCGCGGCGTTCGGAGTTTTCGCCGGAGTGCTGACGCCGGCGCCGGCCCAGGCCGACGATTTCTTGAAGAACGTCACCGTGACGCTGCAGCCGCAGTACGAGACGGCCACCGGCCGCGGCACGGCCGTCCCGCCGGGCGGAACGCAGCTCGGGAAAGGCGCCCCTGCGACGACGAACGGTTGGGAGTTGAACTACTCCGCGCGCTGGCAGATCAGCCAGAAGTTCAACGCCGTGTACTCCCACACGACGCTGGACCAGGCGCTCGACGCACTGACGACCTACATTCCGGCAGTCCTGACGACGGGCGCCCTGCGCGACCGCTTCGACTTCGTGTACCTCAACAACACGCCGAACGCGCACCTCACGCAGTCGCTCTATTACGTGCACCGCACGCGCATGTGCTGCCCCGCCGACAACGAGACGGTGGTCACGCCGCCCGCGTTCGGCGGCGTGGATCAAACCGACTACCGCTTTGCTGAAGCGTACAAGTTCGGACCGCGCACGAAGATCGGCTATCCGTTCACCGTGTTCGCCGCGGCCGCGTACGTCAACCACCCCTTCCAGAGCGGCTACACCGCGGCGGCGCAACGAGCGAACGGCGGGACACCGTACTCGGGCAGCGGCTTCAACATCCCGTCGTACGGCGCGCGCATCGACGTCCCGACCGGCGATCGCACCTGGATCCCGTTCGTGCAGTACTCGCAGGGCTCCACGTTCTACCGCAAGGATGCGGGATCGTACAACTATCGCTACGTACAGTATGGCTTCAACAAAGCGCTGGCCAAGAACGTCGTCTTCACGACCTACTCGTTCACCGCACAGCAGTTCGCCAACCAGAGTTACCTGACGGCGACCGGACACGACACGCTGCGCGAAGCGCTGTGGATCTCGCAGCTGAACTATTCGATCAAGCTCTAACCTACGAACGCTGCACCCGTCTCAGCTCGGGATCGGGAGCTTCGTGCCACGTCCCTCGATCACGCAAGCGTCGAAGATGAACGATGCCGCGGCGACGTCCCACAGGCCGATGCCCAGCGATTCGAACAGCGTGATCTGCTCGTCGGAAGTGCGGCCTGGCGCTTTTCCGGCGACGACGTCGCTCAGCAGCGACGCGGAGTCCCAGCTCCACGCGCCCTGGTCTGCCGCGGCGATGAGGTCGCCCGACTCGACGTGCGCCTGTGCGAGGTCTTCGATCGCGATGATCGACGCACGGCGAATCGTCTCGACGTCGACTTCCTGTGCGTTGGCGCGGTTCGAACCCGCCGCGTTGACGTGCGTGCCGGGGCGCAGCCACGCTCCCTCGAGCACGGGTGCGTTGGCGTTGGTCATCGTGACGACGACGTCGGCCTCGGCGACCGCTTCGCGCGCGCTCGCCACGCCGTTGACGGGGACGCCGGTGCGCGCGGTCATCTCTTCGCAGAACAACTCGCGCCTGGCGGCGTCGCGGCCGTAGACCAGGACCTGCGAGATCGGACGGACGTGGACGACCGCTTCTAGCTGCGAGCGCGCTTGCCAGCCGGTACCGATCACACCGAGTGTTTTCGAATCTTCGCGGGCCAGGACGCGGGTCGCAAGGCCCGATGCGGCCCCGGTGCGGATCTGTCCGAGCGCATCGCCTTCGATCAGCGCGAGCATCTCGCCGGTCTCGTCGAACAGGGTGACCCAGAAGCGCGGGCCGCGGCCCCTCGGCGCGACGGTGTACGTCTTGTGACCCATGCGGCCGCCGTACGTGGCGACGAGCACGTGAATCATCGCCGACGTGGTGAACGCGCGCTGTCGCGGGCGATTCTGCGCGCGGCCTTCCGCCAGCGCCAGCGCCGCGTCTTGGACGACGCCGAGCGCGTCGCGAACGCTCAGGGTGCTGGTGACGTCGCCTTCCGTCAGGTAGAGCGGGTTCACGGCTGCGCCGCGGCGATCACGCCGACGTCTTCGCTGCCGTGGCCGGCGGCGAGATAACGATCGCAGAGCGCCGCGACGGCGGGAACCACGTCGAGCTTCGCGCCATGCCGGGCTGCCTCGTCGATCATCAGGCGCAGGTCCTTGCGCGCCATCGACAACTCGAAATTGGGCGGCGTGAACTTCCCCTCGGCCATCGACTTGCCGCGGCCGCCGATCGCGTTGCCGGGATTGAATTCCGAGAAAAGCGTGTAGGCGTCCGCCGGTTCGATGCCGAGCGAGCGTCCTAGCCGATACGTGTCGGCGAGCCCGCCGGCGATGACCAGCAGCATCAGGTTGCCGAACAATTTGAACGATGCCGGGCGCGTCGGGTCGTCGCCGAGCTCGAGCACCTTGCCGGTCATCGGTTCCAGCCGCGGCTTCACCCGCGCGCGCGTCGCCGGATCGCCCGCGAGCAGCATCAGTCCCGTGGCGTCGCGCGCATTCTGCGGGCCCATGAAGACGGGCGCGTGCACGAACGTGCGCCCGCGCTGGGTCCAGCGGCGAACGCGTTCGCCGGTCGGCGTCGGCGCCGTCGTCGTGTGATCCGCGATGAACGCCGTCGGCAGGATGATACTCGCCAGCGGTTCGAGGACGCTGTCGACCGCGTCGTCGTCGCTGAGCGTGAGGTGGATTTCCGCCGCGCCGCGCGCCGCGTCCGCGGGAGTGTCGAAGACCTTCGCGCCGTCCGCTTCGAGTGCGCGCGCTTTTTCGATCGTGCGGTTCCAGACGTGCACGGTCTCGCCGCGCTCCAACATTTTACGAACGAAGCCCGAGCCCAGCAGACCCGTGCCGAAATATGCGATCACTGACATTCTGCAGTTGTACCCGCGCCGGAGTACCCGGACCTTGCGGGACGAGGACGAGGCCGCCTGGGGGCAGTCGCGAGCGTTCGACTGCGCTCAGCGTGCGGTCTTGGGGGCGGTCTGCGTGCTTCTCTCGTACGCAGTGACCGCGCCGCGCCGGCAGACCGGATGGTACGTGCCGTTCGCCGCCAGCGCACGCACGCGCGGCAGGACGACGCTTGTGAAGGACGCGTTCGGATAGTCGTCGGCGACGACGAGCCACTGGGCGTCCGGTGGAGTATCACCGAGGACCATGGCGCCTGGGCGCTCGGCGGAGACGGCGGTGTACCATTCGTCGTGCGTCGCAACCGTGGCGCCGGCGGGAACGCAGGCGAGCGCCGCGCGCGCATCGGCCAGCGAGTGATACGACGGTTTGAGGTAGTGGCCCGGATGGAGCGGGCTGAAGGCGACCAGGACGACGGCCGAGAGAACGAACGCGGTCGTCGTCCAACGCCGCGGGTGCCGCAACCGTGAGATCGCATCACGGAAGGCGATCAGCAGCCACGGGATCCAGAGCGCCGCGTAGTGTTCGCCCATCCGCCACACGAGGCCACTGTTCGCCAGCAGCACGATCGCGAAGCCCGGAACGCTCAGCCAGATGAGCGGGCTTCGCAGCGGGACCAGCGCCAGCGGCACGAGGGCTTCGAGCAGGTAGGTGAGCCGGCCGAACGTCAGGATCGCCGCCGCGAACGCGAGCGGGTGAACGAACGGTGCCGTCAGCAGCGCGAGCGGTCCGTGCGCGAACGGATATTCGTAGAAGTGTGAGGGCGGCCAAGGCCCGACGCGGGGCAGCACGACCAGAACGTAGACCGCCGCCGAAGCTGCGGCCAAGGCGCCGCTGGCAAACGACGCGGCAGCCTTCGGCCGGTCGCCCTGCCGCAACGCGACGACGCCGAGCGCGACTCCGAGCAGCGCCAGTTCCAGGCAGACGTCCTCGCGCAGGCCCGCCAGCAGCACGGCACAGGTCGCCAGCCAGCCCCACGAGCGGCGCTGCAGGGCGAGCCACCATCCGAGCGCCAGCGGCGGGAGCAGTCCCAGTTCGCGAAATTCTCCGAACCCCACCGCGACGAGGGGTGGATAGACGAGCGCAACCGCGCCGATCCGATCGGCGACTCCCTCGGCGAGCGCCCCGGTCCGGGAGGCAGTCCGGGCGATCGCAGCCAGGAGCGGCGCGCAGGCGACTGTAGCGAGCGCCAAGACCGCCTGGAGCACCCAGACGCTGTGGGTCGCCGCCAACAGCGGCCACAGGACGATAAGCGTCGGCGACCAGTGGAAGCGGTAGTGGGTCGTCTGCTCGACCCCGTCGTGCATCGGGCCGAGCGCTCCCAGGATGACCTGGACGAAGGTGCCCGTGTCGGCGCCGTAGCTCCAGTCGCCCACCCGGAGGGCGGCGAGGATGGCGAGGATCGTGAACGAGGCGAGCGACCAGAGGAGCAGGCGGCGGGACGGCATTCGGGCGCCTGCGTTCGCGCCGCGCATCCGAGCTCCGCTCTTGCACGCTTCCTGCGCCCATGGTAAAGTAGGGCGTTGTGTCCGCTCCGCGGACGCGACGCGCATTCGTGCGCCCCCCGCATTCGCCGTGCGGTGTGGACTCGAGGTCGGAGAGTTCGCGCGAAGCGAGCCCTGCCGGTCGAGGCGACGACACCGGCCGTGCCGGACAGGAAAAGCCCTCAGAGAGCAGTTTTCGTTTGGCCGCGAAGAAGCAGACCAAGACGCGCAAAAAGCGCGAGTTCAAGAACGTTGGATCGGGCGTCGCCCACATCCATTCGTCCTTCAACAACACGATCGTCACGATCACCGACAACACCGGGTCGACGATCGCCTGGGCGTCCGCCGGCAACCTCGGCTTCAAGGGTTCGAAGAAGTCGACCCCGTTCGCTGCGCAGATGGCGGCCGAAGCCGTCGCGCGCAAGGCGATGGAGCACGGGATGAAGAGCGCCGAGGTCTACGTCAAAGGCCCGGGCGCCGGCCGCGAAGCCGCCATCCGCTCGCTTCAAGCCGCCGGCCTGGAGATCACCCTCATCAAAGACGTTACGCCCATCCCGCACAACGGCTGCCGCCCGCCGAAGCGCCGGCGCGTGTAAGGGAGTTATAGAAAACTAATGGCTCGTTACACAGAAGCCGTGTGCCGCTTGTGCCGTCGTGAGACCGCAGCGAGCAAGACCGGCGAAAAGATCAAACTGTTCCTTAAGGGCGACCGCTGCCTCTCGAAGAAGTGCGCCGTCGAGCGCCGCGGTACGGCGCCGGGTCAGAAGACGCAGAACACCAAGACGCGTCAGAAAATCTCCGAGTACGGCCGTCAGCTGCGCGAGAAGCAGAAGATGCGCCGCTACTACGGCGTGCTGGAAACGCAATTCCAGAACTACTTCCGCGAAGCGCAGCAGGTCCGCGGCCAAACCGGCGCGACCTTCCTGCAGCTGCTCGAGCGCCGTCTCGACAACGTCGTCTACCGCCTCAACCTCGCGTCGAGCCGGGCTCAGGCGCGCCAGCTCGTCACCCACCGTCACTTCCGTCTGAACGGCCGGATCATCAACGTTCCGTCGATCATCGTGAAGCCCGGCGACGTGCTCTCGATCGGCGACGGCTCGAAGTCCTCCGACCTCTTCACCCAGCTCGTCGAGATGGCGAAGAACCGCCGTCACCCCGAGTGGCTCGAGTTCAGCGAGACCGATTCGACCGCCAAGGTCCTCTCGCTCCCCTCACGCGAGCAAATCGACACCCCCGTCGACGAGCAGCTCATCGTCGAATACTACTCGCGTTAATCTCGATAACCACCGCTAGGCGTACGATCGTCCCACGTGGGCGGATAACGTAAGCGGAGAAAGACCTCATCATTCACACCATGACCGTCCTCGAAGCGCCCGTCGGCGCGCAGATCGAAGTTCGCGAACGTCGCGAGAACTACGCCAAATTCGTGATCGAGCCGCTCGATCGCGGCTTCGGCATCACGCTGGGCAATGCGCTGCGCCGCATCCTGCTCTCGTCGATCCCCGGTGCCGCCGTCACGTACGTCAAAATCGACGGCGTTCTGCACGAGTTCTCGACCATCTCGGGCGTCGTCGAAGACACCGTCGACCTGCTGCTCAACCTCAAGGGTCTTCCGATCAAGCTGAACACGGAAGATCCGAAAGTGCTCTCGCTCAACGTGAGCGGCTCGAAGGAAGTGACCGCGGGCGACATCGCTCCGGACGCCGACGTCGAGATCCTCCAGCCGAGCTACCACATCGCGACGCTCTCCAAGAAAGACGCCAAGCTTTCGATGGAGATCGGCGTCGAGAAGTCGCGCGGTTACGTCACCTCGGACAAGCAGCGCAACATCGAGCACATGATCGGGCTCATCCCGATGGACTCGATCTTCTCGCCGATCCGCAAGGTCAACTTCACGGTCGACGACACGCGCGTCGGCCAGTCGGTCGACTTCGATCGCCTGACGCTGGAGATCGAGACCAACGGTTCGATCACCCCGGACGACGCGCTCAGCGAAGCTGCGCAGATCATGACCGAGCAGCTGCACCTCTTCATCGGTTTCTCGACCGAAGAGAAGCCGGTCGCGACGGCGCCCGCCAGCGAGTGGGACGTCCCGGTCGAGACGCTCAACCTCTCGGTCCGCTCGTTCAACTGCCTCAAGCGCGCCGGCATCTCGAAGGTCTCCGAACTGCTCGACATGACGGAAGACGAAATCATCAAGATGCGCAACTTCGGCAAGAAGTCGCTCGACGAGATCAAACAAGTTCTGGACGAGCGCGGACTCTCGCTCCGCCAGTCATAGCTCAGGGATAGGTAGATGCCGCACCAAGTCGCCCAAAAGCGTCTCTCGCGCACCGACGGCCACCGCAAGGCGCTGCTGCGCAACCTTGCGACGTCGTTCTTCAAGCACGAGAAGATCGAGACCACGTCGACCAAGGCCAAGGAGATCTCCAAGGTCATCGACCGCCTGATCACGCAGGCTCGCCGCGGCGACTTGCACTCGCGCCGCCTCGTCGCGTCCTACCTCACCGAGGAAGCCGTCGCGAAGAAGCTGTGCGAACAGATCGCGCCCGCACTCAAGGAACGCACGGGCGGCTTCACCCGCATCATCAAGTCGCGCGTTCGCCCCGGTGACGCGGCGGAGTTGTCAATCCTGGAGCTAGTCAAGTAGCTCTTTAGCGATTCTCTCGGCCGCTGGCGTCGTCGCTACGCCCTTCGCGTGCGCTAGCACGCTTCAGGGCTAGGCTCCTAGCCAGCGACCGAGATAATCGCTAAAGTAAGGGCTACCCCGTATGAGCACCATGACGAAGGCGGCGGACGATCCGCTCAGTTTGACCTCGATTACGCGATCGTTTGTCGCGGATAGCATCACGCCGATCTCCGCGTACCTCGCCCTGGCCCAGCCGGGGCGTTCGTGTTTGCTGGAGTCGGTCGAAGGGACGGAGCGGATCAGCCGCTTCTCGTTCATCGGGCTGGACTACCTCGAGTCGCTCTCGATCGATCGCGATCCGCGGCTGCTGGAACGCATCCGCGCCGCGATCGGCCGCTACTCGCTCGACCGCACGGACCTGCCGTTCCCCGGCGGCGCGGTGTGCATCTTCACCTACGACGCGGCGCGCGCGCTCGAGCCCGTCCTGCGCGCGGCTCAGGAGAACGGCGCGACGCCGCCCGCCGACGTGCGCTTCGGCGACGCGCTGGTCGTGATCCCCGGAACCTGGCTCGTCTTCGACCACTTCACCCATCGCGTGACGCTCATCGGGTTCGCCCGCGACGAGACGGAGCGCGCGACGGTCGACGCGCGGCTCGACGCGTACGTCGCGCGGCTGCTCGACCAGCGCCCGTCGATCCCCGGCGCCGTGCGCGCCGACGGTCCGGTTTCGGCGTCGATGGACGAGGCGACGTTCCTCGAGCGCGTCGCGCAAGCGAAGGAGTTCATCCGCGACGGCGAGGCGTATCAACTGCAAGTCGGCGTGCGGTTCTCGTGCGCGCTCGCCGGCACGGCGTTCGACTTCTACCGCCAGATCCGCGCGCGAAATCCGTCGCCGTACATGTTCTTCGTCGAGCATGACGGGCGCGCCGTCTTCGGAGCATCGCCGGAGTTTCTGGTGCGGCTCGACGGCACGGCGGCGCGCATCCGCCCGCTCGCCGGCACGCGGCCGCGCGGCAGCGACGACGAACGCGACGTGAAGATCGCCGAGGAACTGCTCGCCGATCCCAAGGAACGCGCCGAGCACGTGATGCTGGTCGATCTGGCCCGCAACGATCTGGGCGCCGTGTGCCGCACCGGCTCCGTGCGAGTCGACGAGCTGATGGTGATCGAACGCTACTCGCACGTGATGCACATCGTCTCGAACGTGGTCGGCGAGCTGCGCGAGGACCGCGACGCGCTCGACCTCTTCGCCGCCGCGTTTCCGGCCGGGACGGTGAGCGGGACGCCGAAGATCCGCGCGATGCAGCTGATCGACCGGCTCGAACCGGTCGCGCGCGGTTTCTACGCCGGCAGCGTCGCACACATCGACTTCGACGGCGACATGGACTCGTGCATCATCCTGCGCTCGGTCGCGTGCGCGAACGGGCGCGCGTACTGGCAAGCCTCGGCCGGCATCGTCACGGACAGCGTCCCGGCCGCCGAGTACGCCGAAGTCTTCGCCAAAACCGCAATCGTCCGCGACGTCCTGGGGCTTTGAGCGCCGTGAAACTCAAACTCCTCCTCGTCGACAACTACGACTCGTTCACGTGGAATCTCGCGCACCTCTTCGGTGCGGTCGAAGGCGTCGAAGTGGACGTCATCCGCAACGACGATCCGCGCTTGGAGGACGGCGTCACCGCACGGTACGACGGCACGATCGTCGGACCGGGACCGGGCCGTCCGGCCGAGGCGGGACGGACGATGGCGATCGTGCGCGAAGCGGCGCGCGAGCGGCGGCCGCTCTTCGGCGTGTGCCTGGGGTTGCAGGCGATCGGCGAGGCGTTCGGCGGCCGGGTGATTCACGCGCCGCGGCAGATGCACGGGAAGACCTCCGAGATCACGCACGACGGACGCGGCGCGTTCGCGGGCTTGCCCTCGCCGCTCGTCGCCACCCGCTACCACTCGCTCTGCGTCGACCACGACGGTTTTCCCGCCTCGCTGCGCGCGGTCGCGGCGAGCGAGGACGGCGTGATCCAAGGCCTCGCGCATCGCGAACTCCCGATCTCGGGCGTGCAGTTCCACCCGGAGTCCGTGCTCACGCCACAGGGCCGCGCAATGGCCGAGAACGTCGTCCGCAGCATGAGACTCCGGTGATGGCCCGAGCACAGCGGGGTCTTCCACGTACTGCAGCGTTGTTGCGAGGTCGGACCCGGAGGCCCCACGCGACGGGTGGGGGGCGCGCAGCGTGAGCGGAGCGCCTTTAGACTACGTCCCTTTACTGCGGCGAGTATTAGCCGGCGAGGATCTCTCGTCGGCGGAGATGGCGGAGCTCATCGGCGCCATCATGGACGAGACGCTCTCGCCGCTGCGTGCGGCGGCGCTGCTCGCGGGGCTCGCCGCGAAGGGCGAGACGGTCGACGAGGTCGTCGGCGCGGCCCGCGCGATGCGCGAGCGGAGCGTGCGCGTCGAGCACGGCTTGCCGCTCGTACTGGACATCGTCGGGACCGGCGGCGACAACTCGCACACGATCAACATCTCGACGGCCGCCGCCTTCATCATCGCCGGATGCGGTGTCCCGGTCGCCAAGCACGGCAATCGCGCCGCGTCGAGCAGTTGCGGCAGCGCCGACGTTCTCGAAGCGGTCGGCGTGCGCATCGAATGCTCCCCCGAGGAGTCGGCTCGCGCGCTGCGCGGGTACAACATCGCGTTCCTCTACGCCCAGCGGCATCACCCCTCGATGCGCGCCGTCGCGCCGATCCGCCGCGAACTCGGCGTGCGTACCGTTTTCAACGTGCTGGGGCCGCTGACCAATCCGGCCGGTGCGAACCGGCAGTTGATCGGCGTAGCGCGGCCCGAGCAGCTCACACTCGTCGCCGACGCGCTGCGGGTGCTCGGCGCTGACGCTGGCGCGGTCGTCCACGGAACCGACGGGCTCGACGAGATCTCCGGCGAGGCGCCGACCGACGTCGTGCAATTCGGGCCGGACGGCGTGCGCCGCTGGACGCTCGAACCGGCCCGCTACGGCGTCCGCGCCAGCCGTGCGGCGATCCTCGGCGGTGACGTCGCGACGAATGCGGCAGCGCTGCTGGCGATCCTCGACGGGGAACGCAGCCCGCGCGCCGATCTCGTCCTGCTCAACGCCGCGCTCGCACTCGTCATCGCGGGCGAAGCGGTCGACGTCGACGACGGAATGGTGCGTGCCCGCGTCTCTGTCGAGAGCGGCCGGGCGCGCGCGGCACTCGACGCGCTCCGCAGGGAGCGCAGGACCCTCGAGGTAGCACCATGAGCGACATGCTGGAAAGACTCTACGCGGCCAAGGCGATCGCGCGGGCGGCCGACGAGGCGCGCGAGCCGATCGGGGAGTTGCGCGCGCGCGCCGAAGCGCGCCGCACCGAACGGCGCGCGTTTCGCGCGGCACTCTCGGCGGCCGCCGGCCCGGCGATCATCGCGGAGATCAAACGGGCGTCGCCGTCGGTCGGCATCATCGTGCCGAAGCTGGATCCTGCCCAGATCGCGCGCGAGTACGAAGCGGCGGGCGCCGACGCGATCAGCGTGCTGACCGAAGCCGACCACTTCCTCGGGGATTTGGCCTATCTCGACGTCGCTCGCACGGCGTCGTCGCTGCCGATCTTGCGCAAAGATTTTCTGCGCTCGCGCTACGAGGTCGTCCAGTCGGCGGCGTACGGCGCCGACGCCGTGCTGGCGATCGTCGCCGGGCTGACCGACGCGGAGCTGTTGGAGATCATCGATGAGGCGCGCCGGTACGATCTCGGCGTGCTGGTCGAAGTGCACACCGAGGACGAGCTTCGCCGCGCGCTGGCGGCCGGTGCGCGCTTGCTGGGGATCAACAACCGCAACCTGCACACGTTCGAGACCGATCTCGCGGTGACCGAAGACCTGCTGCCGCTCGTGCCGAACGACGCGGTCGTGATCAGCGAGAGCGGCGTGAAGTCGCAGGACGACGTGCGGCGCCTCGTCGCGCAGGGCGCGCGCGGCGTGCTCGTCGGCGAATCGCTGATGCGCGCCGACGACAAAGGCCAGGCGATTCGCGCCCTCAAGGGCCATTCGACCGGCTCCGCAGGGGCGACAAGTGCAGGACCCGCTCGCAAGAACATGACGCCGGCGTAGTGCGGACCCGGGTCAAGATCTGCGGCTGCACGAGCATCGCGGACGCCGCGGCCGCGGTCGACGCGGGAGCCGACGCGGTCGGCGTCATCCTCGCCGAGCGTTCGCCGCGGCGAGTCGGCATCGACCGGCTCAAAGCGATCGCCGAGAGCCTCCCCGCGCTCGTCGGACTGGTCGCCGTATTCGTCGATCCGCCGGCGTCGCTGGTCGACGAGGCGCTCAAGCTCGGCGCGATCCCGCAGTTCCACGGCGACGAACCGGCCGACGTCTGCGAAGCGTTCGCGGCCGGACCGTATCTGAAGGCTTTCCCGATGCGCGGCGATCGTGCGACGACGCGCGAGGAGTTCGACGCGTTCGCGCGGCCGTTCGCACACGCGACCTGGTTGTTCGATACCGCAGGCGATGACGGGAGCAGCGGCGGTACCGGCCGCACGTTCGCCTGGGACGACGTGCAGCGCCTGCGCGGTTCGCGCACCGTCGTCATCAGCGGCGGTCTGACGCCCGAGAACGTCGGCGCCTGCGTGCGCGCCGCGCGGCCCTACGCGGTCGACGTACGCAGCGGGGTCGAAACCGACGGCCGCAAGGATCCGCTCAAAGTGCGCGCGTTCGTCGACGCGGTGCGCGACGCCGACGCGACGCTGCTTGCATGACGGAGGCTCCGCCGCCGGCGATCGTCGCCCAAGCGCAAGCGTTTCCGGCGATCTCGCCCGACGTGGACCTGGCGTTGCGAAAGCGGCTGGGAAAAGTGCCGGGCAGCGTCATCGTCATCGGCCGGCGGATCGGGTCCCGCGCCGAGGTTCAGGTCATCTTCGCCCGTGGCGGTCCCCGGGTGGCTGCGAAGACGCGGTTCGAGATCGGTTCGATCACCGAAGCGATCACCGGAACCCTTCTCGCCGACGCGGTGCGGCGCGGCGAGCTGCGGCTCGACGAAGGGATCGACGAGCGCGCGCGCCCCCCCCTGCACCCGCCGGTCCCGAACGGCAAGCACATCACGTTTCGCGACCTCGCCACCCATCACTCGGGATTGCCGCGCTTGCCCTTGCACGAAGCGGTGCAGCCGTACGCGCCGTACGATCGCGCCGCGCTGATCGAGCTCGTCAACGCCGCGCGCCCGACCGCCGATCCCGGAACGCGATACGAGCCCTCGAACGTCGATTTCGCCCTGCTCGGGATGCTGCTGGCGGATCGTACCGGAACGCCGTACGCCGAGCTCGTACGCAACCGGGTGTTCGTTCCGCTCGACATGCCCGACACGACGGCCGACTCGACGGCGGACGATCAGATCATTCCGGAGCGCGCGATCTCGGGTACGCCGGTTGCTCCGTGGCGCTGGAATGCATTCGCCCCCGAAGGCGGCGTCCGTTCGACCGCCGCCGACCTGCTCAACTTCGCGGGGACGCTCTTCCAGCACGAGAACGGTCCGCTCGCGCAGGATGCGCGCCTCGCATCGACGCCGACCGCTGGCGCGGGACCGAATACGGGAATCGGTCTGGGCTGGATGGTCGACCGGGCGAGCGGTGCGGTGTGGGCCAGCGGCTCCAGCTACGGCTCGATCGCGTTCCTGGGCGCGGTTCCGTCGCGCGATGAAGCGGTCGTCGTGCTTTCGAACGTCGGGCTGGGGTTCGCGGACATGACGCTCGACGACCTCGGCCTCAAACTCCTCTCCAACGAAATGCACGACACTCATGGCTAACCTGCAGCTTCCCGACGCGCGCGGCTACTTCGGCCGGTTCGGCGGCGTCTTCGTCCCCGAAGTGCTGGTCGAGGCGCTCGCGCAGCTCGAACGCGCAACGAGCGAAGCCTTTGCCGACCCGGCGTTTTGGGCCGAGATGGAGATCTTGCTGCGCGACTACGTCGGGCGGCCGTCGCCGATCTATCACGCCGAGCGGCTCGTCGACGGTCCGCACGCACCGATCGTGTTCAAACGCGAAGACACCAACCATACCGGCGCCCACAAGATCAACAATACGGTTGGACAAGCGCTGCTCGCGCGGCGCATGGGGAAGCGCCGGCTGATCGCGGAGACCGGCGCGGGACAACACGGCGTCGCGACGGCGACGATCGGTGCGAAGCTCGGGATGCAGGTCGACGTCTACATGGGCGAGGTCGACGTCGAGCGTCAGGCCCTCAACGTCTACCTGATGAAGCTGCTCGGCGCGAGCGTCCATCCCGTGGGCAGCGGCACGCGCACGCTCAAGGACGCGACGAACGAAGCGTTTCGCGAGTGGGCCGCCCGCGTCGAGGACACCTTTTACGTGATCGGATCGGTCGTCGGCGCGCACCCGTATCCGTATCTCGTGCGCGAATTCCAAAAAGTGATCGGCGTGGAGGCGCGCGCCCAGGTGCTCGAACGCTACGGGCGGCTGCCCAGCGACGTCGTCGCGTGCGTCGGCGGCGGGTCGAACGCGATGGGAATTTTCCGCGGCTTCGTCGACGACTCGGACGTCCGCTTGTGGGGCGTGGAAGCCGCAGGTCACGGCCTGCAGGCGGCCGACACCGCAGCTTCGCTCAACGCCGGATCGGTGGGCGTGCTACACGGCTCGCGCAGTTACGTCCTGCAGGATGATGAGGGCCAAGTGCTCGACACGCACTCCGTCAGCGCCGGGCTCGACTATCCCGGCGTCGGCCCGGAACATGCGTACCTCAAGGACAGCGGTCGCGCGCAGTACGTCGCCATCGACGACGCGGAGGCGCTCGCGGCGTTCCACCACACCGCGCGCCGCGAAGGGATCGTGCCGGCGCTCGAGTCCGCGCACGCGATCGCTTTCGCGCAACGGCTCGCCACGGAGCGCGGTCCGGGCGGTCTCGTGCTGGTGAACCTGAGCGGCCGCGGTGACAAGGACGTGCGCACGGTCGCCGCGCTCGACGGGGAGAACCAGCCATGATCGCAAGCGGCGAGTTCGATACCGTATTTGCGCGCGCGCGCACGGAGCGCCGCGCGGCGCTGATCGCCTATGTCGTCGCCGGCGACCCCGACCGGGCGACGACCTTGGCGGTGATCGATGCGCTCACGGCAGCCGGCGTCGACTTGATCGAGCTGGGCATCCCGTACGGCGACCCGCTGGCCGACGGCCCGACGATCGCAGCCGCGGCGCAGCGCGCGCTCGGCGGCGGAACGAAGATGGCCGACGCCATCGCCATCGCGGCCGAGGCGCGCGAACGCGGAGCGGCGCCGATCCTGTACTTCACCTACCTCAACCCGATCGACCGGTACGGTGTCGAGCGGTTCGCGCGCGAGGCAGCCGCCTCGGGCGCCGTCGGTGCGATCGTCCCCGACGTACCGCTGGAGGAGCTAGCGGCATTCGGTCCGCCGTTGCGCGCGGCCGGCCTCGCGATCCCGTTGCTGATCGCGCCTACGACGCCGCCGGAGCGAGCCGCTCGCATCGCCGAGGCCTCGAGCGGCTTCGTCTACCTCGTCTCGCGGCTCGGCGTCACCGGCGCGCGGCGCGAGCCCGACGTCGGGTGGGCCGCCGCGTCGGTCGCCCGCTTGCGCCCCGCGACGGCACTGCCGCTGGCGGTCGGATTCGGGATCTCGACGCCAGCGCACGCGGCGGCGGTCGGCGCCGTGGCCGACGCCGTTATCGTCGGCAGCGCGTTGATCGATGCCTACGCCGGCAGCCGCGGAGCGGAAGCGGCGCGGCGGGCCGGCGCGTACGCGCGCAGCCTGCGCGACGCGCTGCCGGTGCGCGGCTGACGCAAGCGAGGGAAGCATCAAGTTGCGCCGCCGCTGCGACTTTTAGCAGGAATCGTTTCCGGCAAGGCGCATCGGCCGACGTAGTTTTGTTCCTCCGGAGGTCTCGCTCTATGAAGCTCCGTCTTACGGCAGCCTTGGGTGCGTTCGCGCTTTGCGTGTCGCTCGCCGCACCGTCCGCCCCCGTGTCCGCGTCCGACGACACGATCGTCTTCGGTTCGCCGGTCTCGTTGACCGGGAACCTGACGAAGGAAGGTCATCTCACCCAAGAGGGCTACGACCTCTGGAAGAACTACGTCAACGCCCACGGCGGAATCAAGGTCGGCGGCAAGACGTATAAGGTCGAGATCAAGTACTACGACGACGAGTCGAAGAACGACACCTCGGCGCAGCTGGCCGAGCGGCTGATCGATCAGGACCACGTGAACTTCCTGCTCGGGCCTTACGGCTCGGGGACGAGTTTCACCGTCGCGCAGATCGCCGAGCGCAAGAAGATCCCGATGGTCGAAGGCAACGGCGCGGCCGAGAAGATCTTCAACCAGGGCTTCAAGTACACGTTCGGCGTCCTCTCGCCGGCAAAGCGCTATCTCGAAGGAATCCTCGACATGGCCCGCTCGGAGAAGCCGCCCGCGCAGACCGTCGCGATCACCGCGGCGAGCGATGCCTTCTCGCAGGAAGTCGCCGCGGGTGCGGCCGCCTACGCGACCGCGCACGGGATGAAGGTCGTCTACAGCAACAAGTATCCCGACACGGCGACCGACGTCTCTTCGATCATCTCGGCGCTCAAGCAGACCAATCCTGACGTCATCCTCAACGCCGGCCATCTGCAGGACGCGCTGCTCGTGCAGAAGGGCCTCAAAGAACAGAACGTCCAGGCGAAGGCGTACGGCTATTCGGTCGGCCCCGACACCCCCGACTTCGCGAACTCGCTCGGCAAGGACGCCAACGACGTATTCGGCGGCGCGCAGTGGTCCGATGCTGTGAAGTATCACGGATCGCCCGGGTTCTACAGGAGCGCCCGCGAGTACGCGAAGGCGATCGACTCGACCTACCATCACCGCGCCGACTATCACAACGCCGAATCGAGCGCCGCGTGCTTGGCGTTCCAGTACGCGATCGAACGGGCGGGCTCGCTCGACCCCGCCAAGGTGCGCGACGCGCTGGCGAAGCTCGACGTGACGACGTTCTACGGCATCCTCAAGTTCGACAGCCGCGGTCTCAACGTGTACAAGCCGATGGTCGTCAACCAGATCCAGAACGGCCGCCTCACGACGGTGTGGCCGCAGTTCACCGCGGACGGAAAGCCCAAGTACCCGACGCCGCCGTGGGGCCAGCGATAGCAGCAGCGTGCATCTCATAGCGCAGGATCTCGTCAACGGGATCCTCGCCGGCGGAATTCTGGCGGTCGTCGCGCTGGGATTCTCGCTGGTGTGGGGCATCATGAACATCATCAACCTCGCGCACGGGGCGTTCATCATGCTCGGGGCGTATACGACGTACCAGCTCTTCACGAGCTTCCACGTCGATCCGTTCCTCTCGCTGCCGGTCTCGTTCGTGCTGCTGTTCGCGCTCGGCTACCTGATCCAGCGGTTCATCATGAACTGGGTCGCGCGCGCGCCCGTGCTCACCACGTTCCTGCTCACGTTCGGGCTCTCGCTGCTGATCGTCAACATCGCGCTCAACGTGTGGACGGGCGACACGCGCGGCGTGACGACGGCGTATTCCGGCGCGAACTTCACTCTCGGTGACGTCACGGTCCCGTGGGCGAAACTGTTCACGCTCCTCGCCGCACTGGCGATCACCGGCGTGATGCAATTGTGGCTCACCCGCTCGAGGACGGGCCGGGCGATCCGCGCAACCTCGATGGATATCGGTGCCGCCCAGCTCTCCGGCGTGCGGGTGACCGAGATCTACGCGATCGTGTTCGGCCTCGGCGCGGGGCTGGCAGGCGTCGCGGGGACGCTGATCTCGCTTTCGTACGCGCTGAACCCGTCGATGGGAGATCTGTTTCTCGTCAAGGCGTTCGTCGTCTGCGTCCTGGGCGGCCTCGGGTCGGTGCCGGGCGCACTCGTCGGCGGCCTGGTGTACGGGATCGTGGAGGCCTTCGCGACGCAGATCGACGTCACGGTCGGCGGCCAGCACATCAGCGGTTCCGGACTGCAGGATGCCATCGCCCTCGTCGTGCTCTTGATCGTGCTGATCGTGCGCCCGACCGGGATCATGGGGAAAGCGACCGCGTGAACCCCGCCACCCTCAAACGGATCGGCTTGGGCGGCATCACCGGCAATCCGATCGCCTTTGCGGTCGTGCTCGCGCTGATGGCGCTGCTGCTGGCGATACCGCTCACCCACAACGGATACATCGAGCTGGTGTTCCGCAACATCCTGATGTACGCCGCGATGGCGTACGGTTGGAACCTGATCGGCGGATACACCGGCTACGTCTCGTTCGGGAACGTCGCGTTCTTCGGCATCGGCGCGTACTGCTCGGCGATCCTCGCGACCCACGGCGTCGACAACCTGCTGCTCTACGTTCTCCTTGCGATGGCGGTCAGCGCCGTGTTCGCCGCCATCGTCGGCTTTCCGGTGCTGCGCCTCAAAGGACACTACTTCGCGATCGCGACGCTCGGCGTGGCGCTAGCCGTCACCGACATCATCGCGAACTTGGACGCGCTGGGGGGAACCGGCGGGCTCGCACTGCATCAGGTCGACGAAGCCCACTTTTCGATCTATTACTACGCGATGTGGCTGGTGGCGCTCGGCTCGATGCTCGGCACGTATTTCATCGCGCGCTCGAAACTCGGCTACGCGTTCGTCGCGATCCGCGAGAACGAGGATGCGGCCGCGGTGCTCGGCATCTCGGCGACCCGCTACAAGATCGTCGCCTGGACGATCGGCGCGATGATGGCCGGCGCGGCGGGCGCCGTGTTCGCCCCGGCGAACGGCTTCATCGACCCGTCGATCACGTTCGCCATCGACTCCAACGTCTTCCCGATCGCGATGACGATCCTGGGCGGGATCGGCACCGTTGCGGGCCCGTTCATCGGCGCCTTGCTGCTGGCCGGGGCGAACGAATTGCTGCAGCGCTTCTTCGTGAAGGCGCACACCCTGTTCTTCGGCGCGATGATCGTGCTGATCGTCCTGCTGTTGCCGCGCGGTTTGGTCTGGTTGTTCGGCCTGCGCGGCGGCGCGCGCGCGTGGCTCAAGAGCCTCTCGGTCTACAAGGCGTGACCGGACGATGAGCGAGGTCGCACTGCGCATCTCGAACGTCGGGATGCGCTTCGGCGGACTCTGGGCGCTGAGTGAGGTTTCGTTCGACGTCGAGCGCGGCTCGGTGCTCGGCTTGATCGGACCGAACGGTTCCGGCAAGACGACGCTGATGAACGTGATCAGCGGCGTCTACAAGCCGACCGCCGGCGAGGTGACCTACGGCGGGAAGCGCATCGCCGACGTCGCGACGCACGACGTGTGCCATCTGGGGATCGCGCGGACGTTTCAAATCGTCAAGCCGTTCGCGAGCCTGAGCGTGCGCGAGAACGTCGCGGTCGGCGCGATGTACGGCCGCTACGGAGCGAAGCGCTCGACCCGCGCCTCGTTCGAGCGCGCCCAAGAACTGCTCGAGGTCGTCGGCCTCGCGCGCGTCGCCGAGCGGCCCGCCAGCGACCTGACCATCCCCGATCGCAAGCGTCTCGAAGTCGCCAAGGCCCTCGCGCTCGATCCCGACGTTCTGCTGCTCGACGAGGTGATGGCCGGCCTCAACGCGACCGAGGTCGAGGAAGCCTTGGATCTCCTGCGCTCGGTGAACGCGCGCGGCGTGACGCTGATTGTCGTCGAGCATCTGATGAAAGCGATCGTCTCGATCTCGACCAGCATCGTCGTGCTCGCCGAGGGCCGCAAGATCGCGCAGGGCGCGCCGGCCGACGTCCTCGGCTCGCCGCAGGTGATCGAAGCATACTTGGGCTCGCGCTGGGTGAAGCGCCAGGAGCAGCTCGCGGTGATCGAAGCGGAGCGAATCGAAGCGGCGCGCCTGCAGCCGCCGGAGGCCGGCGCGTGAACGCGACCGCAAACGCGCTCGTCATCGAAGAGCTGAGCGCCGGCTACGGCGACACGCAAGTGCTGTGGGACGTCTCGCTGCGGGTCGAACCCGGCGAGATCGTCGCGCTGATCGGTTCGAACGGCGCGGGCAAGTCCACGCTGCTCGGCGCGGTCAGCGGAATCGTCAACACGTGGAGCGGCGGGGTACGCTACGGCAGCGCGGTGATGAGCGGGCTCGAACCCGACCGGGTCGTGAGCGCCGGGGTCGTCCAAGTGCCGCAGGGACGGCGGCTGTTCGGGTCGCTCTCGGTCGAAGACAATCTGCGGATGGGCGCGTACCTGCGCCGCGATCGCGAAGTCGACGCCGACTTGGAGAAGATCCTCGCGATGCTGCCACGCCTGCGCGAGCGCTACGACTACTTGGCCGGCCGCCTCTCCGGGGGTGAGCAGCAGCAGGTCGCGATCGGCCGCGCACTGATGGCGCGGCCGAAGATGCTGCTGATCGACGAGATGTCGCTCGGCCTCGCGCCGGTACTGGTCGATCAGCTGATCGAGATCCTCGCGCGGATCCACGCGACCGGCGTTTCGATCCTCATCGTCGAGCAGGACGTGCAGACGGCGCTCGAGGTCAGCTCGCGCGCCTACGTCCTCGAAACCGGCCGGGTCACGCTCAGCGGCCCATCGGCGCAACTCCTCGACGATCCGCAGGTGAAGAAAGCCTACCTGGGCGTCTGAGCGCGCGGGCCTGCGCGATAGCGAGGTTCCGGCACGTTGCGTTCGAAGTTCGCGCTTCGTGGAGAACGTCACCGAGCTCTTGCGCCTCCCGTCGCCTGCCCCCAAGCCGCAGTCGATCGCCTTCGACGGCACGCGGCTCTGGGTGGGTTCGATCGAAACCAGCCGGCTCTACTCGATCGACCCGCACACGTGGATGGCGATCGACGAAGGCGAAGCGCCGGGCCGGCCGTGGGGAATGACGGTCGTCGGCGACGAGCTGCGCGTCGTCACCGGCGAGGGTCCGGCCGACGACCGCTGGATCCGCCGTTTCATCCCGGGCCACGGCTTCAAGGGCGAAGGCTCGTTCCGGGCGCCGGACGACACCGGATCGCAGCTCGGCTGGGACGGGGATCGGCTCTACGTCAGCCAGTGGTACAACCAGCGCATCCTCGCGCTCGACGAGCGCGGGAACGTCGGCCGCACGATCGCGGTACCGCACGGCATCTGCGGGCAGGTCGTGGTCGACGGTCGCTTCTACCTCGTCACGACGGACGATGAGGCCTCAGGCGTGTATTGGCTCACGCGCGTCGATGCGCGCGGCGCGACGCCGGTCTGCGACGACATCGCGAGGATCCCGTTCGATGCGCGGGCGCTGACCTTCGACGGTGAGCGGTTCTGGACGAACCACCGCGAAGCGGATCAGATCGTCGCCTTCGCCCGTCCGGACGCCTGACGCACCGTGAAGATTTTGCTCGTCGACGATTCGCGCGTCGCGCGCGAGCTCACCGCGTGGTACCTGCACGACATGGGCATCCCGTCGTGCAGGCGCCGGACGGCGCCACCGCGCTCGCGCTCTTCGCCGAGGAGAAGCCCGACCTCGTGTTGCTCGACGTCGAGATGCCGGGGATGAACGGGTACGCGGTCGCGCGCGAGATGCGCAACCGCGGCGAGGAGAGCCACTGGGTTCCGATCATCTTTCTGAGCGGACGCGTCGGCGACGACGACGTCGTGCTCGGGATCGAGGCCGGCGGCGACGACTTCATCGCGAAGCCCGTCAGCCCGATCGTGCTGCGCGCGAAGCTCAACGCGATGCGCCGCCTCACCGACATGCAGCAGCGGCTGCTGGAGATGAGCCGCCAGCTCCAGCACGTCAACCGCGAGCTCAAAACGCTCTCGTCGTCGGACGGGCTGACCGGGATCGCGAACCGGCGCGCGTTCGACCGGTCGCTCGAACTCGAATGGCAGCGCCGCCTGCGCAGCGGGAACTCGCCGCGGCGGGTGGCGGCGATCCGGGCGCTCGCGACGCCGCATGCGAACTCCGACGTCGCGCCGCACGTCACGATGAGCTTCGGTGTCTCCGCCTGCGTCCCGAGCCACGCGCTGACGTCGGATCGGCTGGTCGAGGCGGCCGACGCCGCGCTCTACGAAGCGAAGTCGCGGGGACGCGACCGCGTCGCGTCCAACCCGCTCGCCGTTGGGGCCGGCGGGTAGACGCCCCGCGGTCCTCGCAAAAGGGTCCGTCGTACATTTCGTGAGCGCCTGACGCGCCTCGCCGAGGGTTCGGCGCCTTCGCGCGCCGAACCGAGGCGCAAAGGGGTGTGTATGCGGGTGCTTTTGGTGTCCCTCATGTGCGCGGTCCTCGTTACGTCGACCGTCGCTCCCGCGTGCGCCGTCGTCCCGCCGGGCGCACTGCACGCCGGCGACAAGCTGAAGGTGACGGTCTTCGATCACGCCGATCTGAGCGTCGAGACCATAATCTCCAACGCCGGCCAGATCGTCGTGCCGCTGGCCGGCAGCGTTCAGGCCGAGGGCCGGCTCCCGCAAGCGGTCTCCCAGACGATCGTCGACCGGCTGCGCGCGTATCTGGTCAGCCCGTCGGTCGACATCAGCGTCGTCGCGCCGAACACGACCGCATTCTACGGCGGGATCGCGAACGGCACGATCGCGCTGCGACCGGGCGAGACGCTCGCGATGGCGGCGAACGACGCGAAGCTGCCGCCGGTCGCCGACCTGCGCCGCGTCTCGCTGATTCGCTTCGGGCAGACGGCCGGAACCTTCGACCTCGTCGCGATGCGCGTGACCGGCGATCCGGGTCCGCTGCTGGAAGCGAACGATGTCGTCACCTTCGTTCCGAACCCGGTCGCCATCGCGATCAGCGGCGCGGTCGAAGCGCCCGTCGTCGCCTATCTCGCGCCGGGCGAACCGCTCGGGAACGCGTTCGCGCAAGCCAAGCTCGTCAAGGATGCGAACCTGCAGCGCATCGCGGTCGTGCAGCCGTCCGCGACGGTCGTCGCGGCGCGCAACGCCGCGCTGTTCGCGCAGCCGGGCGTGAACGGCTGGTCGATCGTCGTCCCGCACGCCTCGCACGTGACGGTGCTCGGTCTGGTCGCGAAGAGCGGCGACGTCACCCTGGGCGGTGACCAATCGCTAGTGACCGCTATCGCGCTCGCCGGCGGCGTGGCGAAGGGCGGCGATCTGGCGCGCGTGATGGTACTCGGCCCCGACGGGACGAGCAAAGGCATCTACGACGTCACAAAATTCGCGCGCGGCGATTTCGCGGCCAACCCGCCGCTCGCCGACGGCGACCTCGCCTACGTTCCGCAACAGCCGACGACGCCGGTCTTCCTGCAGCCGAAAGTGCTGCTGCTCGCCGCGCTGTTCGCGGCCAAGAAGTACCTCAAGCTGGAGATCCCGCCGAAATGAGTCCCGCGAAGATCGGTCCGATTCTGCTCGAGGCCCTGCGTCGATTCTGGATCGTCGCGCTGGTGTTCTTCGCGACCGGTATCGTGCTCGCCGTCGCGTCGTACACGAAAAACGTGCCGGCGTTCGTGAGCTACCGTGCGACGGCGCTGCTGGGCATCGCGCCGGTCGCGGCGCCGGGCGTGACGCCGCCGTGCGGCGCAACGGGGATCCCGACGCTCGCGCGCGGCGACGCCGCCGGCGTCAAAGCGCCGCGAACCTCGCGCATCACGGCGAGCGTGGAGACGCCGACTCTCGTCGACGTCGTCGCAAGCAGCGGAAACCCCGTCAACGCCAAGAACGATGCGAACGACGCGGCGGAAAGTCTGGCGACGTACTGCAACGCGCATATCGGCTCGGCGTTTTCCGCGCAGGTCGCCGCACTCGATCAGCAAGCGCGCGTGCAGCAGCGCGCGCTTTCGGGCCTCGACACGAAGACGATCGCCGCGAGCACGACGGCGGCCGACACTTCCGCGATCCGCAAGCAGCTCGACGACCTGCAGGCGAAACACGATACGCTCCAGGACAAATGGGTGGCCCAGATGGTCCTCGCTACCTCGGCCTTCGCCGGCCTGGCCAGCCTGCAGCCGGTCGCATTCGACGAGGTCCGTGCGGTGAACACCCGCTACGCCGCGCTGCAGAAGCAGTACAACGCCGACTCGGCCCTCTACGACCTCGTCGCATCGCAGTACCGGCCGACCGCGCCGCGCGTGATCGATCTCGGCGCGCGGGTTGCCACCGATCGCGCGACCCTCGACCAGCTGCGCGAGCGGCTCGACGTCCCCCAGAACCTGATGCTCAGCGCGACCTACGCCAAGGCGCACGCCGCCGCGCAGACCGCGCAGTCGGATGCGGACCAACTGCGCGCGCAGGTCGAGCTCTACGATCAACGCATCGCCAAGCTCAAGGCGACGCTCCCCGGCGGCGTCGATCAGGTTGCCGTCCGCGCCGCGCAGCGCGAGAGCACGGTCACCGAGAAGACGTACGCGGTGCTCGCGACGCAGGCCGCCGCGGTGCGAGCGGAGCAGGCTCGGCTCGACGCTTCGCCGGCGGTGACGGTCGCCGGCGCGAGCACGATCGACACCGTCGTCACGCTCGGCACGCGCACCGCACTGCTGTTCGCGCTCGGTGTCGTACTGGCGTTCCTGCTGTTCGGCATCATCGTTGCGGTGCTCGCGCTGCTGCTCGACGACCGCCTCATCACGACCGCGCAGATCACGAAACTCTACGCCAAGCCCGTCATCGCGACGCTGCAGCCGAAAGGGAAGGCGTGAACGGGGAGGCGGATCCGGGCTTTACCAGCATCCGTACGACGCTGCAATCGGCGCTGCGCATGCCCTTCACCGTCGCGGTGACGTCCTCGCGTCCGGGCGACGGCAAGACGGAGATCGCCGTCGGCACGGCGCGCGCGTTCGCCGCAGCCGGCTACGCGACCCTGATCGTCGATGCGAACCCGCAATCGCCAGACGTCGCCGCCGTGCTCCAGCTGGCCGCGCTGCCGGCCGCGGCGGCGCTCGATGCCGACGCGTTCCCGACCCCGGTCGTAACCGCGGGACTGCCGGACGCGCTCTCGATCGCCTCGTTCCAACTGCTCGACGATGCCGCGCACGCAGCCTTGCGGGCGTTCGTCGCGCGTGCCCGCGCCCGCTACGCGGTGACGATCTTCGATACCGCCGACGTCGACGACGGTCCGTTTCCCACGGCGTGCTGCGCGGCGTGTGACGGCGTCATGCTCGCGGTGCGCTACGGCCGGCGGCGCTCAGCCGACGATCAACGCCTCATCGCCACGATCGAAGGCGCCGGCGGCCGGGTGATCGGCTCGGTTCCGACGCGGTTCCCGGCTCGCGCCGCGCGCTAGGCACGTTCAGCCGTTCAGGTCGCGCAGGGTGTGGGTGGGCGCTGTGGTGAGGCGAGCGGCCATCACGTCCGCTTCGTGCTCGAGCGCGGGATCGTCGTTGACGGCGTGCCCCGCGACGGCCGTCGTCGGCGCCACCCGGCCTTGCCGCTGCTGCACCGCGTGCCACGCTTCGTGCGCGAGGTGATGCTCTTGACCGGGGGCCAAGTGAATGTCGTTCCCCTGCGTGTACGCAAGTGCACCGACCGACGCCGGGCGGTTCGAACCGCGCACGACGTTCACGCCGCCCAGATCGTGACCGGAGAGCGCTTCGATCCCGGCGCGCAGCTGCGCCGGGAGCGCGTCGGGGCGGGTGGGGCGCGGTTCAGGCGGTAGCCGTTCCATGCGGTGTCTCCTCCCGGTGATGATGCGGCGTGCGATGGAAGACGCGCAGGCGGTCGACGATCGTGCATGCCCACACGCCTGCTGACGGCCGTCCGGAGATCGTGCCTGCGACCGCGTAGAGGACGCCGTCGATCGCGGCGACCCCGCACGTCGCCTGCTTCAGCGCCGGCAGCGTGATTCCGTCCTCGAAACGCACGCGTATCCGTTCCGCTGCGTCGCCGTCGCGATCGAGCACCGCGAACTCGTCGGGCCCGACGAGCGCCGCGGCCGGGGCATTGTACGGCTCGTCCAGCAGCGCTGCGGCGGACCAGCCGCCGGTGCGCAGGTGCAGCCGGTCGACGCGCGCCGTCACGTTCCCGATCCGGTCGAACACGTGCGCGGCGATCGCCCCGCCGGCGACGTACACCGCGCCGCGGATCGCGACCGCGGCGGCGTCCGCGCGGCGGTTGGGCATTCGTCCGAGCGCGCGCGACTGCCCCGCGTCGAGATCGTAGACTTCGAAGCTGTTGCTGAGGTAGCGCAGGCCGAACCAGGGGCGCCGTTCGCCGCCGCACACGACCAGCGTGCGGCCGACGACCGCCGCGGCAGCGCGCGTGCGCGCGATCCACAACGGCGTCGTCAGCGTTTCCCATTCCGCGCGCTGCGCGTCGTAGACGTCGATCGTGCGGATCGGCCGGTTGCGCTCGTCGGCGCCGCCGACGACGTAGAGTTTGCCGTCGGCCGCGACGAGCGCGGCGTCGGTGCGCCTGGTCTCGTAGCGGGGACAGGTTTTCCAGCGACCCTCGGGCAGTGACGTGTCGAGCGCGTACAGCGCGCCGCTGGGAAAGAGCGCGTACAGAGTTCGGTCGATCGCTGCTGCTTGGGCCGGCCCGCCGACGGGCGCGTCGCGCAACCGATGCCACTGCGGGGCGTCGACCGCGGCCTCGACGACCGCCCCGGTCGGTTCGTAGTCCTTCGGCTGATGGCGCGCGAGCAGCAGCACACCGTCGGGCAACGCCGCGTGCGGCGCGGCCGGGAGTGACGGGAGCGCCGGCAGTGCCGGCTGCGGAAGTGCGGGCGCGGCCTCGGGCGGTTGCGGTTCGTTCGGCTTCGGCGTGGTGAGCGCGGGCGCCGGCACCTCGAGGCGCATGTCCGCTGTGGCGTCGACGAGCTTGCGCAGATCCGCCAGGACCGCCGGCGCGCCATCCGCCCCGATGGTGAGCATCGCCAGCGGCGCGTAGGCGTGCACGATTCCGCTCGGTGGAAGGTAGACCGCGACGCGGTCGGCGTCGGTCGGCCAATCCAGTCGCTGGGCCGGGAGGGCGTCCGCCCGGATCGTCGCGTTCCAGAAGTCGCCACTGCGATACGTTCCGACGGCGGCGAAACGCACGGCGAGATCGTTCGCCGGGAACGCGTGCGAGGCGCCCGCGTCCACCGGGATGACGCCGTCCCAAGCGCGTAGCGTCGCATCGGGACCGGGGTCCGGCAGCGTGCCGGCCAGGTCGACCACCACCGTCCCCGGCGAGTCGGTGTTGATCGCATCGATGCGCGTGAGGAAGCCCGGTTTCGCGGCGGCGATCCAGCGGGGGCTGGTCACCACGACGACCGCTTCGACGCTGAGCAGGCCGCTGCGCATCGCCTCGTCGCGCAGGACCACACGGGTGCTGCCTTCCTCCTGGTTGACGATCTTGTCGATGCTGAAGACGCCGTGCGCGTTCTCGTGCGACCACAGCATGCTCGCGATCGGGCGCACGCGCAGCGGGAACGGCGTATCGGCCGGCACCTCGGCGACCGCGTATGTCGTTTCGCGATCGTCGCACGCGGCGACGATGCGCATGGTAGCGGCGCCCGCGGCGGTCCGCGATCCCACGATCTCGAGGTAGGTTCCGGATGGCCACGGATCTTGCAGCCCGGTGACGGTGAGCGTTCCGTCTTCGCGCTGCAGGACCGCATCGTATGCGCCGGGATCGTCGTCCGCGAAAGCGGCGGCTCCGCCGGCATGCACTTCGAAGCGATACAGCGCGTTGTCGGGAAGCTGACCGGGATCGGCCGAGACGGCGATCTCGCCGCGATCCTGGTTCGCGGAGTGCCCGGCCGAGATCTCGGCTGGGCTGAACGCACCGACCGCGACCCGCGCGCGGGTGCGCACGCGGCCGGCGGTGTCGACGCCGCCCAGCGCGACGTCGGCGATCGACGGATCCTCGAACGCGCTGACGTACTGATCCCACACGTCGACGAACGCGTAGAACGGTTCGGTGGTCGGCTGCTGGGGGACGCCGTCCGCCGCGCCGAGCAGCACGTGCAGAGACTGTTCGCACGGGCGCCCGTCGACGTAGCAGCGGCCCGGGCCGACGCAGAGCGACGCCGCGCCCGCCCGAAGCGCCGGCTGGCTCCGCGCATCGAAGCGCCACGCGCGTTCGGACGCGTATCCTCCGGCGTCACGCCCGTCGGCGGGCGGAACGTCACCATGCCGCAAGAACGCCACGACGACGTCGTCGCGAAACAGCCGGCGGCGCCACACGGCGAGCGACTCGAGTTCGCCGAGCGGCGCGGCGGCGGCGCCGTCCGGCTCGGCGGTAGCCCCGATGAGGAACGGCACGTCGCCGGCGGAGGCCGGTTTCGCCCGTGCGGCGACGCGCACGTCGAGCACGCCGTCGATCCAGATCTCCACCGCGTCGGCGGTGCACACGCAGACGACGTACGCGAAAGCGTCGAGACGCAGCGTGCCGCGCGAGACCGTCGTCTGCCAGGCCGTCGCACTCGCGACCGCGCGCTCGACGTGAACCCGCTGCTGCGCATCCAGACCGATGCGCACCTCGCCGCGATCGGGCGCCGCGCGCCGCGCTGCGATGGTTCGTACGCCGGCGCCACTTGCCGGTGCCGGTTTGATCCAGAACTCGATCGAGAACGGAGTCCGCTTTCCGTTTTCGTCGACCGTCAGCGAACCGGCCACCGCGATCGCCGGCGTCGCGTCGCCCGCGTCGATCGAGCAGCCGTGATGGACGTGGATGCCGAACCCCGCGCGATCGCGCGGCGCGACCGCGCGCGCGATCAGACCACCGTGGCCGAAGACGTCCGCCATCATCGTGCGCAGTCGGTAGTCGATGATCGCCTGCTGCTCGTTCCAATCGGCATCGAGCTGCAGGCGGCCTTGCTGCGCGACGACGCGTGCGAAGCGCCGTTCGTCGAAGACCGCGCGGGAGAGGTCGCCCTTCATTACACCCTTTTTATGACCGGTACTCGATACGCGCCGACACCGTGTCCGGTAAGAACTCGTCGATCGCGCGCCGCAAGTTCGCTGCGCGCCACGCTTCCGCGTAGTGTGCGAACGCACCGATCTCCCATCCTTCCGAACCGCCGCGGCGGACCGCGTCCGGCGCATCGGCACGCAAGCGAGCGAAGCGGGGCCGTCCGAAGGCCGCGCCGGCCAAGATCTGCCGCCCGGTCTCCACGCAGCCGTAGCGGACCGGCGTCACCGAGCCGGGGCGCACGAGGCAGAACCGCACGTAGCCGGTGTGGGTGGCGCCGGCCTGCACGCCGCCGTCGAAGAGCGTGTCCTCCGCGATCACATCGTAGGCGCGGACGGGGTCGGCCCGGCCGGGCGAGAGGAAGGTGGCGCGGCGCGTGGTCAGCGAGGACGCGATGCGCGCCGTATCGGTGACGATGCTGTCCTCGATCGTGATGTCGCGACCGCCTTGGAGATCGAGGGCACCCGCGATCGTAGAGACCAAGTGTACCTCGCCGCCGCGCTGGGACGCCGCCGAGGCGACGAGCGTCGCCGCGCCGGGCACCGCCGGGCGCAGGGTGGAGCGCGTCACGTGCAGCTCCGCATGCTCCCCGGTCACCACGCTGCCGCGCAGTATCAGGCCGCGCAGGTGGATCAGGCAGCGCGCGGCCGGTTCCAAACGCAGCGTTCCGATCAGTGCCGGCCGTTCGCCGGGAGCCGACTCGATCGTCAGCGTACAACGGGCATCGGCCGCCGGCGCGAAGGTCCAGTCCGCCCCGAGCGGCCGAGTGGTATCGGAATCCGGCAGCACGATGCGGACCGCGCCTGCGACCGTCGCCGCGCTCGCCAGCGCCGCCTCGAAGGTCGCCACGAATTCGTACGGTTCGCTCTCGCCGCGATATCCGGCCGGGGCCTCCGACGGCGGCGAGCCGACGACGAACGTCGCGTCGAACGCGCCGTCCCACGGACGGGACGGCGGGGTCCCGCCGATTCCGTCTTGGGCGATCGGCAGATAGTCGACGAACAGCGGCCGGCCGTCGGGCGCCAGCAGCCGTCCCAATTCGGGATCGGCGATCACCGTGCCGGCCGGCGGCGGCTGCACGTCCCAGCGGTCGAGGTCTTCGATCTGGATCGTGAGCGGAGTGCGGCCCTCGCGGTCCAGGTACACGTGAAAGGCGAGATCCGCCGCGCGGCCGGCGGTGAGCATTTGGCGGGCGTGACGGCGCATCTGCGGCACGGTCGCGCGCGCTCCCGAGGAATCGGCGCCGTCGACCGGGCGCATCAGCACGACCTCGTCGCCGAGCGGGTTGAAGGCGCGGCGGCGGCCGGCCGGATCGGTGGGATCGATCCAGGCTTGGGCCCGTTCGACCGGCACCGATCGAGCGCGCCAGACCTCGAGGTGAGCCGAGCGCACGCCGTGCAGGGCGTCGCGAACGTCGAGCGAGCGCGGCGCCGCTTGCGCGCCGCCTTGCGTGACTCGCACGAAGCCCGGGCGCTGCGTACCCGCGCCGTCGACCCGTGCGCTCGTCGCCTGCTGGATCACGCCGTCGAGGAGCCGCACGGTCCAGCCGGTCGCGTCGCCGGCGAACGCGCTGAAGGCCGCCGCCGTCCCCTTCGTTTGACGGTAGCGCACGATGTTGGCGACCAGCGAACGCGCGTCGGCGCCGCGGTTCGCGAGCTGCGCAACTTCCGCCAGGTCGAACGGCTCTGCGAGCAGCGGCAGCGCTTCGAGCGCGCACGTTTCGACGAACCAGTCGTCGTAGAGCGCGCCGATGTCGTCCTCGAGCGCGTCGTACTGCGTCTGCATGATCGCGAAGAGCGTCTCGAGTGCCGGCGCGACGCCGGGATCGCCCAGCATCGCGATCTCGCGATCGCGCCTCCGGTACAGGCTGGGCAGCAAGTCGTACAGCCGCCTGCGCTCGTTCATGCGCGAACCTCGCGCACCGGCGGCTCCTGGGTCAGCGTGATTCCCTCGGGATCGATCGTCAGCAGCGTCGGCGGTTCGCCCGGCCGTTCCCGGCCCGCGACGATCCCAGCGTCGCGCGGGATGGTACCGGTTTCGTAGAGCGCGACGAGGCGCACTGCGCCGACGCCCGGCACCCGCTGCAGGACGTCGATCGCCGCGGCGGTCGTGACGTCGCCGCCGAGGGCGCGACTATCGAACGCGAACGCCTCGAGCAGCGCGCGCCGCGCGAGCGGCCGCCGATCGGCGCCGTCGTCGGCCGCGACATAGAGCGTCGCCGCGACGCGAAACGTACGCCGGCGGCAGGCGCCGAGCGCGATCGACCAATCGAAGGCGCCATTCGCGCGCAGCGCGGCGAGCAGCGCGGTCTCGTCGACGCTTTCGCCGTCGCGGGCGGCGTAGGTCACCACGAACGAGCCGGCGGCGAGACGCCGCGTCACGTCGACCTTGGCGACTCCCGGCCACGCGCGCACGAAGTCGACCAGATCGCGGCGCGAGACGATGCGGTCGAAGGCGATCATCCCGAGCGGCACGTCGTGCCGCAGGCCGGCCAGATCGTCGGCGGCGGCACCGCCCGCTGCGGCGAGCGGATTGCGGACCCGCTCGACGTTCGCCAGCACTTTCTGCAGTAGGGTGAGCCGATTCGCGGCGACGTTGCCGTCCGGTCCGGCGCCGAACCGGTAGCGCGCGACGATGTTGTCGGTGCCGCGCGGCAATCTCGTGCCGTGCTTCCCGTCACCGAAGACCAGCGTGGTCGAACCGTCGTCTTGCTGCCGCACCGTGTACGTGCGCGCGCTGCGGTCCGCCTCGGTCAGGCGCCGCACGTACCGCCAGCGCAGGCCCCGATCGACGCCGCTGCGGGCCGCGCCCGCGCGTACCGTTCCGAGTGCATCGCCGTCGAGATCCGAGCGGACCCACACGTCCATTGCAGGTTCCGGCCGCGCCGCGCCCGCGCGCATCAGGTACGTCAGCGGCTTGCGGGTCAGCGACGCGCGCTGCGCAGGCTGCGAGGGGTCGCCGCTCGCGATCGCTTCGTCGGCCGGGATCGTCGCGCCGTGCGTTGCGCCGATCACGTTGGCGAGCACTGCCACGGTGCGCGGATCGAAGGCCAGCCGCAACGGCTCGCGCAACACCACCGCCGCGGCGTCGTGAACGGCGATCCGGGCGCTCTCCGCACCGATCGGTGCCGCGGTGCGCGCGGGCAGATACCACATCTCGTCCTCGCGCGCGCCGACGATCGCGCTCGCGGCGCGGCCCTGCGCCAATTCCCACCGCAGGACGGGATTGTCGCTCTGGGTGCCGGCCGGAAGCGGCCGCGCGCGAACGTCGAAGCGTTCGACTTCGAAGGCGTCGATGCGCTGCCGCGCGTCGCGCCGCAACAGGACGACCGGCAGCACGTCGCCGCCGTCGAGACGCCACGCACGTCCTTGCGCCTCGACGATGACCTCGGCGCCCTCGAGCTTGGCACCGATCAACGCTTCGAGCCGGTCACGCAAGCCGGCGGCCAGCATCCCCGCGTCGAGCAATTCCATTTCCAACGGGTCGTCGGCGACGGCGCCGCGCCACGTTCGCATCGGCACGCCGCCGGATTCACCGGCGACCGGCGTCGCACGGAAAGCGAGCACGACCGTTGCGTCGCCGTCTCGCAGCGGGACGAACGCGGCGACGGCGGTCGCGACGCCGGCGTCGAGCGGCACCCCGTCGAGCGTGATGCCGCGACCGTGCTCCGCCGCGAGCAGATTCGGCGCAAACGAAGCGCTCCGGGCGCCGATCGGCAGCAGCGCGCGCACGTCGCCGGAGCGGGTGCTCGGCGCGGCGGGTTCCCAACCGGCCGGTCCGAGCCGCCACGTGCCGCCGCCCGCGGTCCCGGCGTAGACGACCCCGGCATGGAGCGCGACGGCGCCGACGGCGCGCGGAGGGAGGCCGGGCAGGCGGGTCCACGGGGCCGCCGGCGATCCCGCGAAAACGCCCGCGCTCGTCGCCGCGACGATTTGGGTCCCATCGGCCGCGATCCCGGCGACTTCGACCGCGTCGAGTCCCGGCATCGGTTCCCAGTGCTCGTCGGCGCGCAGTTCGAGCGCGCCGCGTTCGAGGCACGCGGCGAGTCCGGGGGAGGGGCCCTCCCACGCGAGCACGCGCCGGATCGTACCGTGCAGACCGGCCGAGCGCCACGCATCGTCCTCATACACGATGACACCGCCGTCGCCGCTTCCGCCGGCGTAGAGACGGCCGCCGAACGATGCAAGGCTCGTCACCGGAAACGGCGGCGGAGCGAGGGCGATCCATTCCTGCGCGTCGGCGAGGACGTCTTCACACTGCCACACGCCGTCGAAGCGCGCCAGGATCACCCCGCGCGGGCCGTCGGCGATCGCCGAGTCGACGTCGAGGTCCGGCGCGAACGCGCGGGGCGATCGCTCGACGATTGCGGGGGGCGCGGGCGCACTGAAGCGGATCGTCAGCGAACGGCCGGCCAGCCCGCCCAGCAGCGCCTGGGGCGGCCGCCCTTCGACGATCGCCGTGCGGCCGCTCGCCAGACGCGGGATGCCTCGCCGCACCGGGATCGTGTCGGACGGGGGTGCGAGCGCCCCGCGCCGCACGCGTACCGCCTCGCGCGACCGCGCGCCGAGGTGCACGATCGCGTCGCGTGCGGTGACATCGCCGTGCAGCGCTTCGTCGAGCGTGACGACGGTGGCGATTCCCGCCGTCCCGTACGCACTGAGCATGCGCGTGGCGCTCGTGAGCACGTGGTACACGTCGCACGCGACGGCGTCCCCGTCCTTGCCGATCACCAGCACGTCACCGGCGCCGAGCGTCACCGCGCGATCGAGCCACAGGGTCGTGCCGCGGAGCGGACCGTCGAGGCCGGGCCATTCGCGGGCCGGATTGTCGATCAGCGGCGAGGCGGCCGCGATGCACCCGTCGGGGTCGACCGCGACCGCGGTGATTCGCGAGGGCGACACGCCGGCGTGACGAAACCACGTCGCGCCCGCGTCGCTGCTGGAGAAGACGTCGCAGCCGACGCCGACGGCGATCGTCTCGCCGGCGGCCGCCAGTGCGCGGGGCGTGGCGTCGATGACGAGCACTTTGGTCCAGGTCGCGCCGCCGTCATCGGACAGGAACACTCCCCCCGGACCCGCCGCCACGAACCGCCCTCGCGGGAGCGCGGCGAGCTGTGCGACGTTGCCGAGACCCTCGATCCGCTCCCAGCGCAGGTTCGTGCCGCTACGGTACGCGCCATACGTCGTCGTCACGAACAGGGCACCGGTCGGCGGATCGAGGACGATCGACGTCGCCGCGCACGCGGCGTAGCCGGTTTTCGCATCCGTACCCGGGAAACCGTCGTTGCGCCACGACCACGCGTCGCCGTTGAGCGGAATGCTCGCGACGCCGCGATCGGTCGCGACGAAGACGAGCGGGACGTCGCTGCTCTCGTCGAGCGCGATGCCGCGAATGGGCAATGACGGCAAGCGGCGCGCGCCGCGCGCCGACGGTTCGCCGCCGATCCGCAGCCACGTCTGGCCGTCGTCGATCGAAACGAGCACGTCGCCGGTCGTCGTTCCGACGGCGATGCGGCCGCTCGAACCCGCGGCGAGGCTCTGCAGCGCGAGGCCCGGAGCCGGCGCGACGGCCGTCCACGCTTCGCCGGGCGCACGCCGCACGAATGCGGCCGGCGTGATTCCGTACCAGCCGTCGCGCGACGCGGCGAGCGCGAACGGGCTCACGTCGAGGCCGTCGTTCGCGCCGCTCCACGTCGCATGGTTCCACACGCGCAGGCCGCCGAGCGCGTAGCGCCGGCGATCGGCCGCCGAGGCGAGCTCGAACGGTGGTGCGAGCGCGCCGAACGGCCGAACGCGCACGTCGAGGATGAGCACGCCGCGCAGAACTGGACCGGAGAGCGGCCGCAGCGGCGCGCGCCAGCGGATCAGGGTGCGATCGCGCGGTGCGTCGACGATCACGTCGGCCACGATCGCCGCGTAGTCGATCGGCTCGCCGGCGGTACCGGTGCGCAGCACGATCGCATCGCCGGGCGCGGCCGGCTGCGTGCCGGCCAGTACGACGCGGGTCGCCGACGGCGCCAAGCGGGTAGACGCCGGCGCGTCGTCGATCGCCGCATCGAGGGCGTTCCATGCCGCGTGCGCCGGCAGGTCGGCGTCGGTTTCGAAGATCGCCGGCAGCGCGCCTTCGGCCGGGACGTTGCCGACCGCGGTGCCGGCCGGAATCGTGACTAGGCCGGCTTGCGCGGACGTCGCGATGCTGAACGCGAGATCGGTGCGCGCCGCGATCGCGGGGCGTGGCTCGTAACCGACGGAACGCGCGATCGCGTACGCGGAGATCGTCTCGCGCGCGGTCGAGAGTGCGCGCTCGTCGCCGATCCGTTCCTGATAGAAGGTCAGCACGTCGCCCGTCACGGCCCACGCGTCGATGAGCGCGCCGAGCGGACCGTTCCGGCCGACTTCCTCCATCAGCGCGAGTGGATTCTCACGCAGGCCGTCGCCGACGCGCACGGTGTGCGCGCCGAGCGCGAGCTGCATCGCGTTGCGCAGCTCCGTGGCGGTCTGATGCCGGTGTCTCATGCGCGCAGGGTCACCAGCGGCCGCCCGCCGGTCGAGAGGCCGTCGCCGTCGACGATTTGCGGTACCTCAGTCGGCCCGAACGCGATCGCCCCCTCGGCGCGCATGTCCGGTCCGCCGACGCGGCGGAAGATCGTCAAGGAAGCGTCCGTGACGTCCGGCGTGCGCATCGCCGCGGCGATGAACCAGCTGGCATAGAGCGTCGAGCCGAGGGTGAGCCGTTCGGCCTCGATCGCGGCGGTCGCAGCCGCGGTGACGCGCCGCAGCACCTCGCTCGGGCTCGCGCCGGCCCGGCATCGTACCTCGAGCGCGGCGAGGACGCCGATCCGCCGCGGATGGCGCACCGTGACGTCCGTTCCGATGATCCGCGCGGCTTGCAGCGTTTCGTCGACGCGAGCGCGCAGGTCGCCGGCGGGACCGTCGCCGTCGACGAAGACTTGGACGGTCGTCCCGCTGCCGGCCCAACGCCGGCGCACGGCGGCGGCGCGGACGCCGTCGACGTCGCGTGCCCGGCGCACATAGTCCTCGTCGGTGACGCAGCGTTCAGGCCGGCGGTTGCGCACGAGTTCCGGCGCCTCGCGCCGCGCTTCGTCGGGATCCTGCCGTTCGGCGCCGCCGTACGACGCGAGCGGATTGCGCACGACGACCGGCGTGTCGTCGCCCAGCGGCTCCGCGAAGCGGATCGCGTCGGGGCCGACGTGGCCCGCCAGGCCGTTTCCGCGCCGGTACGATAACCGGAAGCGCGACGCGGTCAGCGGACGCGCTCCGCTGCGCCCGTCGCCGAAGCGCAGCAGCACGCCGCCGCTCCGTTCGATCTCGACGACGAACGCACGCTCGAACGGATCGGCGCCGACGAGGTCCTCGCGGGCCTCCCACTCCCGTCGGCGTCCGAACGGAAACGAAACCGCCGTGATCTGCGGCAGTGCGTTGTAGGCTCGAATCGCCTTCGCATCGGCCGCTACCGCGGTGTTGCTCGGCGCGTAGGGGACGGCGAACGTCAAATCCGGAACGTACGCGCGCACGATCCTGCGCGCGTCGATCTCGTACCAGTCCGGATCGTCGAACGTCGAGCCGAAATCGGCCGGAATCATGTTGCCGAGCACCCGAGTGGGCGACTCCCCGCGCGCGTCGGGACGAAGCGCGTACGATGCGCGCAACGCATCGTCGGCGTACCACGTGATCTGCGTGAGGCAACGCGTGGGATCGCCGCTAGGGTGATCGTCGTACCGGACGCCGGGCGCGCGCAGCCGGACGGCTTGCCGATGACCGGGCGGTGCGGCCGCGCCGCTGCGAGGGTCGAATTGCTGCTCGAAGACCACGACGTCGCCGGCGCGCAAAGCGGCGCCGCGCGGTCCGTCGACGACGGCGGTGGTCCGTCCGGCCGGCAGTTCGACCTCGGCGCCGCCGAAGTCCCACATCGTCATCGAACATTGCGCCGGATCGACCGTCCGCTCGCAGAGCGACTCGAAGGTGACCGGATCGGCCTGCGCGTCCGCCGCCGTGCTGAAGGCATGGCCGCACGGTATCGTCAGCTCGCGGTCCGGGCACACGTGCATCCAGACGCGCGGGGTGCAGCCTTCGTACAGCCGGTAGCCGAGCAACCGCGCGTGCCGCCGCACCGAGACGCGCCGGCGCGCGGTGTCGAGATAGGCTTCGGTTGCGACGGCGTCCTGAAAATAGGCGAGATTGTCCGCCGCGTACGCGAGGACGTCGAGAATGGCGATGCCGGCGTCGGCAGCGTGCGTCTCTCGGGCGCGCGGCAGTTCGCGCCGGACCGTGTCGAGCATGAGCTGCTTGAACGAGTGAAAGTCGCGATAGAGGTAGTTCGCGAGCGTCGGCGCCGGCGGAACGCCGGCCGCCGGAGCGGCCGGCGCGCCGGGGTCGAACGCCGCGTGGTCGACGCCCCAGACGACTTCGACCGTATCGAGCCCGGGAACCAGGCCGTCCACGCGGATCGTGAAGCGGCCCGACGTGACCTTCGCAGGCGGCACGATCCCGAGTTCGATCGACGGTTCGCTCGCGTCCGCGGCGACAGAAACGACGCGCAGCGATGTCCCCTCGGCATCGTCGAGCGTGACGGTATACGCTGCCGCATACAGTAACGACGACGGAAGCGTCGCGCCGGGCGGCATGATCGCGAGGTTCACCGCGATCGAACCATCGCGACCTGGAAATTGGACGCTCGAAACGCGGTCGATCCCCAGCGGCAGACCGTGCTTCATCGCGTGAAGCGTTCGCGCCGCAGTTCGCGGGTCGCGATCAGCTCGTAGGCGACGTCGACGTTGACCGCGGTCTCCACGACGTCGATGCGCACGTCGCGCACGGCGATGAGGTCGCCGAGCCATTGGTGCAGGGCGCCCGTGACCAAGGATTCCGTCGCGGCGATGATCTCGCGCGCCGTCGACTCGAACAGCAAGCGCTCCAGGCCAACGCCGAACTCCGGGTACATCACGCGCTCGCCGGGCATGGTGAAGATGACCTGCTCGATCATCTGGCGGACGTGGTCGGGCCGCGAAGCGGTCGCCACCGCGCCGTTGACGACGCGCAACGGAAAAGCGAACCAGACGGACGCACTATCCAATGTTGATCGCCGCTCCCGCCAGGGTGATCGTGGACGCGTTGAGCGAAAACTGTCCGCTTCGCACGCTGGTGGAGGACGACGCGCTCAGCGCGAGCTGATTGGTCGCATCGACCGTCACCGACGTCGAGCGCAGGGTCGCGTCCTGGTCGGTCAAGGCGAACGACGTGGTCGCGACCGTCGCCTGTATTTGCGATGCGGTGAGTTCCAGCTTGCTCTTCGGATAGGCGATCGTGATGCCGCCGTCGATCGCCATCGTGATCTGGGCGCTCTTCGCTTTAAGCGTGATTCCGTCTTTCGTCATCGTGAACGTGAGCGTCTCACCCTCGCGGGTCGTGGCGTTGACCGCGAGCGTACCGGCCTTGCCGTCGAGATCGTCGAGCACGACCGTGCACGTCGGCGTGCGCAGCGTCTTGCGGCTCGGCGTCGCATCCGGCGGAACCTCGCCGGTTGCCCAGTAGCAGCCCGTCCAAATCGCGCGGTCCGGATCGCCCCCCTCGAACTCGATCCAGACGTGCGCCCCGATTTCGGGGATGAAGAACCAGCCGACGTTCTTGCCGGCGTACGGAACGCACGGCATGCACCAGTTGTCCTTCCAGCCCGGAAAGGTCTCGAGCGATACCTGGATCCGGCCGATCTTCTGGGGATCGTCGGTCCCCGTGACGACGCCGCGATATTTGCCGAAATAGCGGCGCGCATCGTCGTTCATCGGCCTGCTCCCGTCAAGGTAGAGCCGAGTCCTTCGCGCGACATGGTGATCTCCTGCGTGTACGAACCGCGCGCCAGGTCGTGCTCGACGCGCTCGACGTAGTAGTTTCCGTCGTACGTCGCGCCGGCGCCGCGGACCGCCAGGAGCGATGCGGGGGTAACGACCGCCCCGTACTCCATGCCGTCGAGCGAGGCGACCGCGCGCGCGGCCGCGCGCGCGGATGCTTGCGCGAGACCGTCGACGGACGAGCGCGCCAGGGCGCCCGCGGCTGCCGGCGCGATGAAGCGGCGTTTGCGCGCGAGCGTTCCGGTCAAGCTGGGTGACGATGCGAGCTTGGTCAGCGACCATTCCGTCGACGAGGAGACCGCGAGCGCCGTGTCGGCGGCGGTGTCGTCGCGGCTGCCGCCGCCGTACAGCTCCGCCGCCGCGCCGTCGTAGGAGAAGGAGATGGTGGTGACGTCGCTCGACGTGCCCGCGCCGAGGCGCAAGGCCGGCAGACTCGACGTCGCTCGCGGCGGCGGTCCCCAATATGCCGTTGTCGGCGCGCTCGTCGTCGTGCCGCAGCGCAGCGCAAAGATGAAACCGTACGGCCGGCCGAGCGCGCGCACGTACGACAAGTCGTCGTCGTTCTGCTGGCGAATCCAGGCGCTCGCGTCGGGCGTGACGTCGTTCTGCGGCGCGGTGACGCTCGATTGCACGCCGTAGCTCGCGTAGTTGGCGAGGATTTCGCGGACGATCTGCGCGGCCGACCGGCCTGGCCATTCCGCGGCCTTCTCCTCGAGCCGCATGAACACCGAGAGGTCCTCGCCGATGACGGAGTACGTGAACGATCCCGCAGCGGCACCGTAGACGAGCTCGGCGTGCACTGCCGCGCCGTCGACGAGCCAGCACTCGGTCGAGTTCAGACGCACGCCGATGCGCACGCGGTTCCCCGGTGCGAAGACCTTGCCGCCGACGATCGGCAGATCGTCTTCGAGCCGAGCCGTCTCGTCGGCGTTCAGCACGAGCTGGAACGTCGCTGCGCCGTCGTGCTCCTGGCGAACGACGATCCGCGCGACGGCGTCGAGGATATCCGCCGAGACCGCGCTCGGCGTCGAGGCGCCGGCTTCGATCAGCACGACCATCGGCACGTCGCTCACCGGATCGTCAGCCCGCTCGGCATGCGCAGCGCGCCGCCGGATTCGGCGATCAGGTCGAATGGGTTGAGGGCGTCGTTGGCATCGCAGATGCGCCAAAACGAGAATGCATCTCCGAGCTGCATCGCCGCGATCAGGTCGAGCCGCTCGCGATGGTCGATCGAGTCGACGCTGCGCGCCGAGGGAACGTCGTCGGGATTGGGCAGAAAGCGCCGGCGCAGGTACAGGACAGGAGTGCCGTCGGCGAATTCGTAGACCGCGGTCTCCGCGGCGGAGTAGCGGCTGTCGCGATCGATCATCGCGCGGTCACGCCTTCGCCCGCGCGGCGAGCGAACGGCGGGTGCGCGGGTCGACTGCAGTCGCTGAGCCGGCCATGCGCTCGAGCGCCACGTGGTAGGCGCCGAAGAGCTTGTAATCGGCGTCACCGGGTGTGCGCATGCCGTAGGTCACCACCTCGACCGTGATCTGCGCGCTGGCCCGGATCGGGCTCAGGGCCGGGTTGAATGCTTCCTCGCTGATCGAGAGACTTTTCAGGCGCACCGGGTAGACGCGCCGCTCACCCCACACCAGGATCGTCCGCGGCGGCTCCATGACCGCGATCTTCATCCCCTCGCTGCGCTCCGATTCGTAGCGCTGGAACGCGTCGCGGGTCGGATAGAGCAGGCTCTCCAGTACCGCCAGCTGTGGCGCGATGCCGGAGGCGGCCGTCGTCGGATCGCCCGCCGCGAGCGCGTCCGCTGCGTCGAAGTAGGCTTTGAACGTGATCGATTGACCCGGAGCGTCGAGCAGCTTCGACTGGCGCGAGGGCGCGTCTTTGGCCCCGGCGTCGACGCCCCAGCTCATGCGCGGCGTCAGGCTGCGCGTGATCGACTCCGGATTGTATTGGAATTGCACCACGTCTTGCAGCGAGTTGCCGCGCACCGTCGCGAGGGCACCGCGCTGCACCTTGGGGCCGCCGTTCATGGGGTCTCCTCGCCGGCGCGGATCGCCTGCAGCACGTGATGAATCAGCGCCGCGGCCTCGCCGGTGATGCCGGGAACTTCGCGACCGAGGAGCGCTCCGTGGAGCCCCGCGACGACGTCGCGAGCGACGCCTGCGTCGGTGACGCGCAGCGCGCCGACCTCGATCTGATACTGCGTTCCGTCGTCCATTACACCGCCTCCAGCCAGCGCAGCAGATCCGCCTCGCCGTGTCCGTGACCGATCTTCGCGTACTCGATGCGCGCCGCGTCGGCGACGTCGCGCATCGTGATCCGCCGGTCGCGCGCGGCGGCCCGTACCGCGGCATTGAGCGCGATGGTGCGAATGTTGCCGCCCGGCAGCGCGAGCCGGCCGAGCTGCGCGTAGTCCAGCGCTTCGGTCGGCGTCGCCGCCGGAAAGGCGCGCCGCCAGATGCGCTCGCGCGCGCTCGCGTCGGGGAACGGGAACTCGAGCACGAAGGCGAAGCGGCGCAGGAACGCGTTGTCGAAGGCGTCGCGCAGATTCGACGTGAGGACCGCGACACCGTTGAAGCGCTCGAGCCGCTGCAGGAGGTAGCTGACCTCGACGTTTGCGTGCCGGTCGTGACTTTCTTTGACGTCGCTGCGCTTGCCGAAAAGCGCGTCGGCTTCATCGAAGAGGAGGACCACGCCGCCGGCCTCCGCCGCGTCGAAGATACGGCGCAGATTCTTCTCCGTCTCGCCGATGTACTTGCTGAAGACCGCGGCGAGATCGATGCGGTACAGGTCGAGCTTCAGCGCGCGGGCCAGCACGCGCGCGGCGAGCGACTTGCCCGTACCGCTGGGCCCGGCGAAGAGGACCGTCGTGCCGCGCGCGTCGCTCTGCGTGCGGGCGAAGCCCCATTCACGGTAGACGCGATCCCGGTGGCGTACGGCGTCGACGATGGTGCGCAGCGTCTTGCGCCGATCCGGCGGCAGCACGAGGTCGCGCCAACCTGCGCTCGTGTCGATTCGTTCGGCCAGCGCGTTGAGGCGCGGACGCGCTTGCGCGCGCGCGGCATCCCAGAGGACGGCGAACGGCGCGTCGCCGGGGATGCCGGCAGCGACAGCGCCGATCGTCGCGAGGTCGAGATCGAATTGCGCGGCGAGCCGGCGCGAATCGGCCGGCGCGCGCGACGGCGCGAGCGCCGCGGCCCAGGACGCCGCCTGCTCGTCGGAAGATGGGCGCGAGGCTTCGAACGCGGGGACGGCGGCACCGGCGAGGGCCATCCGCGCGCGGGTCACGACGACGAGCGGCTGCGTCGCGTGCTCGACGATCGTGTCGATCGTCCGCTCGCGTTGCGGGTCGTCGGCATCGTCGCATTCGAGGACGGTCACCGCGCCGGTCAGGATCGCCGTGCGTTCCCAGGTGGCGATCGCGTCCAGCACGTCGGCCGTCGCCGTCGAAAGTCCGGCGGAGCGAACGGCGATCCCGCGGCGGTCGAGAAGCGAGACGGTTTGGGCCGCGATCGCCCGGCCCAGGAGCGCGTCCGCGCAGACGAGTTGGATCACCGGGCGCGCAGCGCGCACCAGCGTATCAGCGGCCGCTCGCGCGACCGCCTGCTGCGTTGCGGAGAGGACGGTGGGCGGCGGAGCCAGCGGCTGGGCGAACGAGCGCGCCCGTTCGTCGCGGAACGGAAATCCGAGCAGCGCGTGCACGATCGCCTCGTCGGCCCGCAGCGCGGCCGCGGTCGGCGAACCGCCGCCGATCGTGACGAGTCGCCACCGCCGTAACGGCGCGTCGGGAAGAATCGCCGACCACGCTGGCTGCGGCAGCATCGCCAGCGCCAGCGAAAAGGTCGGCTGCGTCGCCGTCGGATCGCCGGCGATACCGGCGAGCAGCGCGGCGAATTCGCCGTCGAGCTCCGATGCTGCGGCGAAGACCAGCACGTCGGTCTCGAACGGCGTCAAGCCGAACGCGGTGCTGATGCGCGCCAACGCCGAATCCTCGTCGAGGACGAGCGGCGGCACCGTGCCGCCGCCGCGTGATTCGAGGATCGCGCGCAGGCGTTCGAGCGCGCTCAGCATCTGGCTGCGGTTGCGCGCGAAATCTCCGCTCATCGCGGCCCCGCCGGAGGATCGAACGTGACCTCGCGAACCGGCGGGATCGTGCGCGGCGTGACGTCGGAGTCGATCGTGACGGTCGACGCGGTGTAAGCGACCGAGAGGCGGTACGGAATCTGTGGAAACGTTCCCCAGACCTGCGTCATCGCATGATGGTCGAGGACGGTCGGCGCCAGCCGCACGCGCTGCATGCTCGTGCCGAGATCCGAGCCGCGCAGGTACGGCGTCGCTTCGGTCATGCGTTGGATCTCGTCGCGGCTGAGGACCGGCCGCGCGTGCACGGCGCTCAGGACGGAGCCGAGAAAGCGCTGCGGCTCGAGTGTCGCCTCTTCACCGAAGAACGTCAGGATGTACTCGGCGTCGAGCGCGACGCTCGGCCGCTCGACGTAGAGCCCGTCGGAGTCACGTACCGGAAGATCGTCGTTGCGCCGGAACGCATTCACTGAGATACGATAGACGAAGAGCGTGCATCCGATGAACTGCGGGTCGTTCTGCGGCGTGCCGAACCGCACGCGCGGGATGCCTGAGGGTTCCGGCACACGTTCCAACGCTTCGGCGATGATGCGGCCGAACGCCGCGGTGACCGATGCGAGCGCGAGGTAGTTGCTCATCGTCTGCGCTCTGCGTAGCGGTCGAGGGTTATCGTCGGCTCCGCGCGGCGCGGCGGCGCCGGCGGTTCGGGGGGCGCGACGAGTTCGATGCGGTCGATCGCGATCCGCACCGTGCGCGGGGGCGGCACCGCGGCGCCCACGGACGACGGCTGGGGGATTCGGCGCTCGACGGCGTCGCGCACGTTCGCTGCGTCGAGGACGTCGCCCCAAGCAATCGCGGAGGGTCCGATCGCATGGTGTTCCGCAAAGGCCGCCGAGCGGATCGGACCGGCGACATCCGCGCCGCCCACGTCCCCAGCGTGCGGTTCCATCGCACGGTCCTCAACCGCGAGGACGATGTCCGCGTGCGCCGTCGAGGACGGCAGCGATGCGGGACGCGACGACTCCTCCGCCGGCCGCACGGTCGTTTCCGTGGACGGAAAAGCGGTTTGCCGCGCATTGTCTGCGGGCGTGGCGATCGGGTCGAACGCGCTGCGTGCGGCCGCGGCAGGCGCGGAAACCGCCGCATGCTCCGCGCGCGAGGGTGCCTCGCGGGGTCGTCCGCGAACGCTGCGATCGTCGCGGATCGCGATCGTCGCTTCATCTCGCAGTGGTGCATCCGGCTCGGCTGGAAATTCGAGAGCGGCGTTCAGCGCCGCAAGCGGCAAAACTACAGACGGTTCATCGAACTCGCGGCGCGAGGGCTGCTGCTCGCCGGCGTTTACGGCGAACGATGCGACGCGAGCGGTTTCGGAAACATCGGGCGACGCTTCGTAGGGCGCTGGTGCAGCCGACGCGGCCGGAAGTACACCGGCCGCGTCGGGTTGTGACCATCGCGAAGGCGCGTGCGCGGCCGCGGTTTGTCCGCGCCCGACGCGCAGGGTCGCGGCAGAAGAATGCGACGCGCCCTTCGGTCCGGCGTCCGCAGCTGCGTCGCGATCGAGCCGGAGTGCCTGCGGTGCTTCCTCCGGCGTCGGTGCATCCGCGGCGGGTGAGCCTACACCGAGCGTCGTCGGCTGCGCGAGAAACGTCGGTCCGCCCGACGGCTTGGCCGACGCACGCGACGAGGAGTCGCGGAGATCGAGCGCGCGCGACGTTTCAAGCACCTCGGCATCGGCGGGGAACGGCGCGGCGCGAGGGGTTTCATCCGCACCAGGTGCGACGCGCGTGGGCGCGACAGGCGAACGCGACGAGCGAATCGGCTCGGCGGCAGCGGCTGCGTCCCGATCGAGCCCAAGTGAAGACGGTGCCTCGTTCGCCGCCGCTGGAGCGGCCGCGGGTGAACTTGCACCGAGTGCCTTCGGGCGCGCGAGAAACGACGGTCCACCCGCCGGCTTGCCCGGCGCAGGCGACGAGGACTCGCGAATCTCGAGCGAGCGCGACGTTTCAAGGACCTCGGCGTCGGCGAGGAACGACGCGACGCGAGCGGTTTCGGAAACGTCGCGCGCCGCACGATGCGGTTCCTTGCCGGATCGAATGGTGTCATCCATGCGCCGGGCGGGCGGTGCGTCGTCGGGCGCAGCCGATCGGACTCTAAGAAGACCAGCGTCGTCGACGTGCGCCGCAGCGTTCCGATCGGGCGCGCGTGAAAAGCCTGCTTCGTCCGGTGTTGTTACCGTCGCGGCTCGCACGGGCGGGATTGCTGCGACGGTGTCGGGGTCAGCGGAAAAGGGGGCAGCTCCGAGCAGCTCGGCAGACGCACGCGTCGAGGACTCTCGGGGATCTGGGAAGTGCAGCGTCTCGCGCGCGCTCGTGTCGGCGGCGAATGGCGTGACGTGAGCGGTTTCGGAGACGTCACGCGCGGAACGATGTGACCCGGCTCGAGAAAGAACAGCATCGTCGGAGTGAACCGCGGCGTCCCGAGCGAGTCGGAGTGAAAGTGCTTCCTCGTCCGGTGTTGGTACCGTTGCGCCGGGCACGGGTGGACCTGCTGCGACGATGTCACGGTCAGCGGGAAACGACGCTGCTTCAGCCGGCTCGCCGGACGCGAGCGTCGAGCGCGGCGAGGACTCCCGGGGATCGGCCGGGTGCAGCGCCTCGCGCGGCTCGGCGTCGGCGGCGAAGGGCGCGACGTGAGCGGTTTCGGAAACGTCGCGCGCGGAACGATGCGGCCGGGCTCGAGCAAGACCAGCATCGTCGGTGTGCGCCACGGCGTCCCAAGCGAGTCGCAGTGAAAGCGTTGCCTCGTCCGGTACTAGTACCGTTGCGGCCGGCACGGGCGGAACTGCTGCGACGGTGTCACGGTCAGCGGGAAACGACGCTGCTTCACCCCACTCGCCGGACGCGGGCGTCGAGCGCGGCGAGGACTCCGGGGGATCCGTCGAGTGCAGCGTCTCGCGCGGCTCAGCGTCGGCGGCTAAGGGCGCGAAGTGAGCGGTTTCGGAAACGTCGCGCGCGGAACGATGTGAGGGATCGAGTCGCAGTGAAAGCGTTGCCTCGTCCGGTACTAGTACCGTTGCGGCCGGCAC
>CALEYW010000073.1 GCA_937927945.1 uncultured candidate division WPS-2 bacterium | reverse complement strand
ATTCCACTGCGGCCAACTTGACCTCTACCCAACCCACTCGAAGTCCTGAAGCGCCATTTTTTATTGTGGGGCTGAAAGCCACCATCGTGCCCCACGGAGTCGCGTGCGACGATCGTGCCTGGGGTGCGGGGCGGGGACGTGCTGTGGCGGGGCGTTTGCGGAGTCGCGGAGCGCTGGAGGCGCGGGAGCGACGCAGCAACCGAGTGACCGGAGGCGCATGGATGCGCCGTAGGGAGCGTCCCCGCCGCAGCACGTCCCCGCCCCGCACCCCAAGCCACAAAACGCCGCGTTCACTCCCCGCGCATATGCGCGCGTTCCCGAAGCAGCCGAATCTGCCAGACGTGGATGAACCGCTGGACCTCTTCCTTGCTCCGTTCATCGATGTCCACAAACTGCACCCCATGCGCGAACTTCCGACGCTTGACGTTGAGGAACGCGATGACGACCTTGGCGCGCAGGTGCATCTCGCGAAACGGCTCAGGCGGCACCATGATCTTCTTCTTCGCCCGTCCGCGAGAGGTGATCTCGACGATTTCCTTCTCGAGCTGGACGCCGCGGATCAGTTCGTTCGGGAGCGTGAAGCGGATGTCGATCGTGGCACCGCTGACCAAATCCTCGTCGCCGACCAACCGCAGCCCCCCGGCCGAGAGGTCGTTGGCGAGGGCGGTTCGGGTTCCGGTGCGGCCGGCCACGACGTACAGCATGGGGAATTCGACCGATGCACGGTAGTCGCGCCGCTGCCGTTCGGTGATCGTCGCGCGCTCCGGGCGCTTGGGCGCCTTAGGCTTCCTCCAGAAGAACACCAGGCAAGCGGATTCCAGGAACTTCCGGCCGACCCTCCGTAGCGCGACCCATGCTCTCCTCGTTCGCGTCGCGGCTTCTTGACGCGCTGGGGCCCGACGTCGTGCGAGCGGCGCCCGAGGACCTGGCGGTCTATGCGTTCGACGCGTACAGCGAGGACAAGCTCCCCTCCGCGGCGATCGTGCCGCACGATGTGCGCGAAGTCGCGATCGCCGTCCGGATCGCGCGCGAATGCGGCGAGCCGATCGTCCCGCGCGGCGCGGGGACCGGGCTGTGCGGGGGTGCCGTGCCGTCGCGCGGCGGGCTGGTCGTGTCGTTCGCGCGCATGAACCGCATCGTCGAACTCGACGTGCGCAACCGGCGCGCCCGGGTCCAGCCGGGCCTGATCAATCTCGACCTCTCCGCGGCGATCGCCGGGGCGGGGATCTTCTACGCGCCGGATCCGTCGAGCCAGAAGATCTCGACGATCGGCGGGAACGTCGGCACGAACGCCGGCGGGCCGCACTGTTTGAGCTACGGGACGACCACCAATCACGTGCTCGGACTCGAATACGTGGACGCGGACGGCGGGCTGCATCACACGTCGATCGACGATGCCGGCTACGATCTCACCGGCGTGCTGGTCGGCTCCGAAGGGACGCTCGGCATCGTCACCGAGGTCGACGTGCGCCTCATGAAGCTGCCGGAAGCCGTGCGGGTCTGCGTCGCGGCGTTCGCGGACGTCGAGTCGGCATCCGAAGCCGTCTCGGCGATCATCGGCGCCGGCATCGTGCCGACCGCGCTCGAGATCATGGACGCGCTGATCACCCGCGCGGTCGAAGCGCACTATCACGCCGGCTATCCGGAGAACGCCGGGGCCGTGCTGCTGGCTGAGATCGCCGGCTCGCACGACGACGTGGCGGCCGGCGAGGCTGCGATCGCAGCGATCGCGCGCGAACACGGCGCGCTCTCGTGGCGCGCGGCGCGCGACCAGCGCGAACGCGATGCGTTGTGGGCCGCTCGCAAGGGAGCGGCGGGCGCGATCGGGCGCATCGCACCCAACTACTACATTCAAGATGCCTGCGTGCCGCGCACGCGGCTCCCGGAAGTGATGCACGCGATCGACGCGATCGCGCGCGACCATCAGCTCCCGGTCGGCAACGTCTTCCACGCCGGCGACGGCAACCTGCACCCGCTGCTGATCTTCGACCGCCGCGAACGCCGCCAGGTCGAAGCCGTCGTCTCGGCCGGCACCGAGATCTTGCGCACGTGCATCGCGATGGGCGGCACGATCAGCGGTGAGCACGGTATCGGCTACGAAAAGCGCGAGACGCTCTCGCTCGTCTTCTCGCCCGACGACCTCGCGGCGATGGGCCGCGTGCGGGACGTCTTCGATCCGATGCGCGCGTTCAATCCCGACAAGATCTTTCCGAGCGGCGCGATGTGCGGCGAAGTGGGAACTCCCCCCAGCGCCCGGCGGACCGCGACGGCGTGATCGCAAAACGCAACGACGCGCTACGCTTGGGAACGCTCTCGCCGGCGCGAGTGCTGGAGCCGGCCGACGCCGCCGAGATGGCCGCCGCGCTCGCCGCGTCGGCTGCCGCGGGCGAGAGCGTCGTGCTGCACGGCGGCGGCACGCTCCAGCGCAGCGCGAATCCGCCCGCACGCTACGACTCCGCGCTCCTGACGACGCGTCTGGTCGCCGTCCACGAATACGAGCCGCGCGATCTCACCATCGGCACCGGCGCGGGGATGACGCTCGCGACGCTGCAGCGCACGCTCGCCGCGCAGCGGCAATTTCTTCCGCTCGACGCTCCGTTGCCCGCGCGGGCGACGATCGGCGGAACGCTGGCCGCCGGCTGGGCCGGTCCGCGCCGGGCGACCTATGGCCGAGCGCGCGACCTGCTGATCGGCGCGACCGTCGCCCTGACGGACGGGACGCTCGCGGTCTGCGGCGGGATGGTCGTCAAGAACGTGACCGGCTACGACCTCGGAAAGCTCTACGTCGGCTCTCACGGGACGCTCGGCGCGATCGTGCGCGCGAATTTCAAAGTGCTTCCGGCCCCGGCGGCACGGCAGCTGGCAGTCGCGACGTTCGAGGACGACAACCGCGAGCGCGTGCTCGCGCACGTCGGGGCGATGACGGTGCCTCCCGTGGCGTTGCTGATTCGCGACGGTTTCCTCGCGCTGCGCGACGCGCCGCGGCCGGAGGACATCGACTTTCGGCCGCAGATCGTCGCGCTGTTCGAGGGTTCGGAGACGACGGTCGACCGCGCGGTGCGTGAATACCGTTCAGCGCTCGGTGCGGCGGGCGTCGCCGAGACGCGCATCTTGACCGCCGCCGCGGCGGGCAGCGGCTTCCAAGAGGTGCTCGACGAGTACGTCGCCCTCGCCGGCGCGGTCTCGTTCACCTTGCTGGGACGCGGCAAACCGGCCGACGCGACGTTGCGCGCGGAGCGCGCGCGCGCGACGTTCGCGTCCGGCGGCGCGGGCGCGACGTCGATCGAGACGATTGCGGACCTGCTCACCGGCGACGTCGTCGCGCGGGTTCGCGCCCCGGCGACTCTCGACGCGCAGACGCTGGCCGGCGCGGGCGCAGCCGTCCGCTCGGCGCTGGGCCGCGCCCAACTGATCGCCGCGCATGATGCGGCGATCACGCACGTCGACGCGTGGGGCGAGACGCCGTCCACGATCGCAACGATGCGCGCGCTCAAAGAACGCTTCGATCCGCGGAACGTGCTGGCACCGGGGCGTTTCGTCGGTGCCATCTAAGATCGCCGTTCCCGCCGCGCTGCTGCGCGACGTGCGGCGAACGATCGGCATCGTCTTCAGCCGGCCCTCGCGCGTGCGCCGTTTTCTCGAGCTCGGTCCGCGCGGCTGGATCGCGACGGCTCGCTTCGTTTGGACGGTGATCCCGCGCGCCAGCCGAGAACTCGCCCTCATCCGGCGCCGCGCGGAACAGATTCCGGACGCGGCGCTGCGCGAACAGGCGTTGGCCTCGATCGACGGCAAGGCGTATCACGTCCAAGGCGGAGCGATCCTCGCGACGTTCATGCACGGTGCGGCGGCGCGTCGCTACGTCGGCATCGTCGCGGCGCTCGAGACGATCTACGACTATCTCGACAACTTGTGCGACCGGCTGCCCGGCGTCTCGCAAAAGGCGTTCGCGACGCTGCACGCTGCGCTGCTCGACGCGTTGGACGACCGCCGCGTCCCGATCGACTACTATCGTGACGGTCCGGACGGCGACGACGGCGGCTACCTGTGTTCGCTGGTCGACGCGGCGCGCAGCGGTTTGCGCGAGCTCCCGAACTACGCCGCCGTGCGCGACCGCCTGGTTGAAGTGGCGACGTACTATGCCGAACTGCAAGTTCTCAAGCACGGTCCGGCCGGCTCGCGCGAGCGCGCGTGCGGTGCGTGGTACGATCGCAATCGCGAAGCGTTTCCGGGACTCTCGTGGTGGGAGTTCGCGGCGGCGTGCGGATCGTCGCTCCCGATCTTCGCGCTCATCGAACTCGGCGCGCGCAAGCAGCTCGCCCCGGCGACGGTCGACGCGACGACGCGCGCGTACTTTCCGGGCGTCTCGGCGATCCACATCCTGCTGGACTACTTCATCGATCAGGCCGAGGACCGCGAGCACGGCGAGCTCAACTTCGTCGCCTGTTACGCGTCGCCGGCCGATGCGACGGCGGGCTTGACCCGGCTCGTGCGCGGCACGCTCGTGCTCGTCCGTACGCTGGCGGACGCCGCGCGCCATCGCTTCTTGGTGCAGGCGATGTGCGTCTTCTACCTGACGCATCCCAAAGTGTTCGAACAGCGTCTGGACCGCCAGAGCGCGGCCGTCCTCAACGCCCTCGGCTAGCCGCCTTCGGCGCCGCGCTTCTTCTGCCAGTTACGAAAATCGATCGCTGCGAACCCGACGAACAGCGCGTTCGCAATCAGCGTCGCGACCCCGACGTAGCCGTGGTACCAGGCGTTCGGCTCGATCAGGTAGGTGAGCCCGAGCCCGAGCAGCACGACCAGCAGCGCGCGAGTCGAAAGAGCGAGCAGCGGTCGCTTGCCCCCGAGCAAGAACATCGAAGCGAAAGCGAACAAAAAGACGTACGTATTGAGCGCGGCGCCGCTAGTCATGGTCCTCCTAGTTTCGGCGTGCACGGGTCGGCTCCTTAGGACATTCGGCGGTAATCCGTGGCACATCGTTCGAAAGATGGCGGTCACTCGGCTGGGGGACCGCGAGCGAGCGGCCGATGACCAAAGAGATGATGCGCCTTCCGGCAGTGCTCTTCGCCGCGTTCGCCCTGCTCGCGCTCGGACCGGCTCCGCCTGCGATTCTTGGCTTCACACCGGCCGGCGGCGCGCGCGAGCGGTTTGACGAGGCGCGGTTCATCGATCTGCCAAGCGCCCAGGGCGCGCTCGATCATGCGGCCGTGATCGGCGCCCGGCCGCACTACGCCGGCACGCCGGCCGATCGCGCGCTTGCGGTCTATGCCGCCGAGCGGTTGCACGAATTCGGCTTCGCGACCCGCATCGAACCGTTCACGGCCCGCGTCGACACGCCGCGTAAGCTGGCGGTCGAGTTGTTTGCCGACGGCCGCCCGTTTACCCCGCGCGACGGCTTTCACAAGCAGCGCGGGACGCCGCCGCTCGGCTTCGACCTGCGCGAGGCCGGCGAACCGGACGATCCGGACACGCTCGAGCCCGCGGTCGGGCTACCGTTCAACGCCGGATCCGGGGACGGCGACGTCACCGCGCCGCTGGTGTACGCGCACCGTGGGCTGCCGGACGATTTCGCGACGCTGCGCCAGGCCGGCGTCGACGTCCGCGGCGCGATCGCGCTGATCCGCTACGGCGGCGCATTCCGTGGGCTGCTGGTGCAGAACGCGCAGGCGGCCGGGGCGGTCGGTGCGATCCTCTACAACGATCCCGCCGACGACGGCGCGGCGCGCGGCGCGACGTATCCGAGCGGACCCTGGCGGCCGTCGACCTCGATTCAGCGCGGTTCGCTCGGCGCGGGAATCCGCATTCCCACGCTGCCGATCAGCGGCGAGAACGCGCGCACGTTGCTGCGCGCGCTGCGCGGGCCGACCGGCCCGGCCGGCTGGGCCGGTGCGCTCGACGCGCCGTACCCGCTCGGCAGAGGTCCTGCCGCCGTGCATCTGGTCGTGCGCATGAACCACGATACCCGCACCCTCTGGAACACCGTCGGAACGCTGCGCGGCACGGAGTCGATGCAGAGCGTCGTGCTCGGCGCGCATCGCGACGCGTGGGTGTACGGCGTCGGCGACAACGGCGCGGGAACGATCTCGATGCTCGAGGCCGCGCGCGGACTCGGCTACCTCGCGCGCAGCGGCTGGCGTCCGAAGCGGACGCTCGTCATCGCGCTGTGGGACGGCGAGGAGCTCGGCCTGCTCGGCTCGACGTCGTTCGCCCGCAGGCATGCGGCCGAATTGCAGCAGGGCTGCGTCGCATACCTGAACGCCGATGAAGACTTGACGGGTACGACGTTCGGCGCGTCAGCCGTCGGCGCGCTCACGCCGGCGATCGTCGCGGCAACGTTAGCCGTCCCCGATCCGGCGCACGAACGCTCGACGCTGCACGACCGCTGGAGCACGCAGCCGCGCGGCATTACGGTCGGCAATCCGGGCGGCGGCAGCGATCACGAAGCCTTCCTGTTCGGCTTCGGCACGCCGATCGCCCAGATGGGCTTCGCCGGACCCTTCGGGCCGTACCATTCGAGCTACGACACGCTGCGCTACGCGTGGACGTTCAGCGATCCCGGCTTCGTGCTGCATCGCACGAACGCGCAGCTCTACGGTATCGTCGCGATGCGGCTCGCCGGTGCGGACGCGATCCCGTACGCTTTCTCCGCACTGATCCCGGTGCTCAACTCCGGAATCACGCGGCTCGAGGCGCGCGCGCAACGTGATGGGCGCACCGTCGACGTCGCGCCGCTGCGCAACGCGATCGGCGCGTTCAGCGTGGCCGCCCGCAGGACGGACGACGCGATCGCGCACGGCGCCGGGCCCGGCGCGGCCCGCACGCTCGCGGCGGTGCAGGAGATCGACCGGGTCGCCTACGGCGTGAACGGTTACGAGAGCGTCGCGTTCCCCAGCGTCACCGCGGCGTACGCAAGCGGCGACGACGCAGCCGCACGCGACGCCGTCACCGTCGCCGCCGCAGCGATCGCCCGCGCGACGACGGACCTGCGTTAGATAGCAAGTCGAGGCTTCATGGTCGGGTCGAACGTTCCGCCCGAAATCGCGTCAGCGGTGCCCGCCGCCGCCACGACCGCCGCCGTGGAATCCACCACCGTGGAATCCGCCGCCGTGGAATCCGCCGCCGTGGAATCCGCCGCCGTGAAATTCGCCGCCGCGAAATCCACCACCGTAGAATACACCACGGTAGAATACACCACCGTGGAAGCCGCCGCCGTAGAAGCCGCCGCGGTAGAATCCGCCGCCGGGGAATCCCCTACCGTAGAATGCACCACCGCAGCATGCACGACCGCGCGAACCGTACCAAGAGAAGGGACGGCCGTGGAAGGATCGGTCGTAGAACCACCGCCGATGGAACGGCCGTCCGTAGAACGGTCGTCCAAAGAACGGCCGCCCGTGGAAGCGCCGGTGAACGTAGAAGTATCCACCGTTGACGAAGACCAGCCCGAGACTGAACGCCGGGCCGTAACCGTACCCAAAGCCCGGATACCACGAACCGGGACCGTAGTAGACCGGCTCCGGGTACGGACCGGCGTACGAATATTGCGCGTCGATTTCGTTCGCGTCGAATGCGGGGCCGGCGTTGTAGCCGATGATCGTGACGCTCATCCCGGGCTCCAGGGCCAGCCCGGTGGGATTGATGATCGTGCCTTGATGCAGTTGCACGGAGTCGACGAAGCCGCGATCGTCGAGCAACGTGATGAGGAACGTTCCCTCGACCGAGTTGATGCGGCCGGTGATGGTCTCGACGTTGCTCCCAACGGCCGGCTGAGCGTACGAGGGCATGTCCTGAGCCTGCGACGTCGCCGGAAACACCATACCGATGATTGCGAGCGCCGCCGCGAACAGCAGCGGCGAGACGTTGGGATGCCGAACCATGCGCGAACCTCGATCCACTCCACAGAATGCCCGATCAGCATACCACCGCCGCTCGCCGCAATCTTGAAAAGACGAGCGCAACGCGTGGCTCGAACCCGAGCTGATGTCCCTCACCGACACGAATAAGCCGCTCACATCCTCCGCTAAACACGGAGGGCTCGCCCTGCTCGGCTCGACGCAGATACGAAAAGTACGGTCGCGTGCGGCGACATCACGTTAGTATTCCGACACTTTATGCGTGAATGCGAGCCGCGACTTAGCCGGGGCTCGCTGTGTCGAACCTATAATATTTCGGACGCCGGGGAAGAACGGCTCGCAGATTACCGACAACGAGGAAGGAGGACTCAGATGAACTACTCTGCCGAAAACCCGCGGGATGAGGCTTTTGAGGGAAGAGCGCTTGTGGCGGCGTTCCAAAGCCGCGAAACAGCGCACGAAGCAGCTCGTCGTTTGAGGGATGAGGGGTTTGGCAACGCGTGGATCGGAGTGACGGCCCCCAGGGAGAGTACGGGCGGGCAAAGCGCGGGAGCGACTTCCGGCGCACGCGTTACGTCGGACGCCGACTCGCTCGGCGAAAAAATCGGGCGATTTTTTAGCGGCGAGACCGGCGACCGCGCGCTCTACGACGAGCTTATCCGCCACGGCGTCGCGCAGAGCGAAGCGCAGCGTGTCGACGCATCCCTTCGGCCGAACAGCGCGATACTCACCATCGATGGGCACAACCATCCTGAGCTCGCGGCGCACGTCATCGAGGAGGCCGGCGGCCAAATTCTCGCCGGGGAATCGTTTGCGGGGACCGCCACGGGCGATATGAACTACGGGACGCAACCGGACGCACTGCGTGGATCGCAAGTTCTTGGCTACGGCGACCCCTCGACGTCCGCACGTGGAGAAACGATCGACGAACAACGCCGAATCCAGCTCCGTGAAGAACGGCTTACCCTCGACAAGCGACGCATCGCCGACGGCGAAGGAATCATCGAGAAAGAAGTTGTCGAACATCGACAAGAAGTTGACGTGCCGGTCGTGCGCGAGGAGCTCTTCGTCGAGCGCCTGCCGGTAACGGGCGCGAGTGTCGGCCAAGTTGGGGACATCGGCGAAGGCGACGTCATCCGAGTTCCGCTGATGCACGAGCAAGTCACCGTGACGAAGCGCCCTGTCGTCACCGGTGAAGTGATCGTGGGGAAGCGCCAAGTCACCGAAACCCAGCACGTCTCGGATACGACTCGCGAAGAGAAGCTCAAGGTCGACGATCGCACGCAGGTCCGAGAACCGTAGCATCACGCAATCTTCTGGGGCCGCGGCCGACCGCAACTCCACTCGGCCGCGTGCCCCGAACGGAGTTGCGGTGCGCCCGCCCCGGTCGCTTCGGAAGGGCGGAGCCTCCGCTTCCTGAAGCGTCCTCCCCATGAGCGCGTTCGCCAAGCGGCGCGCGGCGGTGTTGGAGCAGCTCGGCGACGGCGTCATGATCGTCCCGGCGGCAGAGCACGCGCTGCGCAACAACGACACCGAATACGAGTTCCGCCAAAGCTCGGATCTGTATTATCTCACCGGGTTCACCGAGCCGGAGGCGGTGCTCGTCCTCGCGCCCTCGCGGCCCGAGAAGGTCACGCTGTTCCTGCGGCCGAGCGACCGCGCTCTCGAGACGTGGAACGGCCGGCGGCTCGGCGTCGAAGCCGCGCCCGCGGCGCTCGCCGTCGATGCGGCGTATCCGATCGGCGAACTGCCGGCGAAGCTGGGCGAGCTGATGACGGGAACGCGCCGCGCCTACGTCCGGGTCGGCGCGAACGAACGCTTCGATCGCACCGTGTTCGCGGCGCTCGACGACGCGCGCAGCCGCACTCGGCGCAGCGGCATCGCTCCCGATACGATCGTGGACCCGGGCGTGATCCTGCACGAGCTCCGCATGATCAAAGACGACGGCGAGATCGAAGCGATGCGCCGTGCGGGCGAGATCACGCGCCTGGGCCACATCGCCGGCATGCGCGCGACGCGGGCGGGCCTCTACGAATATCAGCTCGAGGCCGCGATCGAATACGCGTATCGTGCGCACGGCGCGCAGGACGTCGCCTATCCCTCGATCGTCGCGGGCGGCGACAACGCGACGATCCTCCACTACAACACCAATCGCGAGCAGTTGCGCGACGGCGATTTGGTCCTGATCGACTCCGCCGCAGAACTCGATTGTTACGCCTCCGACGTCACCCGCACGTGGCCGGTGAACGGGCGCTTCAGCGCGGAACAGCGGGCCGTATACGAGATCGTGCTCGCCGCGCAGAAGGCCGCGATCGCACAAGTGCGGCCGGGCGCGCACGTGCGCGAAGCGCACTTCGCGGCGTTGCACGTGCTCACCGCGGGGCTGGTCGATCTCGGATTGCTGAACGGCGACGTCGACGGTCTGATCGAGCAGGAAGCCTACAAGCCGTTCTACATGCACGGAACCGGGCATTGGATCGGCCTCGACGTGCACGACGTCGGCTCGTACAAACTGGCCGACGGCGAAACGTGGCGCCCGCTCGAGGCCGGCATGGTGGTGACCGTCGAGCCCGGTTTGTACGTTGCGCGAGATCTCGATTGCGACGAGCGCTTCAAAGGCATCGGCGTGCGCATCGAAGACGACATCCTCTGCTCGTTCGGCGGTCCGCTGAACCTCACGCCGGATATTCCCAAGGAAATCGACGAGATCGAAGCGCTGGTCGGCGCCGACGCCTTCGCACCGGCCCGTTAGGCGCGATTCGATGCAGCCGACTCCACCAGCGGTCGTCTCGCCCGCGCCGCAGGCCGGGGCGTGGATCGCCGCCGCGCGCCCGTGGTCGCAGGCGGCGTGGCTCGCGCGTCACGAGCAATTCGTCGCGCGGGCCCAGGCGGGTCCCCTCGACGTGCTGTTCCTCGGCGATTCGATCACCGCATACTTTTCGAATCGCGGCGTCGATGTCTGGCAGCGCGAGATCGAACCGCTGGGCAGCGTCGCGAACTTCGGCATCGAGGGCGACCGCACCCAATTCGTGTTGTGGCGCGCGCAGCACGGCGAGCTCGACGGAACGAACGCCCGCGTCGTGGTGCTGATGATCGGCACGAACAACCTCGCCTCGTCGACGCCCGAGAACATCGCGCGCGGCGTCGCCGCGATCGTCCAGACCGTGCGCGAGAAATTGCCGGACGCGATCGTCGTGCTCAACGCGATCCTGCCGCGCGGACCGGCCGACGATCCCATCCGCGCCGCGGCGACCGACGTCAACGCGCGCCTCGAAGGTCTCGCCGACGGCCCGCACGTTCGCTGGCTCGACGCCGGCGCGGGCTTTCTCGACGGCTCGGGGAGCATCGACCCGGCGCTGATGCCGGACCAGCTGCATCCCTCGGCGGCGGGCTACGGCGTCTGGGCTGCCGCCCTGCGCCCGGTGCTGCTCGACGCGCTCGGCAAGTAGCGGCGCGCGAGGCGCAGCATCGGCCGCTCGATCGCGTGGTACGCAACGAACGAGGCCGCGATCGCGAGCGCGTATCCGCCCGCGATGATCGTGATGCGCGCCGGCGCACCGTGCAGATGGATCCCGTGCAGCGCCAGCCCGATCGCACCGATGACGGGAACGTGCCAGAGGTAGAGCGCGTAGCTGGCGTCACCTTGCGCGCGCAGCCAGCGCGGCGCCAGCAGGCCCTCGCCCTCGAGGCCGAGTGCGCCGTACACGACCAGCGCCATCGGCACGCCGACCGCGAACGGCCGCCACCACGCGATCTCCAGGAACTCGCGGCCGCTGTACGCCGTCGCGACGCACACGCCGATCGCGCCCGCAACGCCCAGCGCGAACGCGATCCGCGCTCCGACGCACGCGCCGGACACGACGGCCATGCCGATCGCCATGCCGAGCACGAACTCGAGGTTGAGCGGGCTGCCGAGCACGCGCACCCACGGGTTCGCGTGCGGACCCAACGCGCCGATCGCGATGACCGCCGTCATCCACAGCGCGGTGACGAGCGGCAGATACCGCCCTTGGAAACGCAGCGCGAGCCCGAAGATCGCGTAGAAGATCAGCTCGTAGCTGAGCGTCCACCCCACCACGAGCAGCGGCTCGCCCGCCTGCGGCACCGCCAGAAACGACGCGAGGACGTCCGGCGCGACGCTGCGATGCGCGCCGGTCGCCCCGGGTACGACCAGAAACGCCACCAGCACGAGGGCGGTCACGATCCAGTACGGCGGATAGATGCGGGTCGCGCGGCGGGTGAGAAACCGGCGGGACGCGCCGGGCGTACCGAACCAGCCGGCCGTCGTCGCGACCATCACGGTGCCGCTGATCACGAAGAAGAGGTCGACCCCGTACGTTCCCAGGACGTGGAACGGCGTGGTCCACGGTCGTCCCGGCAGGTAGGTCGACTCGACCGCGTACGCGTGGACGACCACGACCATCAGGGCCGCGACGGCTCGCAGCGCCTGAATGTTTCCGAGCACCTCCGGAGGTTCGACGACGATGCGCGTAACGATTCTCGGAGCGACCGGCTTCATCGGTGGGCACCTCGACGCCGCGCTGCGGGCGCGGGGCGACGAGGTCGTGCAGGCCAGTCTGCGCGACCCGGCCCGGGCTGCGGCCGCCAGCGAGGGCAGCGACGTGGTGGTGAACCTGGCCGGCGCGCCGGTCGCCGTCCGTTGGACCTCCGCGGCGAAGGAGGCGATGTGGACGTCGCGGGTCGACGCGCCGCGCGCATACCTCGCCGCCCTCGCCGGAATTGCCGAGCGACCCTCTGCCTACGTCAGCGCCTCGGCGATCGGCTACTACGGCACCAGCCGGACCGCGACGTTCACCGAGACGGCGCGACCGGGCGACGACTTCCTCGCCCGCTTGTGCGTCGCGTGGGAGGCGCAGGCCGATGCAGCCGGCGCGACGCTCGGCTTGCGGGTGGCGAAAGTCCGCACGGGCCTCGTGCTCGCGAAGGGCGGTGGCGTGCTCGGCAAGTTGCTGCCGGTTTTCCGGCTGGGTCTGGGCGGCGTCGTCGCCGGCGGCCGCCAGTGGTATTCCTGGATCCACCTCGAGGACCAGATCGGCATCTACCTGTTGGCGATCGACGGCGCAGCCGGCGTCCTCAACGCCACCGCGCCGAATCCCGTGACCAACCGTGAGTTCACGCGCGCGCTCGCCGGCGCCGTCGGCCGGCCCGCCCTCATCCCGCTGCCGGCGTTCGGCGCGGCGCTGCTGCTGGGCGAAGGGGCGTATGTCATCACCGAGGGACAGCGCGTCCTTCCCGATGCCACGCGCTCGGCGGGCTACACGTTCCGACATCCAACGCTTCACGAGGCGTTGCGGTCGCTGATGCCCTAGCGGTGCGCGTTCGCGCGGTGAGGGCGAAGAACCATCTTCGGCGAATCGGAGGCCCCCATGGCAACCATTCCCTCCTCAGCCCTGCGCATGCCGATGCCGTCGACGATGTCGGATCAGCCGTTGGCGATCAAGTACATCTTCGAGCACGCGATGAGCGCGCATCCGCGCAAGCAGATCGTCTCGCGTGACGGCAACGCGATCGTCCGCCTGAGCTATGCGGCGTTCGGAGGGCGGGTTGCGAAATTGGCACACGCATTGCGGAAGCTCGGCATCGGGCCGGGCGACCGCGTCGCGTCGTTCGCGTGGAACGGAAATCGCCATCTCGAGCTGTACTTCGCCGTGCCGATGATCGGCGCGGTGCTGCACACGGTCAACATTCGCCTGTTCGCCGACCAGATCGCCTTCGTGTTCGATCATGCCGGTGACAGCGCGGTCTTTCTCGATGGCTCTCTCGTCAAGGCGGTGAAGGGCGCGATCGCGCTGCAGCCGCACGTCAAGCGCACGTTCGTCGTGATGGGCGCTTGCGAGGAGACGATCGAGGGTGCGCACGATTACGAGACGCTGCTTGCGGGCGAGCCGGAGACCTACGACTGGCCGGAGCTCGACGAGCGCTCGGCGGCGATTCTCTGCTACACCTCGGCGACGACCGGCGATCCGAAAGGCGTGCTGTACTCGCATCGCTCGACGTTCCTGCACGCGCTAGCGGCGGGACTCGCCGACGCGCTCGCCGTCACCGAGCACGACCGCATCCTGCCGATCGTCCCGCTCTTCCACGTCAACGGCTGGGGAATTCCGTTTGTCGCGCTCATGGTCGGGGCCGACTTCATCATGCCGATGGAGCGCCTCGACCCCGCCGGCGTGATCGAGCTCTGCGAAGCGGAGAAGGTGACGATGTCGGCCGGCGTGCCGACGGTGTGGATGGCCGTCCGCGACGTGCTGCGCGCGCAAGGGAAGACGCTGCCGCACCTCGAGCGCGTCGTCATCGGCGGCTCGGCGATGCCGCACTCGCTGCTGGACGATCTCGAGTCGCTGGGAATCCGCGCCGTCCACGCGTGGGGCATGACCGAGATGTCGCCGATCGGCACCGTGTGCACCGACACGTCGCTGCTCGATGGGAACCCCGAACTGCAGCGCCGGGAACGCTACAAGCAGGGGCGCTTCTCGCCGATCGTCGCATGGAAACTCGTCGACGATGCGGGTAACGAGGTTCCGCGCGACGGGAAGTCGCGCGGCGAGCTGCTGGTTCGCGGCTACGCCGTCGCGCGTCAGTACTATAACAACGATTCGGCGACCGCAGCCGGGTTCGAGGCGGACGGCTGGTTCCACACCGGCGACGTCTGCACGGTCGACGAGTACGGCTACATGGAGATCGTCGACCGCGTCAAGGATTTCATCAAGTCGGGCGGTGAGTGGATCTCCTCGGTCGAGGTGGAGAACCTGCTGATGGGACATCCCGGCGTCAAAGAAGCCGCCGTCTTCGGCATCGCACACCCGAAATGGCAGGAGCGACCGGTCGCCGCTGTCGTGATGCGCGAGGGATTTGAAGCCGACGAGGTCGCGATCCGCGACTGGATGCTCGAACGCCTCGCGAAATGGCAGACGCCCGACCGCATCATCTTCATCGAAGCGATTCCGCGCACCGGGGTCGGCAAGTTCCTCAAACGGGATTTGCGCGCGCGCTACGACGGTCTATTCGCGCAGAGCGAAGGCTAGCTGACTTGGATCGTACGGTTTCGTACGCGCAGCCTCATGCAATGATCCTTCGAAGACGACACCAATAAGGGACGCAGGAACAAGGGCCGGAGCATGGATGCGACGGTCCTTGTTCATTATGCGAGCGCTCCTAGAGGTTGGCGGACCTGGTACGAATGCGTACCGAAACGGGCATGATGTATTCATCCGACAGATTAAGGGGATCCCGGCAGTGACCGCACCAACCGAGTGGTCGATGGTCGCGACGGATGCGTGGGAAGCGACCCGCGCACGCTCGGCGATTCGCGCATTCCTGGCCACGGACGCGGACGGAACCTCCGATCTCGACGGCGTGGAGACGATCGTCGGCGAGCTGGTCGCGAACGTGATCCAGCACGCGCCGGGAGCGGTCGGCATCCACGTCTCATGGGAGGGCCAGAGCGCGATCCTCGTGATCGCCGACCGAGGACCCGGCATCCCGTCACTGCGTCCCGTCCCCGACGGCACCGCAACGAACGGCCGCGGACTCTTCCTCATCCAGGCGCTCGCGCGGCGCGTCGAGGTCGACTCGATCCCCGGTTTCGGTGCGCGCGTGCTCGTCGAGCTGCCGGTCCATCGCGCGCTGGGGCGCGCCGGCTAAAAACGCGTTCGCGACGCTTTCGCGTCAGGCGACTTCGAAGAGTCCCGCCGCGCCCATTCCGCCGCCGACGCACATCGTGATGACGACGTGCTTGACGCCTTTGCGTTTGCCTTCGATCAGCGCGTGCATGACCATGCGAGCGCCGCTCACGCCGTACGGATGGCCGATCGAGATCGCCCCGCCGTCGACGTTGAAGCGATCGTTGGAGATGCCCAGCTTGTCGCGGCAGTACAGTGCCTGCACCGCGAACGCTTCGTTGAGCTCCCACAGGCCGATGTCGTCGATCTTGAGGCCGTGGCGCTTGAGGAGTTCCGGGACCGCGAACACGGGACCGATCCCCATCTCGCCCGGATCGCAGCCCGCGACGACCATGCCGCGATAGAAGCCCAACGGCTGGATGCCTCGATTGCGGGCCTCGCCGGCGTCCATGATGACGACCGCGGCCGCGCCGTCGGAGAGCTGCGATGAGTTCCCGGCGGTGATCGATGAGTTCTTGTCCAGCACGCCTTTGAGCGACGCCAGTCCCTCGAGGGTCGTGTCGGGACGATTGCCTTCGTCCTTCGTGAGCGTCACGAGCTCTTCGGTCACGTGACCGGTGTTCTTGTCCTCGTTGTACTTCCAGGCCGGCAGCGGAACGATCTCCGCGTCGAACCGCCCGGCGGTTTGCGCGGCCGCGACCCGCTGCTGCGACTGCAGCGAGTACTCGTCCTGCGCCTCGCGCGAGATCTTGTAGTGTTTCGCGACGTTGTCGGCGGTTTGGAGCATCGGCATGTAGATGTCGGGGTCGTGCCGCATGATCCACTCTTCGCTGAAGCTCTTCATGTTGAGCTCGTTCTGCACCAGCGAGATCGACTCGACGCCGCCGGCGACCATCACCTTGGCGCCGTCGACGATGACGCGATGCGACGCCGTCGAGATCGCCTGCAGCCCGGAGGCGCAGTAGCGGTTGATCGTCGTCCCCGCCGTGCGCAGCGGCAGGCCGGCGCGCAGGGCCGAGACGCGCCCGATGTTGTGTCCGGTCGCGCCTTCGGGCAAGCCGGTGCCGAGCACGACGTCCTCGACCTCGGCCGGATCGATGCCGGCGCGCTTGACCGCGTGCTCGATGACGTGTCCCGCCAGCGTCGCACCGTGCGTTTGATTGAATGCGCCGCGGAACGCCTTACCGATGGGCGTGCGCGCGGCCGAGACGATCGCCGCCTCAGGCATGTGCCAACTCCTTGGAATAGTTTGCGATGGTGCCGGCGCTGCGCGCGATCTCGACCAGCATCGGATCGGGCGTCCAGCCGAAACGCTCCATCGCCGCGACGACGTTCTTCACGCCGATCTCGTCGGCGTACCACATCGGTCCGCCGTGATGCGGCGGGAAACCGTAGCCGTAGATCCAGACCAGGTCGATGTCGCCGGGCCGCAGAGCGATCTCCTTGCGCAGCAGCTCGGCACCGGTGTTGACGAGCGGATAGATGCAGCGCGCGATGATCTCTTCGTCGGTGACGTCGTTGCGCTGCGGAACGCCGGCTTTGACGGCCAATTCGCGGATCAGCGCTTCGACCTCGGGCGAGGGGATCGGTTCGCGACCCTTGCCGACCGACTTGTTGTAGTCGAAGAACCCCTTCATCGTCTTCTGCCCGAGGCGTCCCGCTTCGACCAGCTTGGCGATGATCGGGACGCGGCCGAGCGGCGCGCCGCCCTCCGACTGCGAGATGAAGTTGTAGACGTCGAGTCCGGAGAGGTCGGCGACCGCGAACGGTCCCATCGCCATCCCGAACGTGGTCTTGATGACCTTGTCGATGCGCGAGAGCGGAACGCCCTCTTCCGCGAGGTGCACCGCCTGCGCTTCGTAATCGAAGAGCATGCGGTTGCCGATGAAGCCGAACGCGTTGCCCGAGACGACGCCGACCTTGCGCAGTTTCTTACCCAGCGCGATGCCGGTGGTGAGCGTCTGCGGCGAGGTCTCCTTGCCGCGCACGATCTCGAGCAGCTTCATGATGTTCGCCGGCGCGAAGAAATGGAGGCCGACAACTTTGTCGGGCCGCTGCGTCGACGACGCGATCTCGTCGATGTCGAGGGTCGAGGTGTTCGAGGCCAGGATGCACTCGGGCTTCGTCAGCTTGTCGAGCTTGCCGAAGACGTCTTTCTTCACCGGCATCGATTCGAACACGGCTTCGACGACGATGTCGACGTCGCCGAGGTCGTCGAACGACTCCTCGAAGGTGATCGCGTTGGCGCGCTTCCAGGCATCCTCTTGGGAGAGGCGGCCCTTGTCGACCTGATACTTGAACATCCCGAAGACGGTCTCGCGCGCTTTGTCGACGGCTTCCGACTTCGTCTCGACGACGACGACCGGGATGCCGGCCTCGGCGAAGGTGATCGCGATGCCGGTGCCCATCGTGCCGCCGCCGATGACGGCGGCCTTCTTGATCTCGAGCGGTTCGGTTTTCGGCAGCCCGGGGATCTTCGAGAGCTCGCGCTCGGCGAAGAAGACGTGGCGCAGCGCGGCCGACGGCGCCGAGAGCAGGAGCTCGGTGAACAGCCGCAGCTCGCGCGCGCTGCCGCGTTCGAACGGCAGCTCGATGGCGGCCTGCACCGCGTCGATCAGCTTGTGGGCGGCGAACCCGCCGTTCTCCTCGGGCGGGACCATCTTGTGGGCCTGCGCGACGACGAACGGGGTCGCGAAGAGGCCGAGCCCCTTGACGCCGAGTTCGGCTTGGCGCTGCGCGATGCGGCGCCGCGGCTTGCCCGCGAACGCTTTGGCAGCGTCGACGACATCGTTGTCCACGACTTCGTCGAGCAGGCCTTGCGTCTTGGCGTCGGGCGCCTTGACCATGTCGCCCTTGAGCATGAGCTGCAGCGCGCCTTGCGCGCCGATGAGGCGCGGCAGGCGCTGCGTTCCGCCGGCGCCGGGCAGCAGGCCCAGCTTGATCTCGGGCAAGCCGACCCGCGACTTCGCCGTCGCGACGCGATAGTCGGACGCCAGCGCGAGCTCGAAGCCGCCGCCCAGCGCGTTGCCGTCGATCGCCGCGACGTAGGTCTTCGCTCCGCGTTCCATCGCGTTGAGCACGTCGCGGATCGACTTGGTTCCCGGAGCGGGCGCCGCTTTGAGGTTGTTGAGGTCGTTGACGTCGGCGCCGCCGCTGAAGAAGCCGTTCGCGCCGGTGAAGATCACCGTCGTGACGGCGGCATCGGCTTCGGCCGCTTCGACTGCGGCGAAAAGTTCCGCCGAGAGCGCGAACGAGAGCGCGTTGACGGGTGCGTTGTCGAGGGTGATCAGCCGGATCCCCTCGCCGAGGTCCTGGCTCTTGACGAGATCGGCCATGATTATGCCGTCACCAGCGCGCGGCGCTCGACGTCGAACATCTCGTCGCTGCCGGCCATGACGTCGCCGGAACCTTCGACGATCTGCCGCTGCAGGTAGGCGTGCTGCGTGAGCACGTTGTGCGCGTAGAACGTCGCCGTTTGGATCTTCGCGGTGAAGTACGGGTCGGCATCGCCGGCGGCGCGCTTCTCCGAGGCGATCTTCGCGGCACGGAACAGCTGCCAGCCGCCCGCGACGATCCCGAAGAAGTTCAGGAACGGCACCGAGTTGGCGAACGCCTTGCGCAGGTCGCCCATTGCGTTCATGCCGATCCACTGCGCGGTGTCACCGAGCGCCTTCGTTGCCTCGGCCAGCGGCTGCGCGAGCGCCTTGATCTCCGCGTCGTCCGACGCTTCGAGCTCCTTGGCGAACTTGCCGATCTGCTTGAGCACCTTGGTCGCGCTGGCGCCCATGTCGCGCACGAGCTTGCGGCCGACCAGATCCAGCGCCTGGATGCCCGTGGTGCCTTCGTAGATCGTGGTGATGCGCACGTCGCGGTACTGCTGCGCGATCCCGGTCTCTTCGATGTACCCCATCCCGCCGAACACTTGCAGCGCGGTCGAGCAGACGGTCTGGCTGTTCTCGGTGAGCCAGCCCTTGACGACCGGGATCATCAGCTCGACGAACGCCTGGTGTTCCTTGCGGACGGCTTCGTCTTCGCTCTTGAGCGCGTAGTCGAGCGAGGCCGCGGTCACGTACGCAAGCGCGCGCATCGCTTCGATGTTCGACTTGCACAGGAGCAGCATGCGCCGCACGTCGGGATGCTTGATGATCGCGACGGGCTTGGGGTCGCGGGCCGCGACGTCGCGGAACTGGATGCGTTCCTTGGCGTACTCGACGGCGTGCTGGTACGCGCGGTCGGCGATCGCCAGACCCTGCACGCCGACGCTGAACCGCGCGGCGTTCATCATCACGAACATGTACTCGAGGCCGCGGTTCGCTTCACCGACCAGATAGCCGATCGCGCCGTCGCCCGCTTCGCCGTAGTTCAGCGTGCAGGTCGGGTTCGCGTTGATCCCCATCTTGTGCTCGATGCCGGCGCATTTGACGTCGTTGCGCTCGCCCAGCGACCCGTCCGCGTTCACCAGCACCTTCGGCACGATGAACATCGAGATGCCCTTCGTCCCCTCGGGCGCGCCGGGAAGACGCGCGAGGACGAGGTGGATGATGTTCGGCGCCATGTCGTGCTCGCCGAACGTGATGAAAATCTTCTGGCCCTTGATTCGGTAGGCGTCGCCCTCGGGCGTCGCCGACGTGCGGACCTGGGCGAGGTCGGAGCCGGCCTGCGGCTCGGTCAAGCACATCGTCCCCGTCCACTCACCGCTCACGAGCTTGGTGATGTAGGTGTGCTTCTGCTCGTCGCTGCCGAACTGTTCGATCGCTTCGATCGCGCCCTGATTGAGCAGCGGACCGTTGGCGAACCCCATGTTCGACGCGTTCCACATCTCGAGCGTCGGGCCGAGCAGCAGCTGCGGCAGACCTTGGCCGCCATGCTCGACCGGGACCGGAAGCCCGATCCAGCCGGCCTGCGCGAAGCTCTTGTACGCTTCCTTGAAACCCTTCGGCGTCGTGACGACGCCGTCGTTCCACGTGCAGCCTTCCTTGTCGCCCGACTGGTTCAGCGGGCCCAGGACTTCCGTCGCGAAGGTCGACGCTTCGTCGAGGATCGCGTCGAGAACGTCGGTCGTGTCCTCGTAGCCGGGAAGCTTGGCGATCTGCTCGACGCCCGCGAGTTCGCGCAAAACGAACTGCATGTCGCGCAACGGCGCGCGGTAGGTGCTCATGACGACTCTCCGTACAGGTCGCGACGGAGCGTCTGCAGCGCCGCGATGAGATTGGTGAGGTAGGGCTTGAAGTTGGCTTTGATCCGCTCCAGGCGCTCCGCTCCGGGGTCCGTTATGCGGTACAGCATCGTGCCGCGCTTCGTCGACGGGTCGAGCTCGCCGCGGATGAACCCGCGTTCCTCGAGCCGCCGTAGGAGCGGATAGATCGTGTTGGGATTGACCGGGAAGATGCCGCCGAGGGTGGCGATGCGCTGCATCAATCCGTAGCCGCTGTCGGGCTGGGCCTGCAGCAATTGCAGCACGAGCGCCGGAAACACGGTTTTGGTCTTGACCTCGCCGGTGAACACGCGGTCGCCCCACAACTGGGTGGGGAAGTCGGGAGCCTGCGAGCCCGCCGCAGCCTCTTCCGAGGCAGCAACCGCCGGCCTTGACCGCGAAGCCATGTATTATTTATAATAGGTTAACGTTAACCCGTCAATCCTGCTTTTTGGGGTGGTGACCGTGACCACGTGGCCGACGCTCCCGGCGTTTATCGCCGAGCGGCTTTCTCAGCCGCGCTCCATCGCCTTGGCCGAACGGGTCGACGGGCGCACGATTGCGCTGAGCGCCGCCGACGTTCACCGGCGCGCGGCGGCGGTCGCCTTCGCCCTGCGCGCGCGCGGCATCGGTGCCGGCGACCGGGTAGCGATCCTCTCCGAGAACCAGCTGGACTGGCTGATCGCCGATTTCGGGATCCTCTACGCCGGCGGCGTCGTCGTTCCGATGTTCGCGACCGTCGCCGAGGACCAGCTCGCCTACATTCTCGAGGACGCTGATGCGAAGCTGGTCTTCGCCGGCGACGCGGCCGCCGCCCAGCGCGTACGCGACGCCGTCGCGGCACCGCCGCCGATCGTCGCGTTCGGCGCAGTCGGTGACGACGGGATGGATGCCTTCGTGCGCGCGGGCGAGCCGTCGTTCGCGGCCCACCCGGCGGCATTGCCGGACTTCTGGGCGCAGGTAACGCTCGATGATCTCGCCGTGCTCATCTACACGTCGGGCACGACGGGGACGCCGAAGGGCGTGATGCTCTCGCATCGCAACGTGATCTCGAACGTCTACGGCGCGTACAATCCGGCCGAGACCGGCTTCATCGCCGGCGAGACGGCGCTCTCGGTGCTGCCGTTCGCGCATATCTTCGAGCACACCGATGCGCTGGGCTATCTCTACAATCTCGTTACGCAGTACGTCACGACGCCCGATCGCCTCATCGAGGACCTGCGTGCCGTGCGCCCGCACTACGTCGCGTGCGTTCCGCGCATCTTCGAGCGTCTGATCGCCGGCATCGTCGGCAACGCGCTCGAAGCCGGGGGCCTCAAAGCGAAGCTGGTTCCGTGGGCGATCGAGACCGGCACCGCTTACGAGGGTGCCGCACGCGCCGGCGGAGCCAATCCGATCCTGCGGCTCGCCTTCGCGCTCGCGCAGGCGCTCGTGCTCAAGAAGATCAAGCCGACGCTGGGCCTGGACCGGCTGCACTACTTCGTCAGCGGCAGCGCTCCGCTGCATCGCGACACGGCGCTCGCGCTCGCCGCGATGGGCTTGGAGGTCTGCGAAGGCTACGGGATGACCGAGACGTCTCCGGTGGTCACGGTCAATCGTCCGAACGACATCAAGTTCGGCACGGTGGGAACGCCGATCGACGGCGTGCAGGTCGCGCTCGCCGAAGACGGCGAGGTCTTGGTCAAAGGCCCGAACGTCATGCTTGGCTACTATCATCTGCCGGCGTCGGAGCAGCCGTTCACCGCCGACGGCTGGCTCCAGACCGGGGACATCGGCACGTACGACGGCGACCACCTGGTGATCACCGATCGCAAGAAAGAGCTGTTCAAATCGAGCGGCGGCAAGTGGATCGCCCCGGCGCGGATCGAGACCGCGATCAAACGGTCGATCTTCATCGGGCAAGTGATGGCGTTCGGAGACGATCAGCCGCACCCCGCGGTTCTGGTCGCCCCGAACTGGGGACTCATCCGCACCGAACTCTCGCTCGGCTCCGAGGTGACCACCGAGCAGATGGCGGCCGACGGCTGCGTCCGCGCGCTCGTCATCCGCGAGGTCGAGCACCAGACGGCCGATCTGGCGTCGTTCGAGCGAGTCCGCCGGGTGGCCGTCCTGCCGCGCGACCTCACCGTCGAGGACGGCGAGCTTTCCCCCACGCTCAAAGTGCGCCGCCGGGTCGTCGAGCGGCGCTACGGTCCGCTGATCCGTCAGGCGTATGAAGAAAATTTGCACGAGCGCAAGGCGGCGCTGGGCGTCTAGGGAATCGTTCGCCATGCGGCGACGAATTCTCAACACCATGAAGCGGCTCGAGATCGTCCTCGAGCGCGTCCAGCTCCCGGCCGTCCAGCGGGTGCTCGGCGAGCACTCCACCGGCTACACCGTCATCCCCGATGTCACGGGATACGGCCACCATGGCGTACACGAAGACGACATCGTCTTGATGGTCGCCGTGGTGACGCGCGATCACGTCGATCCCATCGTTGACCGGCTGCTGCCGATCTTGAACACCTGTTCGGGCGTCGTGCTGATAACCGACGTCCAGGTGCTGCGCGGCGAGCACTTCGTCCCCGAGGTGAAAAAGCAGATCGGCACCCCCGCGTTTCGGTAGACGGGCGCGTGACCCGCGTCGAGACGGTCCGCGGACCGATCGACGTAGACCGCCTCGGCACGACGCTGGTGCACGAACACGTCTTCGTGCTCAGCGAAGAGTTCCGCCAGCACGACGCGGCGTGGGATGAGGAAGCGCACGTGGCTGCCGCGATCACGACCCTGCGCGCACTGCACGCCCGAGGCGTCGACACGATCCTCGATCCGACCGTCTTCGGACTGGGACGCTCGATCCCGCGCGTGCAGCGCGTGGCGGCCGCGGTCGAACTGCAGATCGTCGTCGCAACCGGCATCTACACCTACGACGCCGTGCCGTTCTTCTTCCGCCATCGCCCGCGCGTCGCGGGTCGCGATCCGATGACCGAACTCTTCGTGCGCGAGATCGACGACGCCATCGGCGGCACCGGCGTCAAGGCCGCGTTCTTGAAGTGCGCGATCGACGAACCCGGCCTGACGCGCGGCGTCGAGCGCATCCTGCGCGCGATCGCCGCCGCGCACCGCGAGACCGGCGCGCCGATCACCGTGCACACGCACGCCCCGAGCGGGACGGGCCTGGTCGCGCAGCGCGTGCTGCGCGAAGAGGGCGTGGACCTCACGCGGGTGGTGATCGGCCACAGCGGTGACTCGACCGATTTGGACTACCTCACCGCGCTGATGGACGCCGGCTCGTACGCCGGCATGGACCGCTTCGGGCTCGATGCGCTGCTCCCGTTCGAGGCGCGCGTCGAGACGGTCGCCGAACTCTGCCGCCGCGGCTACGCGCGGCGCATCGTGCTCTCCCACGACGCCGCCTGCCACATCGACTGGTTCGCGCCGGGTGCGCGCGAACGGTTTCATCCTCGCTGGCACTTCGGGCACATCCACGACGAGGTGCTGCCGGCGCTGCGCGAACGCGGCGTCACCGACGCGCAGATCGCGACGATGCTGGTCGCCAACCCCCGCGACTACTTCACCGGCCGGCGCTAGGGGAAGCAGCGGCCGAAGCTCAGCAACAGGCGCGGCGAACCTTTGATGCGGATCGTCCGGCGCAGCAGCGCCAGCGGTAGGAACGCTTCCCCTCGAAGGAACCTCAACCACGTCTGCGAGTCGGCGGTGAGGCGTAGGCCCGCGTCCCCGACGTGTCCCTCGGCGACGCTCACGTTCTGGTCGCGAATGGTGACGGTCGCGAGAACGTCCTCATCGCCGGTGAACGTGAAGTGGTACGTGGCATCGAGGCCCGCGGATTTGCCGGGCTGGAAGACATACGGCAAGCCGTTGAGGAAGGCGCGCACCGTCGTCTGCCCCCGCAGGCTGTTTGCAACGCGCTTCGTCCGCTTGTTCGGAAAGGTGCGCGTGACGTATCCTTCTGCATCGGACCCGGGAACGACGTAGACCGTTTCGCTCTTCTCCCGAAGCGGCTTCACGACGTCATCGAGATACTGCTTGCGATTTTCGAGAAACGGCCCGATCACGTCCTCACCGGCCGGGCAGACGGCCATGCAGTACGCCGCCTTGTAGTTTGCGCCGAACGAAAGGCTCTGCCACATCGAGACGGTTTCCGCACTCGATACCTTGCTGCGATAATCGACGGCGCTCTTGCTCGCCGCAACCGTTTCCGCCCAATCGCCGAAGCCGCCCATGAACTCCCGGTAGTTGTGCGTGTAGCACGCTGAGAAGTTGAACTGGCCGTCTGCAGAGATGGCGCCTGTCGGGCATGCCGCGACGCACAGCTTGCACTCGAGACACGGGTTGTAGTCGATCGGCTGCGTGGCGCTGTCGATCTCCGCATCGATCAGCACGGTGCCGAGCAAGATGAAGTTGCCGAACTTGGGATGGATGACGTTACGGTGGATCCCCATTTGGCCGAGCCCGGCCGCAACGGCGATCGGTTTGTGCGAGATGATCCACATCTTGCTCTCGCCCCAACGATCGGCTTCCATCGGAAAGCCGGCCGCTCCGCCGCTCGCCGCGCGAATGTCGTCGCGCTCCAACGCGGCGACGATCGTTCGTGCGACGTCGTTGACTTCGTCGGTCGTGTGATGGAACTCGACGTTCGCGATCGACCGCGCCGGGCGGCGAATGTTCTCGCGGTTCATGCGCCGCACGAAGCTGACTATCGACTTCGTGTGCGGGAAGAACGTGAGGATCTCCGCACGTTGGTCGTCGAGTTCCGGCCGGTCGATGCGAATGAAGCCTACGTCATCTGCTCCCGCGCTCAAGCACAGTGCGCGCAAGTCCTGAGCGCTCAGCGTTCGCGGCCCAGGCGCAGCCGGACTCAGCGAGCGCGCACGATGCTGCTTGACGGTGGGATGTTCTTCGAAGGCCTTCATGCGGATCAAACGTCCTCCCACAATTATTACTGTATATACAGATATATCGCGGCGAAGAGCGCTTGTCAACGCTTTGGCGACGAGGAAAGCGGGTTAGGCCCCAACCGATGTGAGCGTCGTATCGAGCAGGTCGTTGAGTGCGCGCACCTCTCGCGCACCGAGCACTTTTTTCACGGTCGCCTGCGCGTCGCGCCAAAGCGGGACGGCTGCATGCAGCTTGGCGAGGCCCTTGCTCGTTATTTTGAGCGTGCGCACGCGCCTATCGGGTGCGCGCCGGCCGTCGGCGACGAGGCCTGCTCGCTCCAGCGGCTTGAGCATTCGGGTGAGGGTCGTCGGGTCGGTACCGATCGCCTGGGCGAAGGCGCCTACGCTCAGCCTTTCGGGGGCGTCGTGCAGCCCGTAGAGATGCGCCATAATGCCGAATTGGCCGATCGTGAGCTCGGCGGGTGCGAGCGCCGTGTCGTAGATTTGCGTGAGACGCCGCGTCGTTTGCCGCAGCCGTAAGCACGTGCAATCGGCAATCTCGCGGATGTCCAAGTCCTTCGCCACATCCGTATATTACTGCATAGGCAGCATTCGTTCCAGCAGCCGGGCGGTCGAAACGGTTACGAGGCGGTCAGCCCGCCGTCGATGACGAACTCGGCGCCGGTCACGAACCCGGATTCGTCCGAGGCGAGATAGAGGATCATGTCGGCGATCTCTTCCGGCTGCGCAAAGCGGCCGAGCGGTATCTGATTCTTGAGGGCGTCCGTGAGCCGCAGGCGATCGGCCTCGCTACGGTTTTCCAGCAGCGCCAGCATCATCGGCGTTTCCACGAACGTCGGGTGCACCGAGTTGCAGCGAACCCCGTTCTGGCGTCGCGCGCAGTAGAGCGCAACCGACTTGGTCAGGAGCCGCACGGCACCTTTTGACGCGTTGTACGATGCGAGGTTGTGTCCGCCGACGAGGCCCGAAACCGACGACAGGTTGACGATCGAAGCAGGGTGGCCTTTCATCGCGCGCACGCCGTAGCGGCAGCCGAGAAAGACGCCGTCGACGTTGACGGCCATGACGCGGCGGAACTGTTCGACGCTCTCGGTCTCGATGTCGCCCATCGGCGCGATCCCGGCGCTGTTCACTAGCGCGTCGAGCCGCCCGAAGCGGCCCATGACGTCGTCGATGACGCGCTCCCAGCTCGACTCGTCGACGACGTCCAGCTGCAGCGCGCTGAGCGCACCGTGACCCTCCACCGCTTTCTGCGCCTTGGCGAGATCGATGTCGGCGACCACCACGGTCGCGCCTTGCTCGGCGCACCGCAGTGCGGTCGCGAAGCCGATCCCGCTCGCTCCGCCGGTGATGAGGACGATTTTCCCGGGAAGCCGTTCAGCCGTCATGCCGCGCTGTTCCGCCCACGCGCGCCCCTGTCATCCTGAGGATGACGGGGAATCAGCGCGGCGCGGCGTCGTCGAGGATCATCAGGGTCGACGTTCCGGTGGCGTAGACGCGGCCGTCGGCGTCGACGATCTCCGCTTGCGACGTGGCGGTGCGGCGGCCGGCGTGCACGACGTGGGCGCGAGCGAATACCTTGCCGACCGAAACCGTGACCGGTCGATGGAAGCGGGTGTGCAGGTCCATCGTGGTCGCGACGCGACCGGCCGGCAGCACCGACTGCACCGCCGACCCGAGCGCCGTGTCCATCAGCGTCGTGATGATGCCGCCGTGGACGGAACCGATCATGTTGTAGAGCTCCTCGCGGGGAACCATCGCGAAGGTGACTTTCCCGCGCTCGACTTCTTCGAGCGTGAAGTCCATCCAGCGCGACACGTTCGTTTGCGGCGCTTCGCCGCTCCTCATCAGCTCGAGCGCTTCGAGCCCGTCCATTTGCCGGAAGATGTCCATCGCCGGCGGGTAGGGATGCGTCTCCGGCGTCACCCCGCGATCACCGCATGCGTGTGCTCCGCCTCCAGCGACTCCAGATATTTCTCGACGTCGATCGCCGCCTTGCAGCCCGAACCGGCCGCGGTGATCGCCTGCTTGTAGCGGACGTCGTAGACGTCGCCCGCGACGAAAACGCCCTCGATGTTGGTCCGCACGCCGTCTTCGCTCACGATGTAGCCGGCGGCGTCGAGTTCCAGCTGGCCGCGGAAGATCGCGGTGTTCGGATCGTGTCCGATCGCGATGAAGAGCGCATCGGCCGCCAGCACGCTTTCGTCGCCGGTGACGAGGTTTTTCAGACGCAGCGCGGTCGTCGCGTCCTCGCCGATCACTTCTTCCACCGCGGTGTTCCAGATGAACGAGATCTTCGGATGGTTCAGCGCGCGGTCCGCCATGATCTTCGACGCGCGCAGGCCTTCGCGCCGATGGATGACCGTCACGGCGCTGCCGAAGCGGGTCAAAAAGATCGCCTCTTCCATCGCCGAGTCGCCGCCGCCGACGACCACGATGTGCTTCTGACGGAAGAACGCGCCGTCGCAGGTCGCGCAGGTCGAGACGCCCCGCCCGCGCAGCCGCGCTTCGCCGGGGATGTTGAGCCAACGCGCGCTGGCGCCCGTCGCGACGATCACGCCGTCGGCGGTGTAGGTGTCCTCGGCGGTGCGCACCACGAACGGTCGCTGCGAGAAGTCGACCTCGGTCACGTCGACGTCGTGGATCACCGAGCCGAACCGCTCGGCTTGCGCGCGAAACGCCTCCATCAGCTCGGGCCCCATGATCCCCGCAGGAAAGCCGGGGTAGTTCTCGACCTCGGTCGTAAGCATCAGCTGGCCACCGTACATGTGCCCCGCGAACACGACCGGCGCAAGGTTTGCTCGGGCCGCGTAGACGGCGGCCGTGAGGCCGGCGGGTCCGGAACCGATGATGGCGACTTTGGCGTGGGGAACGGGCATCTCGCTTCCTTCAACCCCGATGCGGTTGCGTCCGGTTCGTCCGTGCGGCAGAAGGTTTATCCTCGTGGCGAGTCGTGGTACAAAAGCCCGTTTTCGGGGCATCCCCACTTCCGATGAGCGAAATGCGGGTCTCGACCGGCGTCGATGGCCTCAATGAAGTGCTTTCGGGTGGGCTCCTCGGAGGTCGAACCTACCTCCTTAGCGGCCCACCAGGCTCGGGCAAGACCACGCTGGGCTGGCACTATCTGATCGCTGGAATCGAGGCGGGCGAGCCCGTGCTCTACATCAGCTTTGCCGAGCCCGAAGCCGAGCTGCGGGCCAACGCCGCGCGTTCCGGGTTCGATGCGGAGGCCGTTGAAATGCTGGATCTCAGCCCGGCGGCCGAGCTCTTCGCGAAATCGGAGACGTACGACATCTTCTCGGCCCGCGAGGTCGAGACCGAACCGACGACCGCCCGCATCATCGAGACAATCCAGCAGGTCGGCCCCCGGCGGGTCTTCGTCGACTCGATGACGCACCTGCGCCACCTCTCGACCGACGCATACCAGTTCCGCCGCCAGGCACTCTCGTTCTTGCGGTTCGTCTCAGAGCTCGGCGCGTCGGTGATGGCCACCTCCGAATCGACCCCCGAAACACCGGACGACGATTTGCGCTTCATCACCGACGGCGTCATCGAAGTCGGGTTCGGGACCCGCGGGCGCGAGCTCTCCGTCTCGAAATTCCGCGGCTCGGACTACCGTGCGGGGCGGCACGCGCTCACCTTGAGTGCCACCGGAGCGAGCGTGTTTCCGCGCTTGATCCCCGAGAGCCACAGCCGGCCGTTCTTGGCGGAGCTGCTGCCGTCCGGACTGCCGTTGCTCGACAAGCTGCTGCACGGCGGAATCGAACGCGGCACCGTCACCCTGATCAGCGGTCCGACCGGCGTCGGCAAGACGACGCTGGGCGTGCAGTTCCTGGTCGAGGCCGCATCCCGCGGCGAACGCAGCGTCCTCTACACGTTCGACGAACGTGCCGATACGGTCATCGGCCGCTGTCACGCCGTCGGAATTCCGGTGCGCCGGATGATCGCCGACGAATCGCTCTCGGTGGTCGAGCTCGAGGCCCTGCGTTACGGACCCGACGAGTTCGCCAACATCGTGCGGCGCGATGTCGAGGATCGCGGCACCCGTATCGTCATGATCGACAGCGTCAGCGGGTACCGCATGTCGGTCTCGGACGGCTTGGCCGAACGGATCCACGCGCTGGGCCGGTACTTGCAGAACATCGGCGTCACGCTGATTCTGGTGGACGAATTGCGCGGAGTGACGGCGTTCCGCGTAACCGAGGTCGGGATCAGCTACCTCGCCGACAACGTCGTCTTCCTGCGGTATCTGGAACGCGTCGTCGACGGTACGGTCGAGTTGCGCAAAGGGATCGGCGTCCTCAAAAAGCGGCTCAGCGACTTCGAAAAAGGTGTGCGCGAATTCACCATCACCCGCGACGGCGTGCGCATCGGCGAGCCGCTGCGCCTGAACTCGATCCTCGCGCACCTTCCGATCGATGAGCCCGTCCGCACAACCGTCTGAACTCCGCGGGCTGCGGGAGCGGGTTCTCGTGCTGCTCGCCGCCGCGGGAAACCAGCGGCTGCTGGCGACGGTCCTCGGTCAGCGTTACGAAATCGTCGAAGCTCCCGCCGACTTCGACGTCGACCTGTGCATCGTCGACGGTCTCTCGCTGCACCGGCACTGGGACGCGCTGCGCAAGGCGCGATCGGCGCAAGAGCCGGTGCTGCTGCCGGTGCTGCTCATCAGCGACCGGCACGACGTCGGCTTGATCACGCGCGACGCCTGGCGCATCGCCGACGACGTGCTGATCCGGCCGGTCGAGCAGCTCGAGTTCGCCGCGCGGGTCGAGGCGATGCTGCGCGCGCGGCGAATGTCGCTGCGCTTGCGCCGCATGTCGGAGCTCTACGAGCACGAACGGCGCATCGCGCGACGGCTGCAGGACGCAGCGCTCCCGCGGGCGCTCCCGAAAATCCCCGGCATCGCTTTCGATGCGTTCTATCGCGCCGGAAGCGATCAGGCGCAGATCGGCGGCGACTGGTACGACGCCGTGCGCCTACCCGACGGGCGCATCGTCCTCTCGATCGGCGACGTCTGTGGGTCGGGACTCGACGCCGCCGTCACCATGGCCAGCGTGCGTCAGATCCTGCGCGGCGTGGCACACGTGCACGCCGATCCGGCGATCATGCTCGACGCCGCCGACCGAACGCTGCAGGGGGATCCCGGCGATCCCATCGTGACGGCGTTCGTCGGCGTCTTCGATCCGGTGACGTCGCTGTTGACCTACGCGTCGGCAGGACATCCGCGGCCGCTGCTGCGCGACGAGGGCGGTACGGTGCGCGAGTTGCGCGGCGACGGGCTCCCGCTCGGCGTCGCCGGACGGGTGATCCGCTCGGCGGAGGTCGTGCAGATGCCGCCCCGCGGCGTGCTGGTGCTCTACACGGACGGGCTCATCGAAGCGACCCGCGATCTCGCCGACGGCGAACACCGTCTGCACGCGGCGCTCGCGAACGTCGCGGTGCTGCAGTCGAAGAACCTCGCACACGCCGTGCACGACGCCGTGCTGCACGATCCGGCGCGCGACGACGTCGCGGTGTTCACGGTGCGCCGGCTCGGCCCCGATATCGAAGAGACCGCGATCACCCGCTGGATGTTCTCCTCGAACGACGTCGCGGCGGCGCAAGACGTCAAATGCGAGTTCTCGCACGTCCTTGCCGAGCATGGTCTCTCCGACGACGCGCTCGCCGCCGCGGAATTGCTTTTCGCCGAGCTGCTCGGCAACGTGGTGCGCTACGCCGGGGGAATGACGGAGGTCGCGCTCGATCGCAGTGCCGCGGCACCCGTGCTGCACGTCCTCGATCGCGGATGCGGGTTCCGCCACATGCCCAGACTCCCAGCGGACGTGTTGAGCGAGCGGGGTCGCGGGCTCTATATCGTCGCGGCGCTCGCCGACGACTTCACCGTCAGCCGCCGTCCTGACGGCGGCAGCCATGCCCGCGCCGTCCTCGCGCTCGAAGGGACGGAGCGCCTCGTGCCGGCGCTTGCGTTCCCCGACCTCGACACGATCGACGCGACCCTGTAGGATCGGAGGGGTTCAGCCGAATGCGGGGACAAGTTGCGGCGATGAACTGGCCGCGCATCCCGCTGGAAGACGATCCCTCCGACATACTGCGCAAAGCCCAGCGCGGAACCGGGATCGATGCCGCCGCGCTTGCGCATCAGACCGGAATCGACGCCTCCGCGATCAAGGCGTGGACCCGTGGCGACGGTGTTCCGACCGAGGACCAAGCGCGCGCGGTCGCGGTCGTGCTGCGTCTCGATCCGGGAAAATTCGCGGACGCCGCGGCGCGACGCTGGTATCCGGGCGCAGAAGTTCCGCCGGACGTGCGCCACCATCCGCACGATCCCCACCCCTCCAACGGCTACCTCTTCTTCCTGCAGGACGGGAAGACGGCGGCGCTGATCGATCCGGCCGGCTACCCGAAGACGCTGCTGAACGCGGTGAACGACGGCCCGTACGCGCTGCGCTACATCCTCATCACGCACAAGCACGCCGACCATTGCGACGCGACCGTCGACGTCGCGCGCGCTTTTCCCGAGGCGCAGATCGTGATGCACCGCGCCGACGTCGCCGCGATCGGCTCGCTCGCGCATCGCGCGATCCCGGTGATCGACGGCGACGAGCTCGCGTTCGGCGACGACGCGTCGATCCGCATGCTGCACACACCCGGCCATACCGACGGATCGGCGTGCTTCATGTTCCGCTCGACGGTCTTCACCGGCGACACGCTCTTCGCAGGCTCGGTGGGCGGCATCTTCGCCGACGTCTCGACCTACGACGATCTGCTCGCCAGCGTGCGCTTCAAGCTCTTCTCCCTCGACGAGCACACCGTCATCATGCCGGGCCACGGCCCACCGTCGACGATCGGCGAAGAGAAAGCCCACAACCCGTTCTTCTAGTGTCAGACCGTATCAGGACGTATCGCAGAATCCGATAACCACGGGATTTCTCGGCGCCTGCTTGCCGGATCGTATCGTCCGATATCGGGGCTTACCGGCGCGTCGCGGGCACCGTTTGAGTACCGTTGCTCCGTATTTTCTACGAGAAGCAGGCTGAGCCGGCGGCAGGAGACTCCTCAGCGCGACAGGGCGATCGCGGATCGAGTCGTTCTGCCGTCGTCCGGGTACGATCCCGGTCACAAGGGCGAAGAAAGGCGTATCGTAGCGCGGTTTTCAAGCCAAACCACGGGCGATCGTACTCATTCGGTACTCGTGCGATCCTCGGGTGAACGTCACACCGGGTTCGACGGTCCTCTAGGCTGTACCGGATCGGTCAGTGCTCTCGGTTTTACAACCGCACGGACTCGGACTCCGTGAGGTTCGTCACGGCTGTGATGGGCGGCGAGGGGAAGCGGCTGACGTACATGGCGCTGACCAAGCCGGAGGAGCCGTGAACGAAACGGAGTGTCCGCACAAAACGGAACAGGTCGGGGACGACGTGAACGCCTGGCCCGGCGGCTACACGGTCGATATTCGGTGCGCTGACTGCGGCGCGTTCCTCGACCGCCAACAGTACGACGAGGAAGCCCCGGACTAGGAAAGGGGGTCGCTTACGCGGCCCCTTTCTTTTTTGGTGCTGGCGGCTTCGACCGCTCACGCTTGGGCCTCTCAGCCTCCAACGCATCGACCTCCGCCTTTGGGACCGCGAGGATCGCGCTCACGGCCCCGCAGGGTGTCGTTCGCCGTTTTGGACCTATCTTTATTAGTGTGAGGCATTTACTGATGCGGTCGCAGTGGTTGGAGCGTATCCCAAGCCGTGAACGGCTTGCCGGGATCGAGAACGCCCAGAAGCTCAGGCTGAAGCTCGAACACGTCCTCAGGCGGTATTCCGACGGCCCCAGAGGCGTCCCCGCGCTTCAGCCGCTCGAAGGCCGCGTCCTCGGCGACGACGCAAACCTGCTCGGTTGCGTCCCACAGTCGTCTAATCCTCGGGTAGCCGCCGAACGTGCGGACCAGGACCTGCTCGCCGCGCATCATCATACTGACAGTATCCCCCCGTCGAGCCCGTGCCACAAGACGCGCCACAAACGTTCTCCGGGTCTGTGCCAATTGGCATTTGCAAATGGCATGCGTAGATGTTGACAAGTGGCGCGGTGGCCTTTATTGTTAGGGTCACGTCCCATTGAGAGAGGAGCCAGATGAGCGCGACAGACACCCAGGACGCGACAGTCCTGACCCCGCCGACCATGTCTCCCGTGACGGCCGCCAATTTCATCGAGACGCATCGGGGCACGCTGCCGAACCGGATCGACAAGTCGATGATGATGAACCTGGCCGGCGGGGACCGGAATCGGCTTCTTAACGCCCTCCGGTTCTTGGGCCTGACCGAACCGCCCGGGGACACCCCTTCCGCCCGTTTTGTGCGGTTTCGGGACGCAGCGGACGAAACTGCGCTCGCGGCGGCCTGGGCGGACGTGGCGCTGACGGCCTACCGGGACGCGATAGACGGCCTCGACCTGGCCTCCGCCACACAAGCGCAGATTGATGAGCGGTTCCGCGAGACGTACAAGATCACCGGGGATACCATCCGGAAGTCCGTCGCGTTCTTCTTGTCACTCGCCCGCTTGGGGAATGTTCCCCTCTCTACCTATGTGAAGAAAACGCGGCCGCGTGGCGCGGCCAGCGGACCCGCTCGGCCACGCGCACCAAGGCCGCCAAAATCGCAACGTGCCGCAGGATCGAACGCGGGAGGCTCTGGCACGACGCCTCTCGAAAAGCCCGCTGGCTCGTCCGCGATGGTCGTGCGGTTCAAGAGCGGGGGCTCAGCGACGCTCTACGTGTCGGTCGACCTAATCGCACTCTCGACCGAGGACCGGAACGCGCTGATCAGTTGGATCGACGCGATGAAAAAATACGCGACCGAGAACCCCGCCCCCGCACAAAGTAACGAAGCCCAGGCGGCAACCTGAGCTTCGGTCTTTTCCCTCTCGCCCTCCGGAGAGGAGGTGATGGATCCGTGTCCCCGATCAAGGCAACGTGCATCGAGTCCAAAGAGAGGGTCTTATTACCCGGGCCCTTCCGCAAGGGTGGGCTCGGGTACCCCCTAGTTATATCATCAGCGATGGTCTGCTCGCAAACTCAGGCTTGCGTTGCCATGGCCAAGAGGGGCGCCCACTATTATCACCGCCGACGACTTGAGAACCGTCTACACCGTAGCAACACCTCTGTTCAGATCGGACGCGAGCGCCTTTGAACGCGGCGGCGGAATCAACGTGCGCGGCACGATACGATGCGCGCAATCCGCTCGTCAGATCGGCTACTTTAACCGACGCTTTCTTTTCACTCGTGAACAATGGCACGCTGATCACCAAGAGTTCTTCATCACGGACAACGCCTTTAAACGCCACGGGATCGGCCGATGGATGTTCGGCCGTGCCGTCAATTACTACGCGAAGAACGGCATTGCGAAAATCTCGCTGGACGCGGTTCTAGACGGTCGATATATGTGGCTCTCATACGGCTTCAAGCCGGAGCCCAGCATGGTCCGACAGGTTCACGTAGCAATCCGTCGCGCGTATAAAAAGGCCAGCAGAGGAAAGGAAATCTCGGCAAGCGTCCGGTTGCCAACACGCGGTATTCCGATTCTGGATTACCGGTATCGAGGTATCCAAGCCGGCAAGTTGGCGGTTGACCAGATGGAGGCAATTCCCCTAACCATGGACCTGACGAACCTCCCTGTGAGGCTGGGGCTTATCGGGCGGGGTTGGTTAGAGCCCTGGCGGCTCTGGGGTTGACGCCTGCGTCCTAAATCGTTTACAATGCTCCGCCGATAGGTATGATAAGAGCCATGGAGCAGACGAAGCCTCGTCGCGCCCAAAAGCCGAAGGCCGCGACCCGCACCGCGATCGACTTCTCGCCGGACAACTGGCGACGGCGGCGGCATTGGTTTTCGGACATTTTCTTTAGCATCTGGTAGGTCAAGGGCGCCAAGGGGCGCCCTTCTTATTGACCATCCTGGTGCGTCAAGTATATAACCCCCAGAATCCCCTTAACATTGATCGATGGAGTCCGCGCGCGGTGCCCAACGGGAGCCCCAGGAAGCACGGAACGGCTCGCGGATGGCCTGAAGGGCCTCATCCTGCGAGCCGTCGCGCGTCCTGCTGGCCTTAAACCGCGCGCCCGAGGGCGCTGCGATCCAAGCCTTCCACCGACTTCGCTTCGGCGGCTGCGTCGAGCCGGGCATCCACGTCGAAGCCATAGCTAAAATCCGAGGAGGCCGCAGCACCTTTTAACTTTCACGGTCGAATCGCATGGGCACGGCGCGTTCCGCGTTGTTTCAGCCATCGAGGTGCGCCGGCCGCTCGGGCGCAAGTCCAAGCGCGCGCGCCTCATCGACCGCAACGATGACGCCGCCCCTTCCGATCGCATCGACGTCGGAATCGCTGTCAACCTGCACCGTCACGACCACGCCCTCGATGGGCGCGCCGCCCCAAGCCTGTATCGCTCTTGCCGCAACGCTCTTGCCCGCCGATCGAAGGCTTAGCACTTTGGGGGATGCCGGGGAACCGATGGATTGAGCGAGCCCGTGCCCGACTTCTGCTGGAAGGTTCCCGAAGTGTAGTGTTGCAGTCTTTGCTTCTCGGTCGATTCCCGTGACACGAGCGCCCGACTCGATCATCGCTTTCTTCGCGGGCGACTTCGGGCGAAGCAGTTGACGGATGGCGTCTTGGCCGACTGTCACGTGATTGCTCATGCCGCCCCCGCGCCGTGCCCGATAGCGATCGCCTCGCGGTCCAGGACGCTCGGAACGCGCCCGCAAGGTGTTCTGCTATAGGTAGTCCGGTCTGACGCGGCATTACTCATCGTTGGCTCCATGAAGGTATAGGCTCGCGATCGGGTGCCGTCGCGTAAGGTCGCGGAGCTCGATCTGCTCCTCGAGGGACGGATGATATTCGGGAATCCCAAGCTCAGCGGACCGGCGGCTGTAATTGGCTTGGCGGTATTCGTCTAAATCGAAGGCGTTGACGTCGGCGCGTGCTTCTAGGGCAGCGAGGCGCCGATCGCGCGGCGAGGTCAGGCGCCGTTCGCGCGGCTTCGCGTCTGCTCCACGCGGCTTCATGTCGCATCCTCCAGCGCGGCGAGGCGCGTCTCGAAGTCACGCGCTTCAAGCGTGCGCGCCGCCGCGGATGCCGCCGATACCAGCAAGCGCGACTTCGTACCGGGGTCGACCTCGGGGCTGCGGAGGGCGATCCGAACAGCAAGCTCGTACGAGGCGATGCAGTCGGCCGTCGTCTGGAGCTTAACGTCCGCGTCGGCTATCTCCGGGATGGGCGTCGCACCGGGTTCAGCGGCCTTTGCCGCCGCCCGCCGGCGCCGTTGACTTTCGCGACCGGCGCGGCGTTGCTCGTCCGGATTCGCGTACGGCACGTTACGCCTCGCGGACCAAGATCATCTTGGCGGTCGCATCGGCGATCCGGTTCAAGATCGCGTCCTGCTGCGCGATGATCTGTCGAGCGGCTTTCACTTCCGCACCGAGCGACATCGGATCGGATCTGACGATGGCGTTAGCGGCTGCAACCTGCTCCCGGAGCGCATCGAGCTGGCTCTCGGCATCGGCGATGATCTCTGCGCTCTCGCGCTCGACGGTTTCGCGGTACCGAAACCGCAGGTCGAGGAGCTTCGCGACCAGGACCTTTACTTGCGGGTCGTCCTTCTGCCGATCGTTCACCAACCGCGGACGCGATGCAATGTCGGCAGCGAGGCGGCGCTGTGCGACGAGCGTAGCGTTCAGGTCGCAGAGCAGGGCGTGAGCCGAGCCGGGACCCGTCATCGTGCCGGTCATGCTGCACGCTGCGCGCGACGGCGAGCGAGAAGCTGCGTACGGCGACCAAGCGCGCTGTCACCGGCGATCTCGACCTGCTGCGACAGAGCCTCGAAGGGGAGTCCGTAGAATTCCTCGATCTTCTCGAAAAGCGGCGACTTCGGAATTCGATGTGGGTCGTTTTCGATCCGATGCAACGTACACACAAGCGTGCCCACGTTTCGTGCGACCTGCTCTTGCAGCAAACCGCGCTGGATACGCTCGAGCCTTACGCGGCGGATCGTGATTGGGATGGTGACCTGTGACTTCATGATTTCTCCGTTCTGGGCGTCGGCGCTGCGGCCGACATTCTTCCCTTACCGAACCAACGCTGAGCGTCAAGGGACCAAAACTACGGGACCAGGTTGACAAGAGTCCGTGACGGGTTAGGTTAGACCTGAGTCCAGCGGCGACGAAGCCGTCAAGGCGCGTCAGGCGCCGAATCTCAAGGCGGTTTTCCAAACATGGAATCCCAACAGCGCATCATAATTTTCTCGTCAAGCGAGGTCGGATGGCTTTTCGCTCACGGCGTTGAGCCGATCAAAACGTCATACATGCGCTCAGGTAGAAACGTTGAGCGGCTAGCGTACATATACGATGCGACGCCGCGCTTTTGCCGTCTCCACCGCGAATTTCACGAGCCAAAGAACGCTGCGACGCACGACTTCCTCGTTCGCTTCGCGATCGGCATCTGTCGGCGCGAACGGCAAATCCGCTTCCGCAAGGGCGAAGGAGCCGCGCGATGAACGGCGCCCTGTCTCGCCTCCAAGCCGCGGGGAACGCCCGGTTCCTCCAGTCCCTCCACGGCGGTCGCTGCGCCTGCGATATTTGCATCGTGCGACGCGCGCTTCAGCGTATCGATGACGAGCCTCTCGGCGACGATCTTGTCGACCGCCAGGACCCTGCCTTCCTCGTCGCCCTCAAGCGCGCAGAAGCGGCGCACGCGGCCGTACAGCGCGAACGCCACGAACGCGCTCTCGACCGCGCGGCGTGCGCGATACTTCGGAGGGACGTCCGATGACGAGCCAGCAGGCGGCGTCGCGCCCGGCACCGCGGTTGCGCGTGGTCGGCCGCGACGAGACGCGAGAAGGGCGCATCGTCCAACTCATCTCTGCGGCGACGATCGCACCGCTGGAAACGGAATATGTGTTCCCGCCCTACGTCCCGCGTGGCGAGGTGACGTGGTTCGAGGGCGTGACCAAGTCGGGCAAGACGATGGCGGCGCTCGACCTCATCGCGCGACTGACGCGCGGCGATGCGTTCAACGGCACGGATCTCGCCAAGGGCCGCGCGGCGATCATAACCGCGGAGGACGATCCATCGCGAACGATCATCCCGCGCCTCATCGCGGCGAGCGCGGATCTAGCGCGCGTCGAGCTCGTGCGCGTCACCGAGGACGGCGTAGATCGTACGCCCTCGTTTCTTCACGACCTGGGCGGCCTACAGCGCGCCTTGGCAACGATGCAAGCCGACCTCGTATTCATCGACGGGACGTTCGCGATGCTTGGCACGCAAGACGGGAACAGCTACGTCGAGGCGTACGCGAGGATGGGGCCATTCGTCGCGATGGTCCGCGAGCTTGGCATCGGAGCGATCCTCGTTCGGCACGTCACCAAGAGCGACGGAACCGCGCTTAACAAGGGCATCGGCAGCGTCGGCTACGCCTCGATCGCGCGGTCGACGGTATCTATCGGTCCAGACAAGAACGACCCGAGCCGCCGTCTATTCTCGCACGCGGGCAGCAATGTCGGCGAGACTGGCCCGACGATCGGGTTCACGATCGAGGGCATCGAAATACCGAGCTTCAAGGGAACGGTCGGGCGCGTCGCCTGGGGCGATACGGTCGACGTGACGGCCGACGAAGTGATGGCGGCGGGGACCGCCGAGGACGGCGGGGTTCGGGACGCAGCGGCCGACTTGATCCGAGACGAATTGGCGAACGGCCCGCGACCGTCCGCGGACGTATACGATTCGGCCCGCAAGGCGGGTTTCGCCCGTGCGACGACCTTGAGGGCAGCGAAGCGGATTCACGTCGTCATGGAGCAGAGCGGCTTTCCTCGCAGAACGTCGTGGTCGCTAGCGGAACCCCATTCGCTTCAGCGCAACCCCCTCGCAGTAGCGATTGAGGCGACTGAGGCAACTGAGGCGACAGTCAACTCAGTCGCCTCAATCAAATCAAAGAAAATTGAGAGGGGGTAGGGTGAAGCCACCGATGATCGAGCGAGCCGGGCGGGGAAAGCCCTATCGTAACAAATCCCTGGACGACCGTCCTAATTTCTGTTACACTCCGGGGATGGGAAGCCGATTCGTCGCCTACTACCGCGTGAGCACCGAGCGCCAGGGACGATCGGGGCTCGGCCTTGACGGCCAGCGCGCCGCCGTCGCGCAGTACGCGGCTTCGGCCGGCTGCACGATCGTCGCCGAATACACCGAGGTTGAGACGGGCAAGAAGGACGACCTGGCGAACCGGCCCGAGCTTCGGAAGGCGCTGTCCCACGCGAAGCGCGCGAAAGCGACGCTTGTAATCGCGAAGCTCGACCGCCTCGCGCGGTCGGTCTACGTCACGGCGACTCTGCATCGTAGCGGCGTGGACTTCATAGCCGTCGACAATCCCACCGCGAACCGGATGACGATTCAGATCCTCGCCGCCGTCGCCGAGAACGAAGCTCGCGCGATCAGCGAGCGCACGAAGGCCGCTCTCGCAGCCGCAAAAGAGCGCGGCACGGTGCTCGGGGCGACGATCGCCACGAACCGCACGCGCGAAGGAACGATGCGCGGCGTCGCCGCCGCATCGAGAGTCCACGCTGAGAAGCGCCGTGAGGCATACGCCGACCTGGCGCCGGTCCTTCGGTCGCTTCGCGCCGAGGGGCTATCGCTACGCGCGATTGCGCGCCGCTTGAGCGGCGAAGGTGACCTTACCCGTCACGGCCGCCCCTGGAATCCGGTACAAGTCGCGCGCGTTCTCGCAATGGCCGATGTCGCCGAGCCCGTAGCGTGAGCGTCTACAAGCGAAAGTCTGGACGATGGGCCGTTAGGATCGACATCGACAACGGCGTAGACGGGAAGCGACGTCAACGCTCGCTCGGCACGTTTCGGCTTCAGAAAGAGGCCGAGAAGGCAGAGCGCGACGCGATCGGCGCGCGGGATCGTGGGACTGACCTTTCTCCGCGTACGGTTACGATCGCAGACCTGCTCGAACGTTACCTCAAGGACGGGTCGGACCGGCTGGAGACATCGACGCTCGCCAGATACCGCACGCTGGTCGATCGGCTGATCGTCCCTCACCTAGGCGAGAAAACGCTCGCAAAGACGAAGCCGGCACACGTCTCGGAATGGATGACCGATCTACGTGCACGGGGCGGGCACAAAGGCAAACCCTTGAGCGCAAAAACGTGCCGCCATGCGTTCGTTCTGCTCAGCACGGCGTGGCGCTGGGCACTTCGGATGCAACTCGCCGCGACGAACCCGCTAGCGGCCGTCAAGGCACCGACCGTCCCACGCTCTAACGCGAACGCGCTGTCGGCCGATGAGATAGACCGCATCATGGGCGCGGCCTCGGCGACTCGCTGGGGGCCGTTCGTCACGCTCGCCTTCGCGACAGGGATGCGACGGGGCGAGCTCTGCGCGCTCCAATGGGGCGACGTAGACCTCGAACGCGCGACGGTATTTGTCTCGCGCAGCCTTACGGAGACGCGCGACGGCGGGCTCTTGAAGTCGACCAAGACCGGCCGCGCGCGCACGGCACCGCTTTCCCGCGTCGCTATTGAGGCGCTGAGGCGCCAGCGAGTGCTACAGGCGCAGGATCGCCTCGCCGCGGGTCCCGCATACCTTGCCGATCCTGCAGCCCCGATCTTCACGGACGGGCTTGGGCGCCGTCTCCAGCCCCTCGATGCGACGAAGTCATACGGACGCATCGCCAAGGCGGCTGGGATAACGTCGCTGCGCCTACACGACGCCCGGCACACCGCGGCGACGTACATGCTCGTCGGCGGCGCCGACGTGCGGAGCGTGTCGAACATACTCGGACACGCGAGCGCCACGACAACCCTGTCGACCTACGCTCACCTCATCGCGGATGCCCAACGCGATGCCGTTGACAGGCTCGGCGATCGGCTGCAGCAGGGCGAGGGGCACGAAATGGGCACCGCTGACGGTCGCCTTACTCGAAAAAGGCTATAACAACGCCGTTCCTTTCGTTCCAATAACGGACCCACAACCCGTTCTTTTAGGGTCGCCTGGGGTTGCTGAGCGTTACGGACGGCTT
>CALEYW010000072.1 GCA_937927945.1 uncultured candidate division WPS-2 bacterium | reverse complement strand
CAGATCGCCGCCGTCAACTCGGTTCGCGACCTCGTCAACAACGCGACCAGCAAGATCCCCGGCTCGGCGAACCTCGGCAACGTCCCGGCCGTCGTGACGCAGATCAACGAACTGAACGCGTCCTACGCCGTGAAGCTCATCGAGCAGCAGAACGAGTACGTCAATCAGCTGGTCAGCCTGTTCAAGTCCGTCGCCGTGAAGCCCGAAGCGCCCGCCGCCGACGGCACCAAAGAAGCCTAACTCGTCCTGATCATCCGCAGCGGGGACGTCCCGGCGGACCGCAAGCGCGCGCGCTTGCGGCGCATGCAGACGATCGCCACGGCATTGCTTGCCGTGATGGCGATCGTCTTCGCATTGTCGGCGCGCTTCAAGACGGCGTATCCGTTCCTCGCCTGGGTCGAAGCGTTTGGCGAGGCGGCGCTGATCGGCGGGCTCGCCGACTGGTTCGCGGTCGTCGCGCTGTTCCGTCATCCCGGCGGCATTCCGTTTCCGCGCACCGCGATCGTCGCCAACAACAAGAACCGCATCGGCGCGGAGCTCGGGGTCTTCGTTGAAGAGAACTTCCTCACGCCGAGCAACATCGCGGCGCGGCTGCGCGAGCTCGATCTCGCCGGCCATCTGCTGCGCTGGCTCGCCGTCCCCGCGAACTGCCGCAGCATCTTCGTCACGTTCCGCGCGCTCACGCCGCGGCTGATCGACGCGGTCGACGACGAAGAGATCGAAGCGGTGATCCGCCGCGTCGCGGCCGAAGAGATCGCGCGGCTCGACCTCGCGCGCACCGGCGCGGACATCCTCGCGATCGTCACCGCCGACAAGCTCCACCAGCGCGTCCTCGAACGCATCTTGCCGGTCGTCGCCGCGTGGCTCGACGGTCAGCGCGACGAGATCAAACGCCGGTTCGGCAAGCAGTCGCTGCTGACGCCGGGCTGGCTCGACGCGTACGTGGTCAACCGCTTCGTCGACGGCATGGTCGAACTCGTCGACGAGATCGCCAAGACGCCGAGCCATCCGATGCGTCTCGCATTCGATGCATACGTTGAGGAACTGACGATGCGTCTGCGCGACGATCCCGCGATGGCGCAGAGCGCCGAGCGGCTCAAGGCCAAGATCGTCGACGGCTCCGAACTCGACGGCCTGGTGACGATCGCGTGGGATGCCGTCAAATCGCGGCTCGAACACGTCCCGGCGGCGCTCGGCGACGCGCCGGGCGAAACGCGCCTCAGCGGAATCGCGGCGCGTGTCGCGCAGGGACTGCTCGATGAGCCCGCCGTCGTCGCGCGGTTGAACGTGAAGCTCAGCGACGGCGCGGAAGCGGTGCTGATGCAGTTTCGCCGGCAGTTCTCACTGCTGATCAGCGAGATCGTCCAGAAGTGGGACACCGCCGAGGTCACGGAAAAGATCGAGCTCGAACTCGGGCCCGATCTTCAATTCATCCGCGTCAACGGCAGCATCGTCGGCGGAGCCGCCGGTCTCGCGCTGCACGCCGCGCTGGTGCTAGGGCACGCGGTTTAGCGGGCGTAGGCGAGGGCGAAGGGGCCGTTGCGTTTGAAGGGGGCGAACGAGCCTTCGGGTTGGGCGAGACGGTCGGCGACGGCCCACAGCACAGGTGCGTTCACGCCTAAGCCGATGTGGCTTGCGCCGAGGACTTCGATGTTCTCGGTGCGGTCGTTGGTTCGCAGCACGGACGTGCGCCAGCTGACGATGCCGTCGACCTTCGAGAAGATCGACGTCGACGGGACTGCGAGGTCGCCGGCGATCGCGTCGAACTCGTGCGCGACGCGCGAGCCGTCTTCCCACTCGCCTTCGCCGCTCACCGCTTCGTAGACGTCGCTGATGTTGCTGGCGTTCGGATTGCGCGAGAACGGGCTGCCCAGCGTGATCACCGAACGCACCGCTTCGGGCATCGCGAGCGCGAGGTCGCGCGCGTACACGCCGCCGAGGCTCCAGCCGATCACGGTGACTTTCTTGCCGGTCTTCGCGAAGATCTCAGCGAGGCGCTTGCGCAGGCCGGCGCGGTTCTTCTTGATGCCGCCGAAGTTGCGGCCCAATTCCCATCCGTGCGCGTCGTAGCCGAGCAGGTTGAGGTAATTGCGCAGCATCGCGGTGGAGACGTCGCTCACCAGAAATCCCGGCAGCACGAGCACCGGATGCCCGTCGCCACGCGGCGCCGTCATGAGCAGTGGAGCTGCGGTCAGCGCGAAGCCGAATTCCCAAATCGAGCGGTACTCGGTCAGCCAGAGCAGCTTCGAGGGAGCACGCAGCCCCTGGTGTTCGCGAGCAATGGACCCGGCCCAATCGGCAGTCGTCACAGGTTCAACATCCTTACGATTCGTCGTTCCCTAGCGCCCGCGGCACGAACCAGAAACCGACAAACATCGATACCAGATGACTCACCCTTTTGTCGCAGAGGACTGCCAACCTGCCGCCCGCCTTTAGAGCGAGTTGCTGTTTTGACCACCGTCGACCACGAGCGCCGTTCCGGTCATGTAGGCGCCGGCGTCCGAGGCCAGCAGCAGCAGCGGGCCGGTCAGGTCTTTGAGGTCGCCGATGCGCCGCTGGGGCGTCCGCTTGATCATCGCCTGCGCGTACTCGGTCTGCAGAAACTCGCTATTGATCTCGGTATCGAAATAGCCGGGGCAGATCGCGTTGACGCGGATCTTGTAGCGCGCGAATTCGAGCGCCATGCTCCGCGTGAGGTGGATCAGCCCGGCCTTGCTGGCCATGTACGGCGCCAGCGCCGGCGCGACGAACATCCCGAGGATCGACGCGATGTTGATGATGGTGCCGGGCGTCTTGACCGCGACGAGCCGGCGTGCAGCTTCGCGTGCGACCAAGAACGGCGCGCGCAGGTTGACCGCGACGACGTCGTCCCACTCGGCGGTCTCCATCTGCAGCATCATGCTCGATCCGCTGATGCCGGCGTTGTTGACGAGAATGTCGATCGGTGGATGCGATTTCGCGAGCTGCTCGAAGCCGTCCAGGATCGACGCTTCGTCGGCGACGTCCATCCGCAGCGCGGTCGCGCGCTCGCCGAATGCCTCGGCATCCGCTTCGATGCGGTCGACGCGCCGCGCAGCCAGCACGACCGACGCGCCCGCATCGTGCAGCACCCGCGCGAAATGCCGCCCCAGGCCACTCGACGCGCCGGTCACGAGCGCCGTGTGACCTCTGAGAGAGAAGAGTTCGGAGACGTCGCTCATTCGGCGGTGCCGTCGAGGCCGTAGGCGGCCATTCGGGTGCGGAAGCCTTCGACGTCGTGGCTGAGGATGACGAGGTCGTGTTTGCGGCCGTCGCGATCTTTCACGTGCTCGCGCAGCAGCGCTTCCGCGCGGTAGCCCATCGTTTCGAAGACCGCGATCGCGCCCAACTGGTCGGCGGTCATATGCGCCACGAGCTTCTCGATCCCCAAACCGATCGCGATCGACGAGGCGTCTTCGGTGAGGATGCGGCCGAGGCCGTTGCCGCGCATCGAACGCGCGACCACGACGCGCAGCTCACCGACGTGCGGCGACCACGACAGCGGGTCGCGCACGATCGTCGCGTTTCCTACCACGTCGCCGCCACGCACGGCCAGCAGGCTGATCATCGCGCCGCGTTCGATCTCGCCGACCCAGGCGTCAAGCACTTTCGGATGCGTGATGTCGCGCGGCAAGAACAGCAGATCGTGGGTCGGCAGCTCGCGCGCGAACGCGAGCACGGCCGCCTCGTCGCCGGCACGCATCGAACGCAGCTCGACCTCGGCACCGCCGACGCCCACCGTGCGCGGATACGCGCGCGCTTCGGCGCCGTTCATACCGAACGTCCCGCGAGCCACGCATCGAGCTTCGGCCACAGGCGCTTCGAGGCGTTCGCTCCCGCGACGAGGCTGACGTGTCCGCCTTTGAGCACGACCTCTTCCTTGTCGGCCGAGCCGACGTTCTCGAGCAGCGGTTTTGCCGCCGCGTACGGGACGATGTGGTCGTGTTCGGCCATCGCGTGGAAGATCGGCGCGGTGATGTTGCGCAAATCCGCGACCCGTCCGCCGACCTGCATCTCGTTCTTGAACAACCGGTTCTCCCAGATCAGCTCTTTGATCGTTTGGCGGAAATACTCGCCGGCCAGCGGCAGCGTGTCGGTCGACCAGCGTTCGAACGCGCGGAACGACTTGACGAAGTTCTCGTCCCACATGTTGTCCCACAGCTGCAGCTGTCCCGCGATGCGCGTCGCCGGGCGCAGCATGTCGAACGACTGAAAGATCAGCTCCGAGGGGACGTTCCCGGTCGCATCGACCAGCCGGTCGACGTCGAAGTAGCGCTTGTCGGACCACTTCGCGAACAGCTCCATCTGCGAGAAGTCGATCGGCGTGGTGAAGCACACGAGGTTCGTCAGCGTTGCTTCGGGATGCAGCGCCGCGTACATCACCGAGAGCACGCCGCCCATGCAGTAGCCGATGATCGTGAGGTCTTCTTCGCCGCTGTCCTCGTGCACGCGCCGCACGCATTCCGGGATGAAGCGCTGCGTGTAGTCCTCGAAGCGCAGCGTCTTTTCGGCCGCGCTCGGCGGGCTCCAATCGATCAGGTAGACGTCGTAGCCCCGAACCAGCAGGAACTCGACAAAACTCTGGCCGCGCGCGAGATCGAGGATGTAGCCGCGATTGCTCGTCGCCATCACGATCAGGATCGGGATACGATAGATCTCGTCGCTCATCGGATGGTAGTGATACAGGTGCAGCGTCCCTTGCTCGTAGAGGACGTCTTTGGGCGTCGGTCCCACCGCGATCGACGGCGAGGCGATGTATTCGATTCCTTTGAGGCTGCGCTGGATGGCGCGTTCGACCTCACCCTGGATGCGGGTGAGGGTTTCCGCGCCGCCCGGTGCCGCGTTCACGTCAATCCCTGGGCTCGGCCGGGGGCGGACGGCTTCGTGCGCGGCGGGCGCGGCGCCGCCGGCGTTGCGGGCGCGGGGCCGCCGAGCGCGCCGCGCTCGAGCAGCGCGATGATGCGATCGAGGCGTCCTTCGATCCCCTGCACGCGCTCGTCGAGCCGCGTGAAATCCACCCGGCTCGGTAGGTTCATGTTCGCCAGATACGTCGCCATGACGTCCTTCATGGACTCTTGCATCTTGAGCGTCACACCCATCGCGCCGTTCATCGAACGGCTGTATTCTTCCGAGCCCATCGTCTGATTGGCAAGCGTGTTCACGCTCTTCTCCCACTGGCCGAGCAGATCGCGCCAGAGCGCCATCGGATCCTTGGCGGAGTCTGCCATCTCAGGCCGTCACGCCGGCTGTCGCGCGCCGCCGGGCCTCCTCTTCGTACAGCGCGGTCTTGAGGATCTTTCCGACCGGCGTTTTCGGCAGCGATTCGCGGAACTCGATCAGCTGCACCATCTCGTGCTTGCCGAGCTTGTCCTTGAGGAACACCTTGATCTCGTCGATCGTGAACGGTTCGGCGCCCGGCTTGAGCGCGATGAACGCTTTGGGCGATTGCCCGCGGTATTCGTCGGGCACGCCGATGACCGAGCATTCGGCGACCGCGGGGTGCGTGTAGATCGCCTCTTCGATGTTGCGCGGATACACGTTGTAGCCGCCGCACAATAGCATGTCCTTGATGCGGTCGACGATGAAGACGAAGCCGTCCTCGTCCATGTACGCGACGTCGCCGGTGCGGAAGAAGCCGTCGGCCGTCATCGAGTCCGCCGTCGCTTGCGGGTTCTTCCAGTAGCCCTTCATCACGTTCGGCCCGGCGATGCAGATCTCGCCGCGTTCGCCGAGCGTGACGTACTTCGCATGGTCGGTGACGTCCGCAAACTTCAGCACGACGCGCGGAACCGGGATTCCGCAGGAACCTTCTTTCCTTTGCCCGTGCATCGGCGTGAACGTACCGGCGGGCGACGTCTCCGTCATCCCCCAGCCTTCGTTGAGCGTGCAGCCCGCCAGGGCTTGGAAGCGCTGCTGCACTTCGAGCGGCAGCGGCGCGCCGCCGGAACCGCAGAACTTCAGCGAGGAGAGATCGACGTCGGCGATCCCCGGATACATGAGCATCGCCGTGAACATCGTCGGCACGCCCATGAAGATCGTGATCTTCTTGGCGGCGATTTCCTTGATGACGGCTTCGAGATCGAAGCGCGGTTGCAGCACCATCTCCGCGCCGAGCCGGATGCAGAGCAGCATGCACGACGTGAGCGCGTAGATGTGGAAGAGCGGCAGCACCAACAGGCAGCGCTCTTGACCCGGCGTGAGCACCGGCGGCTCGCCCTTCGTCGTCTCGATGTACTGGCTGCCGGCGGCGGTCAGGTTGCCATGCGTGAGCATCGCGCCCTTCGGCAAACCGGTCGTGCCGCCGGTGTATTGCAGCACCGCAATCGTCTCGGCCGGATCGTCGATCGGGTGCGGCGCGTACGCGCCGTCGTTGTCGAGCAGCGAGACGAACGGAACGTGCGTGTCGTCGTACGTCACGAGATCGTTTGATTTCGGCAGCGTGATCGACGCGAACTCGGGGAAGCCGGCGAGGTCGCCCATGCCGCCGATCACGAGCGTTTTCAAACCGCCGTGGCCGACGAGCGCCGCCATCTGCGGGTAGAGCATCGGCAGATCGAGCGTGACGAGGATCGTCGTCTCGCTGTCCTCGACTTTATGCGAGAGGACCGCTTCCGCGTCGAGCGGGGAATAGTTCACGACCGTTCCGCCCGCTTTGAGGATGCCGAAGAACGCGACCAGATAGTGCGGCGTGTTGGGCAGATACAGGCCGACGTGCACGCCCGGACCGACGCCAAGTTTCTGAAAGCCTTTGGCGGCGCGATTCGCGAGATCGCGCAGTTGGCGATACGTCACGCGCACGCCCATGAACTCGACTGCCGGGCGGTCGCCGAACCGATTGACAGCCTCGTCGAGCGCCTCGTAGACGGGACCGATTTTGATCTCCGCGTCCCAGCGAGCCGGCGGTGGATACGATTTCTCCCACGGATGTGCGGACATCGGACCTCCTCCTCAGGAATTCACGGCTGCGTGTCGCGCCAACTCGTCCGTGAGTCGGTCCCACACCTCCCGCGGCAGCGTGTGCCCCATCCCCTCATACAACGAGAGGACGGCGCCTGGGATCGCGCCGGCCGTCGCGCGGCCGTGCGCGGGCGGGATCAGCGGGTCGATCGATCCGTGCACCACGAGCGTCGGAACGGTCAGCTTCCGGAGCGCCGTGGTGCGGTTTCCTGAGGCGATCATCGCCATGAGTTGGCGCGCGACGCCGGGCGGGTTGATCCCCCGGTCGTACGACCGTTCACCCTGCCGCCGCATCCGCGCCGGATCGAACGGGAAGGCGTCACCGGCGAGGACGTGCCACGAGTCGACGTACTGCTCGAGATAGGCTTCGCGCTCCGCCGGCGTCTTCCGCAGCAGCACGGCAGTCGCTTTCGGGGTCGCGCGCGGGAGCTTCGGATCGCCGGTCGACGACATGATCGACGTCAGCGTGCGCACCCGATGCGGGAACTCGATCGCGATCTCTTGCGCGATCGCTCCTCCCATCGAGATCCCCGCGACGTTCGCGGCCGGCAGCCCGAGTGCGTCCATCAGGCCGACCGTGTCAGCCGCCATGTCGCGCAGCGTGTACGGGACGCGGATCGTGATCCGTGTCAGCTGCGTGACGATCATCTCTGCGACGCTCGGCGTGCGTGCCTGCGGGAACTTCGTCGAGAGGCCGATGTCCCGGTTGTCGAAACGAATGACCCACACGCCTTTGGCGGCGAGCATGCGCAAGAAGTTCTCGTCCCACACGACCATTTGTGCGGCGAGGCCCATGATGAGGATCAGCGGCGGGTTCGCTGGATCGCCGAACGTGTCGTAGCACAACTCGATCCCGTTCGCGCGCACCATCGTCGGCGGCGTGCGGGCTACGGAGTCGCCGATCATCAGCGCGATGTCATCGAACGAGCGCTTCGTCCAGCAGCAGCATCCACCAAAGCGCGTCGCCGTCCGCGCGTTCGATCGTGAAGCCGGTCCGTCGCGCCAGCGCCTCGAACGCGCCGTTGTCCCGCAACGAGACGGCGGCCAGCCGCGAGAACCCGCGCGCTTTCAACTGCTCCACCAACTCCGCGAGCAGCGCGCTGCCGACGCCGAGCTTGCGCGCGTCCTGCGAAACGACGATGCCCAGTTCCGCGGTCACCGCGTCGAGAAAGGCCGCATGCGCCGCGCCGAGCGGCACGCCGGCCTCTTCCGCGATGACGCCGATCATGTCGTCGCGTTCTTCGACGAACCGATGCACTTCGGCGGGATCGAAGTGATCGACGTGATGGAAGAAGCGGCAATAGCGATCTTCCGGACTGGTCCGCTCGAGGATCGTCCCGTACGCTTCCTCGTCGGCCGGCAAGATCGCGCGAACGATCATCCTCTCTTGAGCGCCGCCGATCCCCGCCGCACCTGCCGCAAAACCGCGGAACCAGGGCCCGAAGGGCGATCATGTGCCCCACAGAAGCCTCCGCCTTTCGCACCATTCGTGAGGAGCCGAACCCGTGAAGTTCAACGTCGAGGTCGAGTGCACGGCCGAAGAAGCGCGCGAGTTCCTCGGCCTCCCCGACCTCAAGCCGATGCAGGCCGCGGTCCTCGCCCCGCTGCAGCAGCGCATGGTGGACGCGACGACCACGCTCTCACCCGAAGGCCTGCTGAAAACCTGGCTGTCCCTCGTCCCCACCGGCTCCGAACACTACCTAAAAACCTTCGCCAACCTCTTCTCAATGCCAACGACAGAAAAGCCCCCGTCACCCTGAGCTTGTCGAACGGCCCGCGTCACGCACCGAGCAGCGGCACCGTCACGGCCGCAAGCCGCAACAGCGGCGCGGACGACGCGCGCCCGCTCACCGACACGTCGAACGCGAACGCACCGCCGGGAGACGGCGCGACGGTCCCGTACCACGCAGCCAGCGTCTCACCGAGCGCAATCGCAAATGCCGGCCGCAAGCCGACGCGTCGCGCGAAGTTCTCACGTCTTCTCGATCTCCTCAAGGAATCGCGTTGCCAGCTTCGGTTCGCCCAGGACAGTACTCCCGCGCATCGCCCGGTAGGCCAAGAACCGCTTCACGAGCGGACTCGTTTCCGCGAACCCGAGTTTCGATCGGAGGTTCGCGATCTCGTCGGCCCGTCCCAACAATTCTCGCGCGTCGTTCGATTCGTAGTGGTCGGCGTTGCGGCCCACGTTTTTGAGAGCCGCGTCGTTCTGGCCGAACAATCCCCAGCGTCCTCCAGCACACGCTTGCAGCGCGACGATCAATGCGTCCCGAAACGCAGCCTCTTTCAGCAGCAGTTCACCCTCAGCCGCGGAACGTCGACTTGACCGGCTCATGATGGCGCGACTCGGGCCGCTAGGTCACATCGAAGGCGGGAAGCAGAGCGCTCTTGTCTTCGACGAGGCGCATGCGCATGTCACGCACAATGCCGTTTAGAACCGTTCGTCCGTGGCAAGGTGGGCGAGAACGACCTCGCACTTCTTGTGCAGGTGATCGCGTAAAATCGCCGCGAGTCCGGCGGCGTCGCGGGCGTGCAGCGCCCCGAGCACCGCTTCGTGCTCGCGGACGGCGGCGGCCCAGCGTTCCTCGGACGTGTTGGCAGCGTAGCGCGCGCGGCGAATCCGTGCGCTGAGCCCTTGGTAGACCTCGCGCAGCACGGGATTTCCGCTCGCGATGATGATCCGTTCGTGGATCGCCTGATTCCAATTGAAGTAGACCGGGAGATCGCGGACGCGATACGCCTCGAGCATCGCGGCATGCAGCCCGTCGATCTCCGCCAGCTGCTCCTCGGTGATCCTCGCCGCGGCGAGCTCCCCGGAGAGGGCTTCGAGCGAGGCCATCACCTCGAACATGTGCTGGACGTCGGCGCGGGTGAGGGTGGCGACGCGCGCGCCGCGGTGCTGCAGCAGCTCGACCAAGCCCTCGGCGGCCAACACCTTCAGCGCTTCGCGCAGCGGGGTGCGGGAGATCTCGAAGCGCTCGCAGAGCTCGCGCTCCCCCAGACGTTCGTTCGGCAGCAACTCCCCGCGAATGATGAGGTCGCGCAGCCGGACGACGACTTCGTCGTGGAGGGAGAGGCGGGGGATCGATGTGGCTACGGTCATGATCCAAATGAGAAATTTTGGAGGGCGAGAGGATTCTCATGCATATTGCATGCAAAGACTCGGACAAATCGCATATTGAATGCAATATGCGAAGTCCCTCCCGAAGGTGAGCACATGTATCGAAGCGGCCCCCATTTCCTCCAGATCCCCGGTCCGACCAACGTCCCGGACCGGGTCCTGCGCGCAATGGACCGCAAGACCATGGACCATCGCGGCCCCGACTTCGCCCGGCTAGGCCGTGAAGTGCTGGACGGGATCAAGACCATCTTCCAGACCGAGGAACCGGTCGTCATCTTCCCCTCGTCCGGAACGGGCGCGTGGGAAGCGGCATTGGTCAACACGCTCTCGCCCGGCGACCGCGTGCTGATGTTCGAGACGGGCCAGTTCGCGGCACTCTGGCGCGCGATGGCGACGAAGCTCGGGCTCGACGTCGTCTTCGTCCCCGGCGACTGGCGCCACGGCGTCGATCCGGCCGCCCTCGAAGCCTACCTCAGCGACGATCGCGCGCACGCGATCAAAGCGGTCTGCGCCGTCCAGAATGAGACGTCGACCGGCGTCACGAGCCGGATCTCCGAGCTGCGCAGCGCGATCAGCCGCGCCGGGCACCCGGCGCTTTTCATGGTCGACACGATCTCCTCGCTCGCCTCGATCGACTATCGGCACCAGGAATGGGGCGTCGACGTGACCGTCGGCGGCTCGCAAAAGGGCTTGATGCTGCCGCCGGGGCTCGGCTTCAACGCGGTCTCCGCGAAGGCGCTCGCCGCTTCGAAGACCTCGCGCCTGACGAAGTCGTACTGGGACTGGTCGGAGATGCTCGAGTCGAATCGGTCGGGCTTCTTCCCCTACACGCCGGGGACGAACATGCTCTACGGCTTGCACGAAGCGATCGCGATGCTGCACGAAGAGGGCTTGGCCAACGTCTTCGCGCGGCACGCTCGACACGGCACCGCTACGCGCGCCGCCGCTCAGGCGTGGGGTTTGGAGATCGTCTGCATCGATCCCCGTGAGTACTCGAACTCGCTGACGGCGCTGTACGTTCCCGACGGGTTCGACGCCGACGCGCTGCGCGAGATCATCCTCGATCGCTTCGACATGTCGCTCGGCACCGGACTCGGCCGTCTCAAGGGCCGCGTCTTCCGCATCGGACACTTGGGAGATTTCAACGACCTGCTGCTCGTCGCCACACTCGGCGGCGTTCAAATGGGACTCGACGTCGCCGGCATTCCGCACGGCGACGGCGTCTCGGCAGCTCTTGCGCACCTCGTGCGCGCGTCGCACCCGTCGGGCACGCCCAAAGTCCCCGTCGCGGTGTAGCAAACCCGGTGCCGGCGTCGCGATGGCGCCGGCACGGCTTTGCAAATCGGTCGGACGTTCGTACGCCCGAACAGAGAACCAAGCGGAAGAACGTTCTTTTCGTCGAGCGGTAGCTCGGAGGTGCCATGTCCGCAACTAAGGCCGACGTCGTCGTCGGTGTCTTACGCGCGTCAAAAACGCGCTACGTCGTTCTTGGAATCCTGTGCCTCTTGTACTTCATCTCGTATCTCGATCGCGTCACGATCTCCGTGACGGCGCCGAAGATCATCGAGGAGTTCCACTTCTCGAAGACGGTGATGGGGTCGATCTTCTCGGCCTTCGCGATCACGTACACGATCTTTCAAGTTCCCGGCGGGACGCTCGGCGATCGCTTCGGTCCGCGAACGGTGCTCGCCGGACTCATGGCCTGGTGGTCGGCGTTCTCGATCTTGACGGGGTTCGCGTCGAGCTACGCTTCGTTCTTCGTCGTTCGGCTGCTGTTCGGCGCCGGTGAGGCCGGCGGGTTCCCGGTCGCGACCCGCGCCCTCGCCACGTGGTTTCCGCCGACGATGCGCGGGTTCTTACAGGGCGTCTCGCACGCCGCGTCGCGCGCCGGTGCTGCGTTCGCGCCGCCGGTCATCGTCGCGATCGTCGCGTACACGGGCGGTTGGCGCGCGCCGTTCTACATTCTCGGCGCGATCGGGTTTCTGTGGTCGATCGGCTTCTATCTGTATTATCGCAACGCGCCCTCGGAATCGAAGCAAGTCAATCAGCTCGAGATCGAGGCGATCGGGAAACACACCGCGGTAGCGACGACGGGCGAGAAGCGTGCCGTGCCGTGGGGCAAGATCTTCAGCAACAAAGACGTCTGGATGCTGACGCTGAGCTACTTCGCCTACGGCTACACGCTCTGGATCTATCTGACGTGGCTGCCGACGTATCTCAAAGAGGGCCGCCACTTCAGCTTCGCTCAGCTCGGCTTTCTGGCGAGCATTCCGCTGATCGGCGCGATCGCCGGCGACCTTTTCGGCGGATGGGCGTCCGACGCCATCTGGCGCCGCACCGGGAACCTCAACTTCGCGCGCCGCAGCGTGATCGTCGTATCGTTCCTCGGCGCGGCGGCGTTCACGATCCCTTCGGTGTTCGTCGCGAATCCGTACCTCTCGGTCGCGCTCCAAACGGGCGCGCTGTTCATGCTCGAGTGCGCCGTCTCGAACTGCTGGGCGGTCGCGATGGATCTCGGCGGACGCTACTACAGCGGGACGACCTCGGGGATCATGAACATGGCCTCCGGCCTCTCTGCCATCATCTCGCCGTTCGTCTTCGGCGTGCTCGTCGACCGGACGGGTTCGTGGTCGACCGGCTTCGTGATCGGTTCGGTGATCCTCGTGCTCGGCGCCGTGACGATCCTGTTCACCGACGCGACGAACACCGTCGATGATCCGATAGCCGTAACACTCTAACGGAGCGGTTCGTCGCGCGTGCGACAGAAAAGGCCGCCGTTCCAGCAACGGCGGCCTTTTCTTGTCTCGATTCCACGAGCGGCTCGCGCTAGGTCAAGTCGACGGCCGGAAGGAGATCGTTGTTCTCTTCGATGCGGAGCATGCGCATGTCGCGGACGGCATCCGTAAACCACGGCAGCTCGCGGGCGAGCCGTTGCGCCGCAAGCACGCACCGAACCGCGTCAACCTTTGCCGGATCGCCGAACATGACGCCGCCCTGCTTCCAGCTGAAGCCTTCCTCGGAGAGGATCCGGCGGACATCCTTGTAGCCGTTGCGCCACGACTCGTTCGGATAGACCGCCTGAAGCTGTTCCGTGTCGAGATCGAACGCGATGGCATACATGCAGCGGGCACCCGTCGGCGGCGGAGGAAGGTCGATCAGGGCCGAGAGGTCGCTGTCGCTGACCGGGCGTTCGGTGCGCTGCATATCGTCATCGTAACACAGGCCGAACTCACGCCCGCATCCTCCGATTCCGGGTGCCCGCCAAGGCACGCAGTATCCCGGCCGCGCGGAGGTTTGCTGGAAGCAAAAAGCCCGGCGCATCTTCTCGATGTGCCGGACTTCGTCGTTTTGGTGCCCAGGAAGGGACTCGAACCCCCACGGCCTTGCGGCCACTAATACCTGAAACTAGCGCGTCTACCAATTCCGCCACCTGGGCGCGGACCGACCTCGGTTCATCCCGCGCCGGTGGCGGACCTGCGCGACCGAAGTCGGAGGTGGGCGCGCAGCCAGAGCATCGGGACGAGACCGAGCAGGACCACCCCCGAGAGGACGCCCCACGCCAGGGCGAGCGACGTATGGTCGGCCAGCGCGCCGAACGCCGACGGCGCCACCGCCGACGCCGCGAACATCGCGGTGAGGCCGAGGCCCAGGGCGCTCGCCGCGCGCTCGACGCCGCCGACCTCGGAGAGCGCGGCGGCCATCAGGCCGTTCCAGCCGGACGCGCTCAACCCTAGCAGCGCGCTCGCAACGAACAGCGGGGCGACCGCGCCGCGGCCGAGCAGCGCCAAGGTCGCGGTCCCGATCGCAACCAGGACGCAGATGATGGCCAGCGGCACGATGCGGTCGCCGTCCAAATAGCGATCGCTCAGGAAACCCCAGCCGAGCCGGCCGCAGATTGCGGTGACGAACGCGACCGCAAGCGCGAAGCCCGCGACGTGCGCGCTGGTGTGCACGACCGTGACGGCGGTGATCGTCACGAACGCGTTCATGATGAACTGCGTCGACGAGAGCAGCATGCAGGTCAGCGTGACCGCGATCAAACGCGGGTCCTGGGCCAGCGCGCGCATCCCGCGCAGCACGCCAGCGAGCGACGTCGGCTCCGCGTCGTCGGTGCCCGCCTGACGATACACCGCGTACGCCAGGCCGCTGGTGAGCACGATCAGCACCGCCGAAAACGCGAACGCCGCGCGATAGCCGCCGTACGCGGCGATGATCGGGAAACTCACCGCTCCCAAGAGACCGCCGACGGAAACGCCGGTTTGGCGAATCCCCATCGCGAGGCCGCGGTCGCGATCGAACCACGCAAGGATCGCGCGACCGCCGGCCGGCGTTGCGGCAGCGTACCCCGCACCGTAGACGGCGAGTGTCGCGACCAGCCACCAATACTGCTGCATCAGCGCGGCGGCGAGCAGCGCGGCCGTCATGATGACCGCCGAGGCGAGCAGCATCTTCCGCTCGCCCCAGCGGTCGGTGAACACGCCGGACGCGGCGGTGCAGCACGCGCAACCGACCAGCACGGCGGTGAAGACCGCGCCGAGCTGGGCTTTCGAGAGCGCGAACGTGACGACGAGGACCGGTGAGAGCGCCCCGAGCGCCTGCTGCACCAGCGACGAGCCGGCTTGCGCCGTCGTCATCACCGCAAGCACGCGCCAGCGTTCGCTCAGCATGCGATCACGCGCGCTGCACCAAAATGATGCCGAGCGCGATCGCGACGAGACCGCCGAGGTCGCGGAAGCCAACCGCCTCGTGCAGCAGCAGCGCGGCCAACCCGAGGCCGAAGACCGGCGTGAGGAAATAATACGCGCTCACCCGCGACGCTTCGCCATGCGTGAGCAGCCAGAACCACAACAGCGACGCGCCGAGCGACATCACGATCACGACGTACCAGAACGAGACGACGAGCTGCGGCCTCCACGTCGCATGCGGCGCGCCTTCGAACGCCATGGCGAGCGGCAGCAGCACGAGTCCGGCCGCGAGCAATTGCAGCGCCGTCACCGCGCGCAAGTCCAGCGCGCTGCACCAGCGCTTGTACACGATCGTCGACGCGACGCTGGCCAGTACGCCGCAAAAGGCGATACCGATGTCGCGCGGTTCGGCCGTGCCGCTGCCCAGCCGGACGACCATGATCGCGACGACGCCGCCGAAGCCCAGCACGAGGCCGCCGATCTTCCCCAGCGTGAGCGGCTCGCGCAGCACCCACGGCGCGACGAGCGCGAGGGTGAGCGGGTTGGTCGACGCGATGATCGCGCCGATGCCGGAGCCCATGTGACGCAGCGCCTCGTACGTGCAGCCAAGGTACATCGCATTTCCCAGGACGCCGAGGACCGCGACCGCGATCCAGTCGCGCCGGCTCGTCGGGAACGTGGCGCCCAGCGCGCGAGCGCCCGCCAGCGCGACCCCGCCGGCGACGACGAAGCGCACGACGAGGAACCACAGCGGCGAGGAGTCGAGGACTCCGATCTTGCTCGGTACGAACGCCGACGCCCACAGGAAGATGTAGAAGAGCGCAGCCGCGATGCCCAGGGCGCGATGGTTCACTGCCTCATGCTACCGCGCTGCAACCGCGCCTGCATCGCCTTCGGTCTGAACCTTCACCCTAAGAATCCGATCAGAAGGACGGTTCCATGAGTGCCCCGGCTGCGAGACCGATCAAGATCCTGCTGCAGACCACGATTCCGTACGCCGAGGACGACTGGAACATCAACCGCTTCTCGCTGCTGCGCGATGCCGTCGCCGAACTGAAAACCACCGACGGTCTGCCCGTCGCCGAGGTTACCGCGCGCGATCGGGAACCGGACGCTGCCGGAGAGGATCCGGTGCTGGCCGGGATCGACGCCTCGGACTACGACCAGCTGTGGCTGATCGCCGTCGACACCGGCGGCGACACGGGCGTCACCAAAGCCGAGTGCGCTGCGATCGGCCGTTTCCGCGAACGCGGCGGCGCGATCTTCTCGACCCGGGATCATCAGGATCTCGGCGCGTCGATCCGCAATCTCGGCGGCATCGGCAAGGCGCATTTCTTCCACTCCGCACAAGCCGACCCCGATCCCGACCGCAACCGCCGTGACGATCCGTACACCACCGCGATCGACTACCCGAACTACCATTCCGGCGCGAACGGCGACGTGCAGCAGATCGCGGCGACGGAACCGGTCCACCCGGTGCTCCAGCGGGGCGGCGCGAGCGTCGGCACGCTGCCGGCGCATCCGCACGAAGGCGGTGTCGGCAAACCGCCCGACGACCCGACCGCGCGCGTCGTCGTCACCGGCACGTCGAAGGCGACGCAGCGTCCGTTCAACATCGCGGTCGCGTTCGAACCGGTGAACGGCAACGGCGCCGGCTGGGCCGAGTCGACGTTCCACCATTTCTGCGACTACAACTGGGACGTTCGTGCCGGATGCCCGTCCTTCGTCGGCGAGCCGCCGTCGGACGCGATCGTGAAGAACCCGTCATTGCTCGACGACACCAAAGCGTACGTCGCGAATCTCGTCGCGTGGCTCGGACGGCGGCCGCGGTGAGCTTGTCAAAGGACGAACTTCCGGCGGGCTTCGCGCTCAGCCGTGCGGGCGATGCCGATTGGGACGCCGGTCTGCGCGAGTTCTTCGCCTATCGCGACCTCGGCGTCGCCGGCGCAACGCAAGGGCGCGTCGGGGCGCATCTGATCCGCGCTCGCGGCGCCTCGGAGACGCCCGGTGAACGGCATCAGCACAGCGTCGACTTTCAATTCGTCTACGTGCTGAGCGGCTGGGTCGAGTTCGAATACGAGGGCGTGGGAAGGGTGCGGCTGGAGCCCGGCTCGTCGGTCGTGCAGCCGCCCGGAATCCGCCACGTCGAATTGGCGCACAGCGCCGATCTCGAGATGCTGGAGCTGACCCTCCCAGCGCAATTCGCAACGGCCGACGACGCAAGCTCCTAGCCCGTTTTTGCACTTTTTGGCACTTGCGGAGGCGAGGCTCGAATCGTCGGGTTAAAACCGGTTTGTGACCGCGATCTATTGGCCGTTTCCGAACAGTTGCTTTGGACGTTTGTCGCAGGGGGCCGGTCGGGCAGCCCGTAAAGAGTGCAGAGCGTTAAGAAATCCTAACCGATTCCTAACGCTTTCTTGACGCTTTCCTGAGCCTAGAAGCTCGGGTGTGGAGGGCTCCTCTTGATAAAGGCACGACTCCTCGCACTGCTTTGCGCGGCGGCGATTTTAGCCGCGTGCGCGGGCGGTGGAGGGCAAGCGATCCCCTCGTCAGGCAACACGACGGCATCCAGCAACGATCGTGAATTGACGACCCTTTCGACGTTCTCCGCGATCGATAGCGCGACGGGAACGATAGTCCACATTTATCCGACGCGCGAGATCATCGACACGCTGCACTCGAGCGGCGCACGGACGCCTCAGGCCACGAGCCCCCTGCTGTATCACAACGGACCGATTCAAACGGGTCCGAAGCTGTACGTGGTGTTCTGGGGTTCGGCCTGGAGCGGGAGCGGCGACCCGTACGGCGTCGCGAGCCTGCTCAAATCGTTCTACGGCGTGATCGGCGGGAGCAAGTGGCTCAACAGCGTCACGCAATACACGCAGACCGGCGGCGCGCCCGTCGGCAACGCCGGCAACATCTTCGCCGGTTCGTACGTCGACACGTCGAGCACGCCGCCGCGCCATCCGACCCAGTCGCAAATGGCGGCGGAAGCCTCGAAGGCCGCCGCGCACTACGGCGACTACACGGCCAGCGCGGCGTACGTCGTGGCGATGCCGAGCGGCATCAAGCCGTCGGGATTCGGCACGCAATACTGCGCGTATCACAGCAGCACGAGCGCTGCCGGCCACACGATCGCCTGGACGAACCTCCCGTACATGCCCGACGCCGGTGCGTCGTGCGGTGCGGGCTCGGTCAACAGCCCGGGAACGCTCGACGGAGTGACCATCGTCGGCGGCCACGAGCAGGGCGAGACGGAAACGGATCCGCAGCCGAGCACCGGCTGGCTCGACTCGAGCGGCGCGGAAAACGGCGACAAGTGCGCCTGGACCGGGCTCGAGAACAATCCGAACGCCGGCGGCTATCCGACCCAGCCGCTGTGGAGCAACGCCAACAACGGGTGCGTGCAAAGCTACTAGCGCGCGGCGCATCGCGAGATGCACGGAAGGCCGCCGGGAACCGGCGGGCTTCTTTCTTTTCCCCGGAGCGCGACGTCCGGTCAGTGGCCGATGACGCGCTGCGCGTGGAGGCTGCGCGTGACGTCGTCTTGCAGCGCGACCAGATGCGCTCGCGTTTGAAGGTCGAGGCCGCGGTGCGCCAAGCCCAGCGAAACGTCGTGGTTGAGCGCCGTGAGCTCGTAGCGCGCCATCGCCTGCGCGTCGTACGGCGTCCCGCGCGGCGGTTCGATCGCAAGCGTCCGCAGCAGCACCGCGTAGCGCCGCTGCAGGTTGCGCCGCACTTGCGTCGCCCGGCCGACGTTGCCGTTCGCAATGTCGCCATAGATCGACGCCTGTGACCACGCGAAGAGATCGGCGAGCGTCATCGTCTCGCCGGGCTTGGCCTTGGTCGGCAGATCGGCGATGCGCGCAAGGACCAGAGGCGCAAAAAGGTACTGTAGCGTGCGCAGCTGGTAGCGCGCCGCCATGTCGGCCACCGAGACGTCGTGCCGCAACGTCGGGGCATACCCGAAGTTGCTGAAGGTCTCGTACTGGCTGTAGACGAGTCGGCGCAACGTCGCCGGATCGTAGTGCCACGCGTCGTTCGAGAACACGTAGCGGTCCAGCATTCCAAATGCACGCTGCTCGTCGGACCGCGAGACGGGAACGAGCGGCGTGTCGCCGTGCGGATCTCCGCGCCGCGAACGTGCCAGATACTCCCCGCCGATCCAGTGCGCGGTGTTGGTCGCGCAGCGCCCATACTGGTTGACGAGCACCGCGAATGCCGAGCGCTCCTCCTCGTAGGGATGCTCCGTCTGCGGGAACTTCGTGTCGACCTTACCGATGAGGTTCTGCACGAGGTTCATCTGCGTCGTGCACCAGGTCAGCGGATCGTTGGTGAGGGTGAATTGGTGGACGCGCGGATCGATCGCATGCCCGCCGATCCACGCGACGTCTTCATCGCTGGCGAAGCGGTAGCGCGGATCGGTCCAGTTCGATGCCCAGCGGTCGAGCGTCGGCACCTCGTCGTAGGGCGTCTTTGCACCGGCGATCGGGGCGTAGCCCCAGCGGATGACATGGTAGTCGTACGGCCCGAGCACGGTCTGCTGGACGGTCCCCGTGCTGGTCCCCTTCGGCCACACGTTGGCCGGATTGTACTCCATCACGGACGATGCGATACCGTTCTGTTCGGTGAAGCGCTTGTCGCGCACTTGCGCCGCGGTGTACGCCATGTGCCCGATGAAATTGTGAGCGAGACCGAAGTCGTGACCGACTTCGTGCAGCACGATCGCGTGCAGGAATGCCTCGGAGGTGCGCAAGGCGATCGTCGCCGGATCGCCATTTTGCATGAGCGCCTCGGCGATTGCCGCATACATCATCTGCGCGTGGGCGCCGGGGCCGTCGTTGTGCGCGAAGCGGCTGTGCGCCGCGACGCGCTCGTCGTGACCGGGATCTTCCTCACCGTCGGCCGTGATGCCGAGCACGTTGTAGTAGGTCGCGCCGAAGCGCACGAGGTCGCTGTCGATCATCACGCCGCTGCGGAAGATCTGGCCGTCACGCGGGTCCCAGGTGATCTGCGCCTCGGCGAAGCCGCCCGAGTTCGACTCGGTCAGCCAGCGGATCATGTTGTAGCGCACGTCGTCGGGATCGAAGTCCGGATCGTTCGGCTGGTCCTGCACTTTGACGGCGTCGGAGATACCGATCTTCTCGAACGGCTTGTTCCACGCCAGGATCGCCGACTTGATCGGCTCGCGATATTCCAGCGGGATCGTGTCGGCGAGCGTGTAGACGATCGGCTGCACCGCGGGCGAGAGCGGTTTGCTCGGATCGCTCGGCTTCATGTTCCAGCGCAGCACGTAGTGGACGCGGTTGTCCATGCGCTCGACGTGGTCGAACGAGATGTGGAGGTCGTCCCAATACCCGACCCGGTCGTCGACCAGGCGCGGCATGTACTTGCTCGCGTCGGGGAGTTCGGTGAAGTTGTAGGCGACGCGAATTTGGAACGAGCGCGGATCGACCACCGTGTCGATCACGGTCGGCTTGAACGATGCGTACGACTGATCGGCTTCGATCACGACGTTCTTCGGGAACGCCTTGGAGAGGCCGAAATAGCTGCGGGTCGGATCGAGATGATACGCGCCGGCCGGGTTCGCCGGGGGCGCGAGCACGCCGTTCAGCGAGGTCGTCAGGTCCATTACGTCGCCGAGCAGCGCGGAGAGTTCGATGACGATCGCTTTGTCGCCCTTGCGCTCGGCAACGATCCCCGCGACGCCCAGCACGGAGTCGGCGGTCGAGAGGCGCACCGCTTCGGCGAGCGGGGTGTTCGGATCGGCCAAGAACCGCGTGTGCGGCCAGAGCATGATCACGTTCTTGCCGTTCCGCACGAAGCGTATCGTGCGCGCCTCTTGCTGGAAGACGTCGCCCGAGAGGACGCCGTAGCCGCCCAGACCGTTCTTCGGCACGGCCGTCTGGAGGTAGTCTTTGTCGAGCTGGTCGGCCTTGAGGACCATCGCGACTTTGCCGTCCTTGCGGATCAGCGTGAAGAGCCCGTCCTGGACGACCGCGTCCTTGACGAACGTGTCGTACGCCGCAATCTCGCCCGGCTTCGGCGCCGCGCTCGCCGCGACGGCCGGCGAGCCCGACGGAACGGGCACCGGCGACGACTTCGCTTCAGCCGACGCGGTCGCGATCAAGGCCGCAAAGGACAGAGCACCTATGACAAAAGGCCGGAATTTCAAGGCACGCCTCCCGGAACGGACCGCTGGAAACTCCGCAATCTTCAGGAGGCGCGGGCCGGATTCCCGGGTGAGGTTGCGGGGCGAAACATGCGTGCGGTGATGCGCGCGACGGCCCAACGCGGCGAGAAGCGGCCGACGTTGGCGAGCAGGTAGTTGGCGAAACCGTCGATCGCGACGACCTGGCCGCGTTCGAGCGCGCGCAGCGCGGTCGCGACGACCTGCTCGGAGGTGCGCGCGCGGCCGGGGGCGCGCGCTTCGTCGAGCCCGCTGAAGAACGCGGTTTCGGTTTGGCCGGGGCAGAGCGCGACGACGCGCACGCCGCGCGCGCGCACTTCCTCCGCCAGCGCCTCGCTGAACGAGAGAACGAACGCCTTGGTCGCGCCGTAGGTCGCCATGAACGGCACCGGCTGGAACGCCGCGGTCGACGCGACGTTGACGATCGCGCCGTGACCGCGCTCGAGCATCGCCGGCAGCAACGCGCGGGTGAGCACGACCGGTGCGACCACGTTGACGAAGATTTCGTCGCGTTCGCGCGCGGCGTCGAGCGGGGCGAACTCGCCGTACGTTCCGAAGCCCGCGTTGTTGACGAGCGTCCCGATCGCGATCCCGCGCGTCGCCAACTCGGCGACGATGCCGTCCGTCGCGTCCCGATGCGAGAGGTCGGCCGGAACGACGTCGACGCGCACGTTGTGGCGGGCCGTGAGGTCGGCCCCTAGCGCATCCAATTTGCCGGCGGAACGCGCCACCAGCACGAGGTCCTCGCCGCGGGCGGCCAGGACACGGGCGAAGGTTTCGCCGATCCCCGACGACGCGCCCGTGATCAGGGCTCGTTCCTCGTTCATGAACCGACTATACTGAACGACGTTCAGTATAGTCAACATAGTTCAGAAACGCATTGACAGTCATGTCGCGCCGCGGTAGCATGCGGCCATGGGAATTGTTGAGCGCAAGGAGCGCCAGCGGGCCGAGCTGCGGGAACAGATCCTGACCGCCGCGCGCCGCATCGTGCTCGACGAGGGCTTCGAGGCCCTCACCATGCGCAAGATCGGCGACGCGATCGAGTACTCGCCGGCGACGATCTACCTCTACTTCGAGAACCGCGAGGCGATCGGGCGCCAGCTCTGCGCCGAGTCGTTCGAACACCTCATCGCCTACATGACGCCGGTCGGGCAGATCGCCGACCCGTACGAACGCCTGCGCGGGATCGGGCGCTGCTACACACGCTTCGGCTTCGAGAATCCCGAAGAGTACCGGCTGCTCTTCATGACCGACCCGGCGTTCATGGAAGCGCTGTTTCCGCCCGACAACACGGCGGATCCGAAGGATCCCGGCGAGCGCGCCTTCCAGTTCGTGGTCGACGCGTTTCGCGCGGCGCAAGCTGCCGGCGCGATCCGTCCCGACGGCGACCCGGTCGCGCTGGCCGAGATGGTGTGGACCGCCTGCCACGGCGTCGTCTCGATGACGCTGACCTGCAACCATGTGCTCGAGACGCGACCCGAGGCGATCGTCGACATGCTCTGCGATACGATCCTTCGCGGCCTCGCCACGCCCCTCACGTCCACGGTGCGCAGCGCGTCCTAACCGTGACGCGCTTTTTCTTGCCCTTTCGCTGAACAACGTTCACTCTCGGAGGACTGTTCGATGCCGCGCTCATCCCTCGCCCTGGCCGCCCTGATCGCGGTCGCCTTCAGCGCTTGCGCGGCGCGCGCCGCGACCGTCACCGCGCCGCCGGCGACCCCCGTGACCGTCGCCACCGCCCTCGCGCCAGCCGGCCGCGCCGCCTACGACGGCCCGGGCACCGTCGTCGCGCAGCACGTCTACCGCGTGGCGTTCGAGGTGCCCGGGCGGATCAGCGCGGTCAACGTCGACGTCGGCGATCGCGTCGCCACAGGCAGCGTGCTGGCCGCGCTGGACGGCAGCGGCTACGCCGCGCAGGCGCGCGGGGCGGACGCGCAAGCGCTCGCCGCGAGCGCCGCCGCGGCGAAAGCGCGCAACGGCGCACGCTTCCAAGAACGCGTCGCCGCCGATCAGAGCGTCGCCGCCGCACACGCGCAACTCGACCGCGCGCTCGCCGCGCAACGGCTCGCCGCCGCCAACGCCGCGCGTTTCGACGCGCTCTACGCGAGCGGCGACGTCGCGGCGGTGCAGCACGATCAAACGAACGCGAGCCGGCGCGATGCCGACGCGTCAGTCGACGCCGCGCAAGCGCAGTTCGTGCAAGCACAGGCCCAGCGCAGTATGGTTCACGACGGTGCGCGCGTCGAAGACATCAGCGCCGCAAATGCGGCCGCAGACGCGGCCCGTGCCGCAGCGGACCTCGCGCACGTCACGTTGGCGAAGTCGGTCCTCACCGCGCCGGCTGCCGCATACGTCGATCAGCGGCTGGTCGAATCCGGCAGCTCCGCGCAGCCCGGCGTTACCGCATTCGTCCTGGTCGACGCGCGCGATCCCGACGTGCTGGTGGCGGTTCCGGAAGCGCGGCTGGGCGGGATCGCTCCGGGCTCGCGCGCGACGGTGCGCGTCGACGGCCGCGCGTATCGCGCAACGATCACCCGCATCGAACCCGACGCCGATCCGGCCACCCGCACGGCGCAAGTCCGCGTCCGCGTCGCGGGGCTGCGCGCGCGAACCGGCGGTATCGTCGACGTCGCGCTCGGCACTGCGCGCACGGCAGGGGACGCGACCGTCCCGCTCGGCGCGATCGTCACCGACGCCCGCTCCGCGAACGTGCTCGTCTACGACGCCGCGCGCGGCAGCGCGAGCCTCCACCCCGTCCGCGTCCTCGACGGCGACGGCGAACGCGCCGTCGTCACCGGCATCGCCCCCGGCACGCGCATCGTCCGCGCCGGCGCCACCCTCATCAAACCCGGCGCGCCCCTCAAGGTGGTGGCGGAATGAAAACCATGGCCATGGAGCGAGCGCAGGACCGTCGTGCTCCCGGGACATTGCCCCTTGCGAGCTCGAACCGGGGGCCCCATGCGAAGCATGGGGGGCGCGCAGCCTGGGGCGGAGCGCCTTCGAAATGAGCGGGCTTCCGGCGTTTGCGCTGCGGCGCAAGAGTCTCATCATTGCGGGGCTGGTGCTCGCGGTGTTCTGGTCGATTTATTCGGGCGTCACGATGCAGCGGCGGGAAGATCCGGGGACGACGCAGCGACAGACGGCGATCGTCACGGTGTTTCCCGGCGCGACGACGCACGACGTCGAAGAGCTGGTGACGAAGAAGATCGCCGACGCGATGCGCGGCGTCACGCACGTCGAACACGTCGAAGGGACGTCGCGGCCGGGAATCTCCGAAGTCCAGATCGAGTTCGACGACGCGATCGACCAAGCCGGCCCGGTGCTGCGCGACGTGCGCGATCATCTCGACGACGTCAAAGCGCAGCTCCCTGCAGGCGTCGATCCGGCGATCGTCGAGGATGCGTGGAAGACGTATCCGATCGTCGTCGGCGTGAGCCAGGAAGGCGCAACGCCGCGCGAACTGCGCGACGTCGCCAAACGTCTGGGCGACCGCCTCTCGCGCCTGCCCGACGTCGGCTACGTGAAACTGGTCGGCGAACAGGTGCAGCAGCTCGACGTCGAGCTCGACGTCGCGGCATTGCAGCGCTACGCGCTGACCGCGAACGACGTGGTCGGCGCGCTGCAGGCGCGCAACGCGCTCGTCCCGGCGGGCAGCGTCGCGGTCGGCGGACGGCTGGCGCAAGTCGATCCCTCGAGTCCCCTGCACGGCATCGCCGACGTCGCGGCGACCAACGTGCGCACCATCAACGGCCGCGCCGTGCGGGTCGGCGATCTCGCGCGCGTCGCCGCCGCGTATCCCGATCCGCCGAGCGAACTGGTGCGGGTCGACGGCAAGCCGGCGATCGCGATCGCGGTGCAGGCCAAGGAGACCTCGTCGCTGACCGACCTCGGTCCCGAGGTGCGCGCCGCACTCGAGGGCGAGCGCGCCGGCTGGCCGGCGGGGACGCACGCCGCGCTGATCGCCGATCAGCCGCGCACGGTCGACGACCGGGTCGCCGACTTCGCGCTGAACCTGCTGCTCGCCGTCGCGATCGTCACCGGCCTCGTCGCGCTGTTCATGGGACTGCGCAACGGAATCTTGGTCGGCGTCACCGTCGTGCTGACGATCGTGCTGACGTTCGGCGTCATTCGATTTCTGTCCGTCGACATCAACCAGATTTCGGTGCTGGCGCTGATCATCTCGCTCGGCATCATCGTCGACGCCGGCATCGTCGCCGTCGACAACATCGAGCACCGCTTGCGGGCCGGCGACGATCGCACGACCGCCGCGTCACGCGGCGTCGCCGATCTCTGGATGCCGCTGCTCACCTCGACGCTCGTCGCGATGTCGTCGTTCCTGCCGTTCCGGTTGATGGGCGGCGGGATCGGTGACTTCGTGCGCGATCTGGCCGTCGTCACGGCGGTCGCGCTCGGGATATCGCTAGTCGTCGCGTACCTCGTCACGCCGATCCTGGGCGAATGGTTCGCCGTGTCGTCGACGCGTGCGGGAAAGCGTTCGGTCTTCGACCGGTTGCTCGACGCGCTGCGCGCGCGCTACGTTCCGCTCGCGACCGCGTCGCTGCACCGGCCTTGGATCACCGTCATCGTCGCAGCGAGCGCCGTGGCCGGCGCGGTGTTGTGGGTGCCGCACTTGGGCGTGCAGTTTTTCCCATCGGCCGACCGCGCGCAGTTCTTCATCGACGTCAACGCGCCGGACGGCACCGACATCCGCACGACCTCCGCGATCGCCGGCCGGATCGAGGCGGTCGTGCGCGCGCAGGACGGCGTCACCGTCGTCGGCGCGTTCGTCGGCGCCGGCGCGCCGCGCTTCTATTACAACGTGCTGCAGCAGCAGCCGAAGCCGTCGTACGCGCAGATCCTGGTCGACACCGCCGACATCGCAAGCGCGAACCGGCTGGTGAAGGCGCTCGGCCCGCAGCTGCGCGCCGGCGTGCCCGGCGCGCGCATCGACGTGAAGAAGCTCGAACAAGGGCCGCCGGTCGGTTCGCCGATTCAGCTGCGGCTGCAGGGCGAAGATCCGGCGGCGCTGGCGGCCTCCGCCGCCGCGCTGCGCACGCAGCTCGCCGCGATCCCCGGCGCCGTCGCGGTGCGCGACTCGCTCGGCCAGCCGACCACGACACTGGCCGCGCAGGTCGACCCGGCTCGAGTCGCGCAGAGCGGCGCGACGGCCGGCGACGTCCAACGGCTCGTCGCGCTCGCCTTCGGCGGCGTCGAAGCCACTCGGATCCGCGAGAACGACCGGCAGACGCCCGTCGACGTCCGTCTCCCGGCCGGGCTGCGGCGCGACGCCGCCGCGTTCGGCGCGCTCGCCGTGCCGACCGCGGCGGGCGCAGTGCCGTTGGCGGAGATCGCCACTCTCGCACCGGCGACGCAGGTCAGCGTCGCGACCTATCGGGACGGGACGCCGACCGTGAGCGTCCTGGCCGACGTGCAGGGCCGGCTCGCCTCCGACGTGCTCTCGGATTTCCGTCACGCCGCCCCCACGGCCTCGCTTGCTCCCGGGGTACGCCTCACCGTCGCCGGCGAAGACGAGCAGACCACCAAGTCGTTCCGAAACCTGTTGGTCGCGGTGATCGTAGGATTGCTGCTCAACCAAATGATTCTGCTGTGGGAATTCCGGACGTTGCGGCTGTCGCTGGTCGTGTTGTCAGCCGTTCCCCTCGGGCTCGTCGGCGCGGTCGCCGGACTCGCTCTCACCGGAGAGCACTTCGGGTTCGTCGCGTCGCTCGGAATCTCGAGTCTCGGTGGAATCGTCACCAATCACGCGATCGTGCTGTTCGAGTACGCAAAGAGAGAAATGGAAGCGGGGGAACCCATGGAGCGTGCGCTGATCCTGGCCGGGACGACTCGGCTGCGACCGATCCTGCTGACCGTCATCGCGTCGATCGCCGGTCTCTTGCCCTTGGCGTTCTCATCGCAGACCTTGTGGCGTCCGTTCTGCTGGGCCGTGATCTTCGGCCTCGGCGGCTCGATGCTGATGACGCTCGTCGCCATCCCCGCGATCTATCGCATCGTGGCCGGCGGCAGCGGGATTCGGCGAACGGTCGCGACGGGCGCGCGCGAATTGGCGGGTGCCGTCCGGTGACCGACGAGTCGCTGTTCTACCGGCGCTTCGTCGAAGACATTCGGCGTTGTGCGGCCGGACGCGCCCCGTCCCGCGTGGTCGAACTCGAGCGGCGCATCCACGCCGCGCTCGTCGCGCCGGGCGACGAACGGGAGAGCCTATGGGCCCGCGTCGTCGGCGGCGTCTCGGAACTGCTCTCCGCGTTCGACGACGGCGGCAGCGCAGGCGCGCGGCTGCGGGCGTTCCTGCGCGAGAATGCCGACCTCGACCGGCCGCGCGACGTCGCGCTGACCGACTTCGCGTTCGTCGGCCACCCCGCCAGCGTGCTGCGCGCGCTCGGCGGTCACCGCTACCTCCTCTTCGCGATCCCGCGAGCCGCTGCGGACATGCGGGCTGCGGTGCTCGACGAGGTGGTGCCCGCCCCGACCCGGCGGCTCGCCGAGTGGACGGTGTACGCCCTGTGCGGCGGGGCCGCAGCCGCGGCGATGTGGTTCGCGTTCATCGTGCCCGTGTAGTGACGCGGCGCCCGGTTTTGGTCACGGGCGCGTCGAGCGGGATCGGCGCGACGACCGCGCGCGTCTTGGTCGCGCACGGCTTTCGGGTGTGGGCCGGCGTGCGCGACGGCGCTGCCGCGGCACGGTTGGGCGCGCTCGGCGACGCCTGCACCGCGCTCGTCCTCGACGTGACGCAGCCGGCGCAGATCGCGGCGGCGGCGGAACGGATCGCGGCAGGCGGCGGTCTCTACGGACTGGTGAACAATGCCGGCATCGCAACCAGCGCGCCGCTCGAGACGATTCCGATCGACGCGCTGCGCGCACAGTTCGAGATCAACGTGTTCGGGGCGCTGGCGGTCACGCAGGCGATGCTGCCGCTGTTGCGGCGAACACTCGGCCGCATCGTGATGATGTCGTCCGTGCAGGGCCGGCTGGCGGCTCCGTTCGTCGGTCCGTACGCAGCGTCGAAGCACGCGCTCGAGGCGCTCTCCGATGCGCTGCGCGCCGAGCTGCTTCCGAGCGGCGTCGACGTGTCGATCGTCGAGCCCGGCGCGGTGAAGACGCCGATCTGGGAACGCGGCCTCGCGCAGGGGAACGACCTCGCAGCCGCAATGGACCCGGCGATGCACGCGCGATACGCAGCCGACATCGCGATGATGCAGCGCGTCTCGCGTTCCTTCGAATCCCGCGCGATCCCACCCGAACGCGTCGCGGACGCGGTCGTGCACGCGCTCACGGCGCGGCGTCCGCGCTCGCGCTACGTCGTCGGATTCGACGCGAAGGTGCGTCTGGCGATCGGGTCGCTGGTCCCCGACCGCGCGCGCGACCGGCTGCTGCGCCGCGTCATGGACCGCATCGGCGCGCGGGACGGATCGTGATCCTGCGGCTGCTGCCGATCTTAGGCATCACGTTCATCGACATCTTCGGCTTCAGCATGCTGCTGCCGCTCATGCCGTTCTTCATCAAGCATTTCGGTGCGTCGGACGTGGTCGTCGGGCTCGTTTTGGCGACGTACTCGGTCAGCCAGTTGATCGCGGGACCGGTGTGGGGCAACGTCAGCGATCGCATCGGCCGCAAGGCCGTGCTGATCGTCTCGCAGATCGGTGCCACGATCGGCTGGGTCATGCTCGGTTTCGCTCCGAGCATCGTTTGGGTGATCGCGTCGCGCGCGATCGAAGGGCTCAGCGGCGGCAACATCGGCGTCACGCAAGCCTACATCGCGGACCTGGTCGAACCGGCGCAGCGCGGCCGCGCGTTCGCGCTGCTCGGCGCCGCGTTCAGCGCGGGCTTCGTCTTCGGGCCGGCCTTGGCCGCCTGGCTCTCGAGCGCGTACGGGTTCGCCACGCCGTTCTTCGTCGCGGCCGGACTGCAGGCGCTCACCTTGCTCCTGACGATCCTGCTGCTGCCGGATTCGCGCGGCGGCGCGACCGAGGAGGCGAAGAACGCGCCGACCTTGCGCGACATCTTCGTCTCGCTGGCCGACAAGGCGGTGGCGCCGGTCCTCTGGCTGCGGCTGGTGTTCGTGCTCGGGCTCTACGGCTGGTTCGGCGCGATGGCGCTGATCCTCAACCGCCAGCTGGGTTGGGGCGTCGCCGAAACCGGGATCGTCTTCGCCATCTTCGGCCTCTTCCAGGTCGTCCTGCAGCTGGCCGTGATCGGCCGGAGCGTCGAGAAGCTCGGCAACCGCCAAGCCACCAACCTCGGGATGGCGCTCTGCGCGGTTGCGTTCATTCTGGTGCCGTTCGCGACCGCGCTGCCGGTGGCGGTCGTGCTGCTCGTCCTTTTCGGGGTCGGCATGAGCCACGTCAACGCCGCGTTCCCGGCGCTGGCCTCCGACGTGGCGCCGGACGACCGGCGCGGCACCGTGCTCGGCGTGGTCTCCGGCCTCGACAGCCTGGCCGGTTTCCTCATGCCGCCGGTGGTGACGGGGGTCCTGGGTCTCTACGGGGTCGTCCCGGCAGTCGCGATCGTCATCGCGCTGGTGAGCACGGCGCTGGTCCTCGGGATCGTTCAAGCCCGGCGTGCGGTGGCGCTCACACCGCTCCGGCCAACCGTAAGCGTCGAGTAAACCCCCTAACATGGGCTTGATCGATAGCCGATTATCGGGAGTACCCGGGTCCACGGCACGCCAGGATGGCGTGGCGGCGTTCGGTTCGACGGCCGCTGTTCGATCGCAAAGGATTTGCCCGCTTGAAACGCTCCCTCGCCGCATCCGTGATGATCGCCGCGCTTCTCGCGCCGGCCGTTCCCGCGTATGCGACGACGTCGACCTCGTCGGGGGCCGCGCAGCTCAGGTTCACCAGCGGAGCCACCCTGACCATGTCGATCGTGACCCAGTACAGCGCCGCGGGCGCTCAGGGGAACGCGGTGCCGACGCTGCTTCCCAGCCTTGCCGGCGTCTGTACGGCGGTGGCGGCCGAGACGAACTTCACGCTGAGCTTCGGCGCCCTCGCGCCGCGTTCCAACGCGGCGACGGCCTGCCTGTACAAGAACGCCGTGGCCGTCGCGGTCAACTCGAACGACGCCAACGGCTTCGCGGTCAACGAGTACCTGGACGCGACGCCGACCACGGGAATCGGGATCTGCGCCTTCCCCAACGGGGGCGGCGCGTTTCCGCTCACGCCGGCGGTCGCGCCGGTCACGGTCTCGGCCCGCTCCGGCAATCCGGCCGCCGGGACGTTCACCGGCAACAACTTGACCGGCTGCGCCGCCGGCGGAAGCATCGTCCCGCCCGGAACAGGCGGCCTCTCGAGCGCCGGTACGACCCCGGGCAACGTCGGAGCGCCGGGGCTCGAGTTCTACTCGCCCTCCGGCACGCAGCTCAACTTCGTGTCGTCGGCCACGACCACCGTAAGCGGCGGCTCTCTCGTCAACATGTACGGCGCCGAGGACATCCAGGTGAACATGGCGCCGGGCGCGCCTTCGACGACGGTCGCGCAGACCGGCGTCTACATGACGATCCAGCTCGTCCCCAACTGAGCGTGCACCGTTGCCGCACCGAACCTGTGGAGCACCGATGATGCGCGCCTTGGGACGCCTGCTTCGCGGATGGCGCGCCGGGCACGACACGCGGGTGGCCGAGGACCACCGCTTCGCCTTCGCCCCGCGGACGCTCGACCTGCGCAGTCCGGCCTTCGCCGACGGCGCCGAGATCGGCGCGGAGCGCGCCTCGCCGCCGCTTGCCTGGGGCGAGATTCCGCCCGAGACGAAAACGCTCGCGCTCGTGGTCGAGGACATCGACGCGCCGCTGCCGCGCCCATTCGTGCACGCGGTCGCGTACGCGATCGATCCTGCGACGAGGTCGCTCGCGGCGGGGACGCTCGACGACACGTTGCTGCCGCTCGGTCTGAACGGCGCACGCCGCACGACCTATCTTCCGCCGCGGCCGCTGCCGGGCCACGGTCCGCATCGCTACGTCTTCACGCTGCTGGCCGTCGACTTCGTCCCGCACTTCGATCAGCCGCCCTCCCGCGGTCGCCTGCTCGACGCGATCGCCGGCCACGTGCTCGCACTGGGCGAACTGACCGGCACGCGCGAGCGCTGAGAACTGGGGGCCGCCCCTCGCTCATTCACTGTATCGGTTATAACGATTTCGTGCCGACCCCGTAGGGCCGAGCCGCCGAGGCGCGGCGCTCATCGCGGCTGCCGGGATGCGGGCTAGACGCTGACCCAGCCCGAGCCGATTGCGACGGCGACCGCTTCGCGCCGTCCGCTGCACTGCAGTTTGCGGCAGATCGAGCGGATGTGCGTGTCGACGGTCTGCGGGCTGCGGCCCGTGCGCGCTGCGACGTCCTTGCTGCTCGCGCCCTTCGCGAGCAGCTGCAGAATCTCGCGCTCCGACGGCGTGAGTTGCGCGTATCCTTGACCGACATCGCTCGCCAGCGGCAGCGCGGCGAGCAGTCGCGCGATCCCGCCGAAATGCTCGGCGCGCAGCCGTTCGAGCGCGCCCGCGAGCGTGCTCGCTTCGGCCGCTCCGAGGCTGACTCGGATCAGCGCACGTACGGCATTCGCAAGCGTGCGCAGCCGCCGCATCGCCGGGGCGAGCATCCGCTCCGCATCGCCGGCGTGACGGTGCGCGGCCGGCGCGCGGCCACGCACGAGCTCGGCGAGCGCGATGAACAGGTGCGCGCGAGCGACGCGCCGCGATGGCGCATCCGCGCGTTCGAGCGCGTCGCGTGCCTCACGCAGCGCCGCTTCACCTTCGTCGGAGAGACCGGCAGCACAGGCGTACAGCGCGATCTCCGACGCGCGCAGGGCGCGCCGTTCGTCGCCGCCCTGATGCGCCGCCGAACCGGCGAGCAGTGCGTAGGCCTGCGCGAACGCGCCGTCCCATCCGGCGCGCAGCGCTTGCGCCGGAAGCAGCGTCTCGTTGCGCAACAGCGCGGCCGCGCCGCGCCCCTCGCCGAGCTCGCGATCGAGCCGTTCGAGCGCCGTGTCGTCGCCGCGCTCGACTTCGAGCTCGTACGAGGCGATCAGCCCGAAGAGCCGGGCTTGCCGGCTGGCGGCTTTGCGCGCGCAGTCCAGCAGCTTGTCCAAGACGGCGAGCGTCGCGATCGGATCGTCGGAGGCTTCGTAGCCGACCGAGTACAGCACGCTGTATGCGCGAGCGGCGACTTCGTAGAGATTGCGCGCCAGCGCGATCTCGATCGCCAGGGTCGCGTACCTGCGCGCGCGTTCGGCCGGACCGGCGACCGAGTAGACGTAGGCGGCCTGCTGGTAGACGCGCGCGGCCAGATCGTCGTGCAGTGGTTCGAGCAGGTCGAGCGCGCGCTGCGTCATGCGCACCGCATCGGCGCGGCGGCCGGCCTGCAGGTACGCCGTCGCGAGCGTGCCGACGATCGGCACGCGCAACGCGAGCGGTGCGCTGCCTTCGGCCGCGTACGGCTCGAGCAGCGCGATCGGATCGCGTTCGTGGCGCACGAGTTCGATCGCGTAGCGGTGGACGAGCGTGATGCGCAAGTCGGCATCGTGCGCACGCTCGATCGCCGCGAGAAATCCGCCTTCGGCGACGTCGAAGTTGCCGCGGCTCGCCTCGAGCATCGCGCGCAAGCCCAGCGTGACCGCGCGATCCCGCCGGACGGCGTCCGGGATGACGTCGAGTGCCGCGGCGAGCGCTTCGCCGGCCCCGCGTTCGAAGAGCGCGAAGCCGTCGCGTTCGACGACGCGCGCAACGTCGGGGACGCTGCCGGCGCGCACGAACAGCGCGAGCGCGCGCGCGGGCTCGCCGCGCGCTTCGAGCAGTCTGCCGGCGCGCACCAGCGTGTCGAACCACTCCGCGGCGCCCGTGCGACGGAGTTCGTGCTCCAGAAAATCGCGGAACAGATCGTGATAGCGGTACTCGGCCGGTCCCGTCGCGGTGAGGAACGTCGCGCGCCGCCGCAACTGGACGAGCGTCTCGGCCGAGCCGTCATACGCCTCGGCGAGCGCGTCATCGAAGACGCTGAACACGCAGGTGTCGAGCAGAAAGCGCTGTTCGGGCCGGCTCAGGTCGGCGAAGACTTGCTCGGCGAGATACCGGTAGACCATCTCGCGCGTCCCGCTCGCCGCGCTGCGCAGGTCGGCGGCATGCAGGCGCATGCGCAGTGCGATACCGAGCGCGATCGGCCAGCCGCCGGTGAGCTCGCGCAGCGTCTCGACCTCGTGCGGATCGGCCGCCTCCTGCGTGTCGTCCGCCGCCGCAAGCGCTTCACCGGCGGTGAAGCAGAGTTCGTCTTCGCGGATCGGAACGTCCATGCGTCCGTAGCCGATCCAGGACGCGACGGGCAGACCCTCATCCGACCGCGTCGCGACGATCCAGGTGATGCGGCCGCTCGTGCGCTCGATCAGTTCCGCCAGCAGCACGACGGAGTCGGAGTCGACCGCCGCGTTGTGGAGATCGTCGATCACGATCGTGCAGACGGTTCGCCGCAGGTGCTCGGCGAGCCAATCGGCGAGTTCGCGCACCGGGTCGAGCGACGCCATCACGCGCAGCTGCGCCGCCGGGTATGCTGCCAGGGCCCCGGGGACGAGACTTTCGAGCGCCTCGCACAGCCCGCGCACGAAGGCGAGCAGCGTCGCGTCGTCGCGCCGGACGTCGTAGCGCACCGCCTCGAGCCGCGCGGTCTCCACGAAGTCGCGCAGCGCGACGCTCTTCCCGAAGCCGGCCGGCGCGACGATCAAGGTGACGGGGAAGCGCGTCGCGCGAGCGAGACGGTCGTTGATGCGGGCCCGCATCAGGCGCGTGACCACGCGCGCTTGTTCGTGGGGGCGATTGAGACACCCGTCGGCTGGGGTACAGTGTTGCTCGAACCGTGATACGACCGCTGCTTCTTCTCGCGTTGGTCCTGCTCGCCGGCTGTGCCGGCGGGGGGAGCGGTGTATTCGACGGAGGGCGCGCTCCAGCGGCAGCCGGGACGCTGCGCGGCGCCGCCGATTCCGCCACGGCCATGCCCGGTGATTCGGCCACTGCGATGCCGGGCGATTCCGCGACCGCGATGCCCGGGGCGAATTTCGCCTGCAGCCCGGCGCTCCAGGCCGGCTCGGCCAGCTGCACCCTGGCGATCAACGTCAACGTCGCGCCGCTCGCGGACCCGGCTACCGCGGTCACGCTGATCCCGGGGCTCCATCCGGCGGATCTCGCGCGCGCCTACGCGCTGCCCATCGCGAACCCGGGGGCGACCGTGGCGATCGTCGACGCGTACGACGATCCGGCCGCCGAGCTCGATCTCGCCGTGTACCGCGCCGCGTTCGGCCTCTCGCCGTGCACGAGCGCGAACGGCTGCTTCCGCAAGGTCGATCAGCGCGGCGGCGGCACGTACCCGCGGCCCGATCCCGGCTGGTCCTCCGAGATCGCGCTCGACCTCGACATGGTCTCGGCCGCCTGCCCGCGCTGCACGATCGTCCTCGTCGAGGCGGACTCCGCGCTGATCGACGATTTGGGCGCCGGCGTCGACACCGCCGCTTCGCTCGGGGCCGCCGCGGTCAGCGACAGCTACTACGCGCTGGAATGGGCCGGCGAGGCCGGTGAGGACGTACACTTCCGCCACCCCGGCATCGCGATCACCGCGAGTTCCGGCGACCGCGGGAAGCCCTCGTACCCGGCCGTCTCGCCGCTGGTGACCTCGGTCGGCGGGACGTCGCTCACCACCGCGGGCGAGAAGCCGTGGGGGTACGGCGGCCGCGGCTGCAGCGCCTATGTCGCCAAGCCGGCTTGGCAGAACGGCGGCAGCTGCGCGTCGCGCTCGGCGGTCGACGTCGCCGCGGTCGCCGATCCGGCGACCGGGGTCGCGATGTTCGACGGGCAGGCCGGCGGCTGGCTCGTCGCCGGCGGCACCAGCGTCGGCGCCCCGCTCGTCGCCGCGGCCTACGCGCTCGGTATCCCCGCCGGTCCCGCCTACTCGTACGCCCACCGCGGCGGCTTCCACGCTTTGGCCCCGGGCGGATACGACAACACGACCGGCCTCGGCTCCCCCAGCGGCGTGACCGGCCTCTAACGCGGGACCGGCCGGAGGCGCGACGGGGCGCAGAGCATAAGCGCGGACCGGTGTCGATTCCGCAACGAGCGCGAGGCGGGCCGCTGGACGGCGTGCGCGTTCTCGATCTGTCATCGGTCGTCGCGGGTCCGTGGGCGACGCACGTGCTGGCCGGGTTCGGTGCTGACGTCATCAAGGTCGAGCCGCCGGACGGCGACATCATGCGGTACGCGCCGCCGGCGCGGCACCGCGGCATGGGTGCCGAATTCTTGCAGATGAACGGCAGCAAGCGCAGCGTCGCGCTCGATCTCAAGAGCGATGCCGACCGCAGCGCGCTGCTCGCGCTGTGCGCGCACGCCGACGTCCTCGTGCACAACGTGCGGCCGGCGGCGATGCGCCGCCTGCGGCTCGACTACGACGACGTCGCGGCGGCCAATCCGGCGATCGTGTACGTCGCGATCGTCGGCTTCGATCAAACCGGACCGTACGCGGCGCGCCCGGCGTACGACGATCTCGTGCAGGGCGCGTGCGGGCTGGCGTCGCTTTTCGCGGCGACCGGTGACGGCGAGCCGCGCTACGTTCCGAGTCTGCTCGTCGACCGTATCAGCGGACTCTCGGCGGTGAACGCGATCCTCGCCGCGCTGGTCGAACGCGCGCGCAGCGGGGTCGGACAAGCGCTCGAAGTGCCGATGTTCGAAACGATGGCCGAGCTCGTGCTGGCCGATCACCTCGGCGGGCACACGTTCGACCCGCCGGCCGGGCCGTTCGGCTACGCCCGCATCCTCACGCCGTACCGGCGGCCCTATCGCACGAGTGACGGGTACGTGTGCGTGTTGCTCTACAACGATCGCAACTGGAAACAGTTCTTCACCGTCGCCGGCCGCCTCGCCGCGTACGCCGCCGACCCGCGGCTCTGCGACGGTACGCTCCGGCGCGACAACTACGATTACGCGTACCGTCTCGTCGCGGAGATCCTTGCGACGCGCACCAGCGCCGAATGGCTCGCGCTCTTGGAAGCGAACGACATCCCGGTCATGCCGCTGCACGACATCGCGAGCCTCATGGACGATCCGCAGCTGGCCGCGACGGCGTTCTTCGAGACGGCGGAACACCCGACCGAAGGGACGATCCGCACGATGCGCACGCCGACCCGCTGGGGCCGCTCGTCGCGGCCGGCGCAAGCGCCGGCACCGCGCCTCGGCGAGCACACCGCCGCGGTGCTGCGCGAAGCGGGCGTCGACGAAGCGAGAATCGCCGAGATCCTCGCGCGCGAGAGCGCGCTGCCGGCACGGGACGCGTGATCGGCGACGGGTCGTGCGCGCCGCTGCGGCGCGGCGGTCCGCTCGAGGGCGTGCGCGTCGTCGATTTTTCGAGCGTCATCGCCGGCCCGTGGGCCTCGCACATCCTGGCCGACCAGGGCGCCGACGTCATCAAGATCGAATCGCCGCAAGGCGACATCATCCGCCAAGCGCCGCCGGTGCGCAACGCGGCGATGGGGCCGGTGTTTTTGACGGCGAATCGCAGCAAACGCAGCGTCGTGCTCGATCTCAAGACGCCCGACGGATGCGCTGCGGCGCTGCGGCTTTGTTCGAGTGCCGACGTCGTGCTCAACAACGTTCGACCGGCCGCGATGCGGCGGCTGGGACTGGACTACGCCGCAATTTCGCAGGTGAAGCCCGACGTCGTCTACGTCTCGCTGGTCGGCTTCGATCAAGCGGGGCCGTATGCGGCGCGCCCGACCTACGACGATCTCATTCAAGGAGCGTCGGGGCTGGCATCGCTCTTCACGCAGACCGGCTCAGCGGAACCGCAGTACGTGCCGTTCCAGTTGGTCGACCGCATCAGCGGGATCAGCGCGGTGAACGCAATCTTGGCGGCGCTGTTCCAGCGCGAGCGCACCGGACGCGGCGAGGCGATCGAAGTGCCGATGTTCGAGACGATGGCCGAGCTCGTGCTGGCCGATCACCTCGGCGGCGAGGCGTTCGTGCCGTCGATCGGACCGACGGGATATCAGCGGCTGCTCACGCCGCATCGCCGTCCGTATCCGACCAGCGACGGCTACGTCTGCGTGCTGCTGGTGACCGAAACGCATTGGGCGCGCTTCTTCGCGCTCGCGGGACGCGCGCAGGAGTATGCCGCCGATCCGCGCTTGTGCGAGGCTCCAGTGCGCCGGCTCGACTACGACAACGCGTACCGCGCGGTCGCGGAGGTCCTCGCGACGCGGCCGAGCGCGGAGTGGCTCGCACTGCTTGAAGCCGGCGACATCCCGGTCATGCACCTGCACGACGTCGCCAGTTTGCTCGACGACCCTCACCTCGCCGCGACCGGTTTTCTCGGCACCGAAGAGCATCCGAGCGAAGGGACGATCCGCACGATGCGCGCGCCGCAGCGCTGGGCGGCGACGCCCACCGCAACACACACACCGGCACCGCGCCTGGGCGAACACACCGCCGACGTCCTACGCGAAGCCGGCCTCGACGACGCAACGATCGCCGCCATCCTCGAACGCAACGCACAGCCGCGCGGATAACGTCGCGTGTCACCCCGAACTTGTCGAGGGGCCTCGTCACGCACGGTCACGTACCGCGCACGTTCGCATTCACGGAAGCCGCGGCCCAAGGCTTGCCACCCGACGCGCACAACGCAGATGACGGGCGTGAAGCAATATTGGGTCTACACGTGCGCCGTTAGATCTCTCCGCTCTCGATCATCTCGAGACCCCGCTGCGTGATCGAGTTCACCGCGTCGCCCATCTCCCGGAAGCGCTCGTCGTGCGTTTGACCGCGCACGTAGCGAATGTAGATCTGCTGCAGGATCACACCGAAGCGAAACATGTTGAAGACGACGTACCAGTGCAGGTCGGAGAGGTCCGCGCCGGACTTGCGCGCGTACCGTTCCGCCGCCTCGCGCCGTGAGAAGAAGCCCTCGTGCCAGGTCGGCATCCGGCCGTGCAGCCCGTTCGCGCCGTCGCCCTTCTCACCCCAGAGCGCGAGGGTCTCGCCGAGGTCCATCAGCGGCTCGCCGCGCGTGCACATGTCCCAATCGAGAACCGCGATCGTCTGGGCCGGATTCTCGGCATCGAGCAGCGTGTTGTCCAGCTTGTAGTCGTTGTGCAGCAGTGCGCTGCGCCGGGCGGCCGGGATCGTCTGCCGCAGCCAGCCGGTGAAGGGTTCCGCCGGACCGACGTCTGGGGTGAGCGCGTTGTGCCAGCGCTCGATCCAGCCGTTCACCTGGCGCTCGACGTAGCCGTCCGGTTTACCGAGATCGCCCAGGCCCACGCTCGCCGGATCGACGGAGTGCAGCAGCGCGAGGTTGTCGATCAGGCTCTCGCCGACGCCGCGCAGGACCTGCGGCCGATCGACCCACGGCTGCGGGACCTCGCGCCGGAACGCGATGCCGTGCCGCCGCTCCATCACGAAGAAGTCCGCACCGATGATCGCGTGATCCGTGCACAGAAGATACGCCTGCGGGGCCAGCGGATAGCCGGGGTTGAGCGTCGAGAGCACGCGGTACTCGCGCCGCATGTCGTGCGACCCCGGCACGACCGGCCCCAGCGGAGGACGCCGCAGCACCCACTCGCGTTCGCCGAAGCGCACCAGGTAGGTCAAGTTCGCGTGGCCGCCGCCGAACTGGCGCACTTCGAGCGGGCCTGCGGCGCCGGCAAGGTGTTCGTGGAGGTACGGCTCGAGGCGGCTCGTATCGAGCCGCTCCTCCGTGCGCACGTCGATCGTGTCGGCGTCACGCTGCATCATGCGCGCGACCGCGAGGGAATCTCGCTCAGATGCGCGGTGTCGTTCGCGCTCATCAGCAACTTGCGTCCGCCGCCGACCCGCACGACCGAGACCGACGCGTTCGCCAGCGGAAAGAGGAAGTCGTGATCGCTCACCGCGATCGCGCCGAGCGCGGCGTTGATCGCCCCGGCATGGGAGACGATCGCGACCCGTTCGCCCGGATGCCGCGCGGCGATCGTCTCGAACGCGCGCAGCATCCGCATGCGCACCTGCGCCGAAGGTTCGGTCCCCTCGATCCCGCGCCACGAACCGTCGCGCATCGCGATCATGGCGAGCCATGCCAGCCGCTCGCGCAGCGGCATCGAGTCGTCGGTCGTTCCGATCGTGATCTCGGTGACGTCCGGCTCTTCGCGCACCTCCAGCCCCGCCGCGGCCGCGATCGCCTCGGCGGTCTCGCGCGCTCGTCTCACCGGACTCGCGTACACCGCGCCCAACTCGAGCTCGGCCAAACGCTGCGCCACAGCGTCCGCCTGCGCGCGACCGCGCGCGCTGAGCGGGTGCGCTTCGTAGTCGTCGTAGATCTTGAACGCGTCGTCGGACTCCGGAACGGCATCGGCGTGTCGCACGACGTACAGTTCGGCCGCGCCGGTGCGCAGGCTCAGCTGCAGCCGCTCGAGCGGATCCTGCCGGCTCACCGAGCCCCTTTCTTGAGCTCGTTCTTGGCGATCGCCGCGCGGTGCACTTCGTCCGGACCGTCGGCCAAGCGCAGCGTGCGCTGGTGCGCGTACGCCCGTGCGAGGAACGTGTCTTCGCTGACGCCCTTCGCGCCGAACGCCTGGATCGCGCGATCGATCACGCGCAGCGACATCAGCGGCGCGACGACCTTCGCGATCGCCAGCTCGTTCTTGGCCGACTTGTTGCCGTGCTGGTCGAGCATCTCGGCCGCATGGTACACGCTCAAGCGGGCTTGATCGATCTCGATGCGCGAGTCGGCGATCCATTCCATGATGACGCCCTGCTCCGAGAGCAGCTTGCCGAACGCCGTGCGCGACTTCACCCGCGCCACCATGAGCTCGAGCGCGCGCTCCGCGATCCCGATCGAGCGCATGCAGTGATGGATGCGGCCCGGACCGAGCCGCCCCTGAGCAATCTCGAAGCCGCGGCCTTCGCCCAGCAGCAAATCCTTCGCCGGGATGCGCACGTTCTCGAAAGCGATCTCGCAGTGGCCGTGCGGCGCGTCGTCGTAGCCGAAGACGGGAAGCGTGCGAACGACCTTCACGCCGCGCGCGTCGATCGGGACGACGGCCATCGTCTGCTGCGCGTGACGCGGGGCGTCCGGGTTCGAGCGTCCCATGAAGATCAGCACCTTGCAGTGTGGGTGGCCCGCGCCGCTCGTCCACCACTTGCGGCCGTTGAGCACGTACTCGTCGCCGTCGCGCACGATCTTCGCGCTGATGTTCGTTGCATCGGACGATGCGACGTCGGGCTCGGTCATCGCGAAACCGGAGCGGATCTCCGCCGCGAGCAGCGGCTTGAGCCACCGTTCTTTGTGCTCGCTCGTGCCGTAGCGCGCGAACACTTCCATGTTGCCCGTGTCGGGGGCGCTGCAGTTGAAGACCTCGGGACCGATGACGGAGCGTCCCATCACTTCGCAGAGCGGCGCGTACTCGCGATTCGTCAGTCCCGCGCCCAGCTCCGATTCCGGCAGGAACAGATTCCACAGGCCCTGCGCGCGCGCTTTGGCCTTCATCTCTTCCATGACCGGCGGCTGCATCCACGGCGTCGGAGCGCTGCGCAGCTGCTCGTTGTAGACGTTTTCGTTCGGGTAGACGTCGGAGGCCATGAAGGCCTCGACCCGTTCCAGGAGTGACGCGGACGTAGTGGTCGTCATGTTCGCTCTTTCGCCTCAAAAGAGGAAATACCGTTTGTGCGAAAGGCGGTTACGGGACGGCCGGCGTGCTCGGGTCGGCGCCGAACACGGCTCGATCGAAGATCGCAGCCGCGGCGGCGATGCGCGGCGAGTCGAGCGCGCTACGGTCCAGGACCGCGTCGCGAAAGAGTCCGTCGACCATCGCGAGCAGCGCAGCGGCCGTCGCTTCGGGATCGCGCACGGAGGCGAGCCCGCGCGCGGTCAGCGCGGCGAGATGGCGGGCGAGGACGGTGCCGCCGTGCGCCTTGCGCTCGCGCCGCTCGCACGCCAGTTTCTCGTCGCGGGCGACGAGCGCGTAGCTTGCGCGCAGCAATGCCGGGTGCTCGGCCGGCGAGTTCAGGACCCGCTCGACCATCGCACGCAGCGCGGCGCGCGCCTCGGCGGCGGTTGCGACGTCGTCGCGCAGTCCCTCGCTCCCCGGGCCGCGCTCTTCGCGCAGCCGCTCGAGCGCCGCGCGCAACGCGTCCCGTTTGTCGCGAAAATGGCGGTAGAACGTGCCGTGCGCGAGACCCGCTTCGGTCGCGATCGCGTCGGCGGTGACGGCGGCGAAGTCGCGCGTTTCGAGCAGACGCTCGAGCGCGTCGAGCAGCCGCCGGCCGGCGTCGCTGCGCCGCTTCGGAGCCGCTCCGGAGTTCGGCCGCACCTCGACCCGGCCGAGGTACGTCCAGCGGCTCCGACGTTTGCCGGTTTCCACGTCGCGGACGCTTTCGACCCGATACCGATAGCCGCGTCCGGCGATCGTTTTCGTAACCTCGTATGCCATGCTGTGGTAAGATGACTTAATCGTCATGCAAAAATTACCTACAACGCGACGGACGGGAACGCTCGCGTCATGAGCGCGTCCCTCGCCGCGCCAAGCGGTTCGGCCGCGATGTCGGCAGCCGAGCGGACCGCCGACCGCAAAGCGAACCCGCCGCTCTCGATGATCACGCTGACCGTGATGCTGGGCCTGATCATGGCGATCATCGATACGTCGATCGTCAACGTGGCGCTCACCAACATGGCCGGCAACCTGGGCTCGTCGATCGACGAGATCGGCTGGGTCGCGACCGGCTACATCCTGGCCAACGTGATCATCATGCCGCTCAACGGCTGGCTGACCGCGCGTTTCGGGCGGCGCAACTTCTACGCCACCTGCATCGTGATCTTCACGCTCGCCTCGCTGCTCTGCGGCACGGCGACGAACGTTTGGCAGCTGGTGTTCTACCGCGTGATCCAAGGCTTCGGCGGCGGTGCGCTGCAGCCGACGGCGCAAGCGATCCTGTTCGAGTCGTACCCGCCGGAAAAGCGCTCCGGTGCCATGGCGATCTTCGGTTTGGGCGCGATGGTCGGTCCCGCGATCGGTCCGACGCTGGGCGGGATCATCGTCGACAACTACAGCTGGCAGCTGATCTTCTACATCAACATTCCGATCGGCATCGTCGCGTTCTTGATGACGCTCGCGTTCATCCGCGACCCGGCATACCTCAAGCGCGACCGCTCCCCGGTCGACGTGATCGGCCTCGGCCTCTTGACCGCCGGCGTCGCGTCGGTGCAGTACGTTCTCGAACGCGGACAACACGACGACTGGTTCTCGTCGTCGACGATCGTGATCCTCACCTTCGTCGCGGTGGTGTCGCTCGTCGCGTTCTGCATCCGCGAGTGGCGCGATCCGCGTCCGCTGGTCGACCTGAAGGTCTTCAAATACCGCTCGTTCAGCGCGGGCTCCGTGATCGGCATCGTCAGCGGCTTCGGCCTGTTCGGGACGGCGCTCATCCTGCCGCTGTTCTTCCAGAACGTTCTGGGCTTCAGCGCGACGCAGACCGGGATGGCGCTGCTGCCGGGCGCGATCGCGACGGCACTCAGCATGCCGATCGCTTCGCGCGCGGTGCAGCGGCTCGACGGCCGGGCCGTCATCGCCGCCGGGCTCCTGATGTTCGCGGTGAGCACGTGGTGGATGGGCGACATCAACCAATACGCCGGCTACTGGGACGTGTTCTGGCCGCGCGCGCTGCAAGGCTTCGCGCTCGGCTTCCTGTTCGTTCCGCTGACCACTGCGACGCTCGGCGACGTGGCACGCGAGAAGATGGCGAACGCGACCGGAATCTACACGCTGGTGCGGCAGCTCGGCGGATCGCTCGGCATCGCGATCCTGCAATTCCTGCAGACGCGGTACCAGGACCAAGCCTACGTGGCGCTCGCGTCGGGCGTCACGTCCTCGAACCCGAACGTCGAGCAGTACCTGCACGACTTGCACGGAACCGCCGCGGAACTCTACAGCATGGTGATGGTCAATGCGACGGTGATCTCGTACGACGGGATCCTGCGCCTGTGCGCGGTGATCTTCGTGCTCTCGACGCCGCTGGTGTTCTTCCTGAAATGGACCAAGACCGGTGGAGGTCCGGCCGAGGCTGCCGCACTGCCCGAATAGCGACCTACCCGAAATCGGGCGATGCTTCGTAGACGGCGTCGAGCACGGCCCGCGACTCCGCCAAACACGGGCAGGCAGCCGCCGCGAGGAGCCCGGCGCCGCGCACCCGGATCCGCCCGCGCTCGTACCGGATCGCGCCCGTCTCGGCGAGCCTCGCGTAGGCGCGCGTGACGCCGGCGCGCTCGGCGCCGAGGAGCCGTGCCGCCAGCGCATGCGTCACGCGCAACTCTGGGCCGGTCGAGGTCGCGTGCAGCGCGGCGATCCAGCCGGCGAGCCGATGCTCCAGCAGGTGGTGGCCGCGGCATGCCGCGCGCAAGCCTGCCAGCCGGATCGTGGCGATCGCGTATCGTCCGAGCAGCCGGCGAAACGCGCCGGAGCTCTCGAAGATGCGGCGCAGTGGCCGCACGTCGATGCAGAAGGCCGCCAGCGGGATCGTCGTCACACGGGTGAACTGGGCGGCGGCGACGCCGAAGAGCGCCTCGAACCCGCTGACGCCCTCACGGTCGATCGCCGCCACCTCGACCGACGGGACACCGTCCTGCGACTCGACGTGCGCGATCGCGCCGCTGATCGGAAAATAGAGGCAGTCGACGGGGTCGCCGCGATGCGCGAGCTCGGCACACTCGGCCCACGTTCGCAGATCGGCGACCCGAGCGAGCGCGTCGACGGCGTCCGGCGGAAGCGCGTCGAGGAACCGATTGCCGAAATGCCGGCAGGGCTGCTCGCGGGAGACCATGCTGGTTCGTGACGCGTTGACGATCGTCGCCCCTGGAGAAAGGTGTTATGACGCACCGAACTTTACCGTTACTTTACCAATATGCCGGATAGAGCGCGAACGTCCCCGGGTATCGGGCGGTCAACGTGAAGACTATCGCCCGTTGCAGTGGCCGATAGCACCGTGCGCTTGCCGTTGGCAGGCGCGCTTGCTGTCGAGCGGTATCCTGAGTTTCGCACGGCGTTCGAACGCGCTCCCGCCGACCTCCCCGTCCTCGTCGATCTGCGGGAAGCGACCGGAGTGGACCCGACCTTCCTCGCGGAGCTGCTGCTCTTCAAACGGCGCCGCCGGCCGTTCGCCGTGGCCGTGCTGGTCGAACCGGGAAGCGAGGTGGCCCGCGTGCTCAACCTGCCGGGGATCAAAGACAAAGTCGCCGTGTACTCCAGCGAGCCTCACGCGGTCGCCGCTCTTGGGCGGGAGCCCCGCGAACGCGCCGGCGAGGCCGACGAGACGGGAACAGAGCAGGCCCGCTAGGCGGCGGACTTCTTCCGCTTCGGTTTGTCGGCCACGGCTTTCTTGCGGGCCGCGCCCTTTTTGAGGGGCTTCGCCTCGGCGTCCTCGTCGTCGCCGCTCGCCGCGCCCGCGCGGCCGCGGCGCGCTTTCGACTGCTCGAGCGATCGCTGCAGCACGTCCATGAGATTGACGACGTTGGTCGCGGCGGGACGATGCACTTCAGGCGCTTCGACGGACTCGCCGTTGGCGCGCGCCTCGATCATCGCCAGCACGTCTTCACGATACTTGTCGTGGAACTGTTCCGGTTCGAATTTCTCGACGCTCATCGTGTCGATCAGCAGTTTGGCGATCTTCTTTTCCGCGTCGGCGACCTTCTCGTTCAGCGCCGGGAAATCGAAAGCGCTCGGCGCGACCAGCTCGTCGGAGAAGTGCATCAGCTCGAGCACCAGCGCCTCCCCGTTCGGCTTCACCGCGGCGAGGTGCTCGCGCGAGCGGATCACGACGCTGGCGATCGCGACTTTGCCCGAGTCGATCAGGGCGTCGCGCAGCAGCGCGTACGCGTGACGGCCTTTCTTCTCCGGCTCGAGATAGTACGGCGTGTCGAAGAACATCGGGTCGATCTGGTCGAGCTCGACGAACTGCATGATCTGCACCGATTGCGTCGCCTCGGGACGCACGGCTTTGAGGTCGTCGTCGGTGATCGTGACGTAGCGGCCCTTCTCGTACTCGTAGCCGCGCACGAGGTCGCTGTACTCGACCTTCTCGCCGCACACGGTGCAGTGCCGCTCGTTGTAGATCCGGCCTTGGTCTTTCGTGTGCAGGAAGTTGAAGCGCAGATCGCTGGTGCGAACCGCGGTGAAGAGTTTGACCGGAATCGTGACGAGGCCGAAGTTGATCGCCCCGGACCAAATCGCGTGTGCAGCCATATCTCCGTCGAACTCCCAAAACGAGCGAGCGCGTGCCGTCGCGCCTTTCTTCTCCGCCGTGCCAGAAGTCTTCCCCTCGGCAGCCGTTGGCCAACCGTCGCCGGGCTCCGGGGGCTAGTCCCAGAGCGCGCGGGCGCGCTTCAAGGCATCGTCGAGGGCCTGCGGCGCCCAGCCTTCCGCGCGCCAGGGGTCGCCGTACTCCGCGACGAGCTTGGGGACGTTCGCGATCGTCCAGCGCCGCATCTCCGCCGTCGTCTCCGGCGCGCGCTTGCGGCGCATGCCTTCCACCTCCGTCCAGGCGAGCGGCATCGAGACCGGCGCCCCGTCGCGCGCCCGCACGCTGAACGGCGCGACGTACGTCTTGCCTTTGCCGACCTGCACCCAATCCAAATAGACGCGGTCCGCGGGCCGGCGCGCGATGGCGCGCTCGAGCGTCGTCTCCTTGGGCAGGACGGCGTTGATCCGCCGGGCGACCAGTTCCGAGACGCCCTTCGCAACGTCGTAGTCGTAGTGCGGCTCGAGCGGGACGATCACGTGCAGCCCCATCCCGCCGGTGGTCTTCACGTACGCGCGGATGCCGACGTTCGCCAGCTCTTCGCGAAACGCGAGCGCGACCCGCGCCAGGCGCGCGAGCGGAGTGCGCTCGCCGGGATCGAGATCGAACAGAATCACGTCCGGTACGTCGATGGTCGGCACGTGCGAGTACCAGATGTGCAGCGTGATCGCGGCGAGGTTCGCGACCCACACCAGGGTGGCTTCGTCGTCGACCACGACGTAGGTTACCTCGCGCGGCTCGAAGGTGCTCGGCTTGATCGTGACCCGGTGCACCCACTCGGGCGTGTAGCGCGGCATCTGTTTCTCCCAGATTCCGCGCGCGACGCCGATGCCGTCGGGAAAGCGTTCCATGGTCAGCGGGTTGTCGCGCAAGTACGGCAAGATCACCGGCGCGACGGCGCGGTAGTATGCGACCAGGTCACCCTTGGTGTAGCCGTCGTTCGGAAAGAGCACCTTGTCCTGGTTGGTCAGCGCCACGCTGCGGCCGTCGATGACGACCGCGCTTGCGGCGGACTTCTTCGCGCGAGCGACGGCGCTCATGCGTCCGGATCCGCGTGCTGCGGCAGCTCGCGCACGACGCTCTTAGGATCCTTGTCGGTGCGCAGTCCCATAAAAACCGGCTGGCGCAGGATGCCGTCGCGCGTCCACTCCGAGAACGCGACCTCGGCGACGAGCTCGGGTTTGACCCAGTGGGCGGGCGTGTTCGGCTTGGGCGGGTCCGCGAACGGCGGCGTCTTGCGCTCGAGCGGCGCCATGCGCGCCATCAGATCGTCCAGCCGCTTTTCGTCGAAACCGGTGCCGACGTGGCCCGCATACACCAACGCATCGCCGTCGTAGTACCCGACGAGCAGCGAGCCGAACGCCTTGCGGCTGCCGCGCGGTTCGGTCCATCCGCCGATCACGAATTCCTGCCGCTGCTTCGTCTTGATCTTCACCCACTCGCGCGAGCGGGTCGAACGATACGGCGACGTTCGCACCTTGCCGACGATCCCTTCCAGACCGCGCGCTTCCGCCAAGCGATAGAGTCCGATGCCGTGCTCGATGACGTGCTTGGAGAACATCACGCCGCGATCGGGGACGATGAGCTCCTCCAGCAACCGCTTGCGTTCTTCGAGCGGCCGTTCGCGCAGATCGCGTCCGTCGGCGTAGAGCAGATCGAACACGACGTAGACGACCGGCGACGGCTTGGCGTTGGTCCGACCACGCACCGGTTTGTCGCGCGACTGCAGCGCTTGAAAGTCCGGCCTGCCGTCCCGGTCCAGCACGCAGAGCTCGCCGTCGACGACGACCGGGATCGAACGAAAGGCGGTGTTCAGCGCCGCCATCTCGCCGAACTGGTGCAGCAGACCCTTGCCGTTGCGCGAGGTCAGCGTAACCGCGTCCTTCTCGACGACCGCGATCGCGCGGTACCCGTCCCACTTGAGCTCGAACAGCCAGCGCGGATCGTCGAACGGCTCGTCGACCAGCGTGGTCAGCATCGGCGTCACGTTGCGCGGGATCGGATCGGCGTGGGCGGCCTTCGCGCGCGCGGCTCGTTTGACGGCCGTGCCGTCCGGCGCCGCGGAGCGGTTGCTCTTCCAGATCGGCGCGTCTTTGCGCCGCTGCTGCAGCTGCGCCAGCGTCATCCCGCTCTTGACGCTCTCGGCGTGCTCTTCGACTTTCCAGTTCGGATCTTCGTATTCGTCGTGGTCCTTGAAGAACAGCCACGGCTCGCCGTGCTCGCCTTCCCGCGGCTTGATCTTGACCAGCGAGAAGAGGCCCTTGAGCTTCTTTCCGTGGAGCACGATCTTCAGTTTGCCTTTGGCGATCTCGGCGAGTGGATCGCCGCCTTCGGCCAACTCGTACGTGCCGTTGTCCCAGACGATCACCTCGCCCGCACCGTAATTGCCTTCCGGGATGACGCCTTCGAAGGTCTGATAGTCGAGCGGATGATCCTCGGTTTTCATCGCGAGCCGCTTCTCGAGCGGCACCAGCGTCGGGCCCTTCGTTATCGCCCACGACGGCATGACGCCGCCGGCTTCGAGGCGGAAGTCCCAGTGCAGTCGCGTCGCGCGATGCTCTTGCACGACGAAGCGGAGCTTCTTGGAAGAACTCCGCTTGCGTCCTTTAGGCTCCGGCGTCGCCGAGAAGTCGCGTTTGCGAACGTACTCGGCGAGCCGTTCCGTTTTCTTCAGACCGCTCTCAGCGGTCGTCCGCGTCCCGGACGTCGCGCTTCGCCTTGTCGACGTCGGCCGCAAGATTGTGGCCGGCTTCCTTCACGTGCGAGGCGACCCGATCGCCGAGCGGCATCGCGTCGCCTTCGACGGCGCGCTTCGCCTTTTCAGCGCCCGCTTCGACGCGATGCTTCGTTTCGTCGACCATGTCGGCGGTATCACCCTTGATGGTGTCGACGCGATCGCGTTCCATCAGTGCGAACCTCCGTTGCCGCTCGTGTTCGTCGACGAACCCGAGTTCGACCCGGTGCCGCCCGGCTGCGTGACGGTCGTATTCGTGCTGTTCGCGCGCGACGTGCTGCTCGAGTTCCACGGCTGCCACACGAAGAGTGCGATCACTGCGACGACGACGATGACGGCGACGAGGCTGAAGGTTGCCAGCGAACCGCCGTTCGCGCGGTCGACCGTGACGTTGTGTTCTTCCATTCCAGACCCCCGTGAGTAAGTGCGATATTCCGTCTACCCAACAAGCGGCAGGAATCTCACGTGCCGGACCGACGTTGGGGCCACTCACAATTGTCCCGGCCGTACGATTGCACTCCAATACCAGATTCCCCAGGCCCCGGCCGCGACGCTCCACCCGATCAGCGCTCGCCAGACGAGCGCTAGCCCGTCGCGTGCCGCCAAGCCCATCAACGCGAGCAAGAACGGTTCGAAATCGAGCGCGTGCCGCATGCCGAATTGCGCGCCGCCGTTCGCATAGTAGAGCAGAGACGGCCCGGCGACGAGCAGTGTCGCGCACCACAACGAGACGACAAGCCGGCGAGGGGTGCGCGCGAACAGCCCGAGGACGAGCGCGGGGCTGGTGAACCACAGCGCGGTGCCCGCCATGAGCGGGTGCAAGGTGTGTCCCTTGGGGATCCACTCCGGCGGCAGAACGAAGAACGAGTAGAGCTCGTCCGGCAGGTTCGCGAGCGAGAACGGCGATCCGGACGGTGCGCCCATGAACGGATCCTGGCGATAGAAGATCGTGTGGCCCGAGTCCCACGGCACGTGCCAGCGCACTTCGTTGTAGCAGACCCACAGCGCGAAAAACGGCAGCAGCGCGGCCGCGAACGAGAGCAGCGAGCGCGGCCGCCGTTCGGCCTGCGTGAAGCCGTCCCACACCCACCAGGCCATCACGGGCAGCGCCATCACGATCGTGAAGCGCGAGCCGAGCGCGAGCGCGAACCACAACGCGACCAGCCATCCCCGGCGCGCTCCGGCCAGCTCGCACAACGCGAGCAGCAGAAACGCGACGGCCGACGTCTGCGCGACGAACCACACGTCGCCCAGCATCGAGCACCACAGCAGGTCCGTGCCGGCCAGCATGAACGCGATCAGCCACAGCGCGACGCGGTCGGTCACGCCGAGTCGTGCGAGCAGTGCCCACGCTGCGCCGACCGCGACACCGCACAACAAACACGCGAGCAGCGTCTCGTTCGCGGCGGCGCCGAAGAACGCGACCAGCGGAAGGAGGAGCAGTGCGGGGACGGGGTCGTTCACGACGTAGCGGTGGCCCTCGAAGAGCACCGCGTCGATCATCGGGCCCGGCCAGAGCGGATCGATCCAGAGCCGGCCGTGCAAGATCGCGTCGGCGAGCAGCACGTAGTTGTCGTACGGCGTGTGCCGGCCGTGCGCGACGAGCAGCGCAAGGATCGCGCCGAGCAGCCCCATGAGGATCGCGTTGAGCTTCATCGCGCCGCGCCGCTCCTCACCGGACGATCACTTCGAACACGCCCGGATGTCCCGAGCGCAGCCGGCGCACGGCGAAGCCCGGGATCGCCGGCGGTACTTCCGCGACGATCGCAACCTGCCGCGTGCGCAGCCACGCGCCGATGCGGTTCGCATAATCTTCGGGAAACGCGCACAGCACGATGCGGTGACCGAACGCTCCTTCCACGTAGGCTCGATACGCGAGCGGCGTCGCCCAATCCCAGGGCGAGATCACGACCGCGTCGTCGTGCGTCGCGGCAGCCACCGTCGCGCCGAGGATCGCCGCATCTTGGTCGTCGCGCCCTTCGAACAGATCGGTGCCGCCCCGAAGTTCCCACGCGATCGCGACGATCAGCAAACCGACGACGATTCGCCGGGCGACCGCCGATCGAGCCGGGCTGATCGCGCGCACCGCGCGGTCGGCGGCTAGCGCAATGCCGAGCACGGTCACGGCGTAGAGCGCGAACGCGTAGCGTTCCGGATCGGCCTCCGCACGGTAGGACCCGCCGAAGAGGGCGGGCAGCACCGCCGCGACGATCAGCCCCAACCCCACCAGCGGCAGCCGCCAGGCCAGAAACCCGAGCCCCAGCAGCGCCGCGATCGTGAGTCCCTGCGGAAAGTCGGCGCCGAGATCGGGGCCGAACCGCTGCTCCGTCTTGCGGATCGCGTCGATCGAGAAGAGATGCGCGAGCGTCGTGCCGGGACCCCACTCGCTCCCCGCGACGAGCGCGCGGAAGCCTTCGCGGCTCGCCGGATGGTGGTCGTCCCAGAACGGCCGCCCGGGCTCGACCCCGAGCTGCAGCGTCGGGTCGGCCCGCGCCGCGGTGAGCTGCGCGCTCCGCAGCGGAAGGTACGCGTAGGCGGCGACGACGATCAGCACGGCTGCGGCGGCCGCCAGGGCCGCCGGTCGCACCGGCAGTGGGCGCGCGAACGCGAGGAGCGCGCCGCCAGCGAGAATGAGCACCGTCGTATTGTCGAAGGCGAGCGCGAGGGCGCCCAGCACGATCGCGGCGACGGCGCTGCGCGATTCGCCGCGCAGCGCCCAGCGCACCGCAAAGACGACGGCGAGGAACGCGACCGCGAAACCGACCGGATGGGCGTCGGCATACGTCGCGCGAAACCAGACCGTATGCGCGAAGGCGAACATCCACCCCGCCAGGATTGCCACCGTCGTGCCGACTTCGAGCAGCAGCGCGAGGCCGCAGAGCGTCGCCGCACCCGCGGCGATCGCGACCGCGGAGAGCGCGTTGACACGCGCCGCGACCGAGGCGACCGGGAGCGCGTGCGTCCACAGCCAGCCCGCGCCGACGTAGAGCGGGTATCCCGTCGGGTACGGAATTCCAGCGATCCACGCAACGGTCTGGAGATCGCCGGTGTCCCAGAAACCGACCGAAGTCCGCACCGTTGCGAGCAGCACGATGAGCGGGACGGCGAATGCGATCGCTACCGCGAACGACCCACCCTGGCGAAGGAACAAGCGCGTGCAACTACGCCCGAACACCCAGACCGGCCTCTCTGCGAGGCCACGGGTCGTCGTCGCGGAGCCGTTTGCCGAGCATGGCCTCAAGGTGCTTCGTGACGCCGGGATCGAGGTCGACTCACAGGTCGGGCGCTCGCGCGGCGAGCTGGTCGCAGCGCTTGCGGAGGCCGACGGTCTGATCGTCCGCTCGGAAACCCGCGTCGATCGCGAGCTGCTCGCGGCGGGCCCGCGCCTTACCGTCGTCGCACGCGCCGGCGTCGGCGTCGACGCGATCGACGTGGGCGCCGCGACCGACGCGGGGATCCTCGTGCTCAACACGCCCGGCGCGAACACGATCGCCGCGACCGAGCAGACCTTCGCGCTGATGCTCTCGCTCGCGCGGCGCACGCCGGCGGCGGTGCAGCAGCTGCGCGAAGGGATCTGGGAACGCAAGCATCTCGTCGGCACCGAACTGCACGGCAAGACGCTCGGGATCGTTGGCCTCGGCCGCATCGGCGGCAACGTGGCGACCCGTGCCAAGGCGTTCGGCATGACGATCCTCACCCACGATCCGTACATCACCGCGGCGCGCGCCGACACGTTCGACGCGACGCTGGTCGATCTCGAGACGCTGCTGCGCGAGAGCGATTTCGTGACGCTGCACGTCCCGCTGACCGAACAGACGAAAGGGCTGATCGACGCCCGCCGGCTCGCGCTGCTGCAGCCGCACGCCTATCTGATCAACTGCGCGCGCGGCGGCGTGATCGCGGAGCGCGATCTGCTCGCGGCGCTCGACGCGGGCCGGCTCGCCGGCGCCGCGATCGACGTCGTCGCCCAGGAACCGCCGCCGCCCGACGGCAGCGGCGCGGCGTTGCACCGGCATCCCAAGGTGTTCGCGACACCGCATCTCGGCGGCTCGACGCACGAAGCGCTGGCGCGCATCGCGACCGAACTCGCGCACGACGTCGCACGCGTGCTGCTCGGCGCGCCGGCGAACGCCGCCGTCAACGCCCCGGTGCCGGACGGACCGGACGCCGAACGGGTCTTCCCGTTCCTCGACGTCGCGTATCGGCTGGGCCGGTTCTATCCGCAGTACACGCGCGCGGAGCGGCTCCCGCGCTTCTCACTGGTGCTCGGCGGCGGCCTCGCCGAGGTGCCGCCCGCATCGCTCGTGCGCGCCTTCTTGAGCGGGCTGCTGCAGGCGACGACCGATCGGCGCGTCTCGGTCGTCAACGCGGAAGCGATCGCGCAGGAGCTCGGCATCATGATCGACACGCGCAGCGACGCAAGCACGGCACCGTACGCCTCGTGGCTGCGTCTGAGCGGGAACGGTACGTCGATCACCGGCGCGTCGATCGGTGGCTCGCCGCGCATCGTCGGCCTCGACGGCTACGAGATCGACGCGACTCCGATCGGCGCGATGCTGATCACCCAACACCGCGACGTCCCCGGCGTCATCGGCCGGGTCGGCACGATCCTGGGCGACGCGCAGGTCAACATCTCGACGATGCAGGTCTCGCGCAACACCGTCGGCGGCGACGCCATCATGGTGCTCTCGACCGACCGCCCGGCCGAGGAAGCGACGCTGGAAGCGCTGCGCGCCGTCCCCGGTATCGGTTCGGTGCGCTCGCTCTCGGTGTAGCGCCGCGCTCGGGGCGACTACGCCGGGACTTCGGTGACGACTTCCCGGGCGGTCCAGTCGCCGAAGGACTCGCCGGTGCGGCGGCCGTCGCGGAACGCGGCGAAGAGCGGCGCGAGCTCGGTCGCGATCTCGGCGGAGCGGACCTTTTCGCGCCACGGTTTGGCGAGACGGGTCGAGGCGGGATTCCCGCCGAGGTAGAGCTGGTAGCGGTCTGGGCTTTGGCCGACGATGCCGATCTCGGCGAGATACGGGCGTGCGCATCCGTTGGGGCAGCCGGTCATGCGGATCGTGATCGTCTCGTCGGGGAGGCCCGCGACCGCGAGTGCGCCTTCGATCGCGGTGAGGATGTCGGGGATCGCGCGTTCGGATTCGGCCAGCGAGAGACCGCAGGTCGGGAGCGCCGGGCACGCTAGCGCGCGGCGCCGCAGCAGCGAGACGCGTTCGGGATCTTCGACGCCGTGCGCGCGCAGCAGCGCGTCGATCTCTTCGCGCGCCGCGGCGGGAACGTCGACGACGAGAATTTGCTGACCGGGCGTTCCGACCAGATCGTAACCGAGATCGGCGATCGCGCGCAGCGCGGATTTCAACCGCCGCGCGCCGTCGTCTTTGACGCGCCCGCTCGCGACGTGCAGGCCGAGGAACCAGCGGCCTTCGCCCTGCGCGTGCCAGCCGAAGCGAGCCGGATCTTCCCAGGGCGGCAGCTCGCGCCACGGTTCGATGGTCAGTTTGCCTTCGCGCTCGACCTCGGCGCGAAACCAGTCCAGTCCGCGATCGGCGATGAGGTACTTCAGCCGCGCGTGCTTGCGATCGGTGCGATCGCCGTAGTCGCGCTGCACGACGACGATCGCGCGCACCGCATCGAGCAGACGATCCGGCGCGACCGAACCGAAGTGGTCCGCCAAGCGCGGGAACGTCGCCGTCTTGCCGTGCGTCATCCCGAGGCCCCCGCCGGCGGTGAGATCGTACGCGATCAGCGTGCCGTCGTCGCTGAAGATCGGGATGATGCCCAGGTCGTTGCTGTACAGGTCGACGCTGTTGTCGCCCGGCACGGTCACCGCGATCTTGAACTTGCGCGGCAGATAGGTCGCGCCGTAGATCGGCTCGTCGACGGGGCCGACGTTGTGGACGGCCTCACCGTCCTGCCAGATCTCGAGGTACGCGCCGCTGCGCGGGGCGAACTCGGTCGCGATCGCGTTCGCCGCGTCGCGCACGGCATCGTATGCCGGATGCGCGTACGGCCACGGCGGCGCGACGACGTTGCGCACGACGTCACCGCAGGTCGCCAGCGTCGAGCCGAGGTTTGCGACGATGTCGGCGATCACCGGCTTGAGATCCGGCTTGCGGATGCCGTGGAGCTGCAGCCCCTGGCGCGTCGTGACGCGGATCGTGCCGTTGCCGTGCCGATCGGCCAGCTCGTCGACGGCGCTCCACAGCTGCGCCGGGATGCGTCCGGCCGTCGCCTTGACGCGAATCATGAACGACCACGGCTTCTCGCCGCCGGTCTCGCGGGCGGCCTTGCGCGCGTCACGATTTTCTTGCTGATACGTTCCGTGAAACTTCAGCAGCGTCGCCGACTCTTCGCTGAAGCGCGACGTCGGCTCGGCGATCTCGGAGGCAATGCTGCCGCGAAGACCCAGGCTCTGCGCCTTGACCTGCTCGACGTCCAACTTGCTCACGGTGAGCTCCCTATGAAAACGAAAGGAGCCCCCGCCAACCGGCGGGGGCTCCTCGAGAGACGTGCGACTCGCTGCCGCTATCTCAAGACGTGAGCAACCACCGGGACCGAAGGCCGGGGCAACACACCATCGTGAGACAGCAGGAGGGAAGCATGTTTCGCGACTTTAGCACGGGGGCGACCTGGGGTCAAGCGATACAGGTCGCCTATCAGGGCCGAATAGAAATGTCCCCATCTCAGCCGAATAGAAATGTCCCCGTCGCTGGTGGAAGGCCGCCCCATGAGGAGCGACCTGACCGTCATGAGCCAGCGCGAGATCCTTCGACTCCAGGCCATGCAGAGGCTGGACTCCGGCAGCATTAGCCAAGCCGACATAGCGGCCCAACTCGGGCTGTGCGTGCGCCAAGTCAAACGGCTGCTGCGACGCTATCGCCAGCACGGCGCGAACGGCCTCAGCCGGCGGCTCGCCGGAGCACGTCGCGCACCAGGCCTGTTACGTCGCCGACGACCACAAGTACCTCGCGGCCCAGAGCAAAATCGGCACCGCTACCCCGAGATGATGGGCCGCGGTTCCCCGCGATGCCGGTCGTTGCCGTCACCGCGCTAGGCAAAGACGCCGCGACGGTCGATCGAAGCGACGGCTATCGTCCCGCGCTAAGACGCGAAGTGTTCAGCGTGAGCTGCGGGGAGCGCTTACGACGAGCACAGTTCAAACCCCCAACGCGACTTTAAGCAGCGGACTCTCGCGATACGGCCGGTTGCTATAGACAAGAAGGTTCGATGACCTGGTGATCGCGACGTATACCTTTCGAATCTCCTCATCGTTGTTGTTCGACTTTTGATGAGGAATTACACCCTTTTCAAATCCGACGAACATTACAGCGGCGAACTCTAGACCCTTTGCGCCGTGTATCGTCGCCAATGCCATTGCGTCGTGATCGCAGACACGGCGGGCTAGTGTTATACTGCCCCACCGTTCGAGCGGCGTACCGCGAAGCAGCGACGGCCTCAGAGACAATCTTAGCGCGTCGTCAAGGCGCGCGAGCGCGTAGTTTGGCACGAGTTCAGCAAGGGCCGAGGCGACCTCGGCGACCGCTTCGCTGTAGCCCATTCGTGACAAGGCTTCCCCGAGTCGCGGACTTTGCCCGACAATCACCTCCGCTATTCTATCCTGATCAATGTGAACTCTGAGGCCATTTAAAAGTGACTCAACCTCGGATATTGCGTGATCCAAGTGTTCTGGGATCTCATGATGGGCATACGCGAGAACTGCAAAGACCGCTTTCGCGACTAGCGTCTCGCCCGGGATTCGAAACTGCGGCCGCCACGGGATGTTCCTGGCATCAAGCGACTCAGATGCGGTCGCGAGCATTGAGTTGAAGGGGGCAATAACTGCCGCGTGTGGATAATCAATCCCACGCTCGTTAAGTAGCCGGATGAACTCATCAACGGCGTGAGTGATCGCTCCCACATGATGGATAACTTCGCCGCGCTTCGTCGCATCTATAGATTTCATTTTCGGCTCGGGAATCAGGCGCAATGCTTGCTCAATGACGGATGTTGGACATCGGTAACTGGAATGAAGCACGGGAAGCTTCGCCTCGACCAATTCCCCAAATTGAACGAGGTCAGTCTTTGAGACCCCATTGAAGCCGAATATAGATTGATTGAAGTCGCCGATCAAGAGCCACCGCGTATCAGGACTCGCTTCGGCGATGCGCCTAAGGGTCGCGAGCTGTGTGCCCGAGGTATCTTGGTACTCGTCGATAACTATCCACGAAAAACCGGCTCCCAACGCCTTTGCGACGTCCGGGAGCCTATTGACGATCTGATACGCGTAGTACGTAACACCCGCTAGGTCAATGTAGCCAGCATCGTACAACATCTGCCAATACGTCTCAATATCGGCCGCGGCTAGGTCCGAATGCGGAAAGGGAGATCCATCTAAGTTTCTCCTAACCTCACTAAACCAACGAAGCTCTCGCTCTTCTGGCTCGTGAGCGAGGATGGATTCGATGATGAGCTCCGCCACGGGGTGCTCGGGTGTTGCCACATTAGAACGCCCGACAAGCTCTGGCATCCGAGGTGCATTGATCACTACGATTTCATTGATGAAGAATGAGTGTAGCGTTCCCAGCAAAACTCTGTCTCGCGCGGACTCCCTGAGCGAAGGAAGGATTCGCCGCTCTAGTTCCGAGACGCCAGCGTTTGTATACGTCAGGCAAGCCACGCGCCTGGGGGAATCGACCAGTAAAGCCGATTCGCGAATGACCTTCGCCTGGACGATTCTAGTCTTCCCTGCGCCCGGTACAGACGTAATCAACATGTTTCCGTGATGTGCGACGATCCTGCGTTGACTATCTGAAAGTATCACCTATAGCCGACCAAACAATGCTTCGAGGTAGCCAGGGAGCTCCGCCATCCGATGTACACTGTCAGCCAAGAGCTGGGCGAACCGGCCCTTCGCAGCTCGGCGTGCATTTCGGACTGTCGCGAGTTGCGCAATCTGCACTTTTGCCGCATCGCCCGACGCAAGACCACTAAATACGGCTTTTGATACCACCGGATATCCTGCTGCAGAGAGGGCGCTGGAAATCCACGCCGCATTTTGTGGCTGGGCAAGCGCCATCTCAAGCGTGGTCTTGCATTTGTACCATGTTACATTCGAAGCTACGGATGTGTGCGGAATCAAAGCACCGTCGTCCGGTTTCCGCGCTTGTATCCACGCGGCTTTGTTCTGCGCGTCGTCATCACTTACGATACAACACTCAGAGACGAGCGCACCCGCCGAGAATAGCTTTTCAAAGATGGGAAAATGCGTCCCTGATACGGCCACTAGAGCGACGTTACTCTTCGACAGGTTGATGCCGCGCAGGCGCGCGACAGCACGCAATATTAATTCTTCCGAGATACCCTCAACCAGTATTACCTTGCGCGCGAACAGAAGATGGGCTCGATTTCCGTCCAGATATCGATCCAGATCTCTTTGTTCGCCCAAGGTGAGGTTTGCGTCGGTCGTTAATCTCCGCGCTACCGACCCTAAAGGCGTCTTAGTGACGGATACAAGCGGAGAGCTTCCGACGGCGCCAGCCGCCACAAGTGAATGAGTTGTCGCGATGGTTTGATGATCGTTTTGACTTAACCGTCTTATTAGCGCAGCCTGCGCATTCGGATGCAAGTGCGCCTCAGGCTCTTCTACAATCAGCAATTGGTTGCCGGGCTTGTCCGCTTTTCGGCGTTTAAAGTATTCTGCGAGAATCGCTATATATAAGAGATTGTTGAAGCCTAGTCCATTTCGGGAGATCTCAGCGTCTTCGAGTGCGCCATCCGAAAGAAGAAGCGAGATCGACCGCAACGCCGATGAAAAACTCGGATCTGCGAGGCCGACACGGAGGGTCAGGCTTTCAGGAGCCGTCGCGAGGTCTTCATATGATTCACCTATCTTCTGTTGAAGATCGGTGAAAAAGGGATCGCTCTGTATTGCGTTATTTGCTACGGCGATGATGCCCTCGACATTTGCCTTTACGTCACTTGGCAATGCGGCCAATTCGATCAGCTTGACGAGTGGCGACTGTCGGCGCTGAGCCATATCACGCACCACGTCTCGAATCGCCGGAAGTTCAAGTACAACATATTTATTCAGATCAGATTCCGCGCTACGCGGCAAGTCTTCAAATATAGTCAAGTGAGGAAGGACCTTGGGCGGCATGCCACCCGAACGGTCATATTCATAGTCATCGATGGTAAACTCGCGATCTGCTGGCCACGCATCGCTTTCTTCTGTCAGGCCAGCTTCACGAGCCAGTTGCTGCACGTTCTCGACTTCCTGACGTACCGTTTCATTCGGACGAAAACGATACGCTACTAGCGCTTCATTTGGGCCGGTCTTCCATCTACCGCAGTATGCAAGGTCTTTGACGTTCTGCTCAAAGTCCGTGAAAACTGCTGCAATCAGAACTTCCTTTCCAAAGCGAACGCTGTCGACCTCATGAAAGTCGTTCTCATCGAGGACGCGCGATTGTCTACCTAGCGACGAATCAAGAAGCAACCGCAAGGCATGAATTGCGTTACTCTTGCCAGCCCCGTTCTCTCCGACAAGAACCGTTAAACGCGGACGGAAGTAGATCGTCGTTTCGCCGAAGTTCCGAAAATTCCGAATATACAGTGACTTAATATACATGGCCCTACCCGTAGGCAAATAAGGATCGGTTGCGCGCCCTTTAGAGCCGCCCTTTCGCGAAATGGCTGTATTGCGGTCGACTGCTCCTAGACCTTCGAAGTGACCGTCGGACTAAGTGCGGCTGCTCCTCCAGATGGCGTCACAGCTCATTCGCCGGCGTGAAAATTCGGTGACCGCGCGTGGAGCGCTTCCAACATCTAGATAGTGCGGCAGGGGACCCCAGAGCGACGGCCTGCAGAGGGAGCGATTCGGAAGCGCCGGGACTTCTCGACGAAGCCCAAGTGATCGGATCGATTACACTGATACTGTCGTCGCCTCGCGGCACGGTCCAGCCGATTCGCTGGACGAGCGTAGCGCCGCAACAGAACCTGTGACGGCCCGAGTGTCGCTTGAATTCCGCTTGTCGAGGAGATCAACTGCCCTCCGGCCGTGCGCGTAATTCGAAGCGAGTGCGCACCGCAAACGTTCGTCAGTCGCCCTCCAGCAGCGCTTCCGGTCGGATCGGGAGATCGCGCACGCGGATGTCGGTTGCGTGGTACACGGCGTTCGCGATCGCGGCGGCGACGCCAGTCGCGCCGAGTTCACCGATGCCGCGCGCGGATCGCGCTCGCGTGCGGATCGAACTCGTCGACGAAGTGCGCCTCGAGCTCGCCGACGTCGGCGTTGACGGGCAGGAGATACCCCGCGAGGTTCTTGGAGACGAAGCGTCCCACGTTCGCGTCCGTCTCCGACCGCTCCAGCAACGCTTGGCCGATCCCCCAGATCATCGCGCCGGTCATTTGGCTCGCGGCAGTCTTCGGATTGACGATCCGTCCGGCGCTGTACGCGCCGACGCAACGCCGCAGGCGAACCAGGCCCAGCTCCGCGTCGACCCGCACTTCGACGAAGACGGCGCCGAACCCGAACATCGCATACTCATCGTTGCTCGGCGACCAGGTCGCTTCGGCACGAACGGCCGCTCCGCTGCGCGCCACGACGCCGGCGCACGGCTCCGCGCGTCCCGTCGTGCGCGAGCGCACCTCGCCGCCGATCAGCTCGACGTCCGTGGACGCGAGACCGTGGAGCGGTGAGTGCGGATCGGCGACGGCGAGCGCGATGAGCCGTTCCTTCAACTGCGTCGCCGCGGTGCTGACCGCCGAGCCGACGCCGACCGTCGTCGCGGAACCGAACGTTCCGGCCGCTTCCGGCAGGTCGGTGTCGCCGAGCTCGATCGTGACGACGCTCGGATCGACGCCGAGCACGTCCGCCGCGATCTGCGGCATGATCGTGCGCACACCGGTTCCGATCTCGTGCGACGCCGTCGCGATGGTCACCGTGCCGTCCGGCGCCATCTCGACGCGCGCCGTCGAGGGCATGCGGTAGGTCGTCATCAGCGCGCTCGCCATCCCGTAGCCGATCAGCTCGTCACCCTCGCGCAACGAGCGCGGTGCGCACGGGCGTGCGGCCCAGCCGAAACGCTCCGCGCCGAGCGCGTACGCCTCGCGCAGCTTCTTCGAGGAGAACGGTTTGCCGGTGAGCGGGTCGCGCCCGGCGTAGTTGCGCAGCCGCAGTTCCAACGGGTCGACGTTCAACGCGTACGCGAGCTCGTCGAGCGCCGACTCCAGCGCGAAGTTGCCCATTCCTTCGTTCGGCGCGCGCATCGCCGTCGGATTGATCAGGTCGACCTTCACGGCGCGGTGCGTCGTCGCGATCGACGGGCAAGCGTACATCGAGCGCGTCCCCGCGGCGGCGTATTCCGGGAACTCCTCCGCCGCGGAGTTCGCGTACACGACGTCGTGCGTGATCGCGCGCAGGGTCCCATCACGATCGGCGCCGATCGCGACGGCGTGACGCGTCTCGGGCTGATATCCGCACGACGTGTACATCTGGGCCCGGGTCAGGACCAGCTTGACGGGGCAGCCGGCTTCGCGCGCGGCGAGCGCCGTGAGGACCTGGTGCGGCCACACGTAGCCCTTGGAACCGAAGCCGCCGCCAAGAAAGTGCGAGACGACGCGGACGTTCTCCGGCGGAAGGTCGAGCGCTTGGGCGACGACGCCGCGCACGCCGTACACGTACTGCGTCGCATCGTAGAGGGTCAAACGGTCGCCGTCCCACACGGCGGTCGTCGCGGACGGTTCCATCGGGTTGTGGTGGCGATAGCCGATCGTGTAGAGGTGTTCGACCAGAACTGCCGACGCGCGCAAGCCCGCTTCGGGATCGCCGGTGCGCGTGTCCGGTTCGTCGTACCCCTCTTCGACCTTGACCGCGTTCGCGAGGCCCTGCGCGATCTCGGTGCGCGCCGGCGCCGTCTCGAAGCGCGCGCTGACGAGACCGGCGGCGTAGGTGGCATCCTCCAGCGTGTCCGCGACGATCAGCGCGATCGGCTGTCCCTCATAGCGAATGCGGTCGTTTTGCAAGGGCAAGAGCGCGATCGCCGCGGGCGGACCGAGCGGTGGGACGCGCGGCGCGTTGCGGTGCGTCATGACGTAGCGGACACCAGGCGCGCGCTGCGCCGCGACCGTATCGAGCTCGACGATGCGCGCCTTGGTGACGGGGCTCGTCGCGAACACACCGTACTTGAGATCCGGAACCACGACGTCGGCGGTATAGTCAGCCCGGCCGGTGACCTTGACGCGGCCGTCGCGGCGATCGAGCGGGCTGCCGATGCCGGGCCGCTCGAGAACGGTGCTCATGCGCGTGCTCCTAGCGTGCCCAGCGCGCGCACGATCGCGCGCTGGGCGAGCGTGATCTTGAACGCGTTGTCGCGCAACGGGCGCGCCGCGCCGAACGCGCCGCGCACCGCATCGCGCACGCCGGCGCGGGTGAACGGCCGGCCGCGCAACGCCGCCTCGGCCTCCGCCAAGCGCCACGGCTTGTGAGCGACGCCGCCGAGCGCGATCCGTACGTCGCGCACCGTCTCGCCCTCGAGCTCGACGCCGGCGGCCACCGAGACGAGCGCGAACTCGTACGAAGCGCGCTCGCGAACCTTGAGGTAGTGCGACCGGCGCGTCACGCCTGACGCCCGCACGTCGATTCCGACGATCAACTCATCGGATTCGAGCGTCGTGTCGCGATCGGGACGATCGTCTGGCAGCCGATGCAAATCACCGAGCGCGATGCTGCGCTCGCCGCGTCGCCACGCAGGCTTCGCTCCAGCCGAAGATCGCCTGCTGGCGCGTGTTGCCATTGCGCGCCGCACAGCCCGACCCCGGCGTCCGCTTGTTGCACGGCAGCGCCGTGTCGGCGCGGAAGTACGCACAGCGTGTCCGCTGCAGCAAGTTTCCGCCCATCGACGCCATGTTGCGCAGCTGCGGCGAAGCGCTCTTCTCCAGCGCCTCGGCGATCGCCGGAAACGACGCACGGACCGCGGGGTGGGCCGCGACGTCGCTCATGCGCGCCAGCGCGCCCAAGCGCAGCGTGGTCCCGTCGAACGCGATCTCGCCGAGCGCGAGCCGGTTGATGTCGAGGACACGGTCGGGCGTGACGACGCGTTCTTTGAGGAGGTTGAGGAGCTCGGTACCGCCGGCGACCACCGCCGTACGCTCGTCGAGGACCGCTACCGCTGACGCGACGTCCGTCGCGCGCGCGTACGCGAACGGTTCCATGCCTTACGTCCGCTCCTGCGCCGCGGTTTGCACGGCGGCGACGATCTGCGGATAACAGCTGCAGCGGCAGAGGTTGCCGCTCATCCACTCGCGGATCTCGTCGGCCGAACCGGCGTGGCCCTCGCCGATGCACGCGACGGCGGACATGATCTGACCGGCCGTACAGTAGCCGCATTGGAGCGCATCATGCTCGATGAAGGCCGCCTGTACCGCGTGCAGCTCCTCGCCGCGCGCGAGACCCTCGATCGTCACGATCTCGTCGCCGTCGTGCATCACCGCGAGCGTCATGCAGGCGTTGATCCGGCGGCCGTTGACGTGCACGGTGCACGCACCGCACTCGCCACGGTCGCAGCCCTTCTTCGTACCCGGCAGCCCGAGGCGTTCGCGCAGGGTGTCGAGGAGGGTCGCGCGCGGATCGAGTTCGAGTCGACGAACGCTTCCGTTCACCCGGAGGGTTGTTTGAATGCCTGCCGGTCGCGCCCCGTCGGCGGGGCCGATCGCGGGCGCTCCGATCGATCGTGCCATGATGGGAACAGACTTCGACTCGCGCGTGCGAAAAAGCTAGCGAGCACCCGGAAGGTGCATCACGCTGTACACGAGTACGCCGCTGAGGTGATCCTGCGGCGGACCGGATATCGCACCGTTCCCTGGCAGAACCGCGGCGGCATCACGCACGACATCATCGTCGAGGGCGGGCCGATCCCGCAGCGGCGGCTTTCGCTCGCGGCGATCGACCGCGACGGGCCGTTCTCCGACCTGCGCGGATATGATCGCACGATCGTGCTCGCGGCCGGCCGCGGGTTCACCTTGACGTTTGCCGACGGCACGCAAGCGACGCTCGACCGGCTCGGTGCACGCTGCGATTTCGGCGGCGAGACGATGCCGCACTGCGCGCTGCTCGCCGGCGCCGTGCTGGCCTTCAACGTGATGGTTTTGCGCAATGCCGCGCGCGCGCAGGTCGATGTCACCGTCCGGCGGCCGGACGTTCCGTGGCTCGAGCACGGGCCCGCCTACGTCTTCGTCATCGCCGGCGAGATCGCGGTGGGCTCGAAGAAGATCGGCGAACACGACACGCTGTTCGTCGATTCCGAAGATCGCGAGCTCCGCGCGACGGGAGAAACGCTCGTCGTCCGCGTTGCCTTCTCCGCGCCCGGTTGAGCTTCACTCGCCCGTGAAGGAAGGTTCACCGCCTTCGTCACGCCAAGGCGCGGCGGATGCGCGTGTATCTCGCGCGGCACGGTGAGACGACGTGGAATCTCGCCGGCCGCTATCAAGGACGGCGAGAGACGGCGTTGACGTCGCTCGGAATGCAGCAGGCGTTCGCGCTCGCGGCACCCATGGACGCCGCGCGCGTCGGCCGCATCGTCTCCTCGCCGCTCCTGCGCTGCACGGCGACCGCGCGCCCCACGGCGGAACGCCTCAACCTGCGCGTCGAAACCGACGACCGCCTGATCGAGATCGCGCACGGGACGTGGGAGGGCCGCGTGCGCGAGGAGATCGCGGCCAACGATCCGGTGCGCTACGGTGCGTGGCGAAACGATCCGGCCAACGTGTCGTTCGAGGGCGGTGAGTCGACGCGCGACGTCCTCGCGCGCTGGCGCGCGTTCGCGGCGTCGTTCGTCCCCACGGTTCCGGCGCTGGTCTTGACGCACGATGCCGTCGTGCGCGCGGCGCTCGTCGACACGAGCGGCCGCGATCTCGACGCGTTCTGGTCGACGCGCGTCGAGAACGGCGGGTTCGCCGTGTTCGAGGTCACCGCCGCAGGCTGGCAGCTGCTCGAGGAGCGCGTTTCCGCGCACCTCGACGGCATCCGCGCCTCAACCGAAGGACAGGCGCTCTAAGAGTGGGGCCTAGTACTACTGTGTTACTAAGTATCACGCAAAAAAAGAGACTCGCGTGAGCCGT
>CALEYW010000071.1 GCA_937927945.1 uncultured candidate division WPS-2 bacterium | reverse complement strand
GCGCGCCGTCGAGGACGGCGTGGTCTTCGTCCCGGGCCGCCCGTTCTATCCGCATGGCGAGCGCGGCGACGGGATGCGCCTGAACTTCTCCGCGATGCCGGAGGCCCGCATCGCGGAAGGCATGGAGCGGCTGGCCCGCGCGGTTCGTCAGCTAGCGGGCTGACCGGCCGAAAGGCACCGGGCGGAGCGCCGCGAACACCGCCGCTTCGTCATCCACCGTGGAATTCAGAAGAGGTATCGCGTGGGTCTGGTTGTGACCGGCATCTCCCAGAACGGCGACATCGCCGTGCTCGAAGCATCACTCAAGGAGGCGGGCTTCCCGCTCGATCCGATCCAGCTGATCGGCCCCGATGATTCGACCCAAGGCGCCGCATCGCGCGCCGGCATCGTGAATCCGGGGATCATGACCGGCGGCGGTCAGGGCACCGGTGTGCCGGGGATCACCAGCGGCGGCCCGACGGCCGGCGGCTTCGGCACGCAGTATTTCCGCAACGAGACGCTGAGCGACCGGCTCGGCGATCTCGAGATCCCGGACGACGAGGTCGACAACTACGTCGAGGCGCTGCAGAATGGCCGCAGCGTCGTCGCGTACTTCGCCAAGCCGGAAAACATCGATAAGGTCACCGAGATCTTCCGCGGCAGCGGATTCGCGAAGGTCAAGACGTTCTGAGCGTACTCCGCGCCGGGCTCATCGTTCGGGCCCGACAACGCCCAGGACGCGCAGACGCTTGCCGAGCGTGATGGAAATTGTCCCCGGGTGCGGAGTGGGATGGGGCTCCGTTCCGGAATATGATTTGTCGGTGATCGCGGCATTCAACTTGGCGTAGTCCTGAGACGACGTTCCCTTCGGCAGGATGTATTCGGCTAATGCACGGTTGCCGGGCGGGCGTAGGAACTTGTGTGTGAGGGTCTCCGTCGCAGGCCAAAAGAACGCGATCGTCGTGGGATTGGGGGTTTGCTCAAGGCGCGCTCGCAGTTGCCCGAGCGCATCGGTAAAGTTCGCGGACATTGCCGCGACCGCTAGATATGGCGGCGAGGCCTGCGAAATCCCACGACATGTGCGACGATAAGGGCCATAACCGTCCCCTGCGTGATCAGCACGCTCTTGCGTGCTGGAAACGCATAAACGACTACGAGCGCGGTGATGAACAGCAGGATGGCCAAGTAGTACGAAGGGACGAGAAGGTAAAACGGCGATCCGCCCGTGGTGCGAATCGGAATGAACATTGCCAACGCGAAAGATACCAGTGCCTACAGCCACATCAGCATGAGCCACCTCGAGGCGAACCGAGCGACGAATGCCGCAACCAGTACGACGGCGAGAGCGACCACTACAGTAAAGTTGGTGATATCAGGTAGTGACGCGTATGGAAACTTGCCCATCGCTTGCGCGAGCGGAACTGCACTGAACATGTATAGCAAGTAGTGGTCAAGGTTCACCTCCGGATTGCCGCCCGTCACACGTGCGTACTCCACGGGGTTCTGAAGCACGCGGTCGATGAGAACGACGGTGACATGGATAAGCCCATACACCGTCGGCACAGCTAGAAAGCGCACGCTCCTGCGTGCCGCGCGCAGCAGCGCTCGCCATGAAATCGATGGCTCGAGTTCCAAGTATCGGAGGATGAGCAAAAGTACTGTCGAGGGCACAAGTGGAAACGCCGCCTCTTTTGAATTGTACGCGGCGAATACGACAAGGAAGATGGCCAGGTTCGCCGTGACGATTGATCGAAGATTGGGGCGGACGACATCGAGCTGTGCGGTGATGTATATCCGAGCGACGAGAAGAAAAGCGCCAACTTGTCGAGCAGAGTCGACTGCAATGCGAGCGCGTCGAGCATGCCTTCAGAAAAGAGTATGAAAACGACCGCGCCGGCAAGAAGCACAGTTGGCGCCTTTGGAAATAGTCTTCGGAGCGTTGCGGCAAGAAGCACTGCGGACGCGATGATCAAGCCGATTTGCACGAAATTGTGGCACGCCGGTGTGTAGCCGCCACTCACCGTTGCGACGCCTGCGGTCAGAATGGCAATTGAACGGCTAAAGACCATACTGAATATCCTCGCGTCGAACCACGTCCAGGGATTCAATATTTGAATCGGGTTGAATACGTTGAGCGGTGAGGCCCACTGGCGGTATTCGATCAGCAAGAATAGCCGTCCGAAATTCGCAAAGGCGAAGATCGCGAAGCCCGCCACACAAAGACCGACGTGTAGGACGCGACCAAAAGGTATTGCGAAGCGAGAGCGGGGATCGAGCCTAAATATTCGTTGGTCGGCTGCGGGACCAACGCGGGAAAAGCACTTCTCCAACGGCGGTTTGACCACGGCGGCGAACTTGCTGCAGTGCCGGTTCGTCGCAACGGTACCGGGCACGTCCGAAATATCGGTGAATCGTGCCGAAATCCCCTTCACGAGACCCGGCGAGCACACCTTGGCTGCCCGGCGCACTTACTTACTCCAACGCAATGAAGGGCTGTGTCCCACGGGATCGCGAATGCGAGGCAATGCGACACTTCGCGCTTCGCGCCCGGTGAAAGGCTCCCGCTGAATGCTGTACAGGACTAACGAGGTGCGAATCGCAGGGACAGGTTCGTACGTCCCCTCCCGCATCGTCACGAACGAAGAGTTGGAGAAGTGCGTCCCGACGAAAGCGGCGTGGATCTTCGAAAACCTCGGCATCCGCGAGCGCCGCGTCGCAGCCGACGGGGAACTGAGCTCGGACCTGGGTGCCGCGGCCGCGCGACGAGCGCTTGAGAGTGCGGGGCTCGCCGTTGACGATGTCCAGCTCATCATCGTCGCGACAAGTACTCCCGACCGCAAGGCACCCTCGACAGCGTGCATCCTGCAGCATAAGCTGGGCAGCCGCAGCGGTGCTGCCGCGTTCGATGTCGCAGCCGTATGCTCGGGATTCCTCTACGCGATGACGATTGGCGCGCACATGATCAGCAGCGGGATGTATGCGAACGCAATGATTGTCGGGTGCGACACCTTCTCGAGGATCACCGACTGGACGCGCCGCGACGCCGTCTTCTTCGGTGACGGCGCCGGAGCCGTGGTGTTGCAGCGGACCGATCGCACCAACGCGCTCTTCTCCAGCCTCATGTACGCGGACGGCTCGGGGCATGATCATTTCACCGTACATCCGGGCGACGACCACTTTACGATGTACGGGCGGGCTGTCTATGAGACCGCGACGAAGGTTCTGCCAGAGGCGATTCGCGCCGTCGTGACAGAGAGCGGCTACGTGATGGAGGACGTGCGCTGTCTGATCCCACATCAGCCATCGATTCGGATCCTGCAGAGGACGGCGGAGCTGCTCGATGTCCCGTTCGACCGGGTGATGACGAACATGGACCGTTATGCGAACACGTCGGGAGCAACAATTCCGCTGCTCCTAGACGAGGTGCGCCGCACGGGGCGCATAGCAGAAAATGATCTGATCGCATTTGCTGCGGTTGGCTCAGGCTGGACTTGGGGCGCAGCGTTATTGCGCTGGGTCTAGCCGCTGTGGGACGGCGCTAGCGAGTTCGCGCCTCAGCGCGTGCGAGTGCCGCAACATCTCTTCCGCGTCCTGGCCGAACAGCGTTTCGTACAGCAGCGGCCCCGCGTGCGGACGCTCGAGTTGCCGAGAATCGGCCCGTCGCGAGCGCTCTTCGCGGCGGATAAGCATCCGAACCGCCCAGCCAGGCCCAAGCACGATCCATGTGCGGCGCTGCGAGGGGTATGCGGCGAATGCGAACGCCGCGTCGAACGCTTCGCTCAATGACAGGCGACGCCGCGCGATCGGCGCATCACGTGGAACGAAGTCGCCGACACGGAACCATTTGCCGCGGCGCCCATAGGCGTTGTACGCCGCAAAGCCCCACACGCTGCCCTCGATTTCGTGATCGCGCGCAACCGCCAGCGTGACCAAATGCGCTGCATCGTGGTCGGCGTGTCCGCCCTCCCAGTCCAACGTGTACGCCCGGGCGATTCGCGCGCCGATCGACGTGATCCACGCGGCGAGCGCGGCGCGCGCTCGGGCGAGCGAGCGCATCAACTGACCATCGGCAATGCGGCCATCGGCATCGCCGATGAACGCGATCCGATTTGCTTCGACGCCGATGCGGCGCAGCGCCGCGAGTGACTCTGCGTCGCGCACCGACGCGGGAACTGCGAGCGCGCCGTCGGTTAAATACGCACACCAAACGCGGTTCCCCCTCCGATGCTCGTACATGATCCGCGTGTACGCGACCACCTCGTCGTCCTGATGCGCAAACACGAACAGAACGTCATCAACCGGATGCCGTGCACTCATAGGTCGTCCGAGTCGATCCACATCGGCTCCCAAGCGCCAGCGGCCTCAATGGCGCGGGGGGCATCGGCGCTGAGACGCTTCACGATCAGCCTGAAGACGTGCGGCGTCGGAAGGAATCGACCGGCAAATCCGAGGCGCAAGGCGGCGCGACGCGACGCCATCGCAACGATCGCTTCAGCGCCGTCCGCGCGCGCTAGCGCGATGAGCGCGCGATGAAGCGGTCCGCGAGCCGCTCGCTCAGCCACCATGATGTCGAGCAGCGCAATCGTGGCGATCCCACGCAGTTCGACGGCGCGCGTGATGGCAAGGGCGCACAAGCGTCCGTTGCTGGTGATGATCACGACACGATACGAGGTGCCTGGCGCGGAAAGGCGCCAGCGCATGAAATGCCGGCTGCGGTCCAGAACGTTCGTCCCGGGCACCGCGGCGTGTTCGACGAACGCCGGGTAGTCGTCGCGCGCCAGGAGTTCCTCGACTGAGGCGATGCGCGACTCGTACGACGCACCTGCCGACGGCAGCTCGACGATCGCATGCCCGACGCGAAGAACGACATCGACCAGTGGCGCGAGGGGTGCAGCGAACTTCGGGAGCATCGATTTTGAGCGTAGTGGCCGCAAGTACATCGGTAGCTCAACGACTATGCGCCAGCCGACCTTTAGATGACCGGGAATCACCTCGGGCCGGATCGGATATCCGGTAGTAAACGCGAGCCCCGACGCGCCGAGGTCCTCGGTTGCGAAGCGGCCGATCGTCGTGAACACGCCCTTCCCGCGAGCCCCGGGGTGCGTCATTACGTCGCACACCATCCCGGCGACGAGGTTCGATCCGTCGACCCGATAGCGATACGGCAGCGCCGCGTAGTAGCCCAGCAACTTTCCGTCCTCACGCGCGGAGTATTCGTAGGACGGCGGCGTCGCAGGGTAGTCACGAAATTTCCAGCGATAGTGCTCGTCGGTATCAGCTGCCTTCCCTGCATTCTCTGGAAAGGAAAGACGAAAGAGTTCACAATGTTCGGCGCGATCTCGATGTTCGTCGAATCGCGAGAGCGAGAGCGTCACCGGTGCAGGCCTCCGTTCAGCCGGAACGTTTGCCCGGTCGCGTACGCGGATTCCTCACTCAGCACGTATCGCACGAGCGCGGCGATCTCCGCGACCGTGCCAAAACGGCGCCATGGAATCGTCTCAAGCAAACGCTCCCGCATCTCGGAGGGGACGCTTTCGATCAGTCCGACGTCGAAGTAGCCCAGCGCAAGCGCATTCACCGTAACGCCGCGGGGCGCGAGCTCGAGCGCGGTGGCGCGCGTGAATCCAAGGATACCGGCTTTGGCGGCCGCGTAATGCGACGCGCCCACGACGCCGGTCTCGCCGACGACGCTGGAAATATTCACAATCCGGCCGCTTCCGCGCTCACGCATCTCAGGCACATACGCGCGGGTGCACAGGAACGTCGAGATTAAGTTCGCGTCGAGGATCCGTCGGAATTCGTCGAGCGGCATCTTCCAACTCATCGCATTCGACGACGCGCCCGCGACGTTGATCACGCCCCAGAAGGCTCCAAAGCGCTCCCCGAACGCCGCATGCATTGCCGCTACGTCGCCTTCGCTCGTGAGATCGGCGCAGAACGTGTGGCGTTCGACGGCGAGCTCGTGCCGCGAAAGAAGCTCCGTGAGCCGGCCGTTCTGGGCATGATAGTGGCAGGCGACGTCGCGATACCCGTTCTCGAGAAGAGAGCGAACGATGCCGAGCCCGATCCCACCGTTCGCTCCCGTAACGAGGACGGGGCGTTCCACAGGCGGAGCAAAATCCATGTAGCAGTGTTCTCTCACGAAGCTCGGCGCTTCCTTGCGATCCGGCGCGCGTGTTGGACCGTACCTCTTCGGCAGCCCGAGGAGCTCTGCGACAGCCCGACGACAACCATCGAGAGAGGTCTCCCGACTCGCAGGTACGACTTCAATTCTTGCTCAGCTTCAACTCTCCGATCGAGCCGGCGCAGGTTGAAGCGGGCGACGCTGCCTCGTGCAGGGTGCTTTTCGAGCAGGAGGGTCCCACGCCGTTCCCCTATTCAGATTCCCTGTCTGGCAACGGCGGGATTACCCTGATCCCTCCGGCGGAATTAAAATGACCCCGGCGCTCGTTACGCCGATTTGCGGGATCTCCCTGTAGCTTGACGGGAGCGGAGGCGGTGACTTTCTCCCGCGAATTCGAAAATCACGGCGTGGTGGACGACGCGGTCGACGACGACGCTGGCGGTCATCGGGTCGGGAAAGATTTGCGTCCAATCTTGAAACGCGACGTTCGTCGTAAGGGCGATACTCGCACGTTCGTATCGTCGCGAGATAACTTGGAACAGCAGATCCGTTGCCTCGCGTTCAAATGGGACGTAGCCCAATTCATCGATGCACAGAAGCTGGTATCGCTCGTAGTTCGCCAAACGTTGCTTGAGTCGATCCTCACGCTTGGCTGCGATGAGAGCCATACAGAGTTCTGCTGCCGTCGTGAAGAGCACACGATATCCGGCTGCACAAGCGGCGAGTCCGATTGCGGTTAAGCAGTGCGTCTTCCCAACGCCGGTCGGCCCGATCAGGATCGGGTTGCGTCCGTCCGCGACGAAGCGTCCGTCGAGCAGCTCCAACAGCTTCGTTTTCGGCAAGTGTGGTTGTAACGAGAAGTCGAAGGACTCCATGGTCTTAACAACCGGAAAGTGCGCCGCGGCGATTCGCGCGCGAACGCCATTCTCGTGGCGCTTATCGACTTCGAGCGCCGCCAGATCATGGAGAAAGGCGATCTTGTCGGTGTCGTCGCTTGCAATGCGCCGATAGTTGGCGAGGATCGCCGGAAGACGTAGCGTCCGCAAGTGTTCGTCGAGCAACGGCGTGTTCTTCATGCGACCTCCTTAACAGGATGCGGAAAAACGAACGAGCTGGCCCTTGGTGTTACGGGCATTTTTGAGTA
>CALEYW010000070.1 GCA_937927945.1 uncultured candidate division WPS-2 bacterium | reverse complement strand
ATTCCACTGCGGCCAACTTGACCTCTACCCAACCCACTCGAAGTCCTGAAGCGCCGTTAAGAAAGCTTGTGAGAACACTCGGTGCGCCATGCTCGCCCGAAATGCGATACCACGTCGCCCGTACGACTTTGTGATACAGCGATAGTATGGTGTCACCCGGATATGCTTATGTCAAGCGGCTTTTCAAACGCGGCGCGCGCACGGCAAGTGCGTCATCCGTGACAAATGCCGCGTATTGTTAGACCGTGCGCACGCCACATCGCTGCTCGTTTCGGCGACGGCTTGTATAGCAGTCCCGATCACCCGCCGTCAGCATTACAACGCCGAAGCAGCCTGGACGGCGCGCTCGATCGTCCAACCGCGCCCGTCGTTCATATACTCCATGATTTTGTCGTCCACGAGCCGCTCACGGAGCGCTTCGAGCGTCGCGACGTACTCGCGCTCCTCGGTGAACTCGCGCACGACCTCGAGCTCGGCGAGGCGGGCATCGACGCATCCGGTGATGCGCGCAATGCGCGCGAACGCGTCGTCGGCACCGTGGCCCTCAGGATGCGGCTGAAGCGCCGCCGCTGCGGCGAGGTGCTGCAGCGCGAACGTGACGGATGCTTGCGCGTCGACTTCGAGCGCGAGCTCGAGCGCGGCTCGCGCGTGGCCCTGCGCCAGATCGTAGCATTCCAGCGAGATGAGGTAGGCGGCGATGTTGCCGAGCAGCGCCGCGGCCATGCGGTCGCGACCGAACCCGCGCATCGCTTGGAGCGACTCCTCGGCGAGCGAGAGCGCGGTCTCCGCGTCACCACACGCGAACTCGGCTTCGGCTAGGGCCGCCGCCGTGACGGCGACGTTCTCTTCATCTTCACTTTCGCGGAAGACGTCGAGCGCCCGAGCGAAAAGGTCCCTGGCGCCGGCGAGGTCGGCTTCGAGACTACGCGCGACGGCCAAGTCGCGGAGCGTCCCGCCGATGCGCCGCGTCCCCAGGGACGTGTGCGTCTCGAGCGAGGCCCGCAAGAGCGCCTCGCCTTCGGCGACCCGCCCCATGCGCACCATCGAGCGCCCCGCGAAGCGCTGCGCGTCGGCGATGCCGCGCCGGTTCCCGAGCTCATCGAAACGCGCGAGCGCTTCCTGCGCCGCGGTGAGCGCGGCTTTGAACTGATTGAGTACCGACGCGAGCGAAGCGTCCGCGAGCTTGAGCCGCGCGACGATCAGCGACGGAGTGTCGGGACCGACGCGCTCGAGTGCCGCTTTGACCCAACGGCGCGCTTCGGCGGCGGCGACGGAGAGCAGAATGCGGCCGAGCGTCGCGGCGAGACGTTGTCCGGTGAGCGCGTCGCCATCGTCACCGAACGACCACGGGAGTGCGGCGCGGACGTTCTCGAGATCGAAGTCGACGATCGCGAGCCATGCGGGCGAAGACGCGGTATCGTAGTCGAGCTCGTGCTGCTCCGCCAGGTCCGCGAAGGCGCGCGCGTGCCGCAGCGCCACCGCCCGAAGCTCCCCGTGCTCGATCGCCTTCTCGCGGGCGTAGGCGCGCGTCGACTCGAGCAAACGGTACCGTGAGTCGTCGTCGGACGACTCCATCGCCACCATCGACTTTTCGACCAGCGATGCGACGCTGTCCATCACCGCGTACTCATCGAGGCTTTCCGAGGAAATAACCGCGACGACGGTCTGCGTGCGGAAGCCCCCGGCGAACACGGAGAGCGCGCGGAAGACGGCGCGTTCGTCCTGCGAGAGGCCGTCGTAGCTCCAGTCGATCAGCGCCCGCATCGTCTGCTGGCGCGGCAGCGCGGAGCGATCGCCGCCCGTCAAGAGCCGGAACCGCTCGTCGAGCCGTGCCGCGAGGTCGCGCACCGACATCGACTTGACGCGGGCCGCGGCGAGCTCGATCGCGAGCGGGATCCCGTCGAGACGGCGGCAGATCTCGACGACGACTCCCGCGTTGTCGTCGGTCACGCTGAAGCGCGGGTTCACGGCGTGCGCGCGCATCTCGAACAGCGCGATCGCTCCGTGTTCGAGAGCGCCGTGTGCGGCGAGATGCTTGGTCGCGCGCGGCACCGAGAGCGTCGGGAGCCGGTGGACGATCTCGCCGCGAATGTTCAGCGGCTCGCGACTCGTCGCGAGCACCTTCACGCCGGGGCAGGCGCGCGCGAGCGCGGCGGCGGCCTTCGCGCAAGCGTCGATGAGATGCTCGCAGTTGTCGAGGATCAGCAGCAGCTGCTTGCTCGCCAGGTGCTTCACGAGCGTGTCCAGCATCGGCCGGCTCGCCGGCTCCTGTACGTTGAAGATCGAACCGATCTCGCTGGCGACGAGGTTGCCGTCGCTGAGCGGCGCGAGGTCGGCGAACCACACCCCGTCCGCGAAGCGATCCAGCATCTCGGCTCCGACTTGCAGCGCGCACCGCGTCTTGCCGACGCCCCCGGTGCCGAGCAGCGTGACGACACGCTCGCCGTTCACGATCGCTTGGATCTCCGCAATATCGCGATCGCGTCCGACCAAGCGCGTCACCTGCTGGGGCAGGTTGTTGTTCGCGACGTTCAGCGACCGCAGCGGCGGAAACTCGGCCGTGAGGTCCAGCGCGGTCAGCTGAAAAACGTGTTCCGGGGCGGTGAGGTCCTTGAGGCGGTGCACGCCCATATCGCGTAGCTCCGCGCCGGGCGGAAGCGACGACATGGCGGCGTCCGCGGCGGCCTCCGAGAGCAGGATCTGCTCGCCGTGACCGATCGAGAGCAGTCGCGCCACGCGGTTCAGCGTCGGGCCGAAGTAATCCGAGTCGCGTTCGTCCGCCGTCCCGACGTGCAGCGCGATCCGCACGCGCACGCCGCCGACGGCGCTGAAGTCGGCTGCGGCGAGATCGCGCGTCGCCCCGAACGACGCCGCGACCGCGTCCTCCGCGTCCCAGAAGACCGCGCAAAATGCGTCGCCGATCGTCTTGAAGACGATCCCGCCGGCGCGCTCGATCGCGCCACGCATGACGGCGTCGTGATGGCGAACCGCATCGCGCATCGCTTCGGGATCGCGATCCCAGCGGACCGTGCTCCCCTCGATGTCGGTGAACATGAAGAACGTAGAGCCCGTCGGCAAGGCTCGCTGCGACGACGGAGTCGCGATCCCGCCCGGCCTCTCCATGCAGCAATGTTCGCGCGTGAGCGCTTGTCTCCGCAAGGGGACTAACGCACCAACCATGCGGCCTAGGCGTCTCTAGAGTAGTTTGCTCGTATCGGAGTACATGGAAACCAACGACCCCTTTCAGGAGCCGACATGAATGTTTCGTGCGCGCGCTTGCTCGCTGTTTCTGCCTTGGTGACGCTGACCATGACCTCGTGCGGAGGCGGAGCACCGCAGACGACGCCGGCTCAGCCCGACAAGCCGGCTACCGCCGGCGACGCCGGCGTTCCGCAAAGCCGCAGCGCGGCCGTCCCGCTGTCGCCGGCCGGTGGAACGTTCGCGTTACCGCTCGGCGACGGATATCGCGGCGGGATCACGGTGCGTGCCAACGGCGTTCCGGCCGGTTCGACGATGACCCTCGAGGCGGACACCGCGACGACGACCGGCGGGCTCTCCACGCAGGCGCGACCGCCCTGCCCCAACATCCCGCCTATCCGGTTGCTGAATCCGTTCGGCTTCTCGCTCGTCATCGACATCGACGCGTTCGAGATCGACGTCCCGTGCAACGTCAACGGGAAACTGTTCTCGGTAGGCGTCTATCAGCTCAAGCCGCGTCTCAATGTCCTGAGCGTGCTGAAGGTCGGCGACGCGAAGGGCGTCGGGGACGACCTCCAGTTCACGCCGACGGTAAAGGAGCTGACGTTGCCGGCGCGCTCGACCGAGGTGTTGCTGATCAGTCCCGAATCGACGACGGCCGGCGTTCCGATCCCGGTCGTGCCGGGCGTCACGACCGTGCTGACCTCCGGCAACACGAACGTCCCGACGAACCTCTCGTTCAAGTTCACGTCGGCTCAAGGGGGATCGTTCTTCACCTCATCGTGCGACGTCGCATTCCACGGCGAGACGCTGAACCCGCAGCTCCAGGGGGTTCCGCTCGTCGGGACGCCGTCGTTCTTCTGCCATCTCGATCCCGGGAACACGCCGGTCACGTTCGGCGCTCCGATCAATTTCTACATCGGGAACCCGAAGCCGGACGCCAGCGTGCTTGGCCTCGACGGCCCGAGCGAAACGTTCACCTGCCAGCAAGCGCCGCCGACGACGACCTGCGGCACGCCGACGTTCACGATCAGCACCACGTCCGCGGCGGCGTTCCAGAACGTCGTCGTCAGCAACGCCGAGGAGCTGGGGATCTGCGTACCGGTTACCGACGACACCGATTGCAACCGGCTCGTCGATCCGGCACCGTCGCGGACGACCGTGCCGTTCGGCCAGAAGTTCCAGATGCTGGTCGCCGACGATCCGACGTATCGGCCCAATGCCGGCCCGTGGGATGGGAACTTCCGCTCCTCGCTGAGCGGGCCGTGCCGCTTCGCGGACACCGACGCGGGTCCGGACTTGCCGGGATACTCCGACGCCGGTCAGCAAGGCATCGGCCCGAAAGCCGAATTCGACGTCATCCCGACCGGCAGCGGCGTCTGCACGATCACGATGCGCGAGGACCCGCGCTTCATCACCGCGGACTTCAGCAACCCGGCGAACCCCGTCGGGCGCACGGTACAGCTTTCGGTCACGATTCAACAGCAGTCGTACTAGATTTCCTTCGGTGTGGGGACGCGAACGCGCGTCGGACCCTCTGCGTAGTCGCGCTCGATCGCGCGCAGGCGCGCCTCGACGTTTTCGGAGTGGATCCAGATTCCGAAATCGTCCCCGCCTCCAGAGTACATGGCGCGGATAACCCGGTTCCCGATCTGCTCGGTGAAGTGCACGTCATCGATGTAATTCCCGTTTTCCTTCGTAATGTCGTTCACACCCGAGAAATCCCAGAATCCTCCGGTCACCGCGGCGACGTTGCGCAGCCAGGCTACATACGTGTCTGAGTCCCAGGTCAAGAAGCGCGGCGCCCAAACCGGGTTCACGACGACGCGAACAGCGACGCCGTGCGCGCGCAGCAGGCGCACCATCCTGGCGAGTCGATCCGCGTTCGAATCGTCGCGGTCGCCGGCGAACATCTCGATGCGGCGAGGTGCCCGCGTCATCGACCGTTGGCCGCGCACGTAATCTTGGCCCGTCCGCGTATCGAAACGGTACGCCGGCGACGGGTTGAGCTTCGCTCGAATGCAGGCGGCAAGCTGATCCGGCGGCGCCAGGAGATAGCGCGCGATGAACACGGCGCGCGGCATCCCGGTGAGCTCCGGCGGATCCTGCACGAAGAGATCGGAGTCGCGATAAGGATGCTCTTGCAGATCGAAGTCCAGGGTGAGCAGCACCTCGCGTACCGTGCGATGCGCGACCAGCCAGCGCACCCACGCCTCCATGCCCTGCGCGTTCTCCATCGGCGAGGAGAGATTGTAGTAACGGTGCCCGCTGAGCCGGTTGAGCGTCTCGACCCGATAGTAGTTCGCGCGCGAGCTTCCGAGGACGAATGCGTCGTACTGCGGATGCGACCGGAGATAGCTCAGCTTGACGACGCGCGCATTGGGGAGGCAGGCCTCGCGTCGCGGGACCGGCGTTCCGAAGACGCCGTATTCGTCGACGCCGACCTCGATCAGACCGTAGCATCCGAGCAGCACGGCGATGGTCGTAAGGAGCCCGAGCAGATACCGCATGCTAGAACTGGTAGTACAGGAACGTCGACGAGCGCGCGCAGCAGATGATCGCGATCGCTGCCAGCACGCCGACCGCGACGGACCAGCGGCGGTTGGGCCGCCACTGCAGCGGAAAGACGAACCGCTCGCGTGGCGCGGAAACGAGGCGCAGCAGCTCCTGCGTGTTCGGCAGGACGGTTGCCGCGGCTGCGAGCGCGGTCAGCTGCAGCAGCAGCGACACGGAAGGTGAAGGCCCGACGCCGTGCGCTCCCGCCATCGCCGCGCAAAGCTGCAGCGCGGTCGGGAGATCGCGCGCCCGGAAGAACACCCAGCCGACGAGCACCGCGACCATCGTCACGGCGTAGCCCGCGGCGGTCCCGATCGGATGACGTTGAAAGGCTCCGATCCCCGCGAAACGGCCGATCCGCTCCCACGCGTGGTTGATGATGAGATAGGCGCCGTGCAGCCCGCCCCAGATGACGAACGTCCACGCGGCGCCGTGCCAGAGTCCTCCGAGCAGCATCGTGATCCCAAGGTTGGCGTAGCGCCGGACGGGACCGTACCGATTGCCGCCCAGCGCGATGTAGAGATAGTCGCGCAGGAAGCGCGAGAGCGTCATATGCCAGCGACGCCAGAAATCGACGATGTTCGTCGCGCGATACGGTGCATTGAAATTGAACGGGAAGGTGATACCGAAGATGCGCGCCGCGCCGATCGCCATGTCGGAGTAGCCGGCGAAGTCGAAGAACAGCTGGAGCGCGTACGCGATCACGCCGGCCCAGGTTGCCGCCGCGCCAAGAGCTGCGCCGTCGGCCGCGGCGCCGAAGACCGCGTCGGCCTTCGGCCCGATCGTGTCGGCGAGGACCACTTTCTCGAACAGGCCGATCGCAAAGATGGTCGATCCGATGGCGACGTCGAGCACGCCGAAGCGATACGGGATGGTACGCAGCTGCGGCATGATGTCGCGGTGGTGAACGATCGGGCCCGCGATGAGGTGCGGGAAGAAGCTCACGAAGAAGGCGTAATTCAGCAGATCGTATTCGGTCGCCTCACGGCGATAAACGTCTACGACGTACGCGATTTGGTTGAACGTGAAGAACGAGATCGCCAGCGGCAGCACGATGTGCTGAAGCGGGAACGCGGCGCCGGCGAGCGCATCGACCGTCGAAATGGCGAAGTCCGTGTACTTGAAATAGCCCAGAAGCGCGAGGTTCGCGGCGATCGCGGCCACGAGCAGGGCCCGGCGCAGGAAACGGCGGTTCTCGCGGGTTCGGGCGAGGGCGTACCCGATCGCGTAATTCGCGCCGATGGAGCCGGCCAGGAGCGGCACATACGCCACGTTCCAAAACGCGTAGAAGTACAGTGACGCGAGCACGAGCCAGGCGAGTGCGACCCGGCGCCAGCGCAGCGCCCCGAACGCGAAGAACCCGACGGCTACGACGGGCAAGAACGCGAACAAGAAGACGTATGAGTTGAAGAGCACGTTCCACGGTACGGTCGCACGAGGTGAGACCTTGGCAAAAGCTACTGGTGGGCGACCGGCTAGGGACTTACGTCCCGCAAAAACTCCGCAGCAGATTCTCGCGGTCGGGGATGGGAATGATGCACTGCGTGAGAGCGATGACGACCGGCTCGATCGGCACGACGCCCGGTGAGATCGGCGCACGGGCGGACCTCGAGGATGGCGAGGATCTCGGACCTCTTGCCGAGTTCGGCAACGTCGCGTTCCCCACGCGGCGAGGGCGGCGGAACCTTTGGATCGTCGCCGCCATCGGCGGCCGCGACGTTGCCGCGCTGGGGGCGGGCTTCAGCGCCGGCGATCTGACGACAATGGTGCAGTCGGTGGCCACAGAGAGTACGATAGTGTACGAATTTACGTCGTCGCTCGGCGCGATGCGCACGAAGGTCGCGTTCCCCGCGGAGGAGTGTGCGACCATCCGTTGCACGTCGTCGCTGCTGCCCGCGCGCGACGTCGTGGTCTCGTGGTGGCCGCGCGACCTGTACCCGATCGACGCGCCGGAGGGCACGGTGCACACGGTGCAGCGCGGGCTGCGCGGCGGCATCGTCTTCGCGAGCGCCCAAGCCGAGCAGCCTTCTCGCTCTTCTACCTGCAAGATTTCTCCTCGCTGAACGACTACTTCGCGCAGACGAAGCGATCGCCGGCGGAATCGGTCAGCGGTCGCTGGCCGGAACTTGGCTACGCGCCGCCCAGCGGAGAGGGGTGCGTTCTCCCGAAGGCGCACGAGATCGTCGTCTCCGACGCATACCTCACCGTCACCGAGCGCGTTCCGGCGAACGACGGCATGGCGGCGGCGCAGTACCTGGACATGCTCGCCGACGTGTATCTGTGTCTGCCCCGGCGCGAAGCGGCGTATCACGACTGGCCGGCTCGCGCCGCGCGGACGCTCGGCGACCTGTCGTTCTCGCCCGCGTGCACCTCCCTGCGCGGCGGCCGGCGCTATCTGATGCCGTACGTCGGCGATGAAGCCAAGCCGCCGGAGAGCATGGTGCAGCTCACGCTGGCCGTCAACACCGGCGAGTACGATCGCTGGCGCGATCAGCCGAGCGTCTTCGGCGAGGCGATGCGCGCTACAGTGCCATCCTTCTTCGACGAGGAAGTCGGATCGGTCGTGCGCTGGCTGCCGGGCGCGGATTTCGGCGCCTCGCAAGCCGAAGAGAACATGAACCACGCAGCGATGGACAGCTGGTATCTCCATCATTCGCTGTTCAACCTCTCGCGGCTTGCAAGCGAAGGCGACGAGCGTGCGAAGGAGCTGCTCCGCCGATCGCTCCCGTATGCGATTCGCGTCGCGCGCCGCTTCGCGTACCGGTGGCCGATCTTCTTCAACCTGCGCAATCTGGACGTCATCCGTGCCGAGTCTGCGCCCGGCGTGGGCGGCGAAACCGATGTCGGCGGACTCTACGCCCTGGTCATGCTGCACGCGCTCGAGCTGTTCGGGATTCCGAGTTTCTCGCGGAGGCGAAGTGCGGTGTGGAGCACTCCGCGGCCTCGGCTTCACGCTCGGATACCAACTGAACACGACCGGTTTCGCCGCGGAGGCCGCGCTGAGGCTGTGGTTCCCGCCGATCTGATCGCGGAGCGGTCGCGCAACTGGCGGCTCGAACGCACGTTGTCCGTTCCGCTCGAAGATCTCCAAGACGGCCACGCGCCGTCCGGCCAAGTCGGCCAAGAGCTCTATGGCGCCGGGATGCCGTTCGTCAACACGAGCCGACACTACCGCCGGGTGCCCGCGGCCGGGTGCCTCGAACGTGCTGCCGGCGCTCGCTCCAAGCGTCGTCGTCCACTTTCACGACGTGTTCTATTCCGTTCGAGTATCCGCCGGAATGGCTGCGCGAGGGACGCTTCTGGAACGAATGCTACATGCTGCGCGCATTTCTGATGCACAATCCCGCGTACCGGATCGAACTCTTCCTCGACTACGTACAGCGGCTCGATCCGGCAGCGATCGCCGCCGTCCACCCGATCTGGCCGCGCCGCTCCGGCGGCAGCCTCTGGCTGCGCAAGATCGGCTAGCGAATGCGCCGTACGGCGGCGCTCCCGCTCAGACGGGTTCGGGCAGGTTCGGATCGCGGGCAGAGCCCGGCGCTTCGGAGCAGTTGCGGCAGAGCGAGGTCACGTTCTTTCCTTCGAGCTCCATCCGTCTGAACCGTACGTAGGCCTCATCGTTGCAGATCTCCGCGAGCGTCTGCGTGCGGAGGTCGCCCATCACCATCGTGGCGTTGTAGTCCAAGCAGCACGGAACGACCCGTCCGTCCCACGCGATGACGACGCTCTCCCACAGGTTGCGGCACGGGTGCGGCCGCAGCGCACGCTGCAAGAGGTCGGCCTGTTCCGCGGCAGCGAGGCGGTCGAAGTCGTCCGTCTGACTTCCCCAAGTCGTGAACGTCTTGAAGAGGATTTCGTCGGCCCCGCGCGCCGTCCAGTGATCGGCGAACGCTTGCAGCTGGTCCTTCTTGTCCTCCATGACGATGATCGACAGCGTCGTTTGCGGCGTTGCCTGCCCGCGCTCAACCTTGAGCGCGAGAAATTGCTCGATGTTCGCGCGAACGTGTTCGAACGTGAACGACGAGCTCTTGCGGACGGCTTCGTACGTCTCTTTGCGCGCCCCGTCGACGGCGATCAAGATGCGGTCGAGCCGCGAATGGAGGATCGCGTTCGCATTTTTGCGGTCGAGCAGCGTCGCGTTCGTCGAGATTCCGAGAATGGGGACAACCGCGCATTTTGCGTATCGATCTGGCCGAGGTCAGCACGAGACGCGCGGTGCCCACGTCAGTCAACTAATACTATAGTTGAAATCGGCGAACGGGTCGCTCGGCACGGCGCGCGAAGCGACCCGAATGACCGAGGATGGGCGCTGGAAGTTCGATGGGGTCCGTGTCGTCAGCGGCTGCGAACTCGACCCCAACACCCCGCAGACGCCGGGGATGAATCGTGCCGCGGCCATCACGACTGCGACCGCCGGCGCCCAGAAGCTCTGGGCCGGGACCGTGACGATCCAACCCGACGCCAAGACCGGGGCGCATCATCACGGCGACCTCGAAAGCGTCATCTACGTCGTGAGGGGCCGCGCGCGGATGCGCTGGGGCGAGCGGCTCGAGTTCACGGCCGAGGCGGGTCCGGGCGATTTCATCTTCGTCCCGCCGTACGTCCCGCATCAGGAGATCAACGCCTCGCCCGGCGATCCGCTGGAATGCGTGCTGGTCCGCAGCGGCCAGGAGCCGGTCGTCGTGAACCTCGAGATCCCGCTGGCCGAGGCGCCAGAAACCGTCCGCTGGATCGACGACGTCCACCGCTCCTGACCTGATCGAGCGCGGGCGCGCGCTCGGTCACTCGCCATTCGTGACGCCGAATCCCCCTAAAGATGTGACAAGAAGCGGCAAAGATGGGAGGGGACGCCCCCATGCTCGTGCGAACCGGGGTCTCGATGCTTCCTTTCCCATCGGTGCGTATCGCAGCGGCGTTGTTCCTCATTTGTACGGCCGCGTTCGCGGCCGTGCCCGCCGCGGCCGAAGGGATCGGATCGAGCGAAGCCTCGTACGCCAACGCCCTGCGCACGATCAACCCGAAGCTCCCCGACGCGAAGGCCCGCGCCTACGCGCGTTCCATCATGGCCGACGCCTGGCGGACGCATCTCGACCCGCGCTTCATCATGTCCATCGTGACGGTCGAGTCGCGCTGGCGCGCCAACGCCGTCTCCCGAGTCGGCGCGCGCGGCCTGGGCCAGCTGATGCCCGGTACGGCGGCCAACCTCGGCGTCAATGCCTGGAACGCCAGCGACAACCTGCGTGGCACCTCGCGCTACCTGAAGTCGCTGATGGACCACTTCGCCGGCCGGCCGAACGCCGTCAGCCTGGCGATTGCGGGCTACAACGCCGGCCCGAAGGCCGTCGAACGCTACCACGGCATCCCGCCCTACAGCGAGACGCGCAACTACGTCGTTCGCGTGCTGCGCGTCTGGAAGGAACTGAGCTCCCGCGTCGGCGGTGCCTTCAGGCACCCGGCCGAAGCCGTCGCTGCGACGCGGGCCCCGGACGAGCGCCAGTGGATCAGCAGCGTCGACCACATCGTTCCGGCCGCGGTCCCGGCCGCCGCCGAGTCGGTCCCGAACCCGGCGGCCGCCGCCGCCGTCACGTCCGACCCCGCAAAGTAACCGAGCGCGCCGGCGCGCGGTCCTCACGTTTGTGAGGACGCTCGACGCGACACCGCTCACCATGCGGGCTTGCGCGCTTGAAGCCTTCGGCGGGCCGGAAAAACTCGTGCCGCTCGAGTTGCCCGTTCCCCATATGGGGCCGGGTCAGATTCTCGTGCGCGTGCACACCGCCGGCGTCGGTGTCTGGGACGCGAAAGCGCGCCGCGGCGAGTGGGCCGACGGGCGCGAGACCTTTCCGCTCGTGCTCGGCGCCGACGGCTCAGGGACCGTGGCGGCGATCGGCGACGACGTGCGTGAGCTGCGCCTGGGTGACGCCGTGTACGGCTACCTCTCCGGCGAGGGGAAGGGCGGCTTCTACGCCGAGTACGTCGCGATCGACGCGGCGCACCTCGCGCCGCTGCCTGCGTCGCTCGACCTGCGCGACGCAGGGGGCGTGGCGACGACCGGGATCACGGCGCTCGCGGGCATCGACGACGTTCTCGGCCTGCGCGCGGGCCATACCGTCATCGTGCACGGCGCCACCGGCGGCGTCGGCAGCATCGCCGTGCAATTTGCGCTGCTTCGCGGAGCGCGCGTCATCGCAACCGCGCGCGGCACCGACGGCACGGCGTTTCTGCAGCGGCTCGGCGTGACGGAAGCGGTCGACGTGCAGCACGACGACGTCCTGGTCGTCACGCAACGGTTCGCGCCGGGCGGCGCCGACGCGCTGCTCGCGCTCGCCGGCGGTCCGGCACTCGGGCGCACGCTCGACGCGCTGCGCCCGGGCGCGCGCGTCGCCTACCCGAACGGCGTCACGATGCCCGCACGCGAAGGCCTCGAGGCTCGCGCTTTCGACGGCGTTCCGAGCCGCGAGGCGTTCGCGCGCTTGAACGCGACGATCGATGCCGGTCCCTTCCAGGTTCCGATCGGCGGGTTGTTCGCCCTCGACGAGGCCTCCGACGCGCATCGGCTGCTCGAACGCGGCCACGTTTTCGGCAAGATCGTGCTCGCGGTCGACGACATCGAAGAGGACATCGAGAAAGTGGCGTAGCGACGCCCTTCAAGGGGCGTCACACGACCGTCAGACCGCCGCGGCGAGCCGCTTGCTTTTCAGTTCGCTCATCCGCGTGGCGAGTGCCATCAGTTCGTCTTCGTTCAAAAGCTCGCGCGCGCCCGGGAAGAGATCGCGCTCTTCTTCCTTGACGTGCTGCTCGACGATTTCACGCAGCACTTTGAGCTTCGCGCGGTACGATTCGTCGTTGGCGTCGATCGCTTCGAGATCGGCGATGACCTTCTTGACGAGCGCGTGCTCCTCGTACGACTCCAGCACCAGGTCGCGCTCTTCTTTGTGACCGCGCTGCGTGCGATCTTTGACCGCCGGATAAAAGATCGTCTCCTCGACCTCCGCATGCACGGTGAGTTCTTGACAGATGTGATCGCCGATGCGCTTGAGCTGCGTCGTCGCGCGATCCGAGAGCTCCTCCGCCTCGGCGAACAGTCCCTTGACCTTCTTGTGATCGGCCTTGAGAAGGGCGATCGCGTCTTGCTGCTTCATGTGCGCGTCTTGCCCAACTCGCGCAAAATTTGCGCGTAGCGCACGCACGACCGCCGGGGGGACGACCGAGCCGTGTGCGCTACGGTGCTTTCGTCGGCACGCTCGTGGGCGCGGTCGTCGTCGTCGGCGACGCGGTCGTCGTCGTCGGCGACGCGGTGGAGATCACCGACGCCGGCGTGCTCGTCGCACCGGGCGAACCACTGACGGTCGGACTCGGCGACGCGACGTGCGCATTGGGCGACCCGACGTGCTGCGCCGCGGCGGCACCAGACGCAACGGGGGCGGCGGTCGCGGATGCGGGATGCGGCAGCGCGTACAACGCGAAGACGGCCGGACGGTTCGCAACCAGCTTCAGCTGCGTCGCCGTGCCGCCGAAGAGGATGTGCGCCGGGGGCAGCGTCGGCGCGACGCTGGGGACGGCGCCGCCGGCCGCACCGGGAAGTCCAGCGGGCGCGCTCGGGCCGGTGACGGGTGCCGTTCCGCTCATTCCGGGCGGCGCGCCCCTGACGGCCGTGCCCAACGTTGCGGCCGGCGTGGGGCTCATCCCGGCACCGGCGGTGGGCGGGCTGCTTGCCGAGGGCGAGCCGCTCGCGCTCGGCGAGGCCGCGGCGACGGCGCGGACGACGGATGGCGGCGGGGTCGCGCTCTTGTCGAGCTCGGCGACGGCGAGGCGGTACTTGCCGTCCTTCTCGCCCGAATTCCAAAGCGCCAAGCCGAACTCGCCGTCGCGGTACTGGCTCGCGACGTTGCGCGGCACGTCGAGCGTGATGCGCGGGAAACTCTCGAGCGTGACGTCGTGCGTCGGCAGCAGCGTGATGTAGGCCAGCGCGCGCGCCGGATGCTCACGGCTGCGCTTCTTGCGACCCTTGCCGCTTTCGAAGTTGAGATCGGGTCCGTCGTTCGGCTTCACGACCGAGAGCGTCGCGCCGATCGCGATGGCGACCGGTGTCGGCGCGGGCGCCGGGCTGCCCTTGTCGGAGCCCTTTGCCGACGGGGCTTTCGTCTCGGGCGCGACCTTCGGGAAGGCGAGTTGCGCCGTGTATCCGCCGACCTCCGGGATCGACTGAAAGGCGGTCGATTCCCCGACCGTCAGAATCACGCTGGTGCTGTTCGGCGTCGGGGAGGGCGTCGGGTTGCCTGGAGCGACCGTCCCCAGCGTCTGCGGCAGGCCGCTCCCCGAGCCGAAGGAGCCCGAGCACGCGGCGACCGCCGCACCGAGCACGACGCAAGCAGCCGCCGCAGTAAACACGCGTGCGAGATTCATCGCCGGTTGCCTTCGCGTCCCCGATCCCGGTCTCCGCCGCAGCGGGACCGGGACCGAGATCGATTTCCTACGGGGTCTCGACGTAGACCTCGGCGCCCTTTGCCAGGAACTCCGCCGACTTCTCGGCCATGCCGCTGGCCGCATAGTCGCGGACGTCCTGCGTGATCTTCATCGAGCAGAAATGCGGGCCGCACATCGAGCAGAAGTGCGCGACCTTCGCTCCCGCCGCCGGGAGCGTCTCGTCGTGCATGGAGCGCGCGGTGTCCGGATCGAGGCTCAGGTTGAACTGATCCTCCCAGCGGAACTCGAAGCGCGCCTTGGAGAGCACGTCGTCGCGATGCCGCGCATGCGGATGGCCTTTCGCGATGTCCGCCGCGTGCGCGGCGAGCTTGTAAGCGATGACACCGTCCTTGACGTCCTGCTTGTCGGGCAGGCCAAGATGTTCTTTCGGCGTCACGTAGCAGAGCAGCGCGGTGCCGTACCAGCCGATCATCGCGGCGCCGATCGCCGAGGTGATGTGGTCGTAGCCGGGCGCGATGTCGGTGACGAGCGGCCCAAGCGTGTAGAACGGCGCTTCGCCGCACAGCTCGAGCTGCTTGTCCATGTTCTCTTTGATCAGGTGCATCGGCACGTGGCCGGGACCCTCAATCATCACTTGCACGTCGTGCTTCCACGCGATCTTGGTCAGCTCGCCGAGCGTCTCGAGCTCGCCGAACTGCGCCGCGTCGTTGGCGTCAGCCTGACAGCCGGGACGCAGCCCGTCGCCGAGCGAGAAGGTGACGTCGTACGCCTTCATGATCTCGCAGATCTCTTCGAAGTGCGTGTAGAGAAAGTTCTCCTGATGGTGCGATAGGCACCACTTCGCCAGGATCGATCCGCCGCGCGAGACGATGCCGGTGACGCGGTTCGCGGTCAGCGGAACGTAGCGCAACAGCACGCCTGCATGCACGGTGAAGTAGTCGACGCCCTGTTCCGCCTGCTCGATCAGCGTGTCGCGATAGATCTCCCAGGTCAGCTCCTCGGCCTTGCCGCCGACTTTCTCGAGCGCCTGATAGATCGGCACCGTGCCGATCGGCACCGGCGCGTTGCGCACGATCCACTCGCGCGTTTCGTGGATGTTCTTGCCGGTCGAGAGATCCATGACGGTGTCGGCGCCCCAGCGGCTCGCCCACACCATCTTCTCGACTTCTTCCTCGATCGACGAGCCGATCGCGGAGTTGCCGATGTTCGCGTTGATCTTCACCAGGAAGTTGCGCCCGATGATCGTCGGCTCGAGTTCGAGATGGTTGACGTTGGCCGGAATCACCGCGCGGCCGCGCGCGACCTCGGAGCGAACGTATTCCGCCGGCATGCCCTCGCGCAGCGCGACGAACTCCATCTCGGGCGTGATCTCGCCGCGGCGCGCGTAGTGCATCTGCGAGACGTTGCCGCCGGAGCGCGCGCGACGGATCGCGCTGCTGCCGGGAAAGCGGATGTCGTCGAGCTCCGGCATCGCTTCGCGGCCGAGGCGATAGACCGACGAGGCTTTCTTGAGCGTCTCGGTGTCGTTACGGCGCGCGATCCACGGCTCGCGAATGGGCGCGATGCCGGACCGCACGTCGATGCCGACGTCGGGATCGGTGAACGGCCCCGAGGTGTCGGGCACCGTGTGCATCTCGCCGTCGCTGAGCGTGATCGCCCGGAACGGAACGCGGATCGAGGGATCGCTCCCTTCGACGTACACCTTGGTGGACGCGGGGAACGGATCTCGTGACAACACGTCGTTGGTGGGCGGAATCATGGTCGCCATCGTGCACTCCTCTTCGCCGGTATGACCCGGATCAGGTGGTAACGGTCGACGGCGAATGCCGTCCTCTCAGCCTCGGCGTGAGGCTCCCGTAGCGTACGACGACGCTACGACGCCGCGGGCCGATTGTCAAGGACGCCTCCGCCCGGTGCGTGAACCGCGCGGGGTGAGCTCACGGCGCAGCGCGGTGGTCCTGGTCGCGCTCGCCCAGCTCGCCGTCGGCGCCGCCGCGATCTTCGCGCGCTTCGCGCTCGTGGGCGGTGGCCCGCTGGCGATCTCGGCCGCCCGGCTCGCGATCGGCGTCGTGCCGATCGCCGCCCTCGCCGCGCTGCGCGGCCGGCTGCGGCCGATCGACGGGCGGACCGAACGACGCTTGCTGCTGGCGGGATTGGTCCTCGCGGCGCACTTCGGGACGTGGATCGCGTCGCTGCAGCACGCGTCGGTCGCGATCTCGACCTTGCTCGTCTGCTCGGTGCCGGTCTGGAGCGAGCTGTGGACCGTCGCGCGCAACCGGCGGGTCGACGTCTACGCCGCCGTCAGCGTCGTGGGCGCGCTGGTCGGCGTCGCGATCGTGGTCGGCGTCCCCGACCGGGGCAACACGCCGCTCGGAATCGTCCTCGCGCTGCTCGGCGCGATCGCCTTCGCCGCCTACTTGCTGATCGTGCGCGGAACGGATCCGCGCTACGACACCGTCGCCGTCACCGCGCGCACCTACAGCATCGCCGCCGTCGCGCTCGCGGTCGTCGCGCTGCTCGTGCGCGACCCGTTACCGCGCTCGAGCGACCTGCACGCCTGGGGTGGCATCGTCGCCATGGCGCTGATCTCGCAGCTGTTCGGTCATACGGCGATGAACGCCGCAGTGAGGGTGCTCAGCGCGACGGTCGTCGCGACGTTCACCCTGCTGGAGCCGGTCTTCGCCGCGGCGCTCGCCGCCGTGCTCTTTCACGAACGGCTCGGGCCGACGACCGCGATCGGCGCGACGATCATTTTCGTCGCGATCGGCTTCGCGCTGCGCGCGCAGCCGGAGGCGCTCCCCGACGCCTGAGACGTACCTGATCCTGTCAATCCAGGGCGTCTATCCGTCGGGCCACTACTGCGGCGAAGATGCGGAAGCCAAGCGAGTGGTTGCGGGATTGCCGGACGCTTCTCGAAAACCTCGGACTGCCGCCGTTTTTTCGATTCTTCTGGTCGATGTTGCGACGCCGTTCGCGGCGATAGGGATAGCGGCCGGCGCCGCGCAACGTCAGCCCTGCTCGATGAGCCCGTCTCATCACAATGTGAGGCTTCATGTCGAAATCAACGGCGCTTGCGACTGCAGCGATGGCCGTGATGCTCTCCGGCTGCAGCACCAGCACGTCGACCACCTCGGCGGCGTCGCCGGGGCCCGTCGCGTCCGCAAGTTCCGCGCAGCCCGATGCTCGTGCGCTTCTCGCTGCAGCGCAGAACGATGACGATTGGATGATTCCGGGAAAGACGTACGGCGGAAACCGCCTCACCGGTCTCTCGCAGATCACCGCGCAGAACGTCGCGTCGCTCAAAAAGGCGTGGATCACACCGGTGACGGACGACGGCGAAGAGGAGGCCTCACCGATCGTCTATCGCGGCACCGTGTTCGTCAGCACGGCGCACGACGGCGTCCTCGCTCTCGACGGCGTCAGCGGCAAGCTGAAGTGGGCGTTCCCGTATTCGCCGTCATATGAACTTCAATACGCCGTGAATCGCGGCGTCGGCTTGGCCAACGGACGCTTGTTCCTCGCAACACAGGATTGCCGACTCGTCGCCATCGACGCGGAAACCGGCAAACAGGCTTTCAGCGTTCCCGCCTGTCGAGACACGTCGAATACGTGGTATTCCACTGCGGCGTACGTCTACAAGGATCAAGTTATCGTCGGCACCTCCGGAGGCGACCTCGGGAGCATGGGTCAAGTGCGCGCGTTCAGCACCGCCGACGGTTCGCATCTGTGGGATTTCAACACGGTTCCGCAGCCGGGGGAAGCCAATCACAACACGTGGCTCGGCGATTCGTGGAAGCACGGCGGCGCGGCGGTCTGGGCCGGCCTCTCCGTCGACCAGGGGAACGACACACTCATCATCACACCCGGTAATCCGGGCCCGAATCTGACCCTCTACGGCCGCAAAGATACGAACCTCTACTCGGACTCGATCGTCTCCGTGACCATCGCTTCGCACCGCCCGCGCGTAAACTGGTATCATCAGATCGTCGCGAACGATACGCACGACGCGGATCCGTCGATGCCACCCGTCCTGTTCACGGGAACGGTCGGCGGCGCGTCGCGCGCATTGGCCGCGACCGGCGACAAGGCCGGCGACTTCGAGATCTACGATCGCTCCAACGGCAAGCGGTTATACCACGTTGCGGTCAGCGATCAAACCAACATCTTCACGACCGTTCCGACGCTCACCGGTACGTACGCCTGCCCCAACCACGGCGGCGGTGTCGAATGGAACGGCGGCTCGTACGATCCCAAGAGCAATCTCTTTCTGATTCCGAGCACGCAAGAATGCGCCACATGGAAAGTCACGACGACGGGAAAGGTGCCCTACATTCCGGGGCAACCGTATTCGGCCGGACCGCTTCCAAAACGGCGCGTCGCAACCGGAGTCGTCACCGCGGTGGACGTCGCGACCGGCAAGGTTCGTTGGCGCAAGGGCCTCCCCTATTCGGGCCAGGGAGGCGTCCTCATCACCGCCACCGGACTCGCCTTTACGAGCGATTTGCGCGGTCGCGTGTACGCACTCGACGCCGCGACCGGCCGCGAACTCTGGCACGATGATACCGGTTCTGCGATCGTCGCGCCGCTCTCCGCGTATCGCATCGGCGGCAACGAATACATCGTCGTGATCGCCGGCGAAGGCGGCAATCAAGCGACGCCCAATCTTCCGAAATCGCAAGGCGCGCGGGTGGTGGCGTATCGCTTGAACCCGACCCAGACGATCGCGAATACGACCGCTGGCCAGCCGACGCCGATGCCGAGCACGGTGGCGCGGACGGAGAGCGGCCCGGCGAACGGCCCCGTGCAGACGGCACCGTACACCCTCGCCCAGGCGCAAACGGGGAAGACCCTCTACGCGCAAAGTTGCCAGTCCTGTCACGGCGCCAACCTGCAAGGTGTCTCGGCGCCCGCATTGACCGGTTCGAGCTTCGGACACGCGCACCTGAGCGTCGCGCAGATCCGCACGATCACGACCCAGCAAATGCCCTTGACCGCCCCCGGTTCGCTCAAGCCCGATCAGTACGCAGCGATCATGGCGTATCTGCTCGCCTACAACTGCATCTCACCGGCGAACGGCGGCAAGACACCGTTTCCGACGAAAGCCGATCCCGCGCTTGCGAAGATCGTCGTCAACGGCGCGACGTGCCCCCGGTGATGACCGACACCGAGCGGCGGCGCTAACCGTCCAGCAATCGCAACACCGCGATCAGCTCGCCGACGCTCCAGGCTTGCGCCGGGCAGCCGCGCGGCGCGTGCGGCGGATCGCCGTCGGCGATCTCGGCGAGCGTGCCGAGGGCGCCGGCGTCGAGCGCGTCGATCAGCGGCGCAACGAACGTACGCGAGCGGTCCTTGTCATCGTACGCGCGCAGGTGTGCGCGCACGAACGGGCCCAGCAGCCATGGCCACGCCGTTCCCTGGTGATACGCGCCGTCGCGCACCGCCGGCGAGCCGCCGTAGGTGCCGTGATACGCCGGATCGCCGGGCGCGAGCGTGCGCGGCCCCATCGACGTCCAAAGCCGGGACGCGCACACGTCGACGATCGCCCGCGCACGTTCGGCATCGAACGCGCTCGCGTGCAAGGATACCGCGAAGAGCTGGTTCGGACGCAGCGAGGGATCGTCGCCGTCCGGGCCGTCGAGCACGTCGTAGCACCAGCCGCGCTCGGCGTTCCAAAAGCGCTGCATCGCGACCGCGACGCGGTCCGCCGACGCGTCGAAGGCAGTCGACTGCCTCTCGAGGCGTTGCGCGAACGACGCGCACGCGCGCAGTGCGTTGTACCACAGCGCGTTGATCTCGATCGGCTTCCCGCGGCGCGGCGTGATCACGCGGCCGTCGACCTTCGCGTCCATCCAGGTCAACTGCACGCCGTCGGCGCCTCCGCGCACGAGCCCGTCGTCGGCGACGCCGATCCCGAAGCGCGTCCCTGAGGTGTAGCCGTCGACGATCGCCTGCACCACCGGGTAGAGCTCGCGCAACAGCGCGACGTCGTCGGTGGCGGCGACGTATGCGCGCACCGCCTCGATGAACCATAGCGACGCGTCGATCGTGTTGTACTCGGCGTCCCCGCCGGCGTCGGGAAAGCGGTTGGGGATGAGACCACCGGACTCGTGCGCGGCGAACGTCCGCAGCACCGCGGCGGCGTCGCGAGCGCGGCGCGTCGCGATCAAGAGACCCGGCAGCGCGATCATCGCGTCGCGGCCCCAATCGGTGAACCAGGGATAGCCCGCGACGATCGTGGTGCCGGCCCCGTCGCAGCGCGAAGCGACGAACGCGTCGGCGGCGATCGCGAGCCTTCCCAGCAGCGGCGTCGGCTGCGCGTTCGCGCGCATCACGTTCGCGGCTCGGCGCGTTCGTTCGATCGAGCGCGCATCGCGCGGAACCGACGGGTCCAGCGTGACGACGACGCCGCACTCCTCGTTTGGCGGCAGCTCCCAGGTGAGGTCGAGCAGGTGCGCGTAGTCGTCGACGTCTTGCAGCCCGCGCTCGGTCTCGCGCGGGAGGCGGTAGCCCGCGTAGCGTTCGGCCGCGAGCGTGCACCCCGCACCGGGCGCGAAGACGTGCAGCGTGCGTCCGGCCGCCGGCAGCGTAATCGTCGCACCGCCGTCGGCCAGCGCCGGCGTGAACGCGGCGATCTCCGGCAGCGGCCCGCCGTGATGGTCGCGATCCGCCACGACGAGCCGTCCGCGGATCGCCAGCGGCGAACGGGCGCGCAGCGCGCGCAGCACGATCGCCGTCGCGTCGACGCCGAGCGGCATCGCCAGCGTCATCTCGAGCAACGCGTCGCCGAGCGCGTAGGTCCACGCCGGCAGCCCGTCGGCGAGCACGAAAGCTTCGACGTACCGGTAGCCTTGCGGCGCGAGGGCGCCCGATGCCCACCGATTCGTCGAGAGCGCATACGTGACGCCGTCGTACGTCACGTCGAGATCCAGCCGCGCGACGCACAGGCGGCGCACGGCCGGCGGATCGACGGCGGCGATCAGCAGCCCATGATAGCGCCGCGTCAGCGTGCCCGCCACGGTCCCCATCGCATATCCGCCGCGACCGTTGGTGAGGAGCCACTCTCGCGCTTCCGCGGCGGCAAGATCACCGCACACGGCCCGTCCAATCCGCACGACGCCCCGCTTGCCGAACGAAACGAAGGAAACCTGGCGCCCGCCGGGCCACAGAAAGGATCATGGCGATGGACCGAGCGCAGGAGCATCGAGCAATGCCGCGATGCCGGTTGCGAGGTCGGACCCGAGGGCCCCACGCCATAGGCGTGGGGGGCGCGCAGCCCAGGGCGGAGCGCCTTTAAAATGGACCCGAATCCCGAGCGTACTCGGTGCGAGAATGCTACGCAGCGCGACCAGCGATGGGTGCGCTGGGGGCCGTATCTGAGCGATCGTCAGTGGGGGACGGTGCGCGAGGATTATAGCGCCGACGGCAACGCGTGGGACTATTTTCCGTTTGAGATGGCGCGCTTGCGGGCGTACCGCTGGGGCGAGGACGGCATCCTCGGCATTTGCGACAACCATCAGCGCTTGTGCATCGCGCCGGCATTCTGGAACGAACGCGACGAGATCATCAAGGAGCGCCTCTACGGGTTGAACGGCCATCAGGGCAACCACGGCGAAGACGTCAAGGAATACTGGTGGCATTTGGACGCGATCCCCTCGCACGCGTACCTCAAAGCCCTCTACCGCTATCCGCACGCGGCATTTCCGTACGCGCAACTGCGCGAGGAGAACGCGCGTCGCGGCCGCGCCGGCCGCGAATTCGAGCTCGTCGACACCGGCATCTTCGCGAACGACGCCTACTTCGACATCGTCGCCGAGTACGCGAAGCGCGGCCCGGACGACGTCTTGATCCGCTACACCGTCACGAATCGCGGCGCGGCCGCCGCGCCGCTGCACCTGCTGCCGCACTTCTGGTTTCGCAACGAGTGGTCGTGGCGTTCGGGGACGTCGCGCCCGACGATCGAGGCCTCGCGCGATGCGAGTCATGCCCCGCACGAGGTCTTGGCTGTCTCTTATACACATCTGACGCTGCCGACGATCTTACGCGT
>CALEYW010000069.1 GCA_937927945.1 uncultured candidate division WPS-2 bacterium | reverse complement strand
CGCTTTCCGGCACCGCGTTCGAGCAGGGCGAGGTGGCGGGCGGTCTTCGAACGCTTGGGGAGGCCGACCGGGAGCGAGCGCTTCTCGATACGCTTGCGGAAACCGCTATCGAGGCGTCGCAGATCGAAGGCGAGCGGCTCACGACCGATAGCGTGCGTGCGTCCCTCGCGCGCCGGCTTGCGGTCGGCGGGAATCGCCTGGGGCACACCGATCCGCGCGCCGACGGCATCGTCGCGATGACCGTGGACGCACTGCAGAACGCCGACGCACCGCTGACGAAAGAGCGATTGTTCCGCTGGCATGCCGACCTCTTTTCGGACGCCCCGCGATCGCTCACCGTTGGCGAATGGCGCACGGTACGCGACGATCCGATGCAGGTCGTTTCGGGTCCCGTAAACGCCCGAGTCGTGCACTTCGAAGCGCCGGCCGCAAGCCGCGTCGACCCTGAAATGCAGGCCTTTCTCCAGTGGTTCGAAGCGCCGTCCGCTCTCCCACCGCTCGTGCACGCTGCGGTCGCGCACCTCCGCTTCTTGACGATCCACCCGTTTTCGGACGGGAACGGGCGCATCGCGCGTGCGATCGTCGATCTTCGCCTCGCGCGCGCACAGCCGCGCATTGCTTCGTACGTCTCACTCTCGCGGCAGATCCGTAAAGAGCGCGCCGAATACCATAGCGCAATCGAACGTGCGCAGCGCGGCGATGCCGACGTGACGCCGTGGTCCGATTGGTTCATCGGCTGTTACCGTCGGGCGACGGCCGACACGTTGCGGTCGATCGATGACCTCCTGCGCGCCACCCGGTTCTGGCGCGAACGTCGCGATGTCGAGCTCAACGCACGACAGCGCAAAGTCCTCGAGCGATACCTCGGCGGAGAGTTCGAGGGGTGGCTCAATTCACGCAAGTACGCGCTGATCGCGAAGGCCTCGTCCGATACCGCTCAGCGAGATCTCGCTGACCTCTCGGAAAAAGGCATCATCCTATCGAACGGGGGGAAGGCGCGCAAGACGAGCTACCGACTCGCCGACGACTTCGATCCGAATCGATAGGGCCGAGCGCCCCCAACAAGGCGCCGGTCGCGGCTGAGACCTCGGGAGTCACGGGGTCTCGAGCTTTTCTTTCAGCAGCTCCTGGGCCAGCGCCGGATTCGCCTTTCCGCGCGATGCCTTCATCACCGCGCCGGTGAGGAATCCCATCACGTTGGTCTTCCCGCCCCGGAAGTCGGCGACGACCTTCGGGTTCGCGGCCAGCACCTCGTCGACGATCGCGGCGATCGCGCCGCGATCGCTGACCTGCGCGAGACCATCGCGCTCGACGATCGCCTTCGCGGATCCGCCCCCGGCCCACAACGTCTCGATGACCTGCTTCGCCGCCTTCGAGTTGATCGCGTTCGCCTGGGTGAGCGCGACGAGCTCCGCGAGCGCCTCGGGCGTGACCTTGCCGTCGGCCACGTGAAGCGCGTTCTCGTTCGCCAAGCGCGAAAGGTCGCCGAGCACGAAGTTCAGCGTCGCCTGCGCGTTCCCGGAAACCGCGACGGCGCGGTCGAACCAGGCCGAGAGCACGTCGTCATCGACGATCTGCGTCGCCTGCTTCGTCGCGATGCCGTGGGTGTCGACGTAGCGCGCGTAGCGCTCGTACGGCGTTTCGACCAGCGTCGCGCGCACGCGCTCGACCGTCTCGCGCGTCACGTCGATCGGGACGAGGTCGGGGTCGGGGAAATAGCGGTAGTCGTGGGCTTCTTCTTTCGAGCGCTGGCTGTGCGTCACGCCGGCGGCCTCGTCCCAGCCGCGCGTCTCCTGGATCACGCGACCGCCGCTCTCGACGACCGCGATCTGGCGCGCGATCTCGCTCTCGATCGCGCGGCGCACGCTGCGGAACGAGTTCATGTTCTTGATCTCGGCTTTGGTGCCGTACTCGGCCGCGCCGCGCAGACGGATCGAGACGTTGGCATCGCAGCGCAGCGAGCCTTCTTCCATCTTCACGTCGCTCACGCCGAGCTCGCGAAACGTCCGCGCCAGCGTCTCGAGAAAACCGACCGCTTCGTCCGCGCTGCGCAGGTCGGGCTCGCCGACGCACTCCATCAGCGGCACGCCGGCGCGGTTGAAGTCGACCAGCGACGACGTCGCGCCCGCGAGGCGGCCGTCGGCGCTCGCGTGCGTCGATTTGCCGGTGTCCTCTTCGAGGTGAATGCGCGTGAGGCGGCACTCGCCGCGCGTGCCGTCCTCGAGCCAGTAGCGCACCACGCCGCCCTGGGTGAGCGGCATGTCGTACTGCGTGATCTGATAGTTCTTGGGCATGTCCGGATAGAAGTAGTTCTTCCGGTCGAACTTCGAGTGCTCGGGGATCGTCGCTTCGAACGCAAGCCCCGCGCGCAGCATGTGCTCGATCGCCTTCGCGTTCGGCACCGGCAACGCGCCAGGCAGCGCGAGACATACCGGGCACACTTTCGTGTTCGGCTCGCCCCCGAACTCGTTCGGACAGCCGCAAAACATCTTGCTAGTGGTCTTCAATTCGACGTGACATTCGATGCCAATGACCGCCTCGTACTTGGCCCGAAGGTCGGGCGTCACGGCGACGGCGTCGGCGGAGACGGCACTCATGCGGTGGCAACCTCGATCGGGCTGAGCTTTTCGGCGTGCATCGTGGCGCGTTCGTAGGCGTGGGCGTAGCCAAGCAGCGCGCGTTCGGTGAAGAGCGGCGTCGCGAGCTGCAGGCCCATCGGCATCGGACGCGTCCCGCCTTCGGGGACGACGGCGCCGCACGGTACCGAGAGGGAGGGCAGTCCGGCGAGCGAGACCGGGATCGTGTAGTAGTCCATCAGATACATCGCGACGGGATCGCTCTTCGCGTTGAACCCGAACGCCGGCGACGACGCGGCCGGCGACGCGATCACGTCGCAGCGTTCGAACGCGCGCGCGAAGTCCTCGGCGATCCGGGTGCGCGCCTTCTGCGCCTTCACGTAGTATGCATCGTAATAGCCCGACGAGAGCGCGTAGGTCCCGATCAGGATGCGCCGCTTCACCTCGGGTCCGAAGCCCGCCGCACGGGTGCGTTCGTACATCTCGCCGACGTCGGCGCCGTCGACGCGCAGACCGTAGCGCACGCCGTCGAAGCGTGCGAGGTTCGACGAGCACTCGGCCGGAGCGATCAGGTAGTACGTGGCGAGGCCATACTTTGCGGTCGGCAGTTCGACGTCGACGAGCTCGGCGCCGAGCGCTTCGAGGTCGGCGTACGCCTTGCGATAGCAGGCGTCGATCTCGGCTCCGAGCTCCGCGGTCGCGAACTCTTTGACGATCCCGACCCGCACGCCGCGCAAGTCTTCGCGCAGGAAACCGGCCGTCGGTTCGAGCGGACGGTCGACGCTGGTCGCATCAAGCGGGTCGTGCCCGCCGATCGCATCGTACGTCAGCGCGGCGTCCTCGACGCTGCGCGCGAACGGCCCGATCTGATCGAGCGAGGACGCGAAGGCGATGAGGCCGTAGCGCGAGACCCGGCCGTAGGTCGGCTTGAAGCCGACGACGTTGCAGAATGCGGCCGGCTCGCGGATCGAGCCGCCGGTGTCGCTTCCGAGCGAGAGCGTCGCTTCGAAGCCGCCGACCGACGCCGCGCTGCCGGCGGACGAACCGCCGGGGACGCGCTCGAGGTCGTACGGGTTGCGGGTCTTCTTCAGCGCCGAGTTCTCGCCGGAGCTGCCCATCGCGAACTCGTCGAGGTTGGTCTTGCCGATCGGCAGCGCGCCGGCGTCGAGCAGCCGCTGCACCGCCGTCGCCGTGTACGGCGCGACGAAGTTCTCGAGGATCTTCGAGCCCGCCGTCGTGTGCGTGCCGGTGAGGCACATGTTGTCCTTGATCGCGACCGGCACGCCGGCCAGCGGCAGCGTCTCGCCTGCGGCGACGCGCGCGTCGACCTTCCGCGCGTGCTCGCGCATCAGCTCCGGCGTGAGCTCGAGGTAGGCGTCCAGGCTCGCGTCGACCTGCGCGACGTGCGGGATCATCGCCTCGGCGATCTCGACGGCGCTCGCTTCACGGGAGTTCACCGCCCGGGCGATCGCCCGCGCGGAGTCTCGAACGGGGTCCACGTTAGCCTTCCTCGGCGATGATGCGCGGCACGGCGAAGAACCCGTGCTGCGCACGCGGTGCGTTGCGCAACGCGTCCTCGCGGGAGAGCATCGTCTCGGGACGGATCGCGTCGTCACGCTGGACGTTGCGCGAAGGGATCACCTGCGCGGTCGCCGCGACGTTCGCGGTGTCGAGCTCGCCGAGCTCGTCGACGAACGTGAGGAGGTTGCCGAGCTGCGGCCCGAAGGTCGCAATCTCACCATCGGTAAGGGCCAGTCGCGCCAGGCGCGCGACGTGGCGGATATCGATCCGATCCGAAGCCATGACCCGGCATGATTCGCTTTGCCTACGCCTCGCTCCGTCCCGAGCCCGCCGGATCACGCGACAGAACGGCGAGGACCTGCCCGCGCCGGCGCAGGTGCGGCACTTCCAACGGCCCCATGCGAGCCATTTCACGGAAGCCCAGCCGCTGCAGGAGCCGTTCGCTTCGGGCGTTGTCGGGGTCGTAATGCGCCGAGATCGTGTGCAGGTTGAGCGTGGCGAAGGCGTAGTCGACAACGGCGCGGACGGCCTCGCCGGCGAAGCCCGCGCCCTCGTACGCGCCGTCAACCGAGTAGCTGAGCATGGCGCTCGGCGGGATGAACGAAAATCCGGTGAGCACGACGACGGCGACGGTCGCATCGCTCCCTCGATCGAGCGCCAGAAACGCCGTGGGCGCGCCCTCTCGGCGCTCCGCATGCCGCCCGGCGATCCAAGCCCGGTGCTCCTGCGCGATGTCACTCCGGCCCTCGCCCCAGGCGTCGAAACGAACGACGTTCCGCCGGTAGTACTCGCGCAGCAGTTCGACGTCGCCGTCTTGGGGTTCGCGGAGCCGAAGGCGAGCGGTCTCGATCGTCACGCCACGCCCTTCTCGACCGTCGTCTACGGTTCTTGGGGAACACCGCCGAGGGGCGCCTCGCCGCGGCAGGCACCGCCTCTGCAGCGGAGCAACGTTCCGGTCATGCATCGTTCCGTGCTCGCCGTCACGGCGGCCGTGACCCTCACCCTAGGCGCGGCCGCGCAAGGGGCGTTGCCGCCGGCGCCGGCCGCAAAGAAGATCCCGGTCACCGACACCTATTTCGGAACGCAGGTCGTCGACCCGTACCGCTGGATGGAGGCGAAAGGCCCCGACCTTCTCGACTACCTCAAAGCGCAGAACGATCGCACGCGCACGGTGCTCGATTCGATCCCCGGCCGCGCGACGCTCGAAGCTCGCCTGAAGCAGCTCCTCGACACCACCAACGTCTCCTCGGGAGTCGTGGCGCACCACGGTGCGTACGTCTACGAGAAGACCCCGCCCGGAGCCAACTCGGCGAAGCTCTTCGCGCGCGTGAACGGGACCGAACGAGTGCTGGTCGACCCCGATGCGATGGCGGGCCCGCGCCAAGCGATCTCGTACTTCGTCCCTTCGGACGACGGGACGCTGGTCGCGGTCGGTCTCTCCGCGGGAGGGTCGGAGAAGGCGAGCATCCACGTCGTCGACGTGGCGACCGCGAAGATGCTGCCCGACGTCGCGACGCGCGCCGATTTCGGCGTCACCTCGTGGAGCGACGACGGCAAGGCCTTCTACTACTTCAAGCGCCAAGCCGCCGGACCGAACGATCCGCCGACCGCGAAGTATCAGAACATCCGGACCTATCGCCACCTGCTCGGTCGGCCGGAATCGGCCGACGTGGCGGTGTTCGGGGCCGGGATCAGCCTCGGGGTGACCATCGCGCCGACGGCGTTCGCGGCGCTCGGCGTGACGCCGGAATCACCGTTCATGGCGGGCGTGCTCATCAACGGCGTCGACCGGTTCATGACGGTGTACGTCGCGCCGAAATCATCGCTGCGCGGTTCACCAGCGGCGATCCCCTGGAAGCTCGTCATCAAGCCGGAAGACAAGGTCACCAGCGCCCTCGTGCACGGGTCGACCGTCTACGCGCTCACCGCAAAAGATGCGCCGCGTTTCCGCGTCATGCAGTTTGCGACGACCGCGAGCTTCGCGCGCGCGACCGACGTCATTCCACCCGGCACGCGCGTGATCGACAACATCGCGACGGCGAGCGACGCGCTCTACGTGCAGTCGCGCGAAGACGGGCTCGGCCGCATCACCCGCGTCGGGTACGACGGCACGCGCTCGGAGATCCCGTTGCCGGTCAACGGCACCGTCTCGGGCTTGACGACCGAATACGATCGGCCCGGTTTCCTCGCGCAGCTCGAGTCGTGGACCAGCTCGCCGCTCTGGTACGTCTACGATCCGGCGGCGAAGACGCTGGCCGACACCAAGCTCGACGCGCCCTCACCCGTCGACTACTCGGCCGTCACCTCCGACGAGGTGAAGGTCGCGGCGACGGACGGCACGCCGATCCCGCTCTCGATCGTGCACCGCCGCGACATCAAGCTCGACGGGACGAACCCGACCCTGCTCTACGCCTACGGTTCGTACGGGATCTCGACCGATCCGGGTTTCTCCGCGGCGCGGATGGCGTTTCTCGAGCGCGGCGGCGTGTTCGCCTACGCGCACGTCCGCGGCGGCGGCGAGTACGGCGAGGAATGGCACCTCGCCGGCAAGGACGCGAAGAAAGTCAACACGATCACCGACTTCATCGATTGCGCGAAGTGGCTCGTCGCGCAGAAGTACACCTCGCCCGGCAAGCTCGGCGCGCGCGGCGGCAGCGCCGGTGGCATCACGATGGGCGGCGCGATCGACCGGGCTCCGCAGCTCTTCGCGGCGGTCCTCGACGAGATTCCGGTTTCCGATCAGCTGCGCATCGAGACGACGCCCAACGGGCCGCCCAACGTCCCCGAGTTCGGCAGCGTCAAGACCGAAGCCGGCTTCAAGAACCTCTACGCGACGAGCGCCGTGCACCACGTCGTGAAAAGCACGAAGTACCCGGCCGTGATGCTGACGACCGGGATCAACGATCCGCGCGTCGACTCCTGGCAAGCCGCGAAGATGGCCGCGACGCTGCAGGACGCCACGACGAGCGACCGCCCGATCCTCGTGCGCGTCGACTACGACGGCGGCCACGGACTCATCGGCGGCTCGCGCACGCAAGCCGTCGCGCTGACCACCGACGAGTTCACCTTCCTCCTGTGGCAATTCGGAGACCCCGCCTTTCAGCCGAAATAACGCGGACTTACACGCCGAGGATCTCGCGCAGCGTTGCGGCGTTGCGGGGCGCACACGCGTTCCGATCCCGCACGGGGCCCTGCAGGCGCACGCACAGGACCGGGCCGGTGACGACGAGCGGGGCGGCGGCACGCGGCTCGCCGGGCCGCTTCCGGTGCGTGACCAGCCGGCTGAGCTTCACCGTGTAGACGAAACCGCCCGGGACCGCGCTCCAGCGGACCCTCATGCGCGCGGTGTTCCCACCGGAGGACGGCGTTCGGGCGGCGCTAGCTGCGCTGCGGGAACGCCCCATCCATGCAGATGATGAACGTCACGCAGAGCACGGGCGAGGCTGGTTGGCCGCCCGTCGACTCGATGGTGGCGGTGTCCGCCATTTGACCCACTTGGAACGCGCCGCCCGGACCTTGGCCCGACCCGACTGCGCCGCGTGCTCGGAAATCCGGCAGCGCGAACGACGTCTCCCCGTTGCCGCCATACACGGGTCCGATCACTGAGTAAAGGGCCTCGTACTGGCCGCTGATGGGCAGTTCGCTGCCGTCGCACAGGGCCCACCCTTCGGGCGCGTAGTTACCGCTGAACATCCGGATCTCGCCGAGCAATGGTTGGCCCATCGAATACCTCCAAGCAGGGGAGGGGCTGCTTAGGCACCGATGGCGCGATCACCCGCACGCGTTTTGGGCGACGTATCGATGCGGCGGACGGAGTGCCGCGCATCGCGCGAGGAGAAGCGTCGCGCATGACGGATGGACGGCAGACCGACGGGATGAACGCTCTGCGCGCACGCGTGCACGCAGACTTCGCGCTCGCACAGCGCCTCGCTCGCGTTGAGCCCGAGCGCTTCGCATCAGCGCTCGTCGAGGCCGCCGGTGAACTCGGCATCGACGTGAGCGCGCAGGACGTCGAGGCGGCCGTCATGCGCGGCCGCGTCGAGTGGATGCAGCGATGGCTGCGGTAGACCTCGCCGGCTGGACGCTGGTCCGCGTCTACGCGAATCGCGGCGAGCCGGTCGTCGAGTGGGCGCTCGTCGACGGACCGTTCGCGGACTCGTTCTTCGAGCAGACCGCGAACCGCGCCATGCAGCAGCCCTTCAACGCGGTGTTCGCGCGCCGCACGCCGATCGCCACGCTCGAAGAGCGGCATCGAAACGCGCCCGGTCTCGCGCCGGCGGGCTTCATTTTCCACATGTCGCGTTGCGGCTCGACGCTGATCTCGCAGACGCTCGCCGGGCTCTCGTCGACGATCGTTCTCTCCGAGCCGCAGCCGCTCGATGCGATCCTGCGGCTGCGCGGTGCGACGCCGGCGGTATCAGAGGAGACGCGCGTCGGCTGGCTGCGCGCGATGACGAGCGCCCTCGGCCAGCCGCGCGACGCGGAGCAGCGTCTCTTCGTGAAGTTCAACGCCTGGCACGTGCGCGAGCTGCCGCTGATCGCGCGGGCGTTCCCGGGCGTCCCCTGGATCTTCGTCTTCCGCGAGCCCCGTGACGTCGTGCGTTCGCAGCAGCGCAGCCCCGGTGCGGAGTTCGTCGCCGGCTCGATGAACCCGGCACTCGTCGGACTGGCCGCGGGCGATCTGCATACGCTCTCGCCCGACGAGTACGGCATCCGCGTCCTGGCAGCATTCTGCGACGCGGCACTGCGCGCAAAAGGCATCGGCCGCGGAGCTTTCTTCGATTATGCCGGCTTGCCCGACGCGACGCTCTCCGCCGTGCCGGCGTTCTTCGGCATCTCACCCACACCGGTCGAGATGTCGCGCATGAGTGACGCAACGAAGCGCGACGCCAAGAACCCCGCGCAGACGTTTCGGCAACGGCCCCAAGAGCCGCTGCCCGCCGACGTGGAGCGTCTGATCGAACGATGGCTCGACGCTCCCTACGCCGCCTTGCGGAACGCGTCGCGCACCGCGGCGCGCCTTTGACGAACTCTACGCGCGCTGCAGCAGCGCGATGATGTTGCCTTCGGAGTCGATCGCGTAGCCGAAACGTCCGAGACCCGGGATGTCTTGGACCTGGCCCTGCTGTCCGCCCTTCAGCGCGATGTCGAGCATCGCCTGATCGATGTGGTCGACCTCGATCGTCGGCGTCGGGGCTTTGACGACGCTTTGGCGAGCGGTGATCGCGGCCGGGATCCCCGCGCCGTTCTCGCCGCCGTCGAGCACGAGATACGGAACGGGCGAGTCGGCGAACGGGGTGAACTCCCAGCCGAACACCTCGCCGTAGAACTTTGCCGCGCGTTCGACGTCGTCGGCCGGAAGATGGAAGTTGACGATCTTTCCCACCGTCCGGCCTTTCGCCGTCACTCGTCGCGGTGCATCGTGCGCAGCGTTACGAGTTGATCGGCGGTGAAGGCGATCGCGACGAGGTAGCGGCCCGCCTCGAGCTGCGGGTCCGGGTGTCCGATCGACGGCGGGCCGCCGAGCGTGCGTTGCGTGGCGTCGTAGACGTCCAGGACCACGCGGGACTCGTCGATGCCCAGCGACGCCGTCATCTGGCGCGTCGCATCGTACAGGCCGACCGTTCCCGCCAGCACGCCGGCGACGAGCCCTTCGACGCGCGCGCGATTCTCGGGGCTCACCGCGGCGAGCGCGGTCGTGCGCGCGTCCTCGCGAGCGCGGTCGATGCGCGCCAGCGCCTCCGGCGAGATCGGCGCCGTGCGTGACGAGCCGGGCCTGATCGCGGACCTGGCCAGTTGTTGTTGATCGCGCAGGGCCGCCGCGCGCTGGTCTTGGATGCCTCGGAGCTTTGCGGGCGGCGCCCGATGGGCGATGGCGACGTTCGGTCCGAGCGAGTCTTGATGGTCCATGTGTCGCCCGAGTTGGGCGAAAACCGCCGCGTTCATCGGAAACGTCCCGGCGACCGCGATGATCCAACCTTGCTTCGGCTGCGGGAGCTTGAAGATCGTCTTGCCGTCGCCGCCGCCCCTCGTGCCGATGATGTGAAACAGCGGGCTGTACCTGACGGTGCTGAGCGTCTCCCCAGCCATCAGCATCCACCCGGCGGGCGCCACGGCGCCGTCGAAGCGGCGTGCCTCACCGATGATCGGGTACGACAGCACGTTGGCCGGGATCGGATCGGCGGCGGTTTGTGAGAGACTTTGCGGTTCGGTTTTCGAGCTTTGCGCAACACCCGGGAGCGCCGACATTGCATGGCGACCACCGCACCCACTCAAAACGAGCGACGCGGCGGCTCCCAAGAAGGGGGCGCGCTTCAAAACGATGACCTTTCGCAGACGAGACGGAGGCGAGTGTGGGTACGGAACCGATCGGCCGTACAGTAACGATCGGTTCAAAAGGTCGGCCGAGCGTTAGTTTTGGCTCGGGAAGATCCCTTGGAGCGCGATGATGAAGTTCAGGACCTGGTACGGCATCATGTTCACATGCGGCTGGCTGCCGCCCGCGTTCGTCACCATCGCGGGGTTCATCGCGGTCAGCGTCGATCCGCCGCCGCCGGCCGAGTACACTTGCGCCGGTGCGGTGCTCGCCGGCCAGGAGTTGATCGGGTTCGCCTTGTCGCCGGCGCCCGAGAATGCGGGGACCATATGGTTGTGCGCGGGGAGCTCCGACTGGATGAGGAGGTGGTTCTCCTCGCCGCCCTGGTTGCCGATGGTGAATCCCTGGCCGAAGTGCATCGCGACCTGGCCCTGGAGGTTCGGCAGCGCGAAATTTACCCGCCCATCGCCGCCGTAGGTCGTACCCAGCAACGAGAACAGCGCCTGGTTTTGGTTGATCGGCATCAGCTGTCCGTTGCACAGCGCCCAACCTCTCGGGGCGAAGTTGAACGAGCAGATCCGGATCTCACTCAAGAACGGAGTCGACATCTCTTCCTTCCGTCGGTAGCGTGGTGCGGCGCGCTACGGGCGCGCGGGGTAGATGCCTTGCATGCAGATGCAATAGTTCAGGGTCACGTACGGCTGCAAGTTGTTGTGCGGGAAGCTGCTCCCGACGACGGCGACCATAAGCGGGTTCATCGTGGTGTTCGACGACGTGCTCGCGTTGCTCTTGAAGAACAGATTCGGCGCCGTGTCGCCGGGTACGTTGTTCCCCGGACTCAAGAGCGTCGTCGTGAACACGAGGTTATCGACCTGAAGGCCGTGGGTGTGCAACGGCATCTCGGTGTTGAGCAGGGTGACGGTGTTCGCGCCGCCCGGCGACCCGATCGGGTAATTGCCGCCGCCGGAGAACTGGTCGGTGTGGATCGCGACCGACCCGGCGAGGTTCGGCAGCGCGAAATTCGACTTCCCGTCGCCGCCGTATTGCGTGCCGAGCAGGGAGAAGAGCGCCGTGTTCTGCGAGATCGGCAGCAGCTGTCCGTTGCAGAATGCCCACCCCTTGGGTGCGAAGTTGAACGGAAAGATGCGGATCTCGGCGACGAATGGTGACGACATTTCAGCCTCTTCTCACGGGCTCGGGTAGACGCCGAAAAGCGAGATGATGAACGTGACCGCGAGATACGGCTGCATGTTCTCGTGCGGCAGGCTGCCGCCGGAACTCGTGGTCGTCAGAAACGGGTGCAGACCGGTCGACTTGTTCGAATAGAGCGTCGGCGACGAACTCGTACCGTAGTAGTTATTCGACGGGCCGCTCTGGTTCGACGTCGCCGCGTTGTTGTCCGCAACGATCCCATGGTTATGAATCGGGATCTGGCTCGGCGAGAGCGTGACGGTGGGAACCCCTGCCGAACCGCCGATGAGGTAGCTCGTCCCGCTGCGGGCCGTGCCCTGGTGGATCGGGACTCGTCCGCTGAGGTTCGGCAAGCCGAACGTGCTCACGCCGTCACCGCCGTACGTCGTGCCGATCAGGTTGAAGAGCGTGTCGTATTGCGATATGGGAAGTAGCTGGCCATCGCACGTCATCCAGCCGCTCGGGGGAAAGTTGCCTCCGAACATGCGGATCTCACCGACATAGGGCGAACTCATGTGTCTCCTTCCTCGAGTACTTAGGGGCGGTACGCGGCCGCGAGCGGCGCGTTCGTCAGGGCTTGGAAACCGGTCTGCTTCACGGTCGGCGTCGGCTCGGGGGCAATGTTGACGTCACAACCGCCCTGCGGCATCGTCTGCGTGATGTCGTAGATGTACAGCCCGTTGACCGACGTGGCGATGTGACTGCTCTGCGAGTACAGCTGGACGAGCAGCTTCGTGTTCGACAGCCAGAGGACTTTGTTGGCGACGTTTGCCGAGACCGTCGTGCCGCCGTACGTGTAGTTCGTCTGGGTGGCGCAATCGGTTGCGCCGTAGTCGAGCGTGCCGCTGACCTTGTTCCGATTGGCTGTGTTGTCGTAGACGACCAACTCGGGGTATCCGCTGCCGCCCATGGCGATGATTGCAACGTGCCCGTCGGGCGAGACGGCGACGGGTCCGGTCGGAATGGCGGTGGCGGCTCCCGACACTGCCTCCACGTAAAACTCTTTCACTTTCGTCGGCGTCGCACCGACCGTCCAGAACTGGATGTTCGACTTCGCATAATTGCCGGTCGGCGGCAAGCCGCGACCATCAGTTGCGATCACGAGCTGGCTGTTCGCGGCGTCGTAGCCGAGCCAGGGATCCGCGATCTCGGGATCGGTGATGTTCGTCGTCGTGCCGTTGGGATGGATGATCTGGACTTTGGCGGCGCCCTGGCTCCCGATCTGGAGGCCGACGGCGTAGGTCCCCGCGGGGTTCGCGGCCGTCGTCGGCAGCGCGACGATGCCGCGCGGGGTGCCGTTGGCCGATTGGTTAATGTCGCGTGTGGTGGGCGCAGCGGAGTACGTGCCGTTCAAGAGGTACTGGATCTCCGAGTACGTCGTGAAAGCGCCGTTGGTGAGCGCCACGCTGTTGTCCGTGCCGAGCACGACCCTTACTGGATCGTCCGCGGTGCCGTTGGGGATGACCGTCGCGGCGTTCGCGCCGGTCGTGATCGCGCCGGCCGGCACGCAGGCGAAGTTGCCGAAGTCGACGCCGCTGACGGAGCCGCCGCCGTTCGCGATCAGCAGATCGCCGTTGGCGTCGAAGATGAGGTCGTTCGGGAAGTCGACGTCGGAGTTGTTGTAGTTGCTGCCGCTTGGCCCCGGCTGGACCGCCAGCGACGACGGGCTGTAGGCCGCGAACGTGTCGCTGGCGAGATTGACGGTGAAGAGATCGATCCTCCCGCCGGTGGTGACGCCGCTGCTGTTGATGACCTGTTCGGCGCTGGCGAGGAAGCTCGACGGCGGCGCAGGGCCGGACTGGAACGTGAAGCTGAGGGCCTGCGTCAGCGTGAGCCCGTCGGAGGTGCCGTTCGAGTCCGCATGCGTGACGGTCACCGGAATCGACGCACTGGTCGATGTGGTCGTCGCGGTGAGCGCGATGGTTTGCGCCGCCTGATTGACGGTGAAGTTGACGTTGCCGCCGGTGCCGGTGATCGTGCCGCTCGTCGACGACCCGTTGACTTTCAGGAGCGGCAGACCCGGTCCAACGATCGTCTTCCCCGCCAGATCCGTGTAGCTCGCGTTGAAGGTAACGGGGCTCGTGCCGACCGTCGGAACCGTCTGGCCGTTCGAAACGGTGAAGCCGCCCGCACAGTAGCCCGACGACGCGCTGAGCGCCATCGTTGCGGCGTTCGCGTCGAGGATGAGGCTGAAGTTATTCGCCCCAGCTGCGCTGCCGCCGGCCGTCACGGTGAACGTCTGGATCTGCTGCGAGAGGATGTTGCTCGAGGCGTCCTGAGCGGACACCGTGATGTTGTCGCTCCCCGGCGGAAGCTTGATCGTGATCGTGCACGTCCACGGGCCCGTTCCCGTACATGGCGCGCTGCCCAACGTTACGGCCTTCGCGCCCAGTTGGCTGGCGTTGAAAGCGGTGACCTGCGCGGGGGTTATGTTGGGATTGGTCGTGGTGTTCAGCGTGAAGACGATCTTCGACGTCGACGACGACACGTACGCCGGACGGCGTGTGCTGCTGGTGGTCGTCGGCACCGGCACCGTGATCGTCAACGTCGCGTCCGCGAGCGGTCCGTTGTACGACGGCGCGGGGCTCACCGTCGGCGCCATCTGCGGCATCGCCGCGCCATGCGAGCCTCCGCCGCACGCCGCGAGCGATGCGGACACGGCAATCGCGAGGACCGAAGAGGCAAATTTTTTCACGAGCCGATTCATGGGCACCAATCCTCAGCCGCTGCAAGGCTGAACGAGAAAATACCGAGGCCGAAGAAATCGCCGCCCATCGTCCCCGGAACGAACGGGCAGCGAGCCGCCGCAACCCGCGAACTGCGGATCGCGGCGGCGGCCGATTCGATCAGTGGCGCTTCTTCGAGCTGCCGGTAACCTGCGAAGTGGTGTACGTCACCTTGAACGTCGGCAGGGCGTTCGGCTGATCCGACAGATTGTCGGTGACTGTGACCGTGCACACGCCGGCGACCGGGCCGGCGATCGAGGTCGCGCTGAACGGCGTCTCGTTCGAGGCGTTCGCCAGCGTCGCGAGCGTCGCGAAGGTGGAGCACGTGCCGCCGCCGCTCGTCGCGAGCACCTTGTTGTAGGGGCTGTTCGTGAAGCCCAGCTCCGAGTACTTGACCGTGCCGCTGTAGCCGACAGGCGAGGTGTTGTCGTTCGTGTACAGATCGATGCCGACGCCGCCCAGCGTGGTGGTCGAGTTCGCGACGTCGCTGGTGATCGCGTTGAGCACCGGCGTGAACGTCCCCGTGCCGGCGGTACCGACCTGCGCGGTGACGTCGGCATTGCTCGACGCGAGGACGACCGGGTTCTCCGCGAGACCACCGTAGGTCAGCGTGATCACCGGCGTGTTGTCGGTCAGCGTGCACGACGCAGCGCTGGCGCAGACACCGGCCGTTGTGCTGCTGAGTTGGACGCCTTGCGTACCGTTCGAGTCCGGATTGCTGATCGTGACCGGCGTGTTATACGTGCCGGTGATCGTCTGACCGGAGTGATCCGCCACCGTCACGATCAAGTTCCCGGTCTGCGCGGCGGTGTTCGCCGCGAAGGCCGCCGGCACGCCGGTGATCGTCACCGTGAACGGGACGCCCTTCAGCGTCACGGCGGTCACGTTGTTCTGGCCGGCGGTGGGCGTGAAGGATACCGAGCCGCGGTCGAGCTGGCGGCCGGTTCCGCCGGCCGTGTCGAACGTGACGATGGTGTAGGCGTCGAGCTGTCCGGGCGGCGACGGCGGACCGTACACGGTGCATCCGCTCGCGCAGCTCGCGCCGCTGACGTTCGTCGTCACGGAGGTCGGCGTGACGGTCGGCGCGCTCCCGCCGACGGAGGTCAGCGTGATCGTGACCGACGCCGTGGCGGTCGAGACGTAGTTCGGCTTGCGTGTGCCGGAAACCGACGACGGCGACTTCGCCGGAATGACGATCGTGAACTGCGGCGTGACGAGCTGACCTTGCGGCGCCGACGTCGGCGCAGCAGTCGGAGGGGCCGGGGTATTCGTGGTAGGGCCGCCGCCACCGCCGCCACAAGCTGCGAGGGCCAAGACGGCAAAAAGGGAGAGGATCTTACGCATCTGGACTTTCGCTCCTTGCGGGGCCGGCTGCATCATCGACGCTTTTTCGCATTGATGATCCAGCCGCTGGTGGTGACGATGACTTGCGTTGACGACTGCTGGTTGGAGGCGCCGGTGAACGTTGCCGTGCAGTTGACGGCCGCCACGCCGGTGACGGTGTAGGTCGCGTTGGGACCGTTCGGGTTCGGGCTCGTAATCGACGCGTTTGTGCCGCACGTGTCGGTCTCCGCGAAGCCGCCGTTGTAGGCGGTCTCGTGCACCGTGATCGTCGCCGCGTTCGCGGATCCGACGCCGTACACGTTGACCGGATTCGGGCTCACCGTCAGAGCGAACGGAACGGGAGTCGGCGTGGGCGTTGGTGTCGGCGTCGGCGTGGGGGTCGGCGTCGGCGTCGGCGTGGGCGTCGGCGTGGGAGTCGCCGTGGGTGTCGGTGTCGGGGTCGCGGTGCCGCCCGGCGTCGGGCTCGGCGTTGGCGTGGTTCCGCCCGGCGTCGGGCTCGGCGTCGGCGTCACGGTACCGCCCGGCGTCGGGGTCGGCGTGGGCGTTGCGCCATGCGGTGTCGGCGTCGGCGTCGGCGTCACGGATCCGCCCGGCGTCGGGCTCGGCGTCGGCGTCATTCCGACCGGCGTCGGCGTCGGGGTCGGTGTCGCGGAGCCCGCCGGTGTCGGCGTGGGCGTCGGGCTCGGCGTCGGAATCACACCGCCGGCGGCGACGAGCGCGAACCAGTACTTCACGCCGGCTTGAAACGTGAATCCGCCCAAACCGTTGGTCGAGAACGTCAGGCTCGTACCGGTGACCGTCGCGGGGCCTTCCCAGCTCAAATCCCAGTCGTTGGGATGTTGGCCATCATTGAAAAACGCGACGTAGTAACTCGCGCCCGGGACGAGGAGACTCGACGGGACCGTCAACGAGAAGGTCGGGCTGTTCGGCAGCTGGATGACCTGGTCGGCGATCAGCCGGATGTACAGAATCGACGCGTGCGGGATCTGCGTGAGCGGCTGACGCATACCCTGAGGCGCACGCTGGCTCGACAGCGCCGGAACGTTGTCCTCACTCGGCGGCGGAAAGTTCTGGATGGTCTCCGTCAGCGTCGGCTTCGTGGCCGCAGTGGGCGCCGGGAACGTGACCGCTCCGCTGACGTCGTGCGAGGACGGCAGCGCCGCGGCGACGGGAGGACCGCCCGGCGTCAGCGTCACGGCGGTGGAGTTCGTGGTGATGGTCCAGAGCGCGGAGTTGCCGGGGCCGACCACCGGCACGCTCGAGGAAGAGGAACCGCCTCCGCACGCGACGAGCGTCGCGGCCACGGCGAAGAGGGCTACGGATGCCGAAAGAAGACGTCTCACGCGAGGACCTCATCGAGGCTCGGTGCCGGCCCCGGGGCATGCTTGTAGACGCCACGACATGACGCCCCACGACCAATGATCGATTTGGGTAGCACCATACTCCCCGCAAATAGTTCATCCGGCCCGGAGATACGGTCTCAGAGCCTGGGCAGTCGATACGTCGTGGGGAGGAAGCATCCCTACCCTTGCTGTTAAGATTCCGCCAAGATGCGCATTCTCAATGTTCGCGAACGCACGGTCCCGATCTCGCGCTATAGCGACCCGACTCTGCCATCGGGCGGGCTGACGACGAGTATCGTCGCGGTGCACACCGACGCGGTGCGCGACGGGGCCCCGGTGATCGGGTACGGGTTTTCGTCGATCGGCCGGTTCGGCCAAGGCGGGCTGATCCGCGAGCGCTTCGCGCCGCGCCTCCTCGACGCGGGTCCCGCGGAGCTGCTCGACGCGAGCGGTACGAACGTCGATCCGTTTCGCGCCTGGGACGTCATGATGACCGGCGAAAAGCCGGGCGGCCACGGTGAGCGCTGCGTCGCGGTCGGGACGCTCGACATGGCGCTGTGGGACGCCGCAGCGAAGATCGCGGGGCGGCCGCTATACCGCTTTCTCGCCGAACGGCTGGGCGACGCGGCGCCGACAGCGCCGGTGCGCGTCTATGGCGGCGGCGGCTACCCGTATCCCGAGCGCGATCTCGAAGGGCTCGCGGACGAGATCTCCCGCATGGTCGGGCTCGGCTACACCCACGCGAAGATCAAGGTCGGCGCCGCATCGCTCGATCGCGATCTCGCCCGCATCGACGCGGCGCGCCGCGCCTTGCCCGATCCGCGCAACCTCGCGGTCGACGCGATGAACGCGTACGACGCCGTGCGCGGCCGCGACGCCGCGACGGCGTTCCGTGACCTCGACTTATGGTGGTTCGAGGACGTCTGCGACCCGCACGATTTCGAGACCCAAGCCGGCGTCACGGCGATCTATCCAGGACCGATCGCGGCCGGTGAAGCCGTGTTCTCGCTGGCCGAAGCGCGGCTGCTGCAGCGTTACGGCGGGCTGCGCCCCGACCGCGACATCTTGCTGTTCGACCCCGCCCACTGCTACGGTCTGCCGGGCTATCTCCGCATCGTCGAGTTCTTCGAGGGGCAGGGCTGGGACCGTTCCGCGTTCTGGCCGCACGGCGGGCATCTGTTCACGCTGCACGTCGCAAGCGCGCTGCGGTTAGGCGGCGCCGAGGTGAACCCGTTCTGTTTCGCCCCGTTCGGCGGGCTCGCCGACGGAGCGGTCGTGGTCGACGGAGCCGCCACGCCTCCGGATGCGCACGGCATCGGCTTCGAAACGAAGGCGCCGCTGCGCGCGCTCTTCGCCGGCCTCCTGTAGCCTAACCCAGAGCGTCGCCTGAAACGTGCCGACGGCCACGCGCCACCTACTCGGCCGGCGTCTGCTCCACGAAATCCGGATACTCGTGCTTCGCGTACGGATCTTCCGGCGGCCACACCGGGATCTGGTCGTCCCACGGCGTCGCTTCGCGCTCCGGCAGCGTCACTTCCACCGGCGTGTCGACCAGATGCAGCGTCGCGAGCGTCTCGACGTGCCCGGTCTGCGGGAACATGTCGAACGGCTGCACGACGCCCAGCGCGTATCCGCGTTTCGCCAGATGCGCGAGATCGCGGGCCAGCGTGGCGGGATTGCACGAGAGGTACCACACGTTGGGAACCTTCGCGTTCGCGATCGCCTCGAGCGTCGCTTCGTCGCTGCCTTTGCGCGGCGGATCCAAGAAGACGATCGCGGCCGACTCCAGCGCCGCTTTGCCGTCCTTGTTCGCTACGGCGCCCTCGACCCGGCCTTCGACGAAGCGCACGCGATCCTCGACGCCGTTGAGCGCGGCGTTCTCGCGCGCCTCGCGGACGGCGGCGGGGTTCTCCTCGATGCCCACGACCGTCGCGCCGCGCGCCGCGAAGAAGATGGCGAACGTTCCCGCGCCGCAGTAGAGATCGACGACGGTGCGGTCCTTCTGCACGCCAGGGGCGAGAAACCGGAAGATGCGGCCGACCATCTCGCTGTTGACTTGAAAGAACGACGCCGGCGAGACGCGGTAGCGCACGCCTTCGATCGTCTCTTCCATCTCGCGCTTGCCCCACACGTAGAGCATCTTGCGGCCGAGCACGGCGTTCGCGGTACGCGGTTCGAACGAGTTGGAGATCCCGACGACGCCGCGGATCCGGCGCGCGATCGCCGGCGCCTCAGCTTTGATCTCGGGCGACTGACGATCGGTCGTGATCGACAGGACGGCTTGGCCCGACGCCGCTCCGGCGCGGATGATCGTGTGCTTCGCGCCGGCGAACGCGGCCTTCGACTGCGGTGCGCGCGCGGCGCCGTACAAGCCCGCGATCGCTGCGTCGAGCTGCGGCAGCACGACCGGGCACGAGTCGATCTGCACGATCGCGTGCGATCGCGCTTGATAGAATCCAAACGACGGTTCGCCCGAGGAGTGGTCGACGACGAGCGCCATCTTGTTGCGATACGCGCGCGGGTTCGTCATGCCGACCGGGCGCCGGACGTCGACGTCGGTGAAGCCGCCGATCCGCCGCAGCGCGTTGCGCACGATCTGCTCTTTCCAGGCCAGCTGCGCGGCGTACATCAGATGCTGCACCTGACAGCCGCCGCATATGCCGAAGACCGCGCAGAACGGCTTCGCGCGGTACTCGGATTGCGACTCGTACGCGACGACTTCGCCGACCGCGTACTTCGGCTTCACCTGCGTGACGCGCACGCGCGCGCGCTCGCCCGGGAGCGGTCCCGAGACGAACACGACCAAGCCGTTCATCCGGCCTACCGCTTGCCCGTTGGCGAGAAGGTCGGTGAACCGCACCGTGCCGACGACGCCGGGGCCCAGGCCGGTCGCCGGCATCGGAGATCGAGCCACTAGGTCTGCTTTTTCTCGTCCAGCGTCTTGATCAGGCGGTTGGCCTCGTCGATGAGCGCTTGGATTCGCTCCGTCGTCTCGTCACCGGCCGGCTGCGCGCGCATCGTGGCGCGAAGGATGAGGAACGTGAGCGCGGCGGACGCACCGGCGATGCCCAGCCACACGAGCGTCCGCCCGAGCGGTGCGCTCGGCCGGCGGGCCGCGGTTTCGGGGACGTTTTCAGCACTGGGGGCGGTCGTCTGATCGGTCACAGGATCGTTTTTCGGCAGCGAAGCGTCGCGGTCCGTCTCGCTCGGGAGGGGCCGAGCGTGCTAGGCGACGGCGACCGCTTCGGCGTCGGTCGTTTCGAGTTCGCGGCGCTCGTTGGTCGAGATGATCTTGGCCAAGTCGAGCAGGATGATCAGGCGGTCCTCGATCTTGCCGACGCCTTTGATGTACTCGGTGTCGACGCCGGTGATCATGTCGGGCGCGTCTTCGATCTGTTCGACCGGCAGACGCAGCACTTCGGAGACGGAGTCGACGACCATCCCGACGCGTTTCGCGCCGATCTCGGTAACGACGATGCGCGTGTTCTTCGTGTGCTCGACGCGCGGCATCCCGAAGCGGGTCCGCAGATCGATGATCGGGATCAGCTGGCCGCGCAGGTTGATGACGCCTTCCATGAACACCGGCGCGCGCGGAACGTGCGTCACGGCGACCATCCGATTGATCTCCTGCACCTGCGCGATATCAACGCCGTACTCTTCGGAGCCGAGGGTAAACGAGACAACCTGAATGGTTTCCATTTTAAAGGCGCTCCGTCCGAGACTGCGCGCCCCCCACGCCTATGGCGCGGGGCCCCCAGGCGCTCGAGCCCGGCAGCGTTTCGGTACGGGGAAAATTCCCCGAGTGGGCTCGTAAGAACATCATGGTTATACTCCGGAGAATTCGGCGCGGGTGGCTTTGCCGCCGCCGTAGGCGGTGGCGACGAGAGAATGGACGTCGATGATGAGCGAGATCGAGCCGTTGCCGAGGATCGTCGCGCCGGAGATCCCGGCGATGCGGCCGATCACGTCGGAGAGCGGCTTGATCACGATCTCCTGTTCGCCTTGGAACGAGTCGACGACGAGCCCGACCTGGCGCCCCTGCAGGCCCACGATGACGATCATCACCTTGGCGGGATCGCGCGGCGCGTCGAGCCGGAAGAACTCGCCGACCCGGATCAGCGGCACGACCTGACCGCGCAGCGTGATCACCTCGCCGCCGTGCACCGTGCGAACGTCGGCCGTCTCGATGCGCTGGGATTCGATGACCGAATCGAGCGGGATCGAGTAGAGCTCGTCGGCCACGCGCACCAGCAGCGCCTGGATGATGGCGAGCGTCAGCGGCAGCTTCATGGTGAACTTCGTGCCTTCGCCCTGCACGGAGTCGACGTCGAAGACGCCTTTGAGCCGCAGGATGTTCTTCTTCACCACGTCCATCCCGACGCCGCGGCCGGAGACGTCGGTGACCTGATCGGCGGTCGAGAAGCCGGGCGTGAAGATCAGCTCGATGATCTCGCGATCGTTGAGCCGGTCCGCTTCGGAGATGACGCCCATGCGGATCGCTTTCTCGCGGACCCGCCCGAGGTCGATCCCGCCGCCGTCGTCCGAGATCTCGATGATGACTTGGTTGCCTTCGTGATAGGCGTTCAGCTTGATCGTTCCGTGGCGCGGTTTTCCGCGCGCTTCACGGACCTCCGGCGGCTCGATCCCGTGGTCGACGCAGTTCCGCACCAGGTGCATCAACGGTTCGCCGACTTCGTCGACGATCGTCTTGTCGAGATCGGTTTCGGCGCCGGCGATCTCGAGGTGGATCTCCTTGCTGCGCGCCTTCGCAAGGTCGCGCACCATCCGCGGAAACCGGTCGAAAACCTGTCCGATCGGCACCATGCGGACCTTCATGATACTCTCTTGGATCTCGTTCGTCGTGCGCGCGAGGAGCGCCGATGAATCGGCGAGATCCTTGGCCAGCGTCGAGAGATTGTTCTGGGCGCGGCCTTGCGTGCCGAGTTCGCGACCGAGGGTCAGCGCGATGTCCGAGATGCGGGTGCGGTTGATGACCAGCTCGCCGACCAGGTTCAGCAGCAAGTCCAGCCGCTCGATGTCGACCCGGATCGTCTGATTCTTGGTGGCGGCGGTGCGACGGCCGTCGGGCGCGCTCCAAGCCGGGGTCGGGCCGGCCGGGGCGGCGGCCCGCGACGCGGCGGCCCCGTTCGCGGCTGGTACGGCGGCCGCGGCCCGCGGCTTCGCGGGTGCCGGAGCGGCCGGCGATGCGGGCTTCAGGGGAGTGGGCGCCGCTTTTGGGACGGCCGCCGCAGCGGCGAAGAGGTCGTCGACCGCGGCCTGTGCGGCGGCGACGTCGACGTCGGCATCCTCGGCGACGAGCGGTGCGGCGGGCGCGGCTGCCACGGCCTCGCCGGCGGCCTGAGGCACCTGCACCTGCGCGAGCAGCCGCGCCACCTCGGCCTCGAAGGCCGCGATCTGCTCGTCATCGACGGTGACGAGGTGTTCTTCGTCGTGGTCGTGGACGCGCGGACCCTCGATCACCTGTGCGGTGCTGTCGTAGATGCCGGCAAAATCGTCGAGACGCTCGACGTACGCTTCGACGCCGGCCGGCTCTTCGGCACCCGAGACCGCCGACCGCACCAGCGCCGTGAGGACGTCGCGGCCTTCGAACAGCAGGTTGACGCCGCTCTCCGTGAGCGGCATGCGATCTTTGCGCAGCAGGTCGAAGACGTTTTCGAGCTTGTGCGCGACCTGCTGGACCGCCGCGAACTCGAGCATCCCGGCGCTGCCCTTGATCGTGTGGAGCGCGCGGAACAGCGACGCGACGATCTCGTTGTCGATCGAGCCTGAATCGACGAACTGCTCGAGCCGCAGAAGATCCGCGTCGATGGACTGGAGCAGTTCGTCCGTTTCGTCCCGAAAATACTGGACGAACTCGGTACGGTCGAAGAAATCGTCGGCCGACATAATTTCTTATACGGGATCGGCGATTCGGACCGGACTCATGAGCGCCGGCTCGTCCGCGAAGCGGAAGACTCCGACGGCGGTGGCCAGGAGTCGGGCCTGGTCGCGCATCGCGCCGACCGTGGAATCGATCTGCTGGACCTGGGCGGCGAGCTCGAAGGTGGAGGCCGCGACCTCTTCGGAGGTCGACGACTGCTCCTCGGCGGAGGCGGCGATCGGTTCGAGGTTGGTGACCATCTGGACCACCGTCGCCCGCATGCCGTCCGCGCCGACCGCGTTCTGGCCCACCACGGCCGAGACGCCCGCCACCGAGCCGGTGAGCTGGTCGCTGGTGGCGCGCATCCGCTCGGCCCGCGCCGCAACGTCGTCGGCGACCGCGCGGGTACGCACGATCGACGACCGCAGTTCCTCCAGCGCCGTGCTCGCGCGCCCGGCGAGCCCAAGCCCGTCGACCGTCGCGGCCGTCGAGGCCGTCATCGCCGCCGACACGTTCGTCGTCTCGCGGCGGATCGCGCCGAGGATCTGGGCGATCTCGCGCGTCTGCGATGCCGACGCGTCCGCGAGCTTACGGATCTCGTCGGCAACCACCGCGAAGCCGCGCCCTTGATCGCCCGCGCGGGCCGCTTCGATCGCGGCGTTCAGCGCGAGCAGGTTCGTCTGGTCGGCGATCCCGCCGATTGCGTCGACGATCTTCTCGACCGCGGCCGAGCGCTCTTCGAGACTCTCCATCGCGCGGGACGCGTTGGCGGCCTCGGCGCGCACGCGGGTCATCGCCGTCTCGGTCTGCCGCACCGCCTCGACGCCGGCGGCCGCTTCGCCGTCGGCACCGGCGGCCGCCGCGGCCAGCGACCCGCCGATGGTGGCCAACTGCCCAAACTCCTCGTTCAGCGCTTGGACCGCCCGTGCCGATATGCCGACCGCTTCGGACTGCGCCACGGCGCCGTCGGCGATGCGGTCGGCGGCGATGCTCAACTCGTTGGCCGAGCCGGCCGTCTCGCGCCCGGCCTGGGCCTGGTGCCGCGCACCTTCGGCGACCTGGCCGACGGCGCGCGAGATCTGCTCGACGGCGACGCTCGATTGGGCGGTTGCAGCCGCCACTTCGTTGGACGCGCGCACCATGTCGCCGGCAGTGGTCGCCACGACGGAGAGGACCGAGCGCAGGCGCGTCGTCGCCGTCTCGTACTCGGCGGCGATCGCGCCGAAGCCGTAGGCCAGCCGCCGGTACGCGTCGGCCAAGTCGCCGATCTCGTCGCGCCCGTGTTCGTCCAGCGGCGCAGGCGAGACGTGCAGCGTGTGGCCGAGATTGCCGGCCGCCAGGTCGCGGAACGCCTCGCCGAGGCGCACGAAGTCGGTCTCCACCAGCGCCGCGATCGCGCCGGAGACCCGGCGTACGCGCCGTGAGAGCGTGACGCTCAAACCGATCGCGAACGCGGCGCAGAGCAGCGCGGCGGCGATGCCGACCGCGATGAATGCGCGGCTCGCATTCTGCTGCAGTGACGCGAGGTCGGCCAGCAGCTGGTGGTAGATTGCGGGCGTCTTGATCGAGCCGTCGTCGATGTCGGCACCCGAGGTGCGATAGGCGTCGACGAGCGTCCGCAGCGCCGGGAGGCCGGCGGCGGCGGCCGCGCGGTCACCGCGAGAAAGCAGTCCCAGTTCCTTGTCGACCACGACGTTGATCTCGTCGAGCTTGGGTTCCGCCGCGGCGATGAACTTTGCGAACGCCGGATGGTTCGCGCCGTAGATCTTGAGCGCGGTGACGTCCTCGTCGAGCAGATTGCGCGCTTCTCCGGTTCGAGCCGCGAACGACTTGTCGCCCGTGGCGGCATAGCCACGGATCGCGGATTCCAGTTCGGCGACCTGCAGCACGGTGTCGCGCACTTCGCGCGTGCTCGGAATCGCCTTGACGATCGCATCGGTGCGATCTTGCGAGGCGCGCATCGAGAGTGTCGCGAGCACGCACTGCGTGATCACCAGCACGAGGCAGATGCCGAACCCAGCGCCGAGTTTGGCTGCGATCGGAAACCGCGTCGCCACGTTATCGGGCCGCATCGTGGTGATGCCGGCGAAAGATCCGCATGCCGTCCGCCGAGGCAAGCAGCGCAAGATACTCGCGCGCCAGCGCTTGATGCGACGACGCTTTCACGACTGCCGCAGCGTGCAGCTCGGAGACGCGCTCGTTCTCCGGCAAGGGGACCTCGACCGATTTCCCGGCAACGACGTCCGACGAGTACAGGATCGCAGCGTCCACGATCCCGGACTCGACGGCGGCAGCGAGTTTCGCGTTGTCGGTCTTCGTCGTCGTCACGTTTGCGGCAAACTGTGCCGGATAGCCGGGCCCGAGGCGCTTCGCGACGTTTGCGATCGTCTCTTCGCCCACCCGACCGACGTTCGAACCGGGCGTGCCGCCGCCCAGGCGCACGCCCTTCTTCACCAGATCGGCCGGACCGTGGATCTTCGACGCCGCAGCGACGGAGACGACGATCGTCGTATGGTTACGGTCGATTTCCGTCACGCCGTCCAGCGCGCCGCCGAGTTCGCGAGCAACGGAGTCGGCGATCAGCACGACGTCGACCGTTGCACCCTGTTGGATCTGCGCCGCGATCACCTTGCTGCCGCCATATGAGGTCTGGACGGCGACGTCGGGATGCGTTTTCTCGAACGCGTGCGCGACCTCGTCCATCACGCCTTTGGTCGACGACGCGGCCAGCACGACGACGACCGTCTTGTCGGCGGCGTTCGCGCTCGCGTTCCAGGCGGGCAGCATCGCCGCCGTTGCCAGCACCGCGCAGAACACATGTCGATTCATCCTTGACCTCCGGCATGCGGGCGCACCGGATCGTGAGGATCCGCCTTCGCCCGCTCATGTAGGTGTCGTCCTAGACGGCCGGGCGCAGCACGTCCCCTGGTAAGCTGCCGGTAAAGAACCGGCATCGGGAGGGTTTAAAAAAAACGCCCGGGCACGGGCCCGGGCGCAGACGATGACGGAAAGAGGACGGCGCGTCAGTCGTTGACGCCGAACACCGAGAGCAGCGGCTGCAGCGAGCCGGTTTCCGGGATCAGGATGAACTGTCCCGAGACCGCGCGGTCCTTGTCGAGGAACTGCGACTCGATCAGGAAGACGTCCTGATCCGGCAGGATCGACATCAGCGTACGAAACGCCGCCTGGATCGTGCCGTACGAGAGCGTCGGCACCGACGGCAGCAGGTTGATCCCGGTCAGCGAGATCAGCGCCGTGAGATACGACCCGGCGATGATGTTGCCGAGTTCCTTGAGCGTCGAGTCGACGATCGAATCGAAGATCTGGATGTCGCCGATGATCCGCTTGATGAAGACGTTGACGAATTCCAGCGCCTGATCGCGATCGAACAGCACGACCATTTGTCCCGGCGCCTCGCCGCGCACGTACATGTGCAAGGCGGCTACGGTCCGGTCGGCGGCCCCGACGCGGGTCGAGAGATCGCGGAACTTCAGCACGTCGATCATCGGCTCGCTGAGCTTCACGGTCGTGTTCAAGAGCTGCGAGAGCGCGGTCGCCGCGTGGCCGGCTCCGATGTTGCCGACCTCCTTGAGGGCGTCGCGCTGAATCTCGCTAAGCGTGAGCGATGGCATCATGCCAGCACCTTCTGGATGGTTTCCAAGATCTTCGGCGGCTGGAACGGCTTCGTGATGAACGATTTCGCTCCGGCCTGGATCGCCTCGACGACGAGGGCCTGCTGGCCCATCGACGTGCACATGATGATCCGCGCGTTCGGATCACCGGCCACGATTTGCTTGACCGCGGTGATGCCGTCCATCTCGGGCATCACCATATCCATCGTGACCAGATCCGGGCTGAGGGCGCGGTATTTTTCGACCGCTTCCACGCCGTTCTGCGCCTCACCGACGACCTCGTAGCCGTTTTTGCTCAGGATCCCTTTGATCATCATGCGCATGACGACGGCGTCATCGACGATGAGGACTCGCTTCCCCGACACTGCTGCGTGCACTCCCTCAGGCCAGCCCGCGGTTTCGCCGTTCGGCTTGCCGCTTGTTGATAAACTCCATGATCGCTCTGTCCTCCTCGGGTTTGAGCCCGTGGAACCGCAGACCGAGCGAGATCTTCTTCGCTGCTTCGATGTTGGCGGTCCGCATGACTTCACCGAGCAGCACGAGGGGCGAAGCCGACGTGCTGACCGAGAAGCGGGTCTCGACGTAAGTTCCCTTCTTCACCTCACGATCGACGATCAGCGACGCCCCCGAGCGGCTGATGTCGGTGAGTGATGCGCGAACGTACTCGCCCGATCCCTTGCCGCCCGGCGCATAGCGCCACTGGGCGGGGACGGTCGCGTCGAGGCGCACCGCGGCGCGCTTTTGCGCGCCGCTGAAGAGTTGCAGCGTTTCGATTCGCTCGGGCACGGCGAAGACCGCTTGCGTTCCGCGGACGGCGACACACTTCGAGGAGAAGCGGAACTTGCCGTGCGCGTTCTGATAGGAGAAAACCCCGGTGCTGCCGACCTTGGTCCCGGGCAGGGCCGTGACGCCCACGCCCCGCTCGGTCACCGTCTCGACGCAGACCGAGCCGCGCGGGCCGTTCCCGGTCAGGGCAAGGTCGACGAAGGCGTTGGCCGCCGGCAGCTTCAGCTTCTGCTGAGCTGAAAGCGAGCGAGGACCGATTCCCAAGAGCCGGAGCATGGCGCTCATGCCGGGGCCCCCGCATGTTCGAGGAACTCTTCGGTCGTCGAGACTTGGCCGATCGATTCGACCTTGAGTCCGGGAGCGATCTCGCTGTAAGAGAGGACGACCAGCGACGGCGCGGCCCGTTCCGTGAGCCGTTTGAGGGCGAGGCGCGTCGACGGTGCGGTCAGGACGATCGGCTGCATTCCGCTGGACTGCGCGATCTGGATCATGCGGGTGAGCGAAGCGTAGATCTTGCCGACCGTGGCGGGATCGAGCAGCGCGTAGGCGTCCTCGCCGCGCCGGACGGCCTCGCCGAGCAGCGTCTCGAGCCGCGGGTCGACCGTGATGACCGAGAGCACGCCGTTCTCGGCGTACTCGGCGCAGATGTGGCGCGCCATCGCGGCGCGGACCTTTTCGGTCAGGTAGTCGATGTCTTTGGAGGCGCGGGCGCCGTCGGCGAGGTTTTCGAGGATCAGCAGCAGGTTGCGGATCGGAATGCGCTCGCGCAGCAGGTTCTGCAGCACGCGCTGGATCTCGCCGACCGTCAGTAAGTTCGGAACGAGCTCGTCGACCACGACCGGATAGTGCTGCTTCACGTTGTCGAGCAGCGCCGAGGTTTCTTGGCGGCCGAGCAGGTCGGGCGCGTGGGTCTTGATGATCTCGGTGAGGTGCGTCGCGATGACCGAGGTGGGATCGATGACGGTGTAGCCCGCCATCTCCGCATCGCCGCGGGCGCTCTCGGCAATCCACAGGGCGGGCAGCCCGAACGCCGGTTCGGTCGTCGGGATCCCGTCGATCCCGTTGGTCGCGGTCCCGGGGTTCATCGCCAGCAGGCGCGAGACCATGACCTCGGCGCGGTTGACCTCGAGGCCGTAGATCTTCACCACGTACGTCGAGGGCTTGAGCTGCAGGTTGTCGCGCACCCGGATCGGCGGGACGACGATGCCGAGCTCGCGCGCCGCGTGGCGGCGGATCATCGTGATCCGTTCGAGTAGATCGCCGCCTTGCGAGACGTCGACGAGCGGGATCAAGCCGAAGCCGATCTCGAGCTCCATCGGATCGTACGAGAGGAGCGGCACAACCGATTCGGCCGGTTTGACCTGCGGCTGGGCGGTCGAACCGGTGACGCCGGGCGCGCCCGGCCGGCCGGCGATCGCGCCGGCGCCCGCGCCGGCTTTGGCGACGTCACGGCGGCGCCGCAAGTAGAGGAAGAACGCGATCGCGGACATCATCCACATCGGCCACGTCGGCAGCCCGAACATGCCGAACACGAACAGCAGCACGCTCGTGATGAGCAGCGCCGTCGGCACCTGGACGATCTGGCGGGAGAGATCCTTGCCGAACGAGCCTTCGGACGCCGCGCGCGTCACGATGATGCCGGTCGCGGTCGAGATCAGCAGCGCGGGAATCTGGGTGACGATTCCTTCACCGATGGTCAGCAGCGTGAAGCGCTGGAGCGCCTGCAAAAATGGGATGTGCTGCTGGAACACGCCGATGAAAAAGCCGGCGAGAATGTTGACGAAGACGATGATGATCGCCGCGACCGCGTCGCCGCGGACGAATTTCGAGGCACCGTCCATCGCGCCGTAGAAGTCGGCCGCGCGCTGGATGTCCTTACGGCGCTGGCGCGCCTCAGCCTCGGTGATCAGCCCGGCGTTGAGGTCGGCGTCGACCGCGAGCTGCTTGCCGGGCATCGCGTCGAGGGTGAACCGGGCGGCGACTTCCGCCACGCGGCCCGCACCGTTGGTGATGACGACGAACTGAATGACGATCAGGATCGCGAAGATGACGATGCCGACCGCGTAGTTGCCGCCGACGACGACGTTCCCGAACGACTCGATGATCTGCCCGGCATAGCCGTGGAGCAGAATCGAACGGGTGCCCGTGATGTTCAGCGAGAGCCGGAACAGCGTGACGATCAGCAGGAGCGTCGGGAAGACGCTGAATTCGAGCGCGTTCTCGGCTGTCTCTTATACACATCTCCGAGCCCACGAGACAGGCAGAAATCTC